>NZ_MEHJ01000001.1:2972500-3630000 GCF_001746415.1 Streptomyces agglomeratus
TGGCAGGCCCTTGATGGCGTACAGCTCCTGGCCCTTCTGGTCCAGCCGCGGAATCGATTCGAGCAGGCCCTTGGTGTACGGGTGGGCCGGCGCCTTGTAGATGTCGCGCACCGGCGCGGTCTCCACGATCCGTCCCGCGTACATCACGGCGATCTTGTCCGCGACGTCCGCGACGACCCCCAGGTCGTGGGTGATGAGGATGAGCCCCATGTCCAGCTCGCGCTGCAACTCCGCGAGCAGGTCCATGACCTGTGCCTGTACGGTCACGTCCAGCGCGGTCGTCGGCTCGTCCGCGATGATCAGCGAGGGTTCCAGTGCCAGCGCCATCGCGATCATGATGCGCTGGCGCATCCCGCCGGAGAACTGGTGCGGATACTGCCCGACGCGCTCCCGGGCCGCCGGGATCCGTACCCGGTCCATCAGCTCGACGGCCTTGCTCCTGGCGTCCTTCCGGGACATCCCCCGGTGTACGACGAACATCTCGCCCAGCTGTTCGCCCACGCTGATCACGGGGTTGAGGGAGGACAGCGCGTCCTGGAAGATCATGGCCATCTCCCGGCCCCTGACCTTCCGCCGCTCGTCCTCCCCGAGCTGGAGCAGGTCGCGGCCCTGGAAGAGGATCTCGCCGCCCGTGATCTTCCCCGGCGGCATGTCGAGGATGCCCATGACGGCCTGCGCGGTGACGGACTTGCCCGAACCGGACTCGCCCAGCACGGCGAGCGTCTCGCCCTCGGCGACGGAGCAGGTGACGCCGTTGACGGCCTTCGCGATCCCGTCGCGCGTGCGGAACTCCACGTGCAGGTCGCGCACGTCGAGCAGCGCGGGGACGAGGTGGGCGCGGCGGGCACGGGAGACGCGGCGGGCGTCGGCGGCGTGGCTGTCATGGCGAGGCTCCTCAGCGCAGCTTGGGGTCGAGGGCGTCGCGCACCGCGTCGCCGAGCATGATGAAGGCGAGCACCGTGACCGCGAGCGCGCCCGCCGGCCACAGCAGCATGTGCGGGGCGTTGCGGACGTACGGCGAGGCGGCGGAGAGATCGATGCCCCAGGACACGGTCGGCGGCTTCAGACCGACGCCGAGGTACGAGAGGGTCGCCTCCAGGGAGATGTACGTACCGAGGGCGATGGTGGCCACGACGATGACCGGGGCGACAGCGTTGGGCGTGACGTGCCGCAGCAGCATCCGCGCGTTGCTCGCGCCGAGCGCGCGCGCCGCCTGCACGTAGTCGTGGTGCTTGGCGGTGATGACGGAGCCGCGTGCGATACGGGCGATCTGCGGCCACCCGAGCAGCACGATGAACCCGATCACCGGCCAGACGGTGGTGCTGGTGATGACGGAGAGGAAGACGAGGCCGCCGAGTACGACGGGGATGCCGAAGAAGACGTCGGTGATGCGGGACAGCAGCGCGTCCCACGCGCCCCCGAAGAAGCCGGCGAGTCCGCCGAGGACGCTGCCGAGCAGAGCCACGCCGAGCGTCGCGCAGACGCCGACGGTCACCGAGGTCCTGGCGCCGTAGACGGTCCGGGTGTAGACGTCGCAGCCCTGGCCGTCGAAGCCGAAGGGGTGGCCGGGCTGGGAGCCCTGCTGCGCCCTGGCGAGGTCGCAGTGGAGCGGGTTGCCGCTCGCGATGAGGGACGGCCAGACCGAGATGACGACGAGGAAGACGATGACGATTCCGGAGACGACGAAGACGGGATTGCGGCGCAGGTCGTGCCAGGCGTCGGACCAGAGGCTGCGGGCCCGTCCGCCGGAGACGGCTGAGAGGTCCGGCCCGGCGGGGCCGGTGCCCCGCAAGCCTCCCCCGGGCCCCTTCTCCGGCGGGCCCTCGTCCGGGGCAAGATCCGCGCCGGCCCCGGCGCCGGCCACCGGGACCGCCGCGTCGGGTTCGTAGTAGGGCTCAGGCATACCGGATCCTCGGGTCGAGTACGGCGTACAGGATGTCGACGAGCAGGTTCGCCAGCAGGAACACCAGCACCAGGACGGTCACGAAGCCGACGACCGTCTGGGAGCTCTGGCGCAGGATGCCCTGGTAGAGCTGGTAGCCGACGCCGTGGATGTTGAAGATCCGCTCGGTGACGATCGCGCCGCCCATCAGGGCGCCCACGTCCGTACCGATGAAGGTGACGACGGGGATCAGCGAGTTGCGCAGCAGGTGGCGCGAGACGACGCGGCGCCTGGGCAGCCCCTTGGCGACGGCTGTACGGACGTAGTCGGCGCGGGAGTTCTCGGCGACGGAGGTCCGGGTCAGGCGGGTGATGTACGCCAGCGACACGGACGCCAGGACCAGGCCGGGGACCAGCAGCTCGTCGACGGTGGCGTCGGACGAGACGGCGGGCTTGATGATCCCCCATTTCACGCCGAGCAGCAGCTGGAGCAGCAGACCGGTGACGAAGGTCGGAATCGAGATGACGACGAGGGTCATGAGCAGTACGCCCGTGTCGGCGGGCCGGCCGCGGCGCAGTCCGGTGAGCACCCCCAGACTGATGCCGATGACGACCTCGAAGACGACGGCGACGAGGGTCAGCCGGATGGTGACGGGGAAGGCAGTCCCCATGAGTTCGGTGACCTTCTGGCCGTTGAAGGCGGTGCCGAAGTCGCCGGTGAAGACGTTCCCCATGTACGTCAGGTACTGCTGCCACACGGGCTCGTCGAGGCCGAACTCCGCGCGGAGCCGGGCGGCGGTCGCGGGGTCGCACTCCCGGTCGCCGCACAGGCCCGCGATGGGGTCGCCCATGACGTTGACCATCAGGAAGATGAGCAGGGTGGCGCCGAAGAAGACCGGGATCATCTGTAGCAGACGCCGGATCACATAACGTCCCATGGAGGGCTCCTCAGAGGGAAACGCCTACGGGTGGCCCGGCGGTCAGTTGACCGTGATCTCGTTGTAGACGGGGACGCTGAAGGGGTTCAGGGCCACGTTGGAGATCCGGTCGGAGTAGCCGGCGCTGCCGTTCTGGTACCAGAGCGGGATGGCGGCCATCTCGTCGCGTACGACCTTCTCGGCCTCCCTGAACTTCCCGACCGCCTTGGCCGGGTCCGACTCGGCGTTCGCCTCGTCGACGAGCTTGTCGAACTTCTCGCTGGACCACTTGCCGTCGTTGGACGAGGCGTTCGTGTAGTACAGCGGCTGGAGGAAGTTCTGGATCAGCGGGTAGTCCATCTGCCAGCCGGCCCGGAAGGGGCCCGCCATCTTGCGGTCGACGATCTGGCTGCGGTAGTCGGCGAAGGTGCCGACGGGCGCGCCCGTGCACGCCCGATCGTTGCCGAGCGCGTTGTTGATGCTGTTGCAGACGGCGTCGACCCACTCCCGGTGGGAACCGGTGTCCGCGTTGAACGTGATCCGCAGTGTGCCGCCGGGGATGCCGCCGCCCTCGGCGACGAGCTTCTTGGCGCGGGCCGGGTCGAAGTCGCACGCCTTGCCGCACAGCGTGTCGTCGAAGCCGCCCTCCTGCCTGAGGACCGGGGACGTCCAGTCGTGGGCGGGCGTACGGGTCTTCTGGAAGATCGTGTCGGTGATCTGCTGCCGGTTGATCGCCATGGACAGGCCCGTGCGGACCTTCTCCATGCCGTCGGCGTTCCACCGCTCGTCGTAGTACGGGAAGGCGAGGGTCTGGACGATGCCGGCCGGGGTGTTGATGTACCGGTCGCCGAGGTCGGCCCGGACGTTCTTGAGCTGGGAGGCCGGTACGTCGTCGAGGAGGTCGAGGTTGCCCGCGGTGAGATCGGTGTACGCGGTGTTGTTGTCGGTGTAGACCGTGAGGTCCACGCCGCCGTTCCGCGCCTTGTCGGGCCCCGGGTACCGCTCCCACTTGCGCATGCTCATCCGGGAGCCCTTGACGTACGAGTCGACGGTGTACGGGCCGTTGCCGACGGGCTTGGCCAGCCAGGCGTCGTGGTCGTCGAAGAACGCCCTGGGGAGCGGGGCGAAAGCGGCGTAGCCGAGGGTCTCGGGCCAGGTGGAGAACTTCTGGGTGAGCTTGACGGTGAACGTCCGTTGGTCCTTCACCCGCAGGCCGGAGAGGGTTTCGGCGGTGGCTTCACCCTTCTCGGGGTGGACCTTGTCGTAGCCCTCGATGTAGCCGAAGAAGTAGGCGTTGCGCTGGTTGTTCTTCAGGTGCGCGCCGTAGTTCCAGGCGTCGACGAAGGACTTGGCGGTGACCTTCTCGCCGTTGCTGAACGTCCAGCCGTCCTTGATGGTGACGGTGAAGGAGCGCGAGTCCGCGGTGTCGATCTTCTCGGCGAGCATGTCCTTGGCTTCGCCGGTCTTCGGGTCGTACCGCTTGAGGCCGCGGAACAGCATGTCGAGGACCTTGCCGCCCTGCACCTCGTTGGTGTTCGAGGGCTCCAGCGGGTTGTGCGGATCACCCCAGGACGAACTGACCACACCCGCAGCACCGCCGCCGCTGTCACCGCCGCCGCAGGCTGTCGCCGCGAGGGCGACGGCCAGGGCACATGCCATCCACGTGGCACGGGTGGCTCCGCGCATGAGAGTTCCCTCCTAGGCCCTATGCATCACTTCGGGCCATACCACCCCATATCCTGATCCGCCGCACGCTGCGACACCCCATATGGGCACCGGCCGACGCCCGGCGTGGCGCGTCGGGGCCGACCGCCGGCCGGCGGTGCGCCACTGGCGGTGAATCACCGTTATGTCCCTGGAAAACGGTGCGAATTACCGGAATCCCGGGGCGGCAACATTTTCCTCAGATCTTGCTCAACTCGGTGGAGCGGCCCCTTGAAGGCTGATTCCATGTAACCAGAAATCAGCGCAAGGCATTTGACCACGCCTTGCGTCTGTCGTCTTAAAATTGCGGGGGAAGCTGAAATGAAGACGCTGACCAAAAAGACGATGCTGAGCACAACGGCACTTGCATCGGCGGCGCTGACCGTGTTCAGCGCCGGCAGCGCACAGGCAGCCATCAAGCCCGGGACCACCGATGTGGCCAGGGTTTCGAATGCGGGACAGACCATTACGACGGGTCTGGCCGGCATAGACAAGGCACACCAGGACACCTGCAAGGCGGGAGCGGGCTGGAACGCCAGGGTCACATGGAAGCTCGGCAAGGTGACCCGGACCTCCATCAGGGTGAAAAGCGTCAAGATCTCGTACTCGGTGGGAGAAACCCGCAAGCTGGCCGTGGGGTCGGTCGTGCTCGGTCACAACACCGGAGGAACTGTCTTTTCCGACCCCTACCCCTACTCGAACAGGGCAGGTCTGACCACCAGGTCGCACACCATCAACAAGACGGTAAAGGCGACCAAGCGAAAGCCGGGCAGCCTCGGTATCCGCGCTTCACTGATGAATCGCAAGCCGGGAGAAATGCCCTGGTGCACCCCTGACACGTGGCTTTACTTCTACATCAAGCCCAACCGGTAACCAGAAATAAAAGAGGAGTGCCCGGACCGAAACGGTCCGGGCACTCCTTTTTGAGCCTTTTCTCGCGCGGAAGCGGTTACGCCGCGTGGACGACGTCCTTCTCCTCGGCGAAGTGGCACGCCGACTCGTGCGCGGCCGGGGTGTCCGAGGACTTGAAGCGCTCGGGGACCGCCAGCAGCGGCATCTCCTCCGCGCACTTGTCCTGCGCCTTCCAGCAGCGCGTACGGAACCGGCAGCCGGACGGCGGGTTCGCCGGGGACGGGACGTCACCGGTGAGGATGATCCGCTCGCGGCCCTCGCGGGCCTCCGGGTCGGGGACCGGGACCGCCGACAGCAGCGCCTGGGTGTAGGGGTGCGTCGGGTGGTCGTAGATCTGCGTGTCCGTACCGATCTCGGCCATCTTGCCGAGGTACATGACGCCGACCCGGTCCGAGATGTGCCGGACGATCGACAGGTCGTGCGCGATGAAGAGGTAGGACAGGTTGAACTCGTCCTGGAGCTTCTCCATCAGGTTGATGACCTGCGCCTGGACGGACACGTCCAGTGCGGACACCGGCTCGTCGCAGATGATGATCTCGGGCTGGAGCGCGAGGCCGCGGGCGATGCCGATGCGCTGGCGCTGGCCGCCGGAGAACTGGTGCGGGTACCGGTTGATGTACTCGGGGTTCAGGCCCACGACGTCCAGGAGCTCCTGGACCTTGCGGCGCCGGTCGCCCTTGGGCGCGACCTCCGGGTGGATGTCGTACGGCTCACCGATGATGTCGCCCACCGTCATACGGGGGTTGAGCGACGTGTACGGGTCCTGGAACACCATCTGGATGTTGCGGCGTACGGCCTTCAGGGCGCGCCCCGACAGCTTGGTGATGTCCTGGCCCTTGTAGAAGACCTCGCCGGCCGTGGCGGTCTCCAGCGTCATCAGGAGCTTGGCGACCGTGGACTTGCCACAGCCGGACTCGCCGACGATGCCGAGCGTCTCGCCCTGGTACAGGTCGAAGGAGATCCCGTCGACGGCCTTGACCGCGCCGACCTGCTTGCGGAACAGGATGCCCTGGGTCAGCGGGAAGTGCTTCACCAGGTTGCGGACCTGGAGGATCGGCTCACCGCGCTCCACCGGTGCCTCGATCGCCGCCACCGCTTCCTGGGTGGTCGAGGCGTCGACGGTCTCGACCGCGGTGACGTTGGGAGTCGCGTCCACGGCGGCAGCCTCGTCGTTCTTCTTCAGCTCAGCCATGGATCTGCTCCTTCCAGAAGTGGCACGCACTGCCGCGACCGGGCAGCTCGCCACCGTCCCGCTCCGTCACTGGCAGCAGCGCCGGAATGTCCGTGCGGCAGATGTCCTGCGCCTTCGGGCAACGCGGGCTGAAGGCGCAACCGGACGGAATGCGCGTCAGGTTGGGCGGCAGGCCCTTGATGGCGTACAGCTCCTGGCCCTTCTGGTCCAGGCGCGGGATCGAGTCCAGCAGTCCACGCGTGTACGGGTGCGCGGGGCGCTTGTACAGCTCGTGGACCGGCGCGGTCTCGACGATCCGGCCCGCGTACATCACGGCGATCTTGTCCGCGACGTCGGCGACGACGCCGAGGTCGTGGGTGATCAGGATCAGGCCCATGTTGTACTCGCGCTGAAGCTCCGCGAGCAGGTCCATCACCTGGGCCTGGACCGTCACGTCGAGAGCCGTGGTGGGCTCGTCCGCGATGATCAGATCCGGCTCCAGAGCCAGTGCCATCGCGATCATGATGCGCTGGCGCATACCGCCGGAGAACTGGTGCGGGTAGTCGTTGACCCGCTCCTTCGCCGCCGGAATGCGCACGCGGTCCATCAGCTCGATGGCCTTGGCCCTGGCGTCCTTGCGGGACAGCCCTTGGTGCACGCGGTACATCTCGCCGAGCTGATAACCGACGCTGAGCACGGGGTTCAGGGAGGACAGCGCGTCCTGGAAGATCATCGCGATCTTCCGGCCACGGATCTGCCGCCGCTCCTCGCCGGACATCTTGAGCATGTCCCGGCCCCGGAAGAGGATCTCTCCGGAGGAGATGCGACCGGGCGGCATGTCCAGGATGCCCATGATCGTCTGTGCGGTGACGGACTTGCCCGAACCGGACTCCCCGAGGACGGCAAGGGTTTCGCCGGCACTGACGGTGTAGTTCACACCGTTGACCGCCTTGGCGACACCGTCGCGGGTGTGGAACTCCACGTGCAGGTCGCGGACTTCGAGCAGCGGGCCGCCGTCGTCCGCCGGATCGCGCGGAGCGGGAACGTGCGCGGTTTTGTCGATGATAGTCACGTACGCCTCCCTCAGCGCATCTTGGGATCGAGGGCGTTGCGGACCGCATCGCCGAACATCAGGAAGGACAGCACCGTGAGCGAGACCATGACCGACGGGATCATCAGGACGTACGGCGCGTTGCGCAGCTGGTCCTTGGCCGACGAGACGTCAATGCCCCACGAGACGGTGGGCGGGGCGAGCCCGATGCCGAGGAACGACAGCGTGGCCTCGGCCGCGATGTAACCGCCGAGCGCGATGGTCGCGACCACGATCACGGGCGCGATCGCGTTGGGCAGGATGTGCCGGATCAGGATCCGCCAGGTGGAGGCGCCAAGGGCCTTGGCGGCGACCACGTAGTCGGCCTGCTTGATCGTGATGACCGAGCCACGGGCGACCCTGGCTATCTGGGTCCAGCCGAGGAAGGCGAGCGCGAGGATCACGACCCACACCGAGCGCTCTTCGAAGCTGGTCAGGATCACCATGGCGCCGACGATGAACGGAATACCGAAGAACACGTCGGTCAGCCGGGACAGCACGCTGTCCAGCCAGCCACCGAAGTAACCGGCCAGCATGCCGATCAGGCCGCCGAAGAAGGTGACCAGGACGGTCACGACGATGCCGACGGTGATCGACGCACGCGCTCCGTAGATCACCCGGGCGTAGATGGAGCGGCCCTGGGCGTCGTAACCGAACCAGTCGGGGGCGAAGAAGTTGCCCCAGTTCGGGTGCTGGAGGTAGTGCTTCGCCAGGTCGGCGTCGCGCGGTGAGGCACTGGTGAACAGCGACGGGAAGATCGCCATGGCGCCCAGGATCACGATCAGGACCATGGAGACCAGGAAGAGCGGGTTGCGGCGCAGCTCGTGCCAGGCGTCGGACCAGAGGCTGCGCGGCTTGCCGGGGCCGGGGCCGGCTTCCGTGGCGATGGGCGGCGCGGCAGGTACGGGGACCTCCGCGGCCGAGAGCGCGGTCTTGTCAGGCATACCGGATCCTCGGGTCCAGGACCGCGTAGAGCAGGTCGACGAGAAGGCTGGCGGCGAGGTAGACGAGGACGATCAGCGTGACGATGCCGACCACCGTTGCGCCCTCGCGACGGCCCAGGGCTTCGAAGACGGTGAGACCGATGCCCTTGACGTTGAAGACGCCCTCGGTGACGATCGCGCCGCCCATGAGCGTGCCGATGTCGGTGCCGAGGAACGTGACGACGGGGATCATCGAATTGCGCATCAGGTGGACACCGACGATCCTGCGACGCGGCAGGCCCTTGGCGACAGCCGTCCTCATGTAGTCCGCGCGCAGGTTCTCCGCGATGGACGTACGAGTCAGCCGTGCCACGTATGCGAGGGAGAGGGACGCCAGCACCGCGGCCGGCATGATCAGCTCGTCCCAGCTCGCTTCGATGCTCACATTCGGCTCTACCAGTTGCAGCTTGAAGGCGAAGAAGTACTGCACGAGGTAACCCAGCACGAAGGACGGCATGGAGATCAGCAGCAGCGTGAGGAGGAGCAGTCCCCGGTCACGCACGGACTCCGCCTTCAGGCCCGCGATCACACCGAGGGAGATACCGGCGATGACCGTGAAGACGAAAGCGAAGAGCGCGAGCCGGACAGTGACCGGATACGCCTCGGCGATGACATCGGCAACGGGTCGCTGACTGGCGATCTGCTGACCGAAGTCACCCTGGAACAAGTTGAACAGGTAGTTCAGGTACTGCTGCCAGATCGGCTGGTCGAGCCCGTACTTGGCCTTCAGCGACGCGATCTGGGCGGGGTCTACATGCTGTTCACCGGCGAGCGCCTTGACGGGGTCGCCAGGCAGTGCGTACATCATCAGGAAGACCAGAAGGGTCGATCCGATGAATACCGGGATCATCTGGAGCAGTCGTCGTGCGACATAGCGCCCCATGGGTGCCTCCGTGTGGGGATAACTGCGGCCCGGGGGCCGTCTCTTCACAGAGACGACCCCCGGGGCCTCCCGCCGTCGCTGGATGAGCGACGGCGGATGACGGCCAAGTGGGGAAGTAACCCGCAGGCGTACTTACTTGGTGGTGACGGCAGTCAGCTCGAGGTCACCGTGGAAGTCGACCTTGACGTTGTCGACGTCCTTACCGTGGCCGCCGTTGATGCGGTAGTACCAGAGCGGGATGGCCGGCATCTTGTCGACCAGCTTCTTCTCGACCTCCTGGTACGCCGCGACAGACTCCTCCAGGGAGTCGGCCTTGTCGCCCTTCGCCATCAGCGCGTCGATCTGCTTGTCGGCAAAGCGACCGTTGTTGGACTCCGCCTTGGAGTGGTAGAGCTCCTTGAGGAAGTTCACGTTGACCGGGTAGTCGGCCACCCAGCCGCCGCGGTACAGGCCCTTTACCTCGTCGTTGTCGCGCGCTTCGAGGTCGGTCGGGAAGTCCGGCTTCGGGTCGCCGACGCAGTCGACGCCCGTGGCGTTGCGGATGGACTCGCAGACCGCGGTCACCCACTCCTGGTGGCCACCATCGGCGTTGTACTGGATCGAGATCTTGTTCTCGGGGACGCCGCCGCCCTCCTTGACCAGCTTCTTCGCCTTGACCGGGTCGAACTTCAGGATGTCCGACTCGAGCGGCTGGTTACCCTTGACCTGCGGCGGCGTGAAGCTCGTCGCGGGCGTACGGGTGTTGTTCAGGACGGTCTTGGTGATCGTGTCACGGTCGATCGCCATGGACAGACCCTGGAGGACCTTGGGGTCGATGTCCTTGAACGTCTTGGAGTAGAAGGCCGGGACGAGCGTCTGGATCGCCGCGTACTCCTGCTCGATCGCGCCGGAGCCCAGGTCGCTCTTGTACTTCGGAAGGTCCTTGGGACCGACCTGGCGGATCATGTCCAGGTTGCCCGAGAGGACGTCCTGGTAGGCGGCCTCGACGGTGGCGTAGTTCTTGAACTGGATGCCCTTGTTGGCGGCCTTGTTCGGCCCCTGGTAGCCGTCCCAGGCCTGAACCTGGATCAGCTTCTTGTGGGTCCACTTCTCGAACTTGTACGGGCCGTTGCCGATCGGCTTCTGGCCGAACGCCTTCGGGTCGTCGTAGAAGACCTTCGGGAGCGGCGCAAACGTGGCGTAACCGAGCTTGTAGTTGAAGTACGGAACCTTGTCCGTCAGCTCGATGGTGAAGGTCGTGTCGTCCACGGCCTTCAGCCCGGACATCTCCTTGCCCTTCGCCTTGCCCTTCTCGGGGTGGATGTCGGCGTAGCCCTTGATGTCGGAGAACCAGAAGGCGTTCTGCTGGGCGTTGTCCACGTTGGCGTACCAGTTCCACGCGTCGATGTACGACTGCGCGGTCACCGCCTCGCCGTTGTGGAACTTCCAGCCCTTCTTGAGCTTGACCGTCCAGGTCTTGGAGTCCTCGGTCTCGACGGACTCGGCGTTCGTGAGAACGATCTCGCCCTTGCTGTCGAAGTCCAGGAGCTGGGTGAACACCGACTGGATGACGTACGAGCCGTTGGTCTCGTTGGTGTCCGCCGGTATCAGCGGCTTCTGCGGCTCACCGACGTCGATCGAGACGTACCCCTCCGGCTTCCCGGAAGGCTTCTTCTTGCTGTCCGTGTCACTGCCGCCACAGGCGGTCGCAGTCAGGGCGACAACGATCGCACCCGCGACCCACTTGGCGCTCTTGGCACCGCGCATGGGTTCCTCCTCATGAGTCCACTGATTCACTACAAGAGGGGTACGCAGACAGACGCCGACACCCCTGACGGCGATCAGTCGCATGTACCCCGAGTGTGCTCGTGAGTCGACACTCCCCACAGTGCGTGACCCATTGACCCGAGCTCAATGGAGCCAACTATTAAGTACACCCGAGCCGTAAACCACACTTAAAGGGTCTCGGTTTGACAACATCAATGAGGCACACCTGCCCGAATTCCGGACAAAGCGATCCTAGACAGACGCCCGCGAAACGGACTGTTGGCGCAGCTTCCGGAGAGTGACGCCCGGTATCCGAACGATCGACCCCACAAAACGAGTTGACGAAAGGCCCGGCTCCCCGCAGTTTGCGCGGGGAGCCGGGCCTCCGGCCTGACGAAGTGTCGGGAAGGTCAGCGCTTGGCGCGCGAAGCCGTACGGCCGCGCTCCTTCTGGTCCAGGACGACCTTGCGGATACGCACGGTCTCCGGGGTCACCTCGATGCACTCGTCGTCGCGGCAGAACTCCAGCGACTGCTCCAGCGAGAGCTTGCGCGGCGGCACCACGTTCTCCGTGTTGTCCGCGGAAGCCGCACGCATGTTGGTGAGCTTCTTCTCCTTGGTGATGTTCACGTCCATGTCGTCGGAACGCGAGTTCTCACCGATGATCATGCCCTCGTAGACCTCGGTGCCGGCGTCGAGGAAGATGACACCGCGCTCCTGGAGGTTGATCATCGCGAAGGGGGTCACCGTACCGGCGCGGTCGGCCACCAGCGAGCCGTTGTTACGGGTGCGCAGCTCGCCGAACCACGGCTCGTGGCCCTCGAAGATGGAGTGCGCGATGCCCGTACCGCGGGTCTGCGTCAGGAACTCCGTACGGAAGCCGATGAGGCCGCGCGACGGGACGATCCACTCCATGCGGATCCAGCCCGAACCGTGGTTCGTCATGGTCTCCATGCGGCCCTTGCGGGTCGCCATGAGCTGCGTGATGGCGCCGAGGTGCTCCTCGGGCGAGTCGATCGTCATGCGCTCGATCGGCTCGTACTTCTTGCCGTCGACCATCTTGACGACGACCTCGGGCTTGCCGACGGTCAGCTCGAAGCCCTCGCGGCGCATCTGCTCGACCAGGATGGCCAGCGCGAGCTCACCGCGGCCCTGGACCTCCCAGGCGTCGGGGCGCTCGGTGTCCAGGACGCGGAGCGAGACGTTGCCGATGAGCTCCTTGTCCAGGCGGTCCTTCACCTGGCGGGCGGTGACCTTGTGGCCCTTGCCGCCCTTGCCGACCAGCGGCGAGGTGTTGGTACCGATGGTCATGGAGATAGCCGGCTCGTCGACCGTGATGAGCGGCAGCGCGATCGGGTTCTCGGGGTCGGCGAGGGTCTCACCGATCATGATGTCCGGGATACCCGCGATGGCGCAGATGTCGCCCGGACCGGCCTTCTCGGCCGGCTTGCGGGTGAGCGCCTCGGTCATCAGCAGCTCGGTGATGCGGACGTTGGACATCGTGCCGTCACGCTTGATCCACGTGACGGTCTGGCCCTTGCGCAGCTCGCCCTGCTCGACACGGCACAGCGCGATACGGCCGAGGAAGTTGTCGGCGTCGAGGTTGGTGACGTGCGCCTGGAGCGGGGCGGCGTCGTCGTACTCGGGGGCCGGCACGTGCGACAGGATCGTGTCGAAGAACGGCTGGAGGTTCTCGCTGTCGGCCGGGACGGTGCCGTCCTCCGGCTTGGTCAGCGAGGCGACGCCGTCACGGGCGCAGGCGTAGACGATCGGGAACTCGATCTGGTCCTCGTCCGCGTCCAGGTCCAGGAACAGGTCGTAGGTCTCGTTGACGACCTCGTCGATCCGGGAGTCGGGACGGTCCGTCTTGTTGATGCAGAGGATGACGGGCATCCGGGCCTGGAGCGCCTTGCGGAGCACGAAGCGCGTCTGCGGCAGCGGGCCCTCGGAGGCGTCGACCAGCAGGACGACCGCGTCGACCATCGACAGGCCGCGCTCGACCTCACCACCGAAGTCGGCGTGGCCGGGGGTGTCGATGATGTTGATGGTGATGACGTCGCCGCCATCCTTGGGGTGGTACTTGACGGCCGTGTTCTTGGCCAGGATCGTGATGCCCTTCTCACGCTCCAGGTCGTTCGAGTCCATCATGCGGTCGTCGAGGCTCTCGGCGGCGTGCGCGGCGAAGGCGCCCGCCTGCTTGAGCATGGCGTCGACCAGCGTGGTCTTGCCGTGGTCGACGTGGGCGACGATGGCTACGTTACGGATGTCGTGGCGCGTGGGCATGGGTGAGTTGCGCTTCTCTCGATCGTGGGATCGGGCGTCGTATTCGGTTCGTTTCCTCATACGCCCGCCGGGCGGTCGCGCCACGGCTACCCCCCATGGTACGGGGAGTGAGCCGGGCGGGCTTCCCGGGCGATCGGTACCGGCCCCGCGCAACGGCTCCGGGGGTCTGGGGAGCTGCGCCGGGGACGGGTTTTCCGCCGTGCACGCGGGGGTCGGGGTGCGGAGCGGCGCCGGGTCAAGGGGCACACAGCACCTTGCCCGCCGGGGATCCGGCGGGCAAGGGAATTGAGCCAATCCTGAGGGTTCTGACCTGCTAGTTCTTCCCCTGCTTGGGGGTTTCGGCCTTCTTGAAGCCGATGTCCTGATAGCGCGGGGCTGCGAAACCGAAGGCACCGGCGTTGACGATCTCCGGCTTGACGGCCACCAGCTCCGGACGCTGGAAGAGCGGGATGGACCCGGCCGCCGCCCAGATCCGGGCGTCGGCCCGTCTCACCAGGTCGCGGGCGGCCTTCTCGTCCAGTTCCGTCATGGCCTGGTCGAAGAGCTGGTCGATGTGGTCGGTGCCGACGCGCGTGTAGTTCTGCTCCACCACGAGCGACCCGTCGGCGGCCGGCTCCGGCTTGGCGAAGATCGGGCGGGCGTCGGTGGCCGGGTAGGCGGTGGCGGGCCAGGAGTAGAGGGCGAGGTCGTAGTCGCCGGAGGCGATGTGGTCCTTGAAGTAGCTGTCGTCGGGGACCTTGACCATCTCCGTGCGGACCCCGACGCGCTCCAGCATCCCCGAGATCTTCTCCCCGACCGTACGCAGCGACTCCGAGCCGGGGCCCGCCGGAAGTACGAATCGCAGGGTCAGAGCCTTGCCGTCCTTGCCGAGAGGCCCGCGCGCGGCGCCGGGCGCGGCTGGGGCGGCGGTTCCGAGCGGCGCGTAGGCGCCGGCGACCCCGCCCTTCTTCTTGCCGTCGGCGCTGTCCTTGGCGCGGGCGCCCGCCTCGCCGTTCTTCGAGGTGATGAAACGTGCCTGCATGCGCAGCGCCCGGCCCTGGAGGGCCGCGGCGGGCGCCGGGGCCAGGACGTACGTACCGGATTCCGCGGCGGAGGAGCCGCCGGGCTTGGAGTCGCTGCCGGCCGCGCTGTCCGCGGCGCTGCCGCCGTCGCTCTCGTCACCGACGATGTACATGCCCTCGTCGGCCCGGCTTTGCTTGCTCTTCTCCTTCTTTTCCGCCGCGCTGCCCGCCTTCGCCGCGTCCTGCTTGGGTGCCGTCGCCGCGCCGCCCGGCGTCCAGCCCGCGTCCGCGAGCAGCGCCTGGGCCGCCTGCGTGTCCTGGTCGCCCAGTGCGCCGCTGCTGTCGGCGTACGCCTCCTGGCCGGCCAGCGCGAGGTGGCTGCCGAGCGGATCGGCGGGCAGGCCGAGGGGCTTCAGTACGGCCTCGGCGAGCTCGCGGCGGTCGATGGCCCGGGCGACGGCGCGGCGCACCCGGTCGTCGGTGAGGGGGCCGGACGTGCCGTTCAGCGCGAGCTGCGTGTAAGCGGGTTCTAGGGATTTGCGGACGACGAAGCCGCGCAGTGCGCTCTGCTCGTCGGCGTACTCGCGGATCGCCTCGCGCGACTTCTTACGGGCCTCCTGCTCGGCCGCGGCCAGTTCCTCGGACGAGCCGTGGGCGAGTGCCCAGGATCTGAGCGCGGAGGCCGGCGTGACCGTGGCGCCCGGGCCGTGGTTCAGCTGCTGGCCCTTCGCGCCCTTGTCCCGGGCGGCCAGGGCGACGCGGTCGGCGGTGCCGCGGCCGATGTCCGCGATGTCGAGCTCACCGGCGGCGAGGGCGGCGGCGCGCTTGTCGCGCGTCACGGTGCGCAGGACGAGCGTGTCGAGCTTGGAGGGCTGCCCCCACCAGCGGGGGTTGCGCTCCAGCGTGGCCTTGCCGCCGGCGCGGTCCAGCTCCTTGAGCGCGAAGGGGCCCGCCGTCGCGTTGAGCTTGCCGCGGGCCCCGTCGTTGAAGGCATTGGGGCTGCCCATGACGCTCTTCGGGTAGAGCGGCGTGAAGAGCGAGCGCCAGTCCGCGTAGGGCTTGGCGAAGGTGACGCGGACCTCCAGGTCGCTGGCGCCGCGCTCGATCTTCTGGATGCGCTCGTAGCCGGCGTTGCGGGCGGTCCAGTACGCCGTGTCCCGGCCGTTGAGGGCGCGCCACTGCGCCACGAAGTCGGGGGCCCCGATCTCCCGGCCGTCGCTCCACACGGCCTGCTGGTTCAGCTTGTAGAGCACGACCTGCTTGGGCTCGCGCTCGACGATCTCGGCGGACTCCAGGTAGTCGGCGTTGCGCTGCGGGCGGCCGCGCGCGTCGAGCGTGAACAGCGACGGGAGCACGGCGCCCGCGATCCGTCTCGTGGCGGCGTCCGCGTCGGCCTGGAAGGCGTTGAGAGTGGCGGGCGTCGTGTCGACGGCCCAGCGCACGGTGCCGCCGTCGGCGACCTGCTCGCGCCCGGCCGGGGCGATGTCCTGGGGGGCCGTCACCCCCTGCGTGTCGTCGTCGCCCGACGAGCAGCCCGCCAGGGCGGGCAGCCCAAGCACACCGGCGGTGACGAGCGCGAGACAGCGGGCCGCTCGCGCTCGCTGAGGCGTGCGGTGGTTCACCGGGGCTGCCTCCCCGCGTGGGACGCCGACGTGGGACATGGCTGGTACCTCCAGGGCCGGCCCGGCCCATCCCCTGTCGAAATGGGCCCGGTTTTTCACTTATGGCGGCATATGATGGTGATCACATCTATTACCCCCCAACTGAAAAGGACCCCGCGCGTGAGCCGTCGGCGACACGGCGGCAAACCTCCCGAACCCCACCCGTGCGGCCCAACAGAAGGGGGCGCACGAGGGGCCGCGCGCCGAGAATCGCTGCACATCCCTTCACAAGTGGGGACGTGACGCGCGACACTCGCAGGCGCATGAGCGTTACCACGCGCCACCGTGGAAATGAGGGCACCACATGTCCCTGCAAGACGAGCTGGCAGCGGTTCAGCGCTGCCTCGACAGCCTGGTCCAGTCGGTGGAACGGCTGGAGCAGCAGGTCGGCGGCGGCAGCCTGGAGATCAGGCGGGTGCGCACCGACGCCGGCCACCTCCGCGAGAGCCTGGCCCTGCTGAGCGAGGCCGCTCCCACCCTGCGCCGGCCCGAGAAGCGCCCCGACCTGGTGGCCATCTCGGACGACCCGTACAACAGCGCGCTGTGGACCGACTCGGACGACGAGGGCCTCGGCGCACGGGACCGGCACGCGCCCTAGCGGGTACGCACGGCCTCCCGGCACCCGCCCTGTCCCGACTGCCGCTCCATACGGAGTCCCCGTTGGCCACTGGCACAGAACCCCAGCCCCGCACGGGCGACCACGGCGTCCACGACGCCTCACGCGCCGCGATCACCGCCCGGCATCTGCGTACGGACCGCTGGTGGCTGGCCCCCGCGGGGACCGCCGCCGGGCTGCTCGCCTTCATCGTCTACTCGACCTGGCGGGCCTTCGCGAACGCCGACTACTACGCGGCGCCCTACGTCTCGCCGTTCTACTCGCCGTGCCTGGCGGAGAACTGCGTACCGATGAAGGGCGGACCCAACTGGGAGATCTTCGGAAGCTGGTGGGGGCTGTCCCCCGCCCTGCTCATCCTGATCTTCCCGCTCGGCTTCCGGCTGACCTGCTACTACTACCGCAAGGCCTACTACCGGAGTTTCTGGGCCTCGCCCCCGGCCTGCGCGGTCGCCGAAGCGCACAAGACGTACACCGGCGAGACGCGCTTCCCGCTGATCCTCCAGAACATCCACCGGTACTTCTTCTACGCCGCCGTCCCCGTCGCCGGCATCCTCACGTACGACACCGTGCTCGCCTTCCGCGACGAGACGTACGCGTGGGGCCACATGGGTCTGGGCACGATCGTCTTCCTGGTCAACATCGTGCTGATCTGGGCGTACACCTTCTCCTGCCACTCCTGCCGGCACATCGTCGGCGGCCGGCTCAGGCACTTCTCCAAGCACCCGGTGCGCTACCGGCTGTGGGGCTGGGTCGGGAAGCTCAACGCCCGCCACATGCAGCTCGCCTGGGCCTCGCTGATCAGCGTCGCCCTCGCGGACTTCTACGTCTACCTGGTGGCGTCCGGCGTCTTCGACGACCCGCGGCTGTTCTAGACGACTGAATGAAGGGTGTTTGATGACGCAGCTCGAACAGCAGGCGTGGGACGTCGTCGTGGTCGGCGCGGGCGGCGCCGGACTGCGCGCCGCCATCGAGGCGCGGGAGCAGGGCGCCCGTACGGCCGTCATCTGCAAGTCGCTCTTCGGCAAGGCCCACACGGTGATGGCCGAGGGCGGCATCGCCGCGTCCATGGGCAACGTGAACTCCGGCGACAACTGGCAGGTCCACTTCCGCGACACCATGCGCGGCGGCAAGTTCCTCAACCAGTGGCGGATGGCGGAGCTGCACGCGCGCGAGGCACCCGACCGGGTGTGGGAGCTGGAGACCTGGGGCGCGCTGTTCGACCGTACGCCGGACGGGAGGATCTCGCAGCGCAACTTCGGCGGGCACGAGTACCCGCGTCTGGCGCACGTCGGTGACCGGACCGGCCTGGAGCTGATCCGCACGCTCCAGCAGAAGATCGTCGCGCTCCAGCAGGAGGACTTCCGCGAGTTCGGCGACTACGAGGCCCGGTTGAAGGTCTTCCAGGAGTGCACGGTCACCCGCGTCCTGAAGGACGCCGAGGACCGGGTCGCCGGGACCTTCTGCTACGAGCGCGAGTCCGGCCGCTTCTTCGTCCTGGAGGCGCCGGCAGTCGTCCTCGCCACCGGCGGCATCGGCAAGTCCTTCAAGGTGACGTCGAACTCGTGGGAGTACACGGGCGACGGCCACGCGCTGGCGCTCCTCGCGGGCGCGCCGCTGCTCAACATGGAGTTCGTGCAGTTCCACCCGACCGGCATGGTCTGGCCGCCGTCAGTGAAGGGCATCCTCGTCACCGAGTCGGTGCGCGGCGACGGCGGTGTGCTGCGCAACTCCGACGGCAAGCGGTTCATGTTCGACTACATCCCGGACGTCTTCATGGAGAAGTACGCGCAGTCCGAGGAGGAGGGCGACCGCTGGTACGAGGACCCGGACAACAACCGGCGTCCCCCCGAGCTGCTCCCCCGCGACGAGGTCGCGCGCGCCATCAACTCCGAGGTCAAGGCCGGGCGCGGCTCCCCGCACGGCGGCGTCTTCCTCGACGTGTCGACGCGGATGCCGGCCGAGACCATCCGGCGCCGGCTGCCCTCGATGTACCACCAGTTCAAGGAGCTGGCGGACGTCGACATCACCGCCGAGGCGATGGAGGTCGGCCCGACCTGCCACTACGTGATGGGCGGCATCGCCGTCGACTCCGACACCGCCGCCACCCGGGGCGTCCCCGGCCTGTACGCGGCGGGCGAGGTGGCCGGCGGCATGCACGGGTCCAACCGGCTCGGCGGCAACTCGCTCTCCGACCTGCTGGTCTTCGGGCGCCGGGCCGGGCTGCACGCGGCGCAGTACGCCATCGGGTTGGGCGAGCCGGCCGCGCGTCCCCGGCCGGACTCCGCCCAGGTGGACGCGGCGGCGGCCGAGGCGCTGCGCCCCTTCAGCGCGGAGGGCCCGGGGCCGGGGGAGGCGGGCGGCGGCCCGCCCGAGAACCCGTACACGCTCCACCAGGAACTCCAGCAGACGATGAACGACCTGGTCGGCATCATCAGGCGCGAGCCGGAGATGAAGCAGGCCCTGGAGAAGCTGGCCGACCTGCGGGTACGGGCATGGCGGGCCGGGGTCGAGGGCCACCGCCAGTTCAACCCGGGCTGGCACCTCGCGCTGGACCTGCGGAACATGCTGCTGGTCAGCGAGTGCGTGGCCCGGGCGGCGCTGGAGCGTACCGAGAGCCGGGGCGGCCACACCCGCGAGGACTGCCCGGCCATGGAACGGGCCTGGCGCCGGGTCAACCTGCTCTGCCGGCTGACGGACGTGCCGGGCAGCACGGTGCCGGCCGATCCGGTGCAGGGCCGGATCTCGCTCGTACGGGAGACCACCGAGCCCATCCGCCCCGACCTGCTCGGCCTCTTCGAGAAGGAAGAGCTGGTCAAGTACCTCGCCGAAGAGGAGCTCCACTGATGAGCAGCTACACGGCGGCCTTCAGGGTCTGGCGCGGCGACGCGGACGGCGGCGCCCTGGAGGACTTCCGGGTCGAGGTGAACGAGGGCGAGGTCGTCCTCGACATCATCCACCGCCTCCAGGCCACGCAGGCGTCGGATCTGGCCGTGCGGTGGAACTGCAAGGCGGGCAAGTGCGGTTCGTGCAGTGCGGAGATCAACGGGCGGCCGCGGCTGCTGTGCATGACGCGGATGTCGGTCTTCTCGCGCGAGGAGACGATCACCGTCACGCCGCTGCGGGCGTTTCCCGTCGTACGCGACCTGGTGACGGACGTGTCGTTCAACTACGCGAAGGCGCAGGAGGTGCCGGCGTTCGTTCCGCCTCCGGGGGTCGCGGCGGGTGACTACCGGATGCAGCAGATCGACGTGGAGCGTCCGCAGGAGTTCCGCAAGTGCATCGAGTGCTTCCTGTGCCAGGACACCTGCCACGTGGTGCGCGACCACGAGGAGAACAAGGCGTCCTTCGCGGGGCCGCGCTTCCTGATGCGGATCGCCGAGCTGGACATGCATCCGCTGGACGCCGCCGCCGGGGCCGGCGTCGACCGCAAGAAGACCGCGCAGGACGAGCACGGGCTCGGCTACTGCAACATCACCAAGTGCTGCACGGAGGTCTGCCCCGAGAACATCAAGATCACCGACAACGCGCTGATCCCCCTGAAGGAGCGGGCGGCCGACCGCAAGTACGACCCGCTGGTCTGGCTGGGCGACAAGATCTTCCGGCGTACGGAATAGAGGCCCCGCACCCCTCGCTTCACCAGTCGCACGCCGCCGGAGGGCGGCGCGCGTCGACGGACGAGACGACGGGGAACGTACGCATGTGGAACGGTGACGCACTCGATCTGGACGCCTACCTGGCACACGTGGGGTACGAGGGGGACCGCTCCCCCACGCTGGAGACGCTGCGCGCGCTGCACCGCGCGCACGTGCTGGGCGTGCGCTGGGAGAACCTGGACGCGGTGCTGCGCGGGGACGTGCCGCTCGACCTCGCCACGCTGGAGAACAAACTGATACGCAGCCCGCGCGGCGGCTACTGCTTCGAACACGCCTCCCTGTACGCCGCCGCTCTGGAGCGGCTCGGCTTCACGTTCTTCGCGGTGCTGGGCCGGATCAGGATGGGCGCGCCGAAGATGCTCCCGACGACGCACGCGATGCTGATCGTGGAGATCGACGGGCGGCGGTGGCTGAGCGACATCGGTTTCGGGGCGAGCCCGCTGGAGCCGGTCGAGCTGGTGGACGGCCCCGGGGGCAGCGAGACGACGGACGGCGTGTGGGCGTACCGGCTGCGGCGCGGGGAGGTCACGCCGGGCGCGGACGGGTGGACGCTCTACCAGCCGACGGGCGGGCGGGAGGGCGAGAGCGACGACACCGGTGACGGGTGGATGGCGCGGCACACCTTCACGCTCGACCCGCAGTACCCGGTCGACTTCCGTACGGCGAACCACTTCATCGCGACGAGCCCGCACTCGCCGTTCAGCTCCCGCCCCTTCGTCCAGCGGGTGCACCCGGACCGGCTGCACCTCCTGGACAACCGCACGATGACGACGGTGCGGCCGGGGGCGGCCGGCGGACCGGAGGTGCGGGAGCTGGAGCCGCACGAGGTACCGAAGGTCCTGTCGGACGTGTTCGGGATCGACCTGACCCCGGACGACGCGGACCTGCTGCTGACCAAGCTGGTCTGACGCGGGGGCCACGGCGCGGCCCCGGTCCGGGAAGGGGCGGGGCGGGGCTGGGCTGGGCGGGCTCGGGTCAGGGTCGAGCCGGGGTCGGATCGGGGCCGGATCGGGGCCGGGGTCGGGTCGGGCCGGGTCGGGGTCGGGTCGGCGTACGAGCCCCGCAGGGCACCGCCCGGCCCTCCGCTCGCGGGCCGCGCAGCACGGACATAGCCTCACAAACGTGACGCGAACCGCCGCCGCCCGGGCCTTCCTCGGCACACTGCTGGCCGCATGCTGTCTCGCCCTGCCCGCCGCTGGGGGCGCCCGCGCCGAAGACCCCATCGGCCTCTCCCGCGACGGCCAGATCACCGACAGGGTGGGCGCCCTCGGCGACCGCGACAACGCCGTCGAAGAGGCACTCGACCGGCTCTACGACACCCGCCGCGTCCAGCTCTTCGTCGCGTACGTCCGTGACTTCTCCGGGAGATCGGCGCAGAGCTGGGCCGACGACACCGCGGAGCGCAACGGCCTCGGCCGCGACGACGCGCTGCTCGCCGTCGCCACTCACGACCGGCAGTACGCCTACTCCGTCGACCAGGAATCACGCCTCACCGACGCCGAGCTCGACGACGTCGCCAGGACCGCCGTCGAGCCCGCGCTGCGGGCGAACGACTGGGCGGGCGCGGCGATCGGCGCGGCGAACGGTTTCGCCGCCGTGCTCGCCGGCGAGCCCGTACCGGTGCCCGACATCACCCCGGGCCCCGCCGATCCCGGCGCCGGCCCGGACGACGGCGTGAGCGGCGCGGGCGACCTGGTGCTTCCGGTGGTCCTGGTGGGCGCGGCCGGTGCGCTGGCTGCCTACACGTACGTCCGGCGCAGACGGCGCGCCACCACCCGCACCACCCCGGGACGGCACGCCCGGAATGCCCAGGAGCCGCAGACGCCGCTGTCGGAACTCGACGCGCGGGCCAGGCGCGAACTCGTCGGGGCGGACGACGCGATCCACACGAGCGAGGAGGAACTGGGTTTCGCCTCCGCCCAGTTCGGCGAGGAGGCGGCCCGGCCCTTCGCCGAGGCACTCGCGCACGCGAAGAGCGAACTGACCGTCGCCTTCCGGCTGTGCCAGCAGCTCGACGACGCCCACCCGGAGGACGACGCCACCCGCCGGCGCATGCTCGACGAGATCATCGCCCACTGCGCCGACGCCAACCGCAGGCTCGACGCCGAGTCGGACTCCTTCGACCGGCTGCGGGCCCTGGAACAGAACGCCCCGCAGGCGCTCGCCGCCGCCGAAGCGGCCTTCCGCGACCTCGTCGGGCGTACGAGCACGGCCGAAGCCGTGCTGGCCGCCATGCGGCACAGGTACGCCGACTCCGCCGCCGCTCCCGTCGCCGGCCACGCCGAGCAGGCCAAGGACCGCCTCGCCTTCGCGACCACCAGCCTCACCGAGGCACGCCAGGCCGTGGACGCGGGCGACACGGGCAAGGCGGCCGTGTTCGTGCGGGCGGCCGAGGGCGCCGTCGGCCAGGCGGCCACGCTCGTCGACGCCGTGGACCGCCGCGCGCGCGAACTCGCCGAGGCGGCGGGCAGACTGCCCGGCGCGCTGACGGAGACCGAGACGGACCTCGCCGACGCGCGGGGGCTCCTGGAGGGCGGCGGGGCGACGGCGGACCTCCGGGGGCGCATCGCCCGCGCCGAGTCGGTCGTCGCCGGCGTGCGGCAGGAGAAGCAGGCGGGGCGGTACGACCCGATCGACGCCCTGCGCCGCGTCGAGGAGGCCGACGCGGTACTGGACGAGGCCCTGGCGGGGGCGCGCGAGCGCGAGACGGCGGCGCGGCGGGCACGCGCGCTGCTCGACCAGGCGACGTTCGCCGCCCGTTCGTCGATCGGCGCGGCCGCCGGCTACATCGCGACGAACCGGGGCGGGGTCGGCAGCCAGGCCCGCACCCGCCTCGCGGAGGCGCAGCGGCACCTCGAACGGTCCGCGGCGCTGGCGGCTTCCGACGCGCCGAGCGCGCTCGCCGAGGCGCAGCAGGCGGACGCGATGGCCCGGCAGGCGCAGAGTCTGGCCGAGCAGGACGTGAGCGGGTACGCCGACCAGTTCGGCGGCGGCGTCGGAGGCTTCGGTGTGGGAGGCGTGGGCGGCGGCGGTCTGAACGGCGCCGTGCTCGGCGGCATCCTGCTCGGCGGCATCCTCGGCGGCGGCCGGGGCGGCGGCTTCGGCGGGGGCGGCGGCTTCAGTGGCGGCGGGGGCCTCGGCCGCGGCCCCGGCAGCTTCGGGGGCGGCGGCACGCGGGGCCGCAGAGGCGGCGGCGGCCGCTTCTGACCCCGCGCACCCACAGGCCCGTACACCTTCCGACCGGCCGTACACCTTCCCACCCGACCGTGCACCTCACGCCCGGCCGTACACCTCACGACCCGGCCGTACACCTCACGACCAAGGAGAATCTCAATGACGAAGTCAAGCCGTCTGCGTGACTGGTGGGACGGAGGTGAACAGCCTCTTGTCACGCAGCATCGCCCACAGGACGTCGACTCGTCGGCGGGCGAGTGCGAGCAGTGCCTGAGTGTGGATCAGCCCCTCGGCGCGTTTCTTGAGGTAGTAGTCCCGCGACGGGCCCGGCCGCATCATCGCGGACTGCGCGGACATGTAGAAAAGCCAGCGCAGGCGCCGGTTGTAGCGTTTGGGCCGGTGGTAGTTGCCGGTTCTGCGGCCGGAGTCGCGCGGGACCGGTCCCAGGCCCGCGTGGGAGGCGAGGCGGCCGGCGTCGCGGTAGCCGGACAGGTCGCCGACGATGGCGACGAACTCGGCGCCCAGTATCGGGCCCATGCCGGGCATCGATTCGATGATCTCGGCACGCTCGTCGAGGCGGAAGGCCTCGCGGATCTCTCGGTCGTTGTCCTTGATCCGCTCGTCCAGTGCCAGGAGCTGGTGGGCGAGGTCGCAGACCAGCTTGGCCGCCCGCTTCTCGCCGGGCAGGGCGGTGAGCTGGGACTGGGCGGCCTCGACGGCCTTGGCCGCGAGTTCTCCGGCGCCACGGACCTTGCGTCGCTCCAGCCAGGTGGTCAGCCGCTTGACGCCGATCCGGCGCAGTGCGGCCGGGGTCTGGTACTCGGTCAGCATGAGCACCGGGCCCTTGGCGGCGGAGTAGTCGAAGGCCCGCTCCAGCGCGGGGCAGATGCCGACCAGCAGGTCGCGCAGCCGGTTGATCAGCCGGACCCGGTCGGCGATCAGGTCACGCCGGTAGCCGGTCAGCAGCTGCAGCGTGGAGACCAGCTCCGGCGGGGTCTCGATCGGAGCGAAGTCGCGGCGCATGCGGGCCTGGTCGGCGATGACCAGGGCATCCTTGGCATCGGTCTTGCCCTCGCCGCGGTAGGCGCCGGTCATCCGGTTGACGGTGCGGCCGGGAATGTAGACGACCTGCTGGCCGTGCGCGATGAGCAAGGCCAGCAGCAGGGCGGAGGCCCGGCCGGGGATGTCCACCGCCCACCGCACCTCGTCGGCCTTCTCGCGTGCCGTGTCGATCAGAGTCAGGATCTGAGCCTCGTCGTTGAGCACCTTCGTCGAGAACAGTGTCTCGCCGCCGGTGTCCACCGCCACCGCCCAGTGGTGGCCCTTGCCGGCGTCGATGCCGACCCATATCCGCGCGTGCCGGGTGGTCAACCGCGTCGCTCCATTCCTCCGTGACCAGCACTTCCACGGCCCGAAGAACACTCCGCCGACAGGTCCTTAACCAGCGATGCCCGCAGTTCTCAATCAGCAGTCGGAGCGTCCCGGAGGACCGGGTGGCCATTCTCCTGGAGCCATCAACGGCAACAACGCATCAGCCACGCCCGGTCCTCCCGGACCGCCCAACATTCTTAAGGACACGGATGACGAAGCAGACCATCCTCGGCCGCGTGACCCAGCTCGCGAGGGCCAACATCAACGCCCTCCTCGACCAGGCCGAGGACCCGCAGAAGATGCTGGACCAGCTGATCCGCGACTACACGGCCAACATCGCGGAGGCGGAGGAGGCGGTCGCGACCACCATCGGCAACCTCCGGCTCCTGGAGCTGGATCACAAGGAGGACGTCGAGGCGGCCAGGGAGTGGGGCGTCAAGGCGCTCGCCGCCAGCAGGAAGGCCGACGAGATGCGCGGCTCCGGGCCGGCAGCGGAGGCCGACAGGTTCGACAACCTCGCTAAGGTCGCGCTCCAGCGCCAGCTCCGCTCCGAGAAGGAGGCGAAGGCCGCCGAGCCGGTCATCGCCCTGCAGACGGAGGTCGTCGACAAGCTCAAGGCCGGTCTCGTCCAGATGAAGACCAAGCTCTCCGAACTGGCCTCCAAGCGCGACGAACTGGTGGCGCGCGCCAAGTCGGCGCAGGCCCAGAACCAGATGATGGACGCCGTGAAGAACATCGACGTCCTGGACCCGACGAGCGAGCTCAGCCGCTTCGAGGAGAAGGTGCGCCGCGAGGAGGCGCGGGCCATGGGCAAGCAGGAGCTGGCCGCGTCGTCCCTGGACGCCCAGTTCGAGCAGCTGGACAGCCTGGGCGACGACGCCGAGATCGAGGCCAGGCTGGCCGCCATGAAGACCCGGTGACGGGTGTCAGAAGAGGCTCAGCAGCTGATCGACACTGAGCTCGGCCTTCTCCGCCTCCCCCGTCGGCAGCGCGAGTTCGAACCACACCGTCTTCCCGCGAGGGGTGCGCCGCGACCCCCACGCGGCGCTGAGCAGTCCCACCAGCTGGAGCCCGCGCCCGCCCTCGTCGGTGTCGCGGGCGCGGCGCCGGCGCGGCTGCACGAGCCCCGCGTCCCACACCTCGCACACGAGCGTACGGTCGAGGAGCAGCCGGAGCCTGATGTCGCCCTCGCCGTACCGGAGCGCATTGGTGACGAGCTCGCTGACCAGCAGTTCCGTGGTGTCCACCAGGTCTTCGAGCCCCCAGGTGACCAGCTGCCCCCGGGCCAGTTCCCGCGCCCGGCCGACCGAGCGCGGCTCGCGCGGCAGCGACCAGTCGCCCACCGACTCGGCGGGCATCCCCTGGATGCGGGCCATGAGCAGGGCGATGTCGTCCTCGCCGTGCCGGGTGTCGAGCGTGTTCAGTACGTGGTCGCAGACGTCTTCCAGGGGGCGCACCGGATCGGCGAGCGCGGCACGGAAGGCCATCAGCCCCTCGTCCAGGGGGTGGTCGCGCGACTCGACGAGCCCGTCGGTGTAGAGCGCCAGCAGCGCCCCCTCCGGCACCTCGACCTCGACCTCCTCGAACGGCTCCCCGCCGACGCCGAGCGGCATCCCCGGCGGCACGTCGAGCAGCAGCGCCTCCTCGCCCGGTTCGACCAGGACGGGCGGCAGGTGGCCGGCGTTGGCGAACGTACAGCGGCGGGTGACCGGGTCGTAGACGGCGTACACACAGGTCGCCAGGTAGACCTCCGACAGGTCGGCCTCCCGCGCCCGGTGGGAGGCGCGGGAGGCGTGCTGCGCGCCGCTGGGCGTGCCGAGACCGCGCGCGATCTCGTCAAGGGCGGAGAGGACTTCGGCGGGTTCGAGGTCGAGCAGTGCCAGGGTCCTTACGGCCGTACGGAGTTCTCCCATGGCTACGGCGGCGCGCAGGCCGCGTCCCATGACGTCGCCGACGACCAGGGCCGTGCGGTGTCCGGGCAGTTCGATGACGTCGAACCAGTCGCCGCCCACCTCGGTCGCGGTGTTGCCGGGGAGGTAGCGGCAGGCGATGTCGAGCCCGGCGGCCTCGGGGTCGCCGGGCGGCAGCAGGCTGCGCTGGAGGATCAGGGCGCGTTCGTGCTCGCGCCGGTAGAGGCGGGCGTTGTCGATGCAGACGGCGGCGCGGGCCGCGAGCTCGGTGGCGAGCGCCCAGTCGCGCTCCCCGAAGGGCTCGCTGCCCTTCGTACGGGAGAACTGGGCGAGGCCGACCACGGTGTCGTGGGCGACCATCGGCACGGCGAGGGTGGTGTGGACGAGGCTGCCGTCCTCGCCCGGCACCGCCTGGACGCGCCCGGTCCGCAGAGCGCCGGCGCAGGGCGAGTTGAACGGGAAACGGTGTACGGCGCCCACTTCGGTGGGCGCCGGCTCGTTGCCGTCCGCCACACCTCCGGGGGCGGACAGCGGGCCGTCGGAGACGGCGCTGGCGAAGGCTACGCGGCGCAGCTCGGCGCTGCCGTCGGCCCGGCCCGGCGGGGCCTCGTCACCGGCCAGGAGGCCCTGGTAGAGGTCGACGGACGCGAGGTCGCAGAAGCCGGGGACGGCTACGTCGAGGAGTTCGCGGGCGGTGGTCTCCAGGTCGAGGGAGTTGCCTATGCGGGCGCCGGCCTCGTTCAGCAGGGCGAGGTTGCGGCGGGCGTCGGCGGCTTCGCGCGCGGCGACATGACGGCGGGTCACATCGGTGGCGAGCCCGGCGACGCCGATGGGGCGGCCGGAGCCGCTGTGCACCCGGTAGAGGTTGACCGACCAGTGCCTGCGCTCGGTCTCGCCGGGCGCGGTGCCGACGATCTGCATGTCCGTGACGGCCTCACCGGTCTCCAGGACCCGCCCCAGGGCGGCGGTCATACGGTCCGCCTCGCTCCGGGTGAGGTAGTCGTACACGGTGCGGCCCCGGTGGTCCTCCATGGCGCCGCCGAAGACGGTGGCGAAGCGCTTGTTGGCCCGTTGGACGGTGAAGTCCGTACCGAACAGCAGGAAGCCGAAGGGAGATTGGCCAAAAATGGCCTGCGAGGCAGCGAGGTCCGTCTCGATCCGGCGTATGGCCCGGACGTCGACGACCAGGCAGAGCGCGGCCCGTTCGCCGTCGGCCGTGGCGCTGGGCATCACATAGATCTCGGCGACGCCGTGCGCGCCGCGTGCCCCGTCGGCCGCACGGCCCTCGTGTCCTTCGCGGCCCTCCCGCCCCGCACCGCCGTCGCGGTCGTCGCGGTCCACGACGCCCGGGCCGCCTGTGCGGTCGGGCATCCGGAAGGGGACGAAGCCCGTCCACTCCCTGCCGTCGAGGATCTCGGAGAGCCGGCGACGGCCGCGTACCCGCAGCTCGGGCGGCATGAACGCCTCGACCGGATCCTTGCCGACGACATCGGACGCGGGCAGGCCGAACAGTTCCTCGGCGCGCCTGCTCCACTGCTCCACCAGCCCGCTCGGGCCGATCGAGAAGGACGCGACTCTTATGTAGTCGTAGATCGAGCCGGGCGGGCTGTTCTGCCACATCACTTCGCCCGCTGCCGCTGGTATCTCGTTCACGCGACCGTCCCCTCCAGCTCAACGCACCGGACCGGTCCTTCCCGCAGTATTCAGCACTACGGCCGCAACCGGCACGGCGTTCACGATCACAGCACGGTCTCGTTCCTTTTCGGCCGCGGGAATCCACGGAGGAAAGGCGTGAGGTGATCGTTGTCCCTTGACTCTTCTAACCAGGGAGAGCCAGCTCGAACCACACGGTCTTGCCCGTTCTGCCGCGGCGGGTGCCCCACCGCCGGGCGGAGCAGGCAACCAGCTGCAAACCGCGTCCTCCCTCGTCATCGGCGTCCGCGACCCGTTCCAGGGGCGGATCCGGAAGGGGGTCCGAGACTTCGACCACCAGTACGGGGCGCGCGCCCGGCGGACGACTGCCGGCGTCGGGGCGCAGGAGGCGGACGCCGATCGGCCCGGAGGCGTACCGCAAGGAATTGGTCACCAGCTCACTGACCAGCAGCACCGTGACATCGCCGACCGTGTCGAGCAGGCCCCAGGCGCGCAGCGCCTCGCGGACGGCGTGGCGGGCGCTGCGGACGGCATCGGGTTCAGCAGGGAACGTCCATTCGGCGCAGTCGCCGTCGGTGTCGATCACGCCGACCACATCCCAGATCCCAGACCAGCCGCAAACCCGCGTCCTTTTTCGGGGGGTTAATCAGCACATACCCGATTTAGGGTCCCGGCTATCGCAGACGCGGAAGCACGGTGGCACGAACGGCGTACGGGCCGTATCCGCACGCCGTGGCCGGCAGGCCCGGTCCGGGGCCCTCTCAGCCCTGTGCGGCGGGCCCCGGAAGGGCGCTCAGGCGGCGTACCGCCTCGGCGACGGCCGGGCGGTCCTGGGGGAGCCAGTCGACGGTGTCCGCCTCGCCCGGCCGCAGCCAGCGCAGGTCGTCGTGGTCCTGGAGGGGGCGGGGGGTGCCGGACAGCAGCCGGGCGGTCCACACCTGGAGGACATAGCCGGGCTTCAGCGGCCACTCGCCGGGAATGCGGTCCAGCACGTCGGTCTCGACGCCCAGCTCTTCGCGCAGTTCGCGCACGAGCGCCTCCTCCGGGGTCTCACCGGGCTCCACCTTGCCCCCGGGCAGCTCCCAGCGGCCGGCCAGTTCCGGAGGCGCGCTGCGGCGCGCGGCCAGCAGCCGGCCCTCGTCGAACACGGCCGCACCCACCACGACGACACGATCAGTCATGGCGCGAGCCTACGGGCGTATGGGGACGGCGCCCGCACGGGCACCCTCGTCCGCGCCTACTGCACGCTCTGGCCCAGCCGCTCCACCCAGTAGAGCTGCTTGTGACCGCGGTCGTCGAAGCTGTCGGCGATCTTCTGCGCCTCGGCCCGCGTCGCGTACCGGCCGACGCGATAGCGGTTGCCGTTGTCGTCCTGCCGTATCACCAGCCAGGGAAGCACAGCACCGCTGTCGGTCATCGTGCGCCTCCGTCCGCCGGCCCGCTCGCCTCTAACGATAAGGATCTCCAGGAAACCGCAATCCGCATATGCCCGAGCGTACGCCTGACCTTTACTCAGCGGATACGTCTTTACACAAAGAGGTACGCATCCAGCCACGCGAAAGGGGGCGCACTCCGAAGCGTGCGCCCCCCGCTGCGGGCGGATGAGCGGCGGCCGACCGCGTCCGCGCAGCCGTCATTTCACGGGCAAGTGGTACGTGATCCGGTACCGGTCGGCCGGCACCACCACGTCGGCCGTCTCGACCGCCATCCCCGACGCGTAGTACGTCCGCTCGATGACCAGCACACTGTGTCCTGGTACGCCGCCGAGCCTCAGCAGTTCCTCCGCGAGCCCGGGCCGCGCGCCGACCTCCTCCACCACGTTGTCCACGACGATGTCGATGGCCGCCATCCGCTCGACGACACCGCAGCCGGCCAGCGGTCCCTCCTCGGGGAGCATCACCGGCGTACGCCCCGTCACGGCAAGGGGCTCCCAGGAGGTGGAGAGCATCATCGGCTCCCCCGCGTCCCTGAAGACGTACCGGGTGCGCATCACCCGGTCGCCCTCCTGGATGCCGAGCCGCTTGGCGATGGACGAAGTCGCCTCCTCCTGCTCGCTGCTGGACTCCCACGTACCGCGCGCGCCGGCCTCGGACTGCTCTTGCCGGAACGGCGTCGAGGGTACGGAGCCCCGGTAACCTCCACGGGAGACGCGGCGCGGAACGGGCTGCTCCCGTACGTACGTGCCGGAGCCGGAGCGGCCCTCGACCAGCCCCTCGGCCATCAGGACCTTGCGGGCCTCCAGCGCCACGGTGTCGGAGACGCCGTACTCCTGACGGATGCGGGCCTGCGACGGGAGCCGGGTGTGGGGTGGCAGGGAACCGTCGACGATCTTCTGCCGTAGATCGCCCGCGACGCGCAGATAGGCCGGCTGCTCACCGAATGTCACTCGCCACTCCCATCAGGTTGACAGACAGCAACAGCGTGGCAACCGTGGGTTGTTGACCGCAAGCGCAGGCCAAAGTTTCACCCGAAGTGATGACTTGCCTTCATGCAGGGACTTACCGGGGTATAGAAGCCGAAAGCCGCCGCCAAGATCCGCACCGCTTCGATCACGCCTCCGGCCACCGCATCCCCGTCCGGCGACGCACCGTCAGCAGACCGGACACGCGCGCGCGGAGAAGGGCGGCCGCCGAAGCGACCGCCCTCCGCTCAACCGCTCATCCGCTCATCCCGCTTGTCGCGGTGGGATCAGAACTGAAGCGCCCAGGAGTCGATCTTCCCAGTGTCGTACGCCGCGTTGTCGCTGACCCGCAGCTTCCACGTGCCGTTGGCCACCTCGGAGGAGGCGTTGACCGTGTAGGTGGTGATCAGGTTGTCGGAGCTGCCGCCCGTGCCGTAACCCTTGAGGGTGTAGGCGGTGCCGTCGGGGGCGATCAGGTCGACCTTGAGGTCACCGATGTACGTGTGCTTGATGTCGACCGGCACGCTCAGCGTCGCGGGCGCGTTGCCGGTGATGCCGCTGACGGTGACGGGCGACTCGGTCGTGGCGTTGTCGCTGATCGCGTAGTCGGTGAGGTTCTCGAACCGCTTGCCGGTGGGCGGCGGGGTGTCGCCCGTGCCGACGTACAGCAGACGGTTCGGCGAACCGGTTCCCGGGCTCGTCACGACGCCCGTGGTGGCGGCCGAGGTCAGCGCGCTGGAAACCTGCGCCGGGGTGGCGGTCTTGTTGGCCGCGAGGTACAGGGCGGCCGCGCCCGCGACGTGCGGGGAGGCCATCGACGTACCGGAGATGGAATTGGTCGCCGAGTCGCTGGTGTTCCAGGCCGAGGTGATCGACGAGCCCGGCGCGAAGATGTCCAGGATGCTGCCGTAGTTCGAGTAGCTGGCCTTGGCGTCCGTGCTGGTCGTGGCGCCGACCGTGATCGCCTCGGCCACCCGGGCGGGCGACTTGGTGGAGGCGTCGGTGCTCTCGTTGCCCGCGGCGACCGCGTAGGTGACGCCGGAGGCTATGGAGTTGCGTACGGCGGTGTCGAGGGCGGCGTCGGCGCCGCCGCCGAGGCTCATGTTCGCGACGGCCGGCTTCACGGCGTTCTTCGTCACCCAGTCGATGCCGGCGACGACCTGGGCGGTCGTGCCGGAGCCCTGGTTGTTGAGGACGCGGACGCCGACGACCTTGGCCTTCTTGGCGACGCCGTACGCGCCGCCCGCGACCGTCCCGGCGACATGGGTGCCGTGACCGTGGCCGTCCTGCGCGGTGTTGTCGTTGTCGATGGCGTCGTAGCCGTAGGAGGCACGGCCGCCGAAGTCGCTGTGGGTGATGCGCACTCCGGTGTCGATGACGTACGCCGTGACACCCTCGCCCGCGGTGTCCGGGTAGGTGTAACTCTGGTTCAGCGGAAGGGCCTTCTGGTCGATGCGGTCCAGGCCCCAGGACGGCGGGTTGGGCTGGGTCGCGCTGACCTTGAAGGTGCGGTTCTGTACGACGGCGTCGACGGCCGGGTCGGCGGCGAACTTCTTCGCCTGCGCCTCGGACAGCTCGACGGCGTACCCGTTGAGGGCCGCGGTGTACGTCTTCTTGATCTTGGCGCCGTACTCCTTGGCCAGCGCCTTGCCCTCCGCCGAACCGGCGTCGGCCGCCGCCTCGTCGAGGGTCACGATGTAGCTGCCCGCGATGGTTCCGGGGGCTCCCGCGTTCAGGATCCGGCCCTCGGCGGCGTCGGCCGCGGTGGCGGGGAGGGCGGAGACCGCGCCGAGCGCGAGGGCTACGACAGCGGTGGCACTGGCAACGACAACTCTTCGCCGGGAACTACGCATCACTGACATGTGAGGGGTCCTCCTCATTTGGCGGTGCGCTGGTGGGGGGCTGTGCGGCGTTGCGACAGGGGCATGACAAAACAACGCTTCGGAGTCCGCGCCGTTTCCCGCGCCTCGCTGCCTGGCGAAAGATTGGCGCATCTATAGGAATCCCACAAGAGTCAAATCAGACCCGCAATACGCCTGCCACACGCCCGTCATGAACGTCCGCCCCACACGGCCCTGTCTACGCTTCCCGCATGACGACCCCGACGACTTCCCCACCCCCGGCGGCTTCGCCGGCGTCCATGACGTACCGCTGTCCGGCGGACGGCACCCGCGCACCCGTCGCATCCCTCGCCTGGCACTGCCCGACCTGCGGCGGCCCCTGGGACCTCGACTTCACCCCCTCCTCCCCCGTGCCGCTGAAGTCCCTTGCCGGTCGGGTGAATTCACTGTGGCGGTACGAGGAGGCGCTGCCGCTCCGGGGCGCGGCGGCCGGCCTCACGCTCGGGGAAGGCCGCACTCCGCTCGTCCCGCTCACCGGCTCCGTTTCGGCCAAACTCGACTTCCTGATGCCGACGCTCTCGTTCAAGGACCGCGGCGCGGTCATGCTCGCGGAACTCGCGCGCCGTCTCGGTCCCGAGCGGGTGGCCCGGGTGGTCGCGGACAGCAGCGGCAACGCGGGCACGGCGGTCGCCGCGTACTGCGCACGGGCCGGACTGCCCTGCGCGGTGTACGTCCCCGAGGCGACCTCCCCCAAGAAGACCGAGCAGATCCGGGCACACGGCGCCTTCGTCACCCTGGTCCCCGGCGACCGCGAGGCCACCGCGTCGGCCGCCCGCGCGGCGGCCGACGAGCCCGGGACGTTCTACGCGAGCCACGTCCACAACCCCTACTTCCTGCACGGCACGAAGACGTACGTCTACGAACTGTGGGAGGACCTCGGCGGCCGGCTCCCCGACGCGGTGGTCGTCCCCGTGGGCAACGGGACCCTGCTTCTGGGCGCCTGGCTCGCGGTCAACGAGCTGCACGCCCAGGGGCTCGTCGACAGCCGCCCAGCCCTGATCGCCGTACAGGCCCGGGCGGTGTCACCCCTGGCGACGGCCTTCCACGCGGGAGCGGACGACCTGCCCGCCGGCCCGCCCGCGTCCCCGGCGCCCCCCACACTCGCGGAGGGCATCGCCATCCCCCGGCCGCCGCGCGCCCCGCAGATCCTGCGGGCGGTACGGGAGTCGGGCGGAACCTTCCTGACCGTCACCGACGACCAGATCCGCGCCGCACAGCTGGACCTGGCGGCGCGCGGCCTCTTCGTCGAGTCGACCGGGGTGGCGTGCTGGGCGGCGATGACCGCACAACCGCCACAGGAGGGCCGGACGGCCGTGATCCCGCTGTGCGGCGCGGGGGCGAAAACGGGGCTCGCGGCGCGGTGAGCGGAAGCGCGGAGAGCCCGGTCGGCGGGGCCGCCGGGCGTGGCGCCCACCCGCCGAGCCCGCCCACGCGCCCTCACACCGGTGCGGCATTCGTCCCATCCTGTGGGAAAATGAGACGAACATGCCACCACGCTCACACTGGAGGTGGATCATGGGAGAGGCACGCGAGGTCATGGACCGGCTCACCAACGCGCTCACCACGGGCACGGACCTCAAGGCCGTCATGGAGTGCTTCGCGGAGGACGCGGTCGCCGTCACGCCGGACGGGGAGGTCAAGGGCCGGGAGAACATCGGTGAGTACTGGCGTCAGATGACGGACGCGCTCCCGGACAGTACATACGAATCGACGTACGCGTACGAATGCGGCGACACGGCGATCGACGAGGGCTACTTCGCCGGCCGGAACACCGGTCCGCTGGTGCTCCCGTCCGGCGAGAGCCTGGAGCCGACGCAGAGGGAAGTGAGGGTACGGGGCTGCGACGCCGCCACGGTCAAGGACGGCAAGATCGTCAGCTATCGGCTGTACTTCGACCAGCTGGACTTCCTCGGCCAGCTCGGTCTCCTGCCGAACGCACCGGTCTGAACACCTCCGGAAGGGCGCGGCGTCACCGCCGGGCCCTTCCCGTCACCGGCGGCGCCTGCGGGCCACGTAGTACACGTTGAGGATGTCGCCCTCCACTTCGCGTACCTCGACGTCGTCGAACCCCGCCTCCCCGAGCATCTGGAGCGCCCGCTGCTTGCCCCACACCGTGCCGAGACCGGCGCCGCCCTCCCCGAGCGAGACGGTCATGCAGTAGAAGACCGAGAAGGTGTAGAGGGTGGGGCCCAGCGGGTGGCCGATGTTCTCCTCCAGCTTGCTGGAGGCAGCGATGTCGCCCATCAGGAACACACCGTCGTCCCGCAGCGCCCCGGCCACGGCCGACAGGGTGCGCTCCGGCCGCGCGAGGTCGTGGATCACGTCGAAGGCCGTGATCAGGTCGTACGTACCGGAGAGCGCGGCCGAGTCGGACACGACGAACCTGGCGTTGTCGAGCCCGAGCAGCTCCGCCTCCTCGCGTGCCGCCGCGATGCCGGTGTCGGAGATGTCCACGCCGAGGAACTGACTGGCGGGGAACGAGGCGGCCAGCAGGTTGACGGCGTGGCCCTGACCGGTGCCGATGTCGAGCGCGTCGATGCCCTCGCTCAGCCGTTCCGGGAGGCCGGGCACCAGCGGGACGACCGTGTCGACGAGGACCGCGTCGTACACCCGCGCCGTCTCCGCGGCCAGGAGTTCCTGGAAGCGCGGGTACGCCGAGTACGGAACGCCACCGCCCCGGCGGAACGCGTCGAGCACCTTGTCCTCGACGTTGCCCAGCATCGCCAGGTCCTGCATGGAGGAGGCGAGGTTGCCCGGTCCGGCGGCGCGGACGAGGGAGGCGGCGTGCTCGGGCGGCAGCCGGTAGGTGCTCCGGGCGGGGTCGTACTCGATGAACCCGCCGACGGTCATCCCGCCGAGCCACTCCCGTACGTACCGCTCGTCGAGGCGGGTGGCCTCGGCGATCCGCACGCTGGTCGACGGGGGCAGACCGGCCATGGCGTCGAACAGCCCCGTCCGGTGGCCGAGGCTGCACAGGTACCCGAGGCAGGAGTCGTTGAGTACCTGAAGCATCCGTTCCGCGAATCGTTCCTGCCGTTCGGGGTCCAGCGTCTGCTCGGTCATTTCGCTCCTCCTCGCCGCCCGCCGGGCACCACCGTCGGGTGCGCGGGCCGGAGCGGGCTCCGCCGTCCATGCTCCGCCGGTCGGGCCGCCGTCCCCGCCGGGAACACTCGCGCAGTCACCCGAACGCCCTGCCCACCTTGATTCCCGCCCTCAGGACCCGTCACATGGAACCCGGGGAGGACGGGCCCACCAGGGGCCCGCCCCGCGCCGGACGGAGGGTCGTCGCGCACGCGCGGCCGCCGGACCGTAGGAAAGGGCGCCATGTACGTTCGCACGATGTACGCGACCGGTGATCCCGCCAAGCTCGGCGGAGTGGCCGACGCGCTCGCCACCGAAGGACGCAGACTTCTGTCGGAGCAGCCCGGTTACCGGGGGATGGGGCTGTTCGTCGACCGCGAGCTCGGAAAGCTCATGGTGGGGTCGTGGTGGGACGACGAGGCGAGCCGCCAGGCGAGTGACGAGCGCCTGCGCGAGCGGCGCGCCGAGATGGTCGCGCCGTTCGCCCGGACGGTGGCGATCGACAACTGGGAGGCGGCGGTCGCCAGTCCCCCGCAAGGACTGCAGCCGGGCGCGTGGTTCCGCCTGGTCCGCATGGAGTTCGAGCCGGCGGACGCGGACCGGCTGGTGGAGGCGTTCCGCGACACCGCCATGCCCAAGCTGCGGAACATCCCGGGCTTCGTCGGCGGGTCGCTGCTCATCGACCGCGCGACGGGCCGGGCCACCGTGGGAGCGTTCTACGCCGATCGCCAGAAGCTGGTGGACTCGCGCAGCGCCGTGGCGGCGGTACGGGAAGAGGCCACCGCCCAGGCGAACGTGATCACCCGGAGCATCGAGGAGTTCGAAGTGGTCCTCGCCCAGGTGAACATGCCCTCCTGACCACCCGGGTGAACATCCCCTCCTGACCGGCCGGGAGGCGACGGGCACCCCCGCGGCCGGGCTCGCGCCGGACCCCCCGCCGGCGATCGGCTCACCCACGGGGTCTCCCCCACCACGCCTCGCCGCCCGGCGCCGACCGGGTTCCCGCCGTACGCCGACCGTCTCAAGGGTGCATACGGGCACCCTTGAGCACCTTGTCGACCGCGTTGCGCGGCCCGTACACGGCGAGGCCCACCAGATCCAGCTGGTCCTTCGGCACCGCCCGCACCGCCGCGCGGTTGTCCCGGTCGTTGCCCGTGGCGAAAAGGTCCGAGGTGAACACCGACCGGGGAAGCGAGCGTGACAAGGCGCGGCCGTGTGCGGCGGTCACGGTCTCCTTCGTCCCCTCGAAGACCAGGACGGGCTGGCGGAACATGGGCAGATAGGGGGTGCCGTCTGCGTCGGCGTACGGTTCGCCGACGACTTCGGGGAGCTGCGAGCCGAGACCGCTGACCAGGAACGCGGTCACGTTCAGCCGCTGCCAGGTCTCCAGATCCTCGCGCAGCAGCACAGCGATCTTGGTGTCGAACCGTACGGGGATGTTCTCGATCGTCATGCTCCGAGACTGCCGACCGCCCCGGCGCCACTTCTTGTACGTTCTTGGCATGGTGGTGCGGCAGGAGGTTTCCGCGTGGCGGCCGCGGATCCCGGGCGTCGTGGAGGTCTTCCACGCGCATTTCACCGCGCACGTGTACCCGATGCACGTCCACGACGTGTGGACCCTGCTGATCGTCGACGACGGGGCGGTCCGCTACGACCTGAACCGCCGTGAGCACGGCACTCCGCACGACACGGTGTCCCTGCTCCCGCCGCAGGTGCCGCACAACGGCCAGTCCGCCACCTCGCGGGGCTTCCGCAAGCGGGTGCTCTACCTGGACCTGACCCAGCTGGACGAGAGCTTCATCGGCCCGGCGGCGGACGGCCCCGGCCTGGTCGACCCCTTGCTGCGCCGGCGCGTCGGACAGCTGCACTCGGCCCTGTCGCACCGGGGCGACGAACTGGAGGCGGAGAGCCGTCTCGCCCTGGTCGGGGAACGGCTGCGCGGCCACCTGCGCCCCCGCCCGGCCGTCCCGCCGAAGCCCGGCCGGGGCGTGGCCGTCGGCCTGCGGGAACTCCTCGACGAACGGGTGCTCCAGGGCGTGAGCCTGGACGAGGCCGCGCAACTGGTGCACGCGCACCCGACGCACCTGGTGCGGGCGTTCACGGCCGCGTTCGGCATCCCCCCGCACCAGTACCTGACGGCCCGCCGGGTCGACCGCGCCCGGCGACTGCTCCTCGACGGCCTGCCTCCGGCGGAGGTGGCGGCCGCGGCCGGCTTCTACGACCAGTCCCATCTGACCCGGCACTTCAAACGCCACGTGGGCGTCACCCCCGGCCGATACGCGCGCACGGTCCCCGCCGCCCCGGGACGCACGAAGGGCCCGCGCCCACCGGAGCCCGGCCCTCTCCGCCCCACGCGCCCGACGAGCGGCTGACGCAGTACCCACAGGCGCGGACGCGGCTCCGGCTCCGGGGACGGGCGTACGCCGGAACGCCTCACCGGCCGGGCTGCATCGCTAGGTTTGGCTCATGACCGCACTGCCCGACTGGATGCGCCCGCCGCGCGCGGAAGGCTGGTTCGCGGAGGACCTCGACCGCCTCCCCGAGGCGCCCCGCCACACCGAGCTGATCGACGGAGCCCTCGTCTTCACGACGTCGCCCCGGCGGGCATGGCAGAGCCGCCTCGTCACCGCCCTGACCACCACACTCATGGCGCAGGCGCCGACCGGCTTCGAGGTCGAGCGGGAGATGACGATTCGCCTCGATGCCCGCAACCGTCCCGAGCCGGACCTGTTGCTGACGGACCAGCCGTACGACCCGGACCGCACCTGGTACGCCCCGGAGGACGTGAAGCTCGTCGTGGAGGCCGTATCCCCCGAGTCCGTCCACCGCGACCGCACAGTCAAACTCCGCAAGTACGCAGAGGCCGGCATCCCCCACTACTGGTGCATCGAGGACGAGGACGGGGCACCCGTCGTCCACGTCTACGAACTCGACGAACCCACCGGCGCCTACGCACCGGCCGGTATTTTCCGGGGCACCCTCCAGCGCCCGGTGCCCTTCGGGATCAGCCTCGACCTCGACACGCTCACACCACCCAGAAGCCGCTGAGAAGCAACCGAAGTCACCACCCGGTCGGCGCGGGCATGCGGAAGGGGTCGGACTCCCCGGAGTCCGACCCCTTCCGATCACGCAGTCGACTACACGTTGAAGCGGAACTCCACCACGTCGCCGTCCTGCATGACGTAGTCCTTGCCCTCCATGCGGGCCTTGCCCTTCGCGCGGGCCTCGGCGACCGAGCCGGTCTCGACCAGGTCGGCGAAGGAGATGACCTCGGCCTTGATGAAGCCCTTCTGGAAGTCGGTGTGGATCACACCGGCCGCCTCGGGGGCCGTCGCGCCCTTCTTGATCGTCCAGGCGCGGGTCTCCTTCGGGCCTGCCGTCAGGTACGTCTGGAGGCCCAGGGTGTCGAAGCCGACCCGGCCGAGGGTGGCGAGGCCGGGCTCCTCCTGCCCCATGGACTGGAGGAGTTCGAGCGCCTCGTCGTCGTCGAGCTCGATCAGCTCGGACTCGATCTTCGCGTTGAGGAAGATCGCCTCGGCGGGGGCGACGAGCGCGCGCTGCTCGTTCTTGAAGTCCTCGTCGACCAGCTCGTCCTCGTCCACGTTGAAGACGTACAGGAAGGGCTTGGTGGTGAGCAGGTGCAGCTCGTGCAGGAGCCGGCCCTTCTCGGTGCCTGCCGTGATGCCCGCCGCGAAGAGGGTGGTGCCGGCTTCGAGGATCTTCTGGGCCTCCTCGACCGCCGCCAGGACCGCGACCTTCTCCTTCTGGAGACGGGACTCCTTCGTCAGGCGCGGCACCGCCTTCTCGACCGACTGGAGGTCCGCGAGGATCAGCTCGGTGTTGATCGTCTCGATGTCGTCCTTCGGCGAGACCTTGCCGTCCACGTGTACGACGTTCTCGTCCTTGAAGGCACGGATGACCTGGCAGATCGCGTCGGACTCGCGGATGTTCGCCAGGAACTTGTTGCCGAGGCCCTCACCCTCCGAGGCACCCCGGACGATGCCGGCGATGTCGACGAAGTCGACCGTGGCGGGGAGGATCTTCTGGGAGCTGAAGATCTCGGCGAGCTTCGCCAGGCGGGGGTCGGGGACGCCGACGACGCCGACGTTGGGCTCGATGGTGGCGAACGGGTAGTTGGCCGCCAGCACGTCGTTCTTGGTCAGGGCGTTGAACAGGGTCGACTTGCCGACATTCGGCAGGCCGACGATTCCGATCGTGAGCGACACGTTGGCGACTTCCTGGAGTGAGGACTGGCCCGGGAGTGGACCGATCCCCCAGTTTACGGGCGGGCGGCGCGGGGCCGACGACGGGAACCCGGCGGGAGCCCGTGGGGAGCGCGGCGGGAGTCCGGCGGGAGGCCCGCAGCCACTCGATGGCCATCCGGCGGGCGCTTTCAAGAGCGTCCGATCGGCCACGTGGCATCGAACGCACGGCCAAGGTCGGCCAAAGGGCGTGTCCTGCGCCTGATTCCTCCCTCCCCGCGACCTACGTTGTCCGGGTGGAGCAACACAGGGCACGTCCCCCTCGTCCCCAGCAGCGGTCGCAGACCCCCCTGCTCCCCCCGGGCGGGTCCGCCGACGCCGCCGCCGTCTACCGGGTGGCGGCGAGACCGGCACGTCCGGTGCCACCCGTCGTACTGGCCCTGCGGCGGCTTCCCAATCCCCGGCTGACCGGGCTCGGCAGCGGGCTGTTCGCCTCCGCCGTGATGCTCGTGCTCGGTGGCCTCGACCGGCTGCTGTTCGGTGGTTCGCCGGTCGTGTACGGGCTGCTGTTCCTGCCGGTCAGCGCCCTGACCGCACTGTGGGCGCGGCCCGCCGACCTGGTCACGGCCCCGATCGCCGTGCCCATCGCCTTCGCCGTGGGCCTGGTGCCGATCGCCGGCGGCGCCGGCGGGTTCGGCAGCCGCGTCATGGCGGTGGTCACGGCCCTCGCCGTACACGCCGGGTGGCTGTACGGCGGGACGCTCGTGGCCGGTGTGATCGCGACCGTACGCAAAGTGCGGCTGATGGCGCGGCGGCGGGCGCTCCAGACCGCGGCCCAGGCCGCCGCCCAGCGCGCGGCCGCCACGCGGCGCGGAAGCCCCGACCCCGTGGAGTAGCGAAGTGGTGGGGCGGTGTTTCTCCGCCGTCCGCTACCCCTCGCCGAGGAAGCGCGGGACGTCCGCCTCCTCGGCGGCGATGCCCGCGCGTACCCGCGCCGCCGAGGCGCCGAAGGGCTCCAGGGACTCGAAGGACTCGAAGAGCGCGAGGGTGACCGGTCGCCCGGCACGCCGGCTCCAGGTCCCGCAGGCCAGACCGTCCACGGTGACGGTGGCGCGCACCTGCCCGCCGCCGGGGTGGACCAGCCGCTCGTAGCCGGGCGGCACAGACAGGGCGCGGGTCCGGTAGGCCACCAGGTAGTCGTCGTACGCCGGCAGCAGCCGTACGTCGCCCACCGCCTCGGCGGGTTCCGCCTCGGCCCCGTACGCCCCGGCCTCCGCCTCCGGCCAGACGCGCCGTGCCGCCGACGGCGGAAGCCCGGACCAGGTGGCGAAATCCTCCGGGGAGGCGGGCCCGTGCGCGGCGAGGTAGCGGCGCACCAGTTCGGCCGTCGCGTCCCGCGGCGTGACCTCGGGCGCCCCGGCGCTCCCCAGCCAGTCGTCGAGCAGCACGAAGGACGGCTCGCCGCCGACGGCCGGGCCGTGGCAGATCAGGCCCAGCAGGGCGCACCGGCGCAGCAGGTGAATCGCCACCTGGCCCCCGGTGGCGAACCCGGCCGCCGCCAGCCGGGCGCTCAGTTCCGCCCGCGGCGCGGGGCCGCCGCGCAGCGCGGTGGTGATCACCTGTTCTCCGCGGAGGAGGTCGTCCTCCCCGAGTCCGAGCTCGCGGTAGCGGCGCGCGCTCTGCCGGAGGAACACCGGCCCGAGAAGCGACGTCAGCCACCGCACGTCGGCGGCCGGAACCAGGTGCAGCGTGCCGCGCATGAACCAGTTCCGCACGACGCGGCGCTCGACGTCCGTGGCCCGGACCACGTCCGCAACGGTGAGCCCGGTCGAACGCGCCCGGATCCCGAGCGCCGCTGCCGCCGCGTCCTGCGCCTGCACGGCGAAGGCGCGCGCCATGACCTCGGCCACGGACCGCCCGCGCCGGCCGCTGCCGATGCCCTGGGCGCGGGCGCGCATCAGCCGGGTCGCGGAGGGTGTGGACGGTGCGGGCGGCTCGGCGGTCACCGGGCCAGCCTAGGCTGGGCTTCCGGGGAATCCGCAGGCCGAAGGGACAGGATGTTCGCGAAATCGCTGGGTGACGACGGCGCCGAGCTGCGGCCCCTGGAGCCGTGGAACGCCGAGGAGTTCCTGGCCCACATGGACCGGGGCCGCGAGCACATCGGCCGCTTCGTCGAGCTCCCCGACCACGTCACCGACCTGCCGTCCGCCACCTCGTTCCTCCAGAGGTACGCCGACAAGGCCGCCGCCGACTCCGGGCGCCTGTACGGCATCTGGGCCGACGGCACCCTGGTCGGCGGCGTCATGTTCCGGATCTTCGACGCCGCGGCCGGCAACTGCGAGGCCGGCTGCTGGCTGGAGCCGACGTCGGTCGGGCGCGGCCTGATCACCCGGGCGCTCCGGCTCATGATCGACTGGGCGGTCGAGGAGCGCGGCATGCACCGGGTGGAGTGGGTCGCGGGCGCCGACAACACCGCCAGCCTCAACGTCGCCAGACGTCTCGGCATGGTCCGCGAAGGGGTGCTGAGGGAGAGCTACCTGTACCGGGGCGTGCGCCACGACGAGGAGGTGTGGGCGGTCCTGGCCCCCGAGTGGCGCCGGCTGCGGGAAGCCCCGGCCGCCCGCAGGCCGCGGGAAGGCCCGGCCGCCCCGGTCACGGACCCTTAGGCGCCGACGGCCCCCGTCGCGGCCGCCGCCATCGCGGCGCCCACGATCCCCGCGTTGTTCTGGAGCTGCGCGGGGACGATCTCGGCGCGGACGCCCTTGATCAGCGGCAGGAACTTCTCGGCCTTGCGGCTGACCCCGCCGCCGATGACGAACAGCTCCGGCGAGAACAGCATCTCGACGTGGGCCAGGTATTTCTGCACCCGCTTCGCCCAGTGCTCCCAGCTCAGGTCCTCGTCCTCCTTGGCCTTCGTGGAGGCGTGCTTCTCCGCGTCGTGGCCGTTCAGCTCCAGGTGGCCGAGCTCGGTGTTGGGGACGAGCTTGCCGTCGATGAACAGCGCGCTGCCGATGCCCGTACCGAACGTCAGCAGGAAGACCACGCCCTTGCGGCCCGCGCCCGCGCCGAACGTCATCTCGGCGACACCGGCCGCGTCGGCGTCGTTGAGGACGGTGACCGGCAGGCCGAGCCGGTCACCGAGCAGGGCGCGCGCGTCGACGTCGATCCAGCCCTTGTCGACGTTCGCCGCGGTACGGGTGACCCCGTCCGTGACGACGCCGGGGAAGGTGATGCCGACCGGGCCGCTCCAGCCGAACTGGCCGACGACCTCCTGCACGCACCCGGCGACGTCGTCCGGCGTCGCCGGCTGCGGGGTCAGTACCTTGTGCCGCGGTTCCGCCAGGTCGCCGCGCTCCAGGTTCACGGGAGCGCCCTTGATGCCGGATCCGCCGATGTCCACTCCGAACACGTTCATGGACACAACGTTACGGTGCGGCACCGACAGTGGCGTAGACGGCCGTACGGGAAGTCACTTCCCGGAGAGGCGGGCCGCTTCCGCGCGCAGGTCGCGGCGCAGTTCCTTGGGCAGCGAGAAGGTGATCGACTCGTCGGCCGTCTTCACGGTCTCCACGTCGGCGTAGCCCCGCTCGGCCAGCCACTCCAGTACGCCGTCGACCAGGACGTCGGGCACCGAGGCTCCGGAGGTCAGACCGACCGTCGTGACGCCGTCCAGCCACGCCTCGTCGATCTCGTCGGCGAAGTCGACCAGGTGGGCGGCGGGGGCGCCGGCGTCCAGGGCGACCTCGACCATGCGGATCGAGTTGGAGGAGTTCTTGGAGCCGACGACGATGACGAGCTGCGCGTCCTCGGCCAGCTTCTTGACCGCGATCTGACGGTTCTGCGTGGCGTAGCAGATGTCGTCGCTGGGGGGCGAGAGCAGGTTCGGGAACTTCTGCTTCAGGGCGTCGACCGTCTCCATCGTCTCGTCGACCGAGAGCGTGGTCTGGGACAGCCAGACGACCTTCGACTCGTCCCGCACGGTGACGTTGGCGACGTCCTCGGGGCCGTCGACCAGGGTGATGTGGTCGGGGGCCTCGCCGGAGGTGCCGATGACCTCTTCGTGGCCCTCGTGGCCGATCAGGAGGATGTCGTAGTCCTCCTTGGCGAACCGGACCGCTTCCTTGTGGACCTTGGTGACCAGCGGGCAGGTCGCGTCGATGGTCGCGAGCTTCCGCTCGGCGGCCTCCTCGTGCACGGTCGGCGCGACGCCGTGGGCGGAGAACATGACGATCGAGCCCTCGGGGACCTCCGCCGTCACGTCGACGAAGATCGCGCCCTTCTTCTCCAGGGTCTGCACGACGTACTTGTTGTGGACGATCTCGTGCCGGACGTAGATCGGCGCCCCGTACTGCTCCAGGGCCTTCTCCACGGCGATCACGGCACGGTCCACGCCCGCGCAGTAGCCACGGGGAGCGGCGAGAAGGACACGACGGGCGGCGGTAGCAGTCATGTCCACCATCGTAAGGCCGCGCTACGGACGCCAGGGGACGCCGACGGCGGCCCCGGTGATCAAGACTGGACGCCTGGTTCTACGTACGGAGGCGCGATGACCGTGACCGTGGAGGATACCGGCGAGCTGCGGCGGAGTCTCGGATTCCGGGATCTCGTCGTCTACGGGCTGCTGTTCATCGCTCCCATGGCGCCGGTCGGCGTCTTCGGGACGCTCGACGCCAGGTCGCACGGCGCGGTGGCGCTCGTCTATCTGGTGGCGACGGTCGCGATGGCGTTCACCGCATTCAGCTACGCCCAGATGGTGCGGGTGGTCCCCCGGGCGGGCTCGGTCTTCGCGTACGCGCGCAAGGCGCTGGGCGAGGGCCCCGGGTTCATCGCCGGGTGGATGGCGATGCTCGACTACGTGCTGATCCCGGCGGTCGCGTACCTCTTCTCCGGGATCGCGATGCACGCGCTCGTGCCGGCCGTTTCGCAGTGGGTGTGGACGGCGCTCGCGGTGGTGGTGACGACAGGGCTGAACATGTGGGGCGTACGGGCGGCCGCGCGGGTCGGCTTCGCCGTGCTGGCCATGGAGATCGTGGTGCTGCTGGTGTTCGTGGTGGCCGCGGTCGTGGTGCTCGCGCAGGACGGGGCGCGGCGCGGCTGGCTGTCGCCGCTGTCCGGCGACGGTTCCCTGGGCGGCTTCTCGCTCGCGGCGGTCGTGGGGGCGGTGTCGGTGGCGGTGCTGTCGTACCTCGGGTTCGACGCGATCGCGTCGTTCGCGGAGGAGGTCACCGGCGGCTCGGCCAAGGTCGCGCGGGCGGTGCTGTTCTGCCTGGCCCTCGCCGGGGTGCTGTTCGTGGCGCAGACGTACCTGGCGGCGCTGCTCCAGCCGGTGTCGGCGGCGGAGCTGGCGGCGGAGCCGGGGAAGCAGGGGACGGCGTTCTACGACGCGCTCGACACGTCGGTCGGGACCTGGTTGGGGGATCTGGTGGCGGTGAGCAAGGCGATCGGCGCGGCGTTCGCGGCGCTGGCGGGGCAGGCGGCGGCGGGGCGGTTGCTGTTCGCGATGGCCAGGGAGCGGCGGCTGCCGCGCGTACTGGCGAAGGTCGACGCCGCTTCGGGCGTGCCGCGGATCGCGCTGGGCGTGGCCGCCGCGGTGACGACGGTGGCGGCGGTGTGGGCGTCGCGGCGCGACGACGGCCTGGACCATCTGGTGTCGGTGGTCGACATCGGGGCGCTGACGGCGTTCGTGCTGCTGCACGTGTCGGTGGTGAGCTGGTTCGCCGTACGGAGGATGGAGGGCCCGCCGGTGTGGTGGCGGCACGTGCTGCTGCCGGTGCTGGGGGGGGGGGTGGCTGTCGCGGTGATCGTGGAGGCTTCCGGGACGGCGCAGTTCGTGGGGGCCGTGTGGCTGGTGGTGGGGCTGATCGTGGTGGCCGCGCAACGGGGGCGCCGGACCGGTCCCGGTGTCGGTGCCGGCGGCTAGCCTTCGTACATGGCTCTGAACACGTCCGCGGACGCCCCACTACCGGTCGGCCAGGTCTCGCGCCTCATCGGCGGGTGGATCGACCGGCTCGGAGCGGTGTGGGTCGAGGGGCAGATCACGCAGATCTCGCGCAGACCGGGCGCCGGGGTCGTCTTCCTGACGCTGCGCGACCCCTCGCACGACATCTCCGTCGGTGTGACGTGCTTCAGGCAGGTGTTCGACCCGATCGCGGACGTGGTGGCGGAGGGCGCGCGCGTCGTGGTGCGGGCGAAGCCCGAGTGGTACGCGCCGCGCGGGCAGCTGTCGCTGCGGGCGACGGAGATAAAGCCGGTGGGCATCGGCGAGCTGCTCGCCAGGCTCGAACAGCTGAAGAAGTCGCTGGCGGGCGAGGGGCTCTTCGCACTCGACCGCAAGCGGCCCGTGCCGTTCCTGCCGCAGTGCGTGGGGCTGGTGACGGGCCGGGCGTCGGCGGCCGAGCGCGACGTCCTGGAGAACGCGCGGCGGCGCTGGCCGGCCGTCCGCTTCGAGGTGCGGAATGTGGCGGTGCAGGGGGTGAGCGCGGTGGCGCAGGTCGTCCAGGCGGTCAAGGAGCTGGACGAGCTGCCGGAGGTCGACGTGATCATCGTGGCGCGGGGCGGCGGCAGCGTCGAGGATCTGCTGCCGTTCTCGGACGAGCAGCTCGTACGTACCGTGTTCGGCTGCCGTACGCCGGTGGTGTCGGCCATCGGGCACGAGCCGGACTCCCCGCTGCTCGACCTGGTGGCGGACCTCCGGGCCTCGACGCCGACGGACGCGGCGAAGAAGGTGGTTCCGGACGTCGGCGAGGAGCTGGACCGCGTGCAGTTGCTGCGCGACCGGGCACTGCGGACCGTGCGGGGCCTGCTCGACCGCGAGGAGCGGGGGCTGGCGCATGCGCTGGCCAGGCCGGTGATGGAGCGGCCGCAGCGGATGGTGGAGGACCGCGAGGCCGAGGTGGACGCCCTGGTGGCGCGCAGCCGGCGCACGCTGGGGCACCTGCTGGACCGCGCGGACTCGGAGCTGTCGCACACCCGGGCGCGCGTGGTGGCGTTGTCGCCCGCGGCGACGCTGGAGCGCGGGTACGCGGTGCTCCAGCGGGCGGACGGCGGGGTGGTCCGCTCCCCCGGCGAGGTATCGGCCGGGGACGCGCTGCGGGCCCGGGTGGCGGAGGGCGAGTTCCGCGTGCGCGTCGCGGAGTGACCTGGCTGACGTTTGCCGTTCGTACGCACACATAGGGTGGATCACATGGCACAGACGGACGAGACAGCGACGACGCTCGGGTACGAGCAGGCCCGGGACGAGCTGATCGACGTCGTACGGCGCCTGGAAGCGGGCGGCACGACGCTGGAGGAGTCGCTCGCGCTCTGGGAGCGCGGCGAGGAGCTGGCGAAGATCTGCCGGCGGTGGCTGGACGGTGCCAGGGCCCGCCTGGACGCCTCGCTCGCCGACGAGAGCTGAGGCGGGGCGCAACAGGGGCGCTGTGAAGCGGATCACCACGCCCCACTTTTAGTTGAAACTTAACCTACTTTCGCTTACGGTGAGGTCACAGCCTGATCCCCCTGCACGTCCGGAAGGTAGACCGCATGTCTCTCGTACTTGACCCCGCCGCCCAGGACCTCCTCTTCCGCGAGGCCCGCACCGCGAACACGTTCACCGACGAGCCGGTGACCGAGGAGCAGGTCCAGGCGATCTACGACCTGGTCAAGTTCGGTCCGACCGCGTTCAACCAGTCGCCGCTGCGCGTCGTCCTGGTCCGCTCCCCCGAGGCCCGCGAGCGCCTCGTCGCGCACATGGCCGAGGGCAACCGGCCGAAGACGGCCACCGCCCCGCTGGTCGCGATCCTCGCCGCCGACAACGAGTTCCACGAGGAGCTCCCGGCGCTGCTCCCGCACTTCCCGCAGGCCAAGGACATGTTCTTCTCCGAGCGCCCGGCCCGTGAGGCCGCCGCCGGCCTCAACGCCGCCCTCCAGGCCGCCTACTTCATCGTCGGCGTCCGCGCCGCCGGGCTGGCCGCGGGCCCGATGACCGGCTTCGACTTCGCCGGCGTCCAGAAGGAGTTCCTGGACGACGACCACACCCCGCTGATGATCGTCAACATCGGCAAGCCGGGCGAGGACGCGTGGTTCCCCCGCTCCCCGCGGCTGTCCTACGACGACGTCATCACCACCGTCTGACCCCACCCCGGACGCGCACGACGGAGCCGCCGCACCCCCACAGGGTCCGGCGGCTCCGTCGTACGCGTCATCGCGTCACCGCGTCATCGCGTCAGGACTTCTCGGCTTTCAGCGCGGCGGCCATCTCCGCCAGCCGCTTCTGCGGCGCCGTGCCCGTGATCACCGTGGTGGCGCCCTTCTCCTCGCGCACCAGCGCGTCGTACTTCGGGCCCTCCCAGCGCTGCCAGGTCTCGCCGCCGACGCGCACCGTCCTGCTGGTCTTCGTCGCCTGCTGGCTGACCTTGTGGACGAACTTCTCCGCGGGCCCGTTCGACTGCTCGACCGCGACGTACTCGCGCTCCGGGTCGAGGAAGCCCAGGTGCCAGGAGTTGCCGTCCTGCCGGTCGTACGTGACCGACGTCGCCTTCCACGTCTCCGGGAGCCCCACCGGGGCTGCCACCGGGTACGGCGCCGCCCGCCGGGCCGTGATGAGCTCGACCCGGTAGTCGACCGGCTTGACCGGGTCCGCCGAGTCGTCGTGCGGGACCAGCGTGTAGACGCCGGCGACGACGACACCGATCGCCGCCATCGACAGCACCATGTCCCGGACCGTCTGCTTGCCTCTCATACCTGCCACGCCCCCCATGGTCCCCCATGCTCGGTCACGGCCCGCGCGAGGGGCATCTCATCCCGATATGCCGCTCATACGTGCCCCCCTCTGCTCATTTTGTCGACGTACCGATAGAGTCGGCACCACCCTCTACACTCCGGCCGTCGCCGTACAGAAAGGTGCGCTCCGATGACCGAGCACCATCTTCCGTCTCAGCTCGAGGTCTCGCCCGAGGCCCCCGACCGCAACCTGGCCCTGGAGCTCGTCCGGGTCACCGAGGCCGCCGCCATGGCCGCCGGGCGGTGGGTCGGCCGCGGTGACAAGATCGGCGCGGACGGCGCAGCGGTGAAGGCCATGCGGACGCTCGTCTCGACCGTATCGATGAACGGCGTCGTCGTCATCGGTGAGGGCGAGAAGGACGAGGCCCCGATGCTCTTCAACGGGGAGCGCGTGGGTGACGGCACCGGCGCGGAGGTCGACATCGCCGTCGACCCGATCGACGGCACCACGCTCAACGCCAAGGGCATGCCGAACGCCATCGCCGTGCTCGCCGCCGCCGACCGCGGCACCATGTTCGACCCGTCCGCGGTGTTCTACATGGAGAAGCTGGTGACCGGCCCGGAGGCCGCCGACTTCGTCGACATCAACGCTCCCGTCTCGGTAAACATCCGCCGGGTCGCCAAGGCCAAGAACTCGACGCCCGAGGACGTCACCGTGATGATCCTCGACCGCCCCCGTCACGAGGGCATCGTCAAGGAGATCCGCGAGACGGGCGCGCGCATCAAGTTCATCTCGGACGGTGACGTCGCCGGCTCGGTCATGGCCGTGCGCGAAGGCACCGGCGTCGACCTGCTCATGGGCATCGGCGGTACGCCCGAGGGCATCATCTCCGCCTGCGCGATCAAGTGCCTCGGCGGCACGATCCAGGGCAAGCTGTGGCCCAAGGACGAGGCCGAGCGCCAGAAGGCCCTCGACGCGGGTCACGACCTCGACCGCGTACTGCACACGAACGACCTGGTCAGCGGCGAGAACGTGTTCTTCGTCGCCACCGGCATCACGGACGGCGAGCTGCTGCGCGGCGTCCGCTACCGCTCGGAGACCGCGACCACGCAGTCGCTGGTGATGCGCTCCAAGTCGGGCACGATCCGCCAGATCGACTCGACGCACCGCCTCTCGAAGCTGCGCGCCTACAGCGCCATCGACTTCGACCGCGCGAAGTAACACCGCCGTACGGCGAAGCGTCCGTACGCACGAGAAAGGGGCGGCCCCGGCTGTACGCAGGGGGCGCCCCTTTTTCTGTGCCTCTGTTTTCTGCGCCTCGGCCTCTGTGCCTCTTGCCGGGGCCTTGTTCGTTCCTTGTGCCGTGCCCCGGTCAGCCCGCGGCGGCGATCCTGCCCGCCTGGGCCGCCTGGCCCAGCTCCATCTCGCGCCGCCTGCGCCTCGCCAGTACCACCCGGCGCTCGGCGGCGGTCAGGCCGCCCCACACGCCGTACGGCTCGGGCTGGAGCAGCGCGTGCTCCCGGCACTCGACCATCACCGGGCACCGCGCGCACACCCTCTTCGCGGCTTCTTCCCGTGCCAGCCTCGCGGCCGTCGGTTCCTTCGACGGGGCAAAGAACAGCCCGGCTTCGTCCCGGCGGCACACCGCCTCCGTGTGCCATGGGCCGGCCTGATCCCGGGCCGGCGCGCGCTGCGACGGAACGGCGGCGACCTGCACGGACTGATGCGGCGGATGCAGCACGGTCTACTCCTGACGACGGCTTCGGGAGCGAGCAGCGATGAAGCACTCCCTACCCGCTGTACGCACGCCTATGCACAGGGTTTCGAACCGTCTCGGTCCGTGTCAGTGTCCGAGGTGCTTGCGGATTCGACCGTGCAGGTCCGCGACGCGCTTTCCGCGCTTGGGCTTCGCCTCGATGTTTCCGAACACCGAGTAGCCGTTGACCACCACGACCGGCGCCTCGGGGTTGTGCGCTTCGAGGGTGTCGACCTCGAAGTTTCCGAAGATCCCGGTACCGCCGCCGCGCAGCGTGATGTTCTCGGGGACGCGCACTTCGACGTTGCCGAAGAGGGAGGTCGCGTTGATCACCGTCAGCCGCTGGCCGAACAGCGCCTCGGTGAGGTCGATCTCGACGCTGCCGAAGAGCGCGAAGGCGTTCGTCCTGCCGCCGATGCGCCAGCGCCCCTTGCGCGTCGAGCTGCTGAAGACGGCGACCAGGTTGTCCGCCGCGGCCCGTACGGACGGATCCACCGGGTCGTACGCCGCCGAGGCCGGCTCACGCCGGGCGCCGCCGGGGGCGGGCAAGTCCCGGACCAGCGGCTCCAGTTCGGCCACGGTCTTGGCCCGGTAGACGGCGTCGATACGGTCCGAGTGCTCCTCGGCGGTCAGCCGCCCCTCGGCCATGGCGTCACGCAGGATGTCGGCGGTCCGGTCGCGGTCGGCGTCCGACGCGCGGAGGGCGGGCTCGGCGGGCACCGGCGGGCCGGCCTGCTGCTGGGGGTGCCCGGGGCCGGAGGCCGCTGATTGGCTCTTGTCGAGGTCCACCGCCCCAGCGTACCCAGACGCGATAGATCGCGACTAGTGCGTACGTCCGCCAACCGGGCCCGGCGCCAACTGAGCCTTACCTCACAGACCCGGCGCTCCGCAGGCGTCTTACGCTGGTGGACGGGCTGCGCCAATGGAGGCCAGTTGCCGTCTGCCGAGTTGAGGAATGGCCGAAATGCCAGAGTTTGCGTACTCCGATCTGCTCCCCCTGGGAGAGGACACCACGCCGTATCGCCTGGTGACCGCCGAGGGTGTCTCCACCTTCGAGGCCGACGGCCGTACGTTCCTCAAGGTCGATCCCGAGGCGCTGCGCACCCTGGCAGCCGAGGCGATGCACGACATCTCGCACTACCTGCGCCCCGCGCACCTCGCCCAGCTCCGCCGGATCATCGACGATCCCGACGCTTCCTCGAACGACAAGTTCGTGGCGCTGGACCTGCTCAAGAACGCGAACATCGCGGCGGCGGGTGTGCTGCCGATGTGCCAGGACACCGGCACGGCGATCGTCATGGGCAAGCGCGGCCAGAACGTGCTCACGGAGGGCGGCGACGAGGAAGCCCTCTCGCACGGCATCTTCGACGCCTACACCAAGCTCAACCTGCGGTACTCGCAGATGGCCCCGCTGAACATGTGGGAGGAGAAGAACACCGGCTCGAACCTGCCCGCGCAGATCGAGCTGTACGCGACCGACGGCGGCGCGTACAAGTTCCTCTTCATGGCGAAGGGCGGCGGCTCGGCCAACAAGTCCTTCCTCTACCAGGAGACGAAGGCGGTCCTCAACGAGACCTCCATGATGAAGTTCCTGGAGGAGAAGATCCGCTCGCTCGGTACGGCCGCGTGCCCGCCGTACCACCTCGCGATCGTCGTCGGCGGCACGAGCGCCGAGTTCGCGCTCAAGACCGCGAAGTACGCCTCCGCGCACTACCTCGACGAGCTGCCCGCCGAGGGTTCGCCGACCGGCCACGGCTTCCGCGACAAGGAGCTGGAGGAGAAGGTCTTCGAGCTGACGCAGAAGATCGGCATCGGCGCGCAGTTCGGCGGCAAGTACTTCTGCCACGACGTGCGCGTCGTCCGCCTGCCCCGGCACGGCGCGTCCCTCCCCGTCGCGATCGCCGTGTCCTGCTCGGCGGACCGCCAGGCCGTCGCGAAGATCACGGCCGAGGGCGTGTTCCTGGAGCAGCTGGAGAAGGACCCGGCGCGGTTCCTGCCGGACACGACGGACGAGCAGCTCTCCGAGGAGGGCGACGTCGTCAAGATCGACCTGAACCAGCCGATGGACGAGATCCTCGCCGAGCTGACGAAGTACCCGGTCAAGACGCGGCTGTCGCTCAGCGGCCCGCTCGTCGTCGCCCGTGACATCGCGCACGCGAAGATCAAGGAGCGGCTGGACGCGGGCGAGGAGATGCCGCAGTACCTCAAGGACCACCCGGTGTACTACGCCGGCCCGGCGAAGACCCCCGAGGGGTACGCCTCCGGCTCCTTCGGCCCGACGACGGCCGGCCGGATGGACAGTTACGTCGAGCAGTTCCAGGCGGCCGGCGGCTCGAAGGTCATGCTGGCCAAGGGCAACCGCTCGAAGCAGGTGACGGACGCGTGCGGTACGCACGGCGGCTTCTACCTGGGCTCCATCGGCGGCCCCGCGGCGCGCCTCGCGCAGGACTGCATCAAGAAGGTCGAGGTCGTCGAGTACGAGGAGCTCGGCATGGAGGCGGTCTGGCGGATCGAGGTGGAGGACTTCCCGGCGTTCATCGTCGTCGACGACAAGGGCAACGACTTCTTCACCGAGCCCGCCCCGGCCCCGACGTTCACCTCGATCCCGGTCCGCGGTCCCGGCCTGGCCTGACCCCCGGCGCACCGCCCGCCCCCCGTCCGCGACGCAGCGGGCGGGGGGCGGGCCTGTTTCCGGGGGCGTGTGCCGGGCTTCCCACGCCGTGCGGGCCACCGCCAAGGAGCCCGCACGGTCGTGCCGTGCGCCCGGTCTACGCGAACTGCTGGTTCGCCGCTCCCGTGCACGCCTGGAGCCGCAGCGGATCCTTCGCCGCCGCCAGCGTGACGCACAGGCCCGTCGAGGCCGCCGGCCGGATCGTGGAGCCGTCGCGTACGAACTGCTGGTTCGCCGCACCCGAGCAGTTCCAGAGGACCAGCCCGGCACCCGCCTGGTACTTCGCGCCCGGTACGTCGAGGCACCGGTCGTGGCTCAGTTCCGTACGGAGCGACTTCTGGGCGGTGTCGTACCACCAGCCCTGGTTGCGCCCGCCGTGACAGTCCCAGCCGCCCACGGCCGTCCCGTTGCGCGTCGTCGAGCCGGGCACGTCGGCGCACGTGCCCGTGGCCGCGTTCTTCAGCGGCTTGTACGCGTCGTCCCACGCCCCCGGGAAGAGCACGGGCTTCCCCGTACTGGCCGGGTCACCGCAACTCGCTTCGCGCAGCGCGGAGTTGTAGACCTGGGTGAGGCAGGAGGCGAACGCCGCGTGGCCGCGGATGTTCGGGTGGAAGGACTGGCGGACCGAGTTCGAGTCCGGCATGCCGGGCTTGGAGAGGTCGATGTACAGGCCCCGCGCCCAGGGGTCGTCCATGCAGACCTCGTGGCCGTGGAAGAGGCGGGAGTTGTCGAGATACACGGAGCCCGTGTTCGCCGCCGCGGCGCGCATCCCGCGCTCGAAGACCGGGACCGCGGTGTTGCGGCCCCAGGCCGCGTCGGAGTCGTACCCCACGCAGCCGCCCGGGATCTTGCCCGGGAAGTTCGGGTTGTCCTTGAAGTCGGGTCCGATGGGGCTCGGGTAGCCCATCACGACCATCTTGTAGTCGCCGTCCGCGTACCCCGCGCCGCGCATCACCGTCCGCAGGTCCCGGACGGTCTGCTCGACCTTGGGCACGAGCGCGTCGACGCGCCCCTGCCAGCCGGGCGCGTACTTGGGCTCGCAGGTGCCCTGGATCGTCAGCCAGCGCGTGACGCAGTCCGTCATCACCGGGCCGAACTGGAGGTCGTCGTTCGCGCCGGCCACCAGCAGGACCATCTTGATGCGGGTGTTGCGGGCCTTGACGGCCAGGTTGTCGCTCTGGACCAGCTCGTCGGCGTACTGCTTGCTGCCGCCGATCCTGATGTTTCCGGTGTACGCGCCCGAGCAGGAGACGTTGTACGTGACGTCGGCCGGTATCCCGGTGCGGTGGATCGCGGCGTCCGGCGAGCGGTGGCACCAGTTGTCGGGCCCGTTGGTGCCGGGTTCGTACGTGCCGACGCCCTCGCCGGAGATCTCGCTGTCGCCGAGCGAGATCAGCCCGGTCTTGCGCTGGTCCATGGGCCGCTCGGCCGGATCGCCGTAGAGCTTCGCGGCCTCGGCCGCGCGGACGGCCTCCAGTTCGGCCGGAAGGGGTGTCGAAGCGGGTGTGGAAGCCGTCGCGGCCCTGTCGGCGGCGGTGGCGGGGGCCGTCCCCGCCAGACTGCCGCCGATGGCGGCCGCCAGTGCGGCGGCGGCCGCGACAGTGGAGCGAAGTCTGAGCCGTGTGCGCTGCATTGCGCCTCCCCGGTTTGTTGTTACCCCCGGTATTTACTGGCGGGTAGGCGACTTGGGAATACGCAGAACAAGACAAGTGCTCAACTTTTCTGAGGAGGTACGCCACGATGACGACTGACGACTACCGGATCGAGCGCGACTCGATGGGTGAGGTACGGGTGCCGGCGCACGCCAAGTGGCGCGCCCAGACCCAGCGGGCCGTGGAGAACTTCCCCGTCTCCGGACAGCGCCTGGAGCGCGCCCACATCGAGGCGCTGGCCCGTATCAAGGCCGCTGCCGCCCTGGTCAACGCCGAACTCGGCGTGCTCGACAAGGACATCGCCCGGGCGGTCCGGGAAGCGGCCGAAGAGGTCGCGCGGGGGCGCTGGGACGACCACTTTCCCGTCGATGTCTTCCAGACCGGCTCCGGCACGTCCTCCAACATGAACATGAACGAGGTCGTCGCCACGCTCGCCACCGAGCGTCTCGGCGGCCCGGTCCATCCCAACGACCATGTCAATGCCTCGCAGTCGTCCAACGACGTGTTTCCGTCGTCCATCCACATCGCGGCGACCGCCGCCGTCACGGGCGATCTGATCCCGGCCCTCGACCACCTCGCGGCGGCGCTGGAGCGCAAGGCGGCGGAGTTCGCGGACGTCGTCAAGTCGGGGCGTACGCACCTGATGGACGCCACGCCCGTCACCCTCGGCCAGGAGTTCAGCGGTTACGCGGCGGCCGTGCGGTACGGCGTCGAACGGCTGCGCGCCTCCCTGCCCCGCCTCGCGGAACTCCCCCTCGGCGGCACGGCCGTCGGCACCGGCATCAACACCCCGCCGGGCTTCTCGGCCGCGGTCATCGCCGAGGTTGCCCGCTCCACCGGACTGCCGCTCACCGAGGCCCGCGACCACTTCGAGGCACAGGGCGCGCGGGACGGCCTCGTCGAGACGTCCGGCCAGCTCCGTACGATCGCGGTCTCCCTGACGAAGATCTCCAACGACCTGCGCTGGATGGCCTCGGGGCCGCGCACCGGATTGGCCGAGATCCGCCTTCCCGACCTCCAGCCGGGGTCGTCGATCATGCCGGGCAAGGTGAATCCGGTCATTCCCGAGGCCGTACTGATGGTCGCGGCCCAGGTGACGGGGAACGACGCCACGGTCGCCGCGGCCGGTGCGGCGGGCAACTTCGAGCTCAACGTCATGCTGCCCGTGATGGCCAAGAACCTGCTGGAATCGTTGCGGCTTCTCGCCAACGCCTCCCGGCTGCTGGCGGACCGTACGATCGACGGGATCACCGCCGACGTCGAACGCGCCCGCGAGTACGCGGAGTCGTCACCGTCGGTCGTCACCCCGCTCAACAAGTACATCGGCTACGAAGAGGCGGCCAAGGTCGTCAAGAAGTCCCTCGCCGAGCGCCGGACGATCCGCGAAGTCGTCCTGGAGTCCGGGTACGTCGAACGCGGTGATCTCACCGAGCAGCAGCTCGACGAGGCGCTGGACGTGCTGCGTATGACGCACCCGTGACCTCGGTCGCAGCAGTCGGCGGAACGTACTCCTAAGATCTGCTCATGACAGCTACGGCAGGCGGTGCGGGCGGGGCGCGTTGGGCGCCGGGGGACCACATCCTCTGGCGCTATCGCGGCAACGCCTCCGACCGCATCCACATCTGCCGCCCCGTCACGGTCGTCCGCGACACCGACGAGCTGCTCGCGGTGTGGATGGCGCCGGGCACGCAGTGCGTGCGGCCGGTGCTCGCGGACGGCACGCCGGTGCACGAGGAGCCGCTGGCCACCCGGTACACGGCGCCGCGGACCACGACCACCTCGCGGTGGTGGGGCACCGGCGTACTGAAGCTGGCGCGGCCGGGCGACCCGTGGTCGGTGTGGCTGTTCTGGGAACGGGGCTGGCGGTTCAAGAACTGGTACGTGAACCTGGAGGAGCCGCGCACCCGCTGGTCGGGCGGCGTCGACTCCGAGGACCACTTCCTCGACATCTCCGTGCACCCGGACCGCGCCTGGTGCTGGCTCGACGAGGACGAGTTCGAGCAGGCCCGGCGGGTGGGGCTGCTGAGCGACGCGCAGGCCCGGCAGGTACGGGAGGCGGGGCGAGCGGCGGTCGGCCTGATCACCGCGTGGGGCGCCCCGTTCCGTGACGGCTGGGAGAACTGGCGGCCCGATCCCAGGTGGGCCGTTCCCCGGTTGCCCGATGACTGGGACCGCACTCCTGTTCACATGGCTCCGTGAGACCCTTGATAGGCCCCCATGGGTCAAACGTAGGATCGCCTTCCGCAACACTGAGCGCACTGTGCGCACCGGTCCCGCTCTCAACTGGCGGGCCCGGCGCACAGCCTGACCGTAAGTCACCACAGGGGGGTGGAGCCGTGCCGGAGAGCAAGTCTGCCGGGTTCGGGGGCCACCGTCCTGTCGAGGCCGCCCGCAGAGCGGGTATATCGCCACACGAAGCGATTGCATCGCACAAGCTCCCCGGACGGACGGAACCCCACGCGTGACGGAGCACCAGTCCACCTCGCACGAAGGCCGGCAGCCACTGGTTGCCAGGCCGCACGAGCGCACCCGGCCACGGCAGGAGGAGGTTCCGGCAGTGCCGAGTCCAGCGCACGCTCCCACTCCGGCCACCGGCGGTGTCCCGGAGCCGGCCGGGGCTGCCAGGAGTGAGGGGGACCGGCTCCGCTTCGTGGGCGCCGCGACGCGGCGGATCGCCCGGGGCATCGACCTCGACGAGATCGTGCTCGGCCTGTGCCGGGCGTCCGTGCCGACCTTCACCGACGCGATCCTCGTGTACCTGCGCGACCCGCTGCCGGTCGGCGACGAACGCCCCGCCGTACCGTTCATGCTGCGCCTGCGCCGCACCGACCGGCTGCGTTTAGCGGACGACGGGGCCGAGGAGATCGACCTCCAGGCCGAGCCGCTGCCCGCCCCGCAGCTGTGCGAGGTACGCAGCGGAGGCGCCCTCGCCGAGGTGCTCAGAGGCGTACGCCCGGTGTTCGGCGACTCCGCCTCCGCGCGGGCGGCCATGTCCGAACTGCTCGGCGAGGCCATGGGACTGCCGTCCGGTCGCCGCGCGATCCTCGCGCCGCTGCGCGGCCGTCGCCGGGTGATCGGCGCGGCCGTGTTCCTGCGCCGCCCGGAGCGCCCGGCCTTCGAGGCGAACGACCTGCTGGTCGCCGCCCAGTTGGCGACGCACACGGCGCTCGGGATCGACAAGGCCGTGCTGTACGGGCGCGAGGCGTACATCGCCGACGAGCTCCAGCGCACGATGCTGCCCGACTCGCTCCCGCAGCCGACCGGCGTCAAGCTGGCCTCCCGGTACCTGCCGGCCGCCGAGACGGCCCGCGTCGGCGGCGACTGGTACGACGCGATCCCGCTGCCGGGCAGCCGCGTCGCGCTGGTCGTCGGTGACGTCATGGGCCACTCCATGACGTCCGCCGCGATCATGGGCCAGCTGCGGACGACGGCGCAGACCCTCGCCGGTCTCGACCTGCCGCCGCAGGAGGTCCTGCACCACCTCGACGAGCAGGCGCAGCGGCTCGGTTCCGACCGCATGGCGACCTGCCTGTACTGCGTCTACGACCCGGTCTCGCACCGCATCACCATCGCCAACGCGGGCCACCCGCCGCCCGTGCTGCTGCACCTGGGCGGCCGGGCCGAGGTGCTGCGGGTGCCGCCGGGTGCGCCCATCGGCGTAGGCGGGGTGGACTTCGAGGCGGTGGAGCTGGACGCCCCGGCGGGCGCCACTCTCCTGCTGTACACCGACGGCCTGGTCGAGTCGCGGCTGCGGGACGTGTGGACGGGCATCGAGCAGTTGCGGGAGCGGCTGGCCGCCACCGCGCAGCTGACGGGTCCCGACCACTCGCCGCCGCTGGAAGCCCTGTGCGACGACGTACTCGACATGCTCGGTCCCGGTGACCGGGACGACGACATCGCGCTGCTCGCGGCCCGCTTCGACGGGATCGCGCCGAGCGATGTCGCGTACTGGTTCCTGGAGCCGGAGGAGCAGGCGCCCGGCCGGGCCCGCAGGCTGGCGCGTCGCGCGCTGGCCCGCTGGGGTCTGGAGGAGCTGAGCGACTCGGTGGAGCTGCTGGTCAGCGAGGTGGTGACGAACGCGGTGCGGTACGCCGAGCGGCCGGTGACGCTGCGGTTGCTGCGTACGGACGTACTGCGCTGCGAGGTCGGTGACGACTCGCCGCAGCTGCCGAGGCAGCGGCGGGCCCGGGACACGGACGAGGGCGGCCGCGGGCTGTTCCTGGTGAACCGGCTGGCGAGACGGTGGGGCGCCACACGCCTGTCGTCCGGCAAGGTGGTCTGGTTCGAGCTGGCCACCCGCCCGTAGGCGCGCGCTGTACACACGGCTGCGGCGGACACCCGGAGGTGTCCGCCGCAGCCGTTTCGTCTTTCGTCCGGTACTTCTCCCGCGCGTGTGTCCGTCAGGGCCTGGGCGGTACGAAGTCGCCGTTGGGGCCTCGGGCGTCTCCGTCGCCTCCCCCGTCCGCGCCGCCGTCCGCGCCGCCGTCGGCTCCCCCGTCCGCGCCGCCGTCCGCCCCGCCGTCGGAGCCTTCGTTGTCACCGCCGGGGTCCGGCGGGCCGATCGTGATGGGCGGCGGCGAGGTGGAGGGCGTGCTGGACGGCGACGTCGGCGGTGTGCTGGACGGCGTCGTGGAGGGCGTGCTGGACGGCGTCGTCGGCGGTGTGCTGGACGGCGTCGCCGAGGGCTTGCTCGGGGTGACGGTCGGGTCGGGGGTGTCGCTCGGCGGGGGCACGTAGGCGTCGTCCGGGTCGATCTCCAGGTCGAAGTCGGCGTCGGAGCCGCCGCCGAGGGCGCCGAGGGTGTAGTCCCCCCAGATACTGGCGGGGAAGCCGCCTCCGCTGGCCCGGCCCGCGTTGGCCGTACCGGTCAGGGAGACCTGCCCGCCGCCCGGCTTCGTGGACTCACCGAAGAGGGCTACGGCGGTGGAGAGTTCCGGGGTGTAGCCCACGAACCAGGCCGACCGGTTCTTCTCCGACGTACCGGTCTTGCCGGCCGCGTTGTAGTTGGGGCTGGCGGCCCGGGCACCCGTACCGCTCTCCACCACTCCGGTGAGCACCTTGGTCACGCTGTCCGCCGTCGAACGGTCGAGGACCCGCTCTTCGGCCGGCTCGGGCATCTCGACGCGGCCGCCCGGGCGGTCCTTGTGCTCGGCGGACTTCACGATGGTCGGCGTGACCTTCTTGCCGTGGTTGTCGAGCGTCGCGTAGACGCTCGCCATGTCCATCGTGCTGGCGCCCATCACGCCGAGGGACATGGCGGGACGCTCGTCGAAGCCGCCCTTGTCCTCCATGCCCATGTCGAGCGCGGTCTCCTTGACGCGCGGGGCGCCGACGTCCACGAGCATCTGCGCGAAGACGGAGTTGACCGAGTTCTGCATGGCCTGCTGGACCGAGATCTGTCCGTAGCTCTTGCCCAGGTCGTTCTGCGGGGCGAAGGGGGTGGTGCTGCCCTTCACGGGGCGTCTGCTCGTGCCGTCGTAGATGGTGCTGGGCGTGATCGGGATGCCGCTCTGCGTCTTGGAGTTGCTCTCCAGGGCGGCGGCGAGGACGACGGGCTTGAACGTGGAGGCCGGCTGGTAGTCGGACCGCGTGGCGTTGTTGAAGTAGTGCTTGGTGGCGTCCACGCCTCCGTACATCGCGACGATCTTGCCGGTCTTCGGGTCCACCGAGGTAGCACCGGCCTGGAGTGTGGCGTCGACCTTGTTCTTCTTGCGGTCGAGCTTGGACTCCAGCTGCCGTTCGACCGCCTTCTCCAGCGCCTTCTGGCGCTTCTCGTCGACGTTGAGCGTGATCGTCCATCCGCCCGCGTCGAACTCGGCCTCGCTGACGCCCTGTTTCCGCAGCTCGGCCTTCGCGGCGTCGACCAGGTAACCGGTCTGGCCCTCCATACCGGCGGCGCCCTTGGGGTCGCGCGGTATGGGGAACTTCATGGCGTCGCGCGCGGACCGGTCCAGCTCGTTCATCTCGATCATGTTGTCGAGGACGTAGTTCCAGCGCGCCGTGACCAGCTTCTTGCTGGTGGGGCTCGCCACCGCCCAGTCGTACTGGCTGGGGGCCTGGAGGAGCGCCGCGAGGTAAGCGCCCTGCTCGACGGACAGCTTCTCGGCGTCGACGCTGTAGTACGCCTGGGCCGCGGCCTGGATGCCGTACGCGCCCCGTCCGAAGTAGCTGGTGTTGAGATACCCGGCCAGGATGTCCGGCTTCTTGTACTTCCGGTCCACCTTGATGGAGATCACAAGCTCCCTGAGCTTGCGGGTGACCGTCTGGTCCTGGGTCAGGTAGTAGTTCTTGACGTACTGCTGGGTGATGGTCGAGCCGCCCTGCTTGCCCTTGCCCGTGAGGGTGTTGAGCAGGCCGCGGGCGGTGCCCTTGAAGTCGACGCCGGAGTCCTTGTAGAAGTTCTGGTTCTCGGCGGCGACGAAGGCGGTCTGTACGTCCTTGGGGATCTTGGCGAGCGGAAGTATCTCGCGGTTGACCTTGCCGGACCGGGCCATGATCTTGCCGCTGCTGTACTTGTAGACGTTGCTCTGGAGCTTGGCCTCGGCGTTGGCCGCCGGTACGGGCACCCATATGTACAGCGCCACGAAGACGCCCATGAGGAGCAGGCAAAGCCCGAAGAAGGTACCCAGCATCTTCTTCCAGGTGAAGAAGCGGCGTATGCCACCCGCCTTCTTCGCCCGGCGCGCACCGCGCTTCGCGTTCTGTCGCGCTTCTGCTCGGCCCATTACTCCGTAACTCCGCTCATCGAGCCCCCGGATGTCAGCTCAAGAAGCTAACACCGCACCTGCGGACAAAGGACTGCCGATCCTGTCTTTTCCGTACGTGACAATCAGCACCCGTCTCTCTGGAACCGACTCCTGAGGGGCCTCCAGGGTTGCGAAGGCCGCCGCACGGGTTTATGGTCCTCAAAAAAGTGATATCACTTTGATAGACCAGCCGAACCGACGATCACCGCACGAAACCGGGGGACCACCATGCCCGCCACCGAACCCGCGACCAGCACGTCCGCACCCGCCCCGTCCGCACCCGCCGACCTGCCCGACATGCCCGCGCCACGCGTCCGCGAGAGGGCGGCGCACAGCATCGGCGGCGGCCTCGCTCTGCTCCTCGGCCTGCTCGGCCTGCTCGCGGGGGCGGGTCTCATCGCCGCCGGCGCCACGTTCGACTCGACGGGCCCGAAGGCCGCACTGATCATCGCGGGCATACTGGTCGCCTTCGCGGCCTTCCTCGCGATGTGCGGCCTCAACATGGTCGCGCCGGGCGAGGCACGCGTCGTCCAGCTCTTCGGGCGCTACCGGGGCACCATCCGCACCGACGGACTGCGCTGGGTCAACCCGCTGACCACCCGCTCGAAGATCTCGACCCGGATCAGGAACCACGAGACGGCGGTCCTGAAGGTCAACGACGCCTACGGCAACCCGATCGAGCTCGCCGCGGTGGTGGTCTGGAAGGTGGAGGACACCGCCCAGGCGACGTTCGAGGTCGACGACTTCCTGGAGTTCGTCGCCACGCAGACGGAGGCCGCCGTACGGCACATCGCGATCGAGTACCCGTACGACGCACACGACGAGGGCGGCCTGTCGCTGCGCGGCAACGCCGAGGAGATCACCGAGAAGCTCGCGGTCGAACTGCACGCGCGGGTCGAGGCGGCCGGCGTCCACATCATCGAGTCCCGCTTCACCCACCTCGCGTACGCACCCGAGATCGCCTCCGCGATGCTCCAGCGGCAGCAGGCCGGGGCGGTCGTCGCGGCGCGCAAGCTGATCGTCGAGGGCGCGGTGGGGATGGTCGAGATGGCCCTCGACCGGATCACCGAGCACGACATCGTCGAAATGGACTCCGAGCGCCGGGCGGCGATGGTGAGCAACCTCATGGTGGTGCTGTGCGGCGACCGGGCCGCGCAGCCGGTCCTCAACACCGGCACGCTCTACCAGTGACGGACGAGGCCCCGCGACGGAAGCAGCCGCAGCAGCAGCGGAAGCAGGTGCTGCTGCGGCTGGACCCGGCCGTGTACGACGCGCTGGCCCGGTGGGCGTCGGACGAGCTGCGCAGCGCCAACGCGCAGATCGAGTTCCTGCTGCGGCGCGCGCTGTCGGAGTCCGGCCGCCTTCCGGGCGGCGCCGGGCCGATCCCCCGGCGGGGGCGGCCCCCCAAAACACGGGACGCGGGTCAGGAACCCCGGGAGGAGTAGGCCGGGGCCGGCGGGGGTGTTCCCTGCCCGCCCCTTCCCGAACCGGGGCTCCGACCCGGATTCCGCCCTCCGGGGGCCACCTCGACTATGCACGCCATGTATACGCACTGGGTATCGTGCAGCGCATGTCCATCGGCCACACCCTGCTCGGGCTCCTGGAAACCGGTCCCCGCCACGGCTACGACCTCAAGCGGGCCTTCGACGACAGGTTCGGCCACGACCGCCCCCTGCACTACGGCCAGGTCTACTCGACCATGTCCCGACTGCTCAAGAACGGGCTCGTCGAAGTCGACGGCGTGGAGTCCGAAGGCGGCCCCGAGCGCAAGCGCTACGCCATCACCGAAGCGGGCATCACCGATGTCGAGCGGTGGCTGGCCCAGCCCGAGAAGCCCGAGCCCTACCTCCGGTCGACGCTCTACACCAAGGTCGTCCTCGCCCTCCTCACCGGACGCAGCGCCGCCGGCCTCCTCGACGTACAGCGCGCCGAGCACCTGCGGATGATGCGCGACCTCACCGAGCGCAAGCGCCGGGGCGATCTCACCGACCAGCTCATCTGCGACCACGCCCTCTTCCATCTCGAAGCCGACCTGCGCTGGCTGGAACTCGCCGCCGCGCGACTCGACAAGCTCGCCGCCGAGGTACGCGGATGACTCCCGCCGGCTCCCTGCCGGTCGCCCACAGGCCCTAGGCGTACGGGACCGGCCCCCGGCCGGCTCACCCCGCCTCTGCCACGACCCGCACCGGCAGCCGCCTCATCGCCTCCCGCAGAGCCTGGGCGAACGTCTCGAACTCGCTCTGGCGCGCCGCCCCCGTCCGCATGGCCAGGGCGACCCGGCGCGACGGCGCGGGGTCGGCGAAGTACCCCGTCACCAGCCGGTCGTTGCGGTCCGTCTCCACCCGCACCGCCGTGCGCGGCAGCAGCGTCACGCCCAGCCCGCCCGCGACCAGCTGCACCAGCGTGGAGAGCCCGGCGGCCGTCGTCGTGACCGGCGCGCCTTCCGTACGCCCCGCCTCCCGGCAGATGTCGAGCGCCTGGTCCCGCAGGCAGTGCCCCTCGTCGAGCAGCAGCAGGTGCAGTTCCTTGAGCGCCTCGCGCGGAATGTCCTCGCGCCCGCCCAGCCAGTGCTCGCGCGGCGTGACCAGCACGAAGTCCTCGTCGAAGAGCGGCAGTTCGGCCACTCCCGGCACGCCCAGCGGGACCGCGAGCAGGAGCAGGTCGAGCCGCCCCGCCGCCAGCCCCTCCAGCAGCGACGACGTCTGCTCCTCGTGCACCTGGAGGTCCAGGTCCGGATACCGCTCGTGTACGAGCGTGAGCACCGTCGGCAGCAGATACGGCGCCACCGTCGGGATCACCCCGAGCCTGAGCACCCCGGTGAAGGGCGCCCGTACCGCCTCCGCCTCCTCCATCAGCTCGCCCACCGCCTCCAGCACGGCCCGCGCGCGCACCGCCAGCCGCTCCCCCGCCGGAGACAGCAGCACCTTGCGCGTCGTACGCTCGACGAGCTGCACTCCGAGCGCGTCCTCCAGCGCCGAGACCGCCCCCGACAGCGCCGGCTGGCTCATGCCGATCGCGGCGGCCGCGTCCCTGAAGTGCAGGTACTCCGCCACGGCGGCGAACGCGCGCAGCTGCGAGAGGCTGGGCTGCTTGGCCCTGGCGCCGCCCACGGCCCCCACGCCGTTTCCATTACTACTGGCCACTGATAACCACCTCCGATCGGATCAAGCCAGTCTAGCTATTTCTGCGATCAATGCTTCCTGTGTCACTGTGGGGATCCGTCCAACCCCCAGGAAACCCCTGAATCGGGATTTCCCTCTCTGCAAGGAGCGCGCGTGCTCACTGTTGGTGACCAGTTCCCCACGTACGACCTCACTGCCTGTGTCTCCCTGGAGACCGGCAAGGAGTTCGAGCAGATCAACCACAAGTCCTACGAGGGCAAGTGGCGCGTCGTCTTCGCGTGGCCCAAGGACTTCACCTTCGTCTGCCCCACCGAGATCGCCGCCTTCGGCAAGCTGAACGACGAGTTCGCCGACCGCGACGCGCAGATCCTCGGCTTCTCCGGTGACTCGGAGTTCGTGCACCACGCCTGGCGCAAGGACCACCCGGACCTGACCGACCTGCCGTTCCCGATGCTGGCCGACTCGAAGCACGAGCTCATGCGTGACCTCGGCATCGAGGGCGAGGACGGCTTCGCGCAGCGCGCCGTCTTCATCGTCGACCCGAACAACGAGATCCAGTTCACGATGGTGACCGCCGGTTCCGTGGGCCGTAACCCCAAGGAGGTCCTCCGGGTCCTCGACGCGCTCCAGACCGACGAGCTGTGCCCCTGCAACTGGACCAAGGGCGAGAACACCCTCGACCCGGTCGCCCTGCTGGCCGGTGAGTGACCCATGGCCCTCGACGAGCTGAAGTCCGCCGTACCGGACTACGCCAAGGACCTGCGCCTGAACCTCGGCTCGGTCATCGGCAACAGCGACCTCCCGCAGCAGCAGCTGTGGGGCACGGTCCTGGCCTGCGCGATCGCCTCGCGCTCGCCGAAGGTGCTGCGTGAGCTGGAGCCGGAGGCCAAGGCCAACCTCAAGCCCGAGGCGTACCAGGCCGCCAAGTCCGCCGCCGCGATCATGGCGATGAACAACGTCTTCTACCGCACGCGCCACCTGCTCTCCGACCCGGAGTACGGGACGCTGCGCGCCGGCCTGCGGATGAACGTCATCGGCAACCCCGGCGTGGAGAAGGTCGACTTCGAGCTGTGGTCGCTCGCGGTCTCCGCGATCAACGGCTGCGGCCAGTGCCTCGACTCGCACGAGCAGGTCCTGCGCAAGGCCGGCGTCGAGCGCGAGACGATCCAGGAAGCGATCAAGATCGCCTCGGTGATCCAGGCCGTCGGCGTCACGATCGACTCCGAAGCCCTCATGGCCGAGTAGTCAGCAGTACGTACGGGAAGGGCCCCGCGGACATCGCGTCCGCGGGGCCCTTCTCCGTTGGTACGTACGTCAGCTCCGGAGCGCGGCCATGAGGTCCCGCAGGTCCTCGACCATCAGGGGCGGAAGCGCGGACGTGTCCGGCTCCGGCGGCGGCTCTTCGAACTCGCCCTCGCCCTCGCCCTCGCCCTCGTAGTAGGACTCGTAACCGGGAGTGATGCCGAGTTCCAGCACCGCTCCGCCGTCGAGGACCACCAGTCGCGGGCCTTCCCACTCGGCGGGCGGCGGAATGAGGAACGCCTTCTCACCGAGGCCGTCCACGGCCTCCAGCCTGGCAGGCGCGCCGTCGCCCCAGCGGGGCTGACGGGCGAATGCTTCGAACTCCGCCTCCGGGTCGGCCTTCTTGTGCAGATGAGCGATGATCTGCACCTCGTAACTCGCCCTGAACTCGCCTTCGCGCGGCTTCACGTCCGGCACGAAGCTCAGGTCGCAGGTCACCCTGTCGAGGGCGCTGTGCTCGACCACCGCTTCGATGGGGTCGCCCGTTCTCTTCCCGAGGCTCAGCCGCAGCGCGTTCAGCTCCGCCTTCTCGCACAGCCCGTCCCCCACCCGGAAGCCCCGCGTGTCGACCACGGGCTGGGTCCCCGTCGCGTACAGCCCGCCCGCCCACACCGCCGAGGCGGCCACCGCGCCGCCTGCCGCCCACAGCCACGGCCTGCGGCCGCGCGGCGTGGCGGGGCGGTCCTCGCTCGTCGCGGTCCCGGGCTCGGGCCAGTCCGGAAAGTCCCCCACCATCTCCGGTTCGGAGATCATTCCGGTACCGCCGCCTTCTCGCCCGCATCGGCCGGCGCCGCAGCCGTCCGGGGAACCGGCGCCGCGTGCAGCGCCGCCTCCATGCTGTAGGCCCGCAGGTAACCGACCACGGTATTGGTCACCGCCACCAGCGGCACCGCCACCACCGCACCGCCGATACCGGCGACCAGGCCACCCGCCGCCACCGCGAGGACGACGGCCAGCGGGTGCACCCGCACCGCGCGGCCGAGGATGAACGGTTGGAGCACATGGCCCTCGATCTGCTGTACGGCCAGTACGACGACCAGCACCATCAGCGCCGTGAACACGCCCTGGGTCACCAGCGCCACGACCACCGCCAGGGCGCCCGACATGACCGCGCCGACGAGCGGGATGAAGGCGAACAGGAAGATGAAGACGGCGAGCGGCACGGCCATCGGTACGTCGAGGAACCAGATGCCGAGGCCGATGAAGATCGCGTCGATCAGCGCGACGATCACCGTGCCCCGCACGTACGCGGTGAGCGTGCGCCACGCGCGCGGCCCGGCGCCCGCGACGCCGGGCCGGGCCTGCGCGGGCACCAGCCTGAGCGTCCACTCCCAGATGCGCTTCCCGTCGTACAGCAGGAAGAGCGTCGAGAACATGGCGAGCAGCATGCCGGTGAGGAACTCGACCATCACGGTGACGCCCTGGAGGCCCGCCGAGGTGATCTCCTCGGTGTTGGTGCCGACCGCGTCGCTCAGGTTCTTCGCGACGTCGTTGATCTGGTCCTCGGTGACATGGAACGGGCTGTTGAGCAGCCAGCGCTTGAGCTCCTCGATGCCGTCCTTGAGGCGGTCGGAGAGGTTGTCGAGGTTCTCCATGACCTGCCACACCACGAACCAGCCGACCAGCCCCATGACGACGAAGCCGAGGACCGCCGTGACGGCGGTGGCGAGGCCGCGCGGCAGTCCCACCCGGCGCAGGCGGGCGACGGTGGGCTGGAGCATCGCGGTGACGAGCAGGGCCGCGACGAAGGCGAGGACCACCAGCTGTACGGCGCTGATGACCTTCATCAGCACCCAGAGGGTGCCCGCCAGTACGAGCAGCCGCCAGCCGGCCTCCGCCGCGACGCGCATCCCCCACGGGACGGCGGCGACGGGGTCGGGCCTGGCCGGGACGGCGGGCGCGTAGGCGGGCGGCGCGGGGACGTGGTCGACGCCCTCGCCCTCGACGCCCGGCCCGTACGACGTCCCGCCCGGGGCGGAGTCGGCGGATTCCGCCTCGGCCGCGGCGCGGCGCTCGTTCAGCAGCTCTCCCATCCGGGTGAGCTTGGCGCCCGTACGGCTGAGCCATCCCGGCCCTGGCTGTGGCTGTGTTGACATGTGGTTCTCTCTTCTCCCCGTCGCTCGCTCCCCCCGGGGAGGCATCGGACCCCGACGGTACACGCGCGGAGCCCCTCACCGTAGACGGTGAGGGGCTCCGCGAGGTTGAACGGTCACTGGGTCCTAGTACCAGTGATTGGCCTGCCAGAACGACCAGGCGCCGCACGGGCTGCCGTAGCGCTCGTCCATGTAGTTCAGGCCCCACTTGATCTGGGTGGCCGGGTTGGTCTGCCAGTCGGCGCCCGCGGACGACATCTTGGAGGCGGGAAGCGCCTGCACGAGGCCGTAGGCACCCGACGAGGGGTTGCTCGCCCGGTAGTTCCACGTGGACTCGTGGTTCACGATGTTGCTGAAGCACTGGAACTGGTCGCCGGGGACCATCTGCCGCGCCATGGCCTGGACCTCGGCGACGGTGTAGGAGCCCTGCGTGGCGAAGCTGGACGCGTCACGCGTCGCGGAGCGGCTCGCGGCGGTGGCCAGCTCCTCCTTCTCGCGCTCCTTGGCGTCGGCTTCGGCCTTCGCCTTGGCTTCGGCTTCCGCTTCTGCCTTGGCCTCCGCCTCGGCGGCTTCCTTCTTGGACTTCGCGTCCTTGGCGGCCTGAAGACGGGCCGCTTCCTCCGCGGACTTCTTCGCGGTCACGTCGGCGGCGAAGGCCTGTGCGTCGGCCTGCTGCGTCAGGGACGCGGTCTGTACCTGGGCCTGCTGGCCGGCAGGGATGTCTGCGAGGAGCGTCGTGTCGGCTGCGGTCGCCTCGAAGTTGTCGTTCGAGGGCTGAGTGTCGCCCGAGGCGACGCCCACAACGGCGCCGACAGTGGTGACCGCGGTAGCCGAAGCCACGGCGAATCCCCGGACCGAAATCCGGCTCACACGGTTTCCTTCCAGCAGTGCCCGCTCGGGTGACCTCGCGGACGCAATCGTGCCCCTGGCACTGGCCTCCCCCATCGCTGGGCAGTGGAGGCGCGGACCCGGTGGGCAACTCCTTGTTCAGGAGCGCCGCGTGTGACTCGGGCGGCATACGGCGACGGCTGTTGAGTTGTGTGGTGCTGCATCCCTGAAGATGCGGGTGTGCCGTATGCGGGGCCTGACGGAAGCAAGACTCTGCCGGAAGCGGACGCCGGGAAGCAATTCTCTGTTGCGTGTGAAAGCTCACACGCCGTTTGTGCCAGGAGTTTTACGGAAACTTGAGCGCAGCACGACGCCGCCCGGCTAGGATCCTGGGTTCCGCCGGGCGGCGCCAACTGCCTTTTCCCTCTTATGGGATCAGAGGTGTACGTCCTCCAGCATTTCGGTCACCAGCGCGGCGATCTGCGAGCGCTCCGAGCGGGTGAGGGTGACGTGGGCGAAGAGCGGATGCCCCTTCAACTTCTCGACGACGGCGACCACTCCGTCGTACCGGCCGACCCGCAGATTGTCGCGCTGGGCGACATCGTGGGTCAGCACCACCCGCGAATTCGCCCCGATCCGGGACAGAACGGTCAACAGGACGTTCCGTTCCAGTGACTGGGCCTCGTCCACGATCACGAACGCGTCGTGCAGCGAGCGGCCCCGGATGTGCGTGAGCGGCAGCACTTCGAGCATGCCGCGCCCCAGCACTTCCTCGATCACCTCGCGCCCGGCCACGGCCGACAGCGTGTCGAAGACCGCCTGCGCCCAGGGGCTCATCTTCTCGGACTCGGAACCCGGCAGGTAGCCGAGCTCCTGGCCGCCCACCGCGTACAGCGGCCGGAAGACCATCACCTTCTTGTGCTGCCGGCGCTCCAGCACGGCCTCCAGGCCCGCGCAGAGCGCCAGTGCCGACTTTCCGGTACCGGCCCGGCCGCCCATCGAGACGATCCCGACGTCCGGGTCGAGGAGCAGGTCGAGCGCTATCCGCTGTTCGGCGCTGCGGCCGTGGATGCCGAACGCCTCCCGGTCGCCGCGTACGAGCCTGACCATCCCCTCGGCGGTGACCCGGCCCAGCGCCTTGCCGCGCTCGGACTGGATCACCAGACCCGTATGTACGGGAAGGTCCGCGGCGGCCGGTTCGTACACCGTCTCCTCGGTGTAGAGCAGATCCACCTGCTCCGCCGTCAGGGGCAGTTCCGCCATCCCGGTCCAGCCGGAGTCGGTGATGGCGAGCTCGGCGCGGTACTCCTCGGCGAGCAGGCCGACCGAGGACGCCTTGATCCTCAGCGGCAGGTCTTTCGACACGACGGTTACGTCGAACCCCTCGGCCTGGAGGTTGCGTGCCACCGCCAGGATCCGTGAGTCGTTGTCCCCCAATCGATAGCCGGCCGGAAGCACGCCGGGATCGGAGTGGTTGAGCTCGACACGGAGCGTTCCGCCCAGGTCGCCCATCGGGATGGGGGCGTCGAGGCGTCCGTACCTGATCCGGCAGTCGTCGAGCAGGCGCAGGGCCTGACGGGCGAAGTAGCCGAGTTCCGGATGGTGCCTCTTGGCCTCCAACTCCGTGACCACGACGATCGGAAGCACTACTTCGTGCTCGTCGAAGCGGGACATGGCGTTCGGGTCGGCCAGCAGGACGCTGGTGTCGAGAACGTAGGTGCGCCTGTCTGGCATGCGGCGCTTTGTGCTGGTCACCACGGAAGGACGAACCCCCTTTTTGAACCCGCATGAGGTCGGGGTGCGACGGCGTCGCGAGCGGTGGGACCGGGCTCGGGCCACGATGCGCGGGCCGAGCTCCGGCCCTCCGCTTCGTCCACGCCCTGGGCGTGGTCGTCCTGGTGCAAAGGGCCTCCCGGGCGAGCGGACTTGCCGCTCACTGAGATACGACGTCCGTGGACCGGGCGTCGACCTGGAAGGGGTATTCCCTCGAACACCTGCCGTCATGCCATGGCATATGACATGTCGTTGAGCCGAGAACTGCCCGTAACCCTCCGGATGCCGGTGCGGGGGGTGGGTCAGGACCCGTAACGCCGGTGGCGAGCGGCGTAGTCGCGCAGGGCGCGCAGGAAGTCGACCTTGCGGAAGGCCGGCCAGAAGACTTCGCAGAAGTAGTACTCCGAGTGGGCGCTCTGCCAGAGCATGAAGCCCGAGAGCCGCTGCTCACCGCTGGTACGGATGACGAGGTCCGGGTCCGGCTGGCCGCGCGTGTAGAGGTGCTCGGAGATGTGTTCGACGTCGACGATCTCGGCGACCTCCTCCAGGGAGGTGCCCTTCCGCGCGTGCTCCAGCAGCAGCGAGCGCACCGCGTCCGCGATCTCCTGGCGGCCGCCGTAGCCCACGGCGACGTTGACGAGTATTCCCTCGTTGCCGACCGTGGCCTGCTCGGCCTCCTTGAGCACCGACTGGGTACGGGCGGGCAGCACGTCCAGCGTCCCGACATGGTGCACGCGCCAGCGGCCGTCGGCGGCGAGGTCACGCACCGCGCCCTCGATGATGCCGAGCAGCGGCGTCAGCTCGGCTTCCGCGCGGTCCAGGTTCTCGGTGGACAGCATCCAGAGCGTGACGACCTCGACGTCCGTCTCGGCACACCAGCCGAGCAGCTCCTGGATCTTGCTGGCGCCCGCCTTGTGGCCCTGCTCGGTGGTGCCGCCGGAGGCCTTGGCCCAGCGCCGGTTGCCGTCGAGGATCACGCCGATGTGCTTGGGCACCTGGTCGTGATCGAGGCGGCCTTCCACCCGGCGTGCGTAGAGCCTGTACACCAGGTCGCGCAGGTTCACTGGGTCTCACCTCATGGCGTCGTGCGGGTTCGGTACGTCCCTGGGACCATCCGGCACGCGCGGCTCCCCCAGCCGGGCACGTGCGGTCCCGAAGCGGCCACACTACTGCGCGGGCGTCTCGGCGGCCCAACCCGGTCTGTCACAAGTCCGTGATAAGGAGGGGAATGTGAATAATTCCCCTTCGTACCTCCCCGCCGGTGACCGCTACGACTCCATGGAGTACCGGCGCACCGGCCGCAGCGGGCTCAAGCTGCCCGCCCTTTCGCTCGGCCTGTGGCACAACTTCGGCGACGACCGCGCGCTGGACACGCAGCGCGCGATCCTGCGCCGCGCGTTCGACCTCGGCGTGACGCACTTCGACCTGGCCAACAACTACGGCCCGCCGGCCGGCTCCGCCGAGCTGAACTTCGGGAAGATCTTCGCGCAGGACTTCGCCCCCTACCGCGACGAACTGGTCATCTCCACGAAGGCCGGCTATCTGATGCACCCCGGTCCGTACGGCGAGTGGGGATCGCGCAAGTACCTGCTGTCGTCGCTCGACGCCTCGCTGACCCGGATGGGTCTGGACTACGTCGACATCTTCTACTCGCACCGCTTCGACCCGGAGACCCCGCTCGAGGAGACGATGGGCGCGCTGGCCACGGCGGTGCGCCAGGGGAAGGCGCTATACGCCGGCGTGTCGTCGTACAACGCCGAGCAGACGGCGGAGGCGGCCGGGCTGCTGCGGGACATGGGCGTACCCGCGCTGATCCACCAGCCGTCGTACTCGATGATCAACCGGTGGACGGAGGAAGACGGCCTGCTGGACACCCTGGAGGAGGCCGGCATGGGCTGCATCTCCTTCGTACCGCTCGCGCAGGGGCTGCTCACCGGCAAGTACCTGAACGGCATCCCGGAGGGCTCGCGCGCCACCCAGGGCAAGTCGCTCGACCCCGGTCTGCTGTCGGACGAGGTGGTACGCCGCCTCAACGGCCTGAACGACATCGCGCAGCGGCGCGGCCAGTCGCTGGCCCAGCTGGCGATCGCGTGGGTGCTGCGCGACCCGCGCATGACGTCGGCGCTGATCGGCGCGTCGAGCGTGCGGCAGCTGGAGGAGAACGTCGCGGCGCTCAACGGGCCCGCCCTGTCCGACGAAGAGCTGAAGGAGATCGACACCTTCGCGGTCGACACCGAGGGCACGAACATCTGGGCCGGGCGGGGCTGACGGCGCCGGTGCGACGGGTGGTCCGTGTGTGACGGCCGGGCCCCGCGCACAAAAAACGGGCCGGTCCGTGGGGGGATACGGACCGGCCCGAGGGGGGGTTTCCACCATAACCCTTCGTAAAGGGTGCTCGCGCCCGCGCCGTGCCGAAAGTCGCCCAGGATTTTTCCCGGCGCGCCTGCGAGCGGGCCCTGAGGCCAGTCGGCACTAGGGAAAATACGCTTCTGCGGCCCGCCGCCCGTCCCCCTCACGGGCTAATCGGGCGCGAGGAGCGGACTTGACGCTCCGCTTACGCGACGTCGCGCTGCTTGGCGCTCAGGATCTGTTCCATGTGCTCGTTCGCCCACGCGCCGAGCGGTGCGAGGGCCGCGTTGAGCCCCTGCCCCATCTCCGTGAGCGAGTACTCGACGCGGGGCGGGACCTCCCGGTACACCTCGCGGTGAACGATGCCGTCCGCCTCCAGCTCGCGCAGCTGCTGAATCAGCATCTTCTCGCTGACCCCGGGCACCTGGCGCCTCAGCCGGCCGAAGCGGAGCGTTCCCCCGTCGTCCAGTGCCCAGAGGATCAGCGCCTTCCACTTGCCGCCCACCACGTCCATCGCGGCGTCGAGGCCGCAGATGTAGGGCCCGGTGTCCTTGGCCACGGCCAACTCCATTGCTCCGTACGGACTGTCACTGACGGTCATCGACCATACGGGAGCCGGCGTCGGCGCAGCAGGGTCACTCCGTGAGCCGGGGCGCGGGGCGGCCGGAGGCGGCGCCGGGGCCGGGCGCGTCGCCGCCGCCGCGGGGACCGGGGTCCCCGCGGCGGCGGGCCGTACAGCGGCCGGGCCGGCGGGCTCAGTAGCGGAGTGCCGCCGCGACCCTGTGCGCGTCGGCCAGCGAGTCGTCCGGCACGAAGATGACCTCGCCGTCCGCCGACAGCACCGTCTCCACCAGCGAGTCGATGATGTCCTCCTCCGCGCCCGGCACGCCCGCCTCCTCCGGCTCCAGCAGCGTGAGGGTCGCCCGTTCCGCGCCCTCCACCGTGTCGGGCCGGGCCGTGACCCGCAGGCTCTCCTCGACCACGAGCAGCGCCACCCGGCCCTCACCCGCCGCCTGCCACACGTCCTGTACGCCCGCGGAGTAGCGCTTGCCGCTGCGGGCCTCGTCGAGTCCGCGCATCCCACGCTCCGTGTCGGCCTCGGCGAGGGCCCGGCGGGCGGGGGCCAGCTGGGCCGACATCTCCGCCGGCGTGGTGTTCGCCAGCCCGCCCACCTCCAGCTCGGCGGCGAGCGCCTGCCCGTGGTGGGTGACCTCGCGGTAGACCGAGATGTGCTTGCTGAGGCCGACAAGGATGACCGGCAGCGGGCTCGCCTGGAGCACCGCGGTGAGCTTCCTGTCGGCTTCCATGAGCATGTTCCGGAAGTCCTGGGTGGTCCACTGGCCCCCGTCCCGGCTGGGCGCCTTGTCGCGCTCGGCGCCCGACGAGATGACCGGGAAGCCGGACTTCTGGTCCTCGGCCACCTGATCGCCCTGCCCGCGCCACAGCCGCACCTCGCCCGTACTGAGCACGAGGACCAGGTACGGCCGCTCCCGCGCCTCCAGGGCGACCAGGTTGCGGGTGAGGTACGTCGTATTGATCACGATGCGCTCGGGCACGGACCCGCCGACGAGGAAGCTGCGGTGCTCCTCGGGCGAGGCGTAGACGATCAGGCCGTCACCGAAGTACTCCGGATCGAGCGCGTCGGCCGCGGCGGTCAGGTGCTGCGTCACCGCGGCAGCCTGCGCCTTCGAGACCTCCGGGTCGTCGGCGAGGCGCTTCTCGGCCTCGGTGAGCAGGTTGCGCAGGCGGATGTCGTCCTGCTGGCTCTCCGGCCAGTGCCGGTGCGTGGGCAGTGTGACCGACACCGCCGGGTACGGGCGGGGCTTGCGCAGTTCGGCGAGCAGTTCCGGGGTGGGGCGGGTCGGCTGCGTCATTCGGGCACTCCTGGCTGCGGCTGCGGCTGTGGATCGCGGGCAGGCGGCTTCCCGTGCCGCCCGTCCGTACGTGCGTGAGTTACGTGCGGTACATCCGATACGTGCGTCTCATGGCAACTTCTCACGATTGCGCGGATGGCGCGCGCTCTCGGCGCTGTCAGGCGGCAGAAGCCGCGAGTCCGCCCAGCAGCAGCCCGGCCAGCGTCCCGGTGATCATGAAGGGGCCGAACGGGATCGCGGTCCTGCGCCCGGCGCGCCGCAGGATCACCAGCCCGGCGCCGTACACCGCACCGAGCAGGAACCCGGCGAAAGCCCCGGCGAAGAACACGGGCCAGCCGTACCAGCCGAGGGCGGTCCCCAGGGCGACGGCCAGTTTGACGTCGCCGAAGCCCATGCCGTTGGGGTTGATCAGGAAGAGGACGAAGTAGCCGCCGCCGAGAGCGGCGCCGCCGAGCAGCGCACCGGGCCACGACCCGCCGTCGCCCGGCAGCAGCGCGGCCAGTCCGAGCAGGAGGGCGGCCGCGGCGGCGAGCGGCAGGGTCAGTACGTCGGGCAGCCGGTGCACGCGCAGGTCAACGACGGCCAGCAGCACCCCGAACGGTGCCAGCAGCAGCCACACACCCAGCTCGGGCCTGCCCCCGGTGCCGGCCGCGAGCAGGGCGCAGGCGAGGGCGGTGAGGACGGCGGGAACGACGGCGCGCGGGTACGGCGCGCCGTCGGACGGGAGGTCCGGCGCGCCGGCGTCTTCCGCTGCGCCGTCGGGAGTACGTACCGGAGCGGCCGCCCCCACCGCCGCCGCGCACCGGGCACACCGCGCGGTGCCGAGCCAGCCGCGCGCGGGCCCGGTGAACGGATGCCCGGCCGGGCACGCCGCGCGCCAGCCCTCCTCGGGCTCGACGGCGAGCCGGTAGGCGGCGCGGGGCACGAGCAGTCCGGTGAGGGCGCCCCAGAGGGCGGCGGCCGCGATCAGCGTGACGTACACGTGAGGAGCCTAGGGCGGCGCGGGGGCCGGGTCATGGGCCCGTGGGCCCAGAGACGTCCGGGGGTGGGCCCAGCACGGCGGGACGGGACTACCGTTCGGGGGCATGAGCGGCATGGGGCGATGGGCGGACGGGCCGGGGACGCTGACCGTGGAGGGCGGCCGGCCCGGCCCCGCACGGCCGCCCGTACCGGTCGAGATCGCGGTGTCCACGCGGGCGCGTACGCGGGGGCTCCTGGGCCGGGACGGAATCACCGGCGCACTGCTGCTGACCCCGGCGAGCAGCGTGCACACGTTCGGGATGCGCTTCGCGATCGATGTGGCGTACCTGGACAGGGGCTTGCGCGTGATCACCGTACGGACGATGCCCCCGGGCCGGCTGGGCCTGCCCCGGTTGCGGGCCCGGCACGTGCTGGAAGCGGAGGCGGGCGCGATGGAGGGGTGGGGGGTACGGGCGGGGGCCGTGCTGCGGGTGCGGGCGGGCGAGCGGACCTGAGGACCTCCCGTCCCCCCGGGCGGTTCCGGGTTCACTGCGCCACGGTCCCGGCCCGTACGCCGCTACTCCAGCGGGAGGGAAGCCGGGCCGCCCGCAACCGCAGCAACTCCACCCCCGTTCAGCGCCCCTACTCCTCCGGCCCGTACGGGACGTCCTCGGCGAGCCGGGGGTCGTAATACGTCACCCGCCATGCCTCCCCCAGTTGCCGCGCCAGCTCGCGTGCCAGCCCGGCGCCGCGCTCGGCGAAGGCCGCCTCGTCGCGTGGGTCCGGGAAGCCGGACGCCATGGGGTCGTCGCGGTCGAGGGTGGCGTCGTACGCGTCGCCCCAGCGCTCCAGCTCCTGCGCGAGGTTCCGGTCGACCGGCAGTTCGCCGGGCGCGACGTTGTCGCTGACGCCGTCGCTGCCGCGCACCCACACGGGGTGGCAGTCGTAGTCGGCGGCGAGCCGCACCTGACGTACGCCCCGCGCCCCACCTGCTGCGCCCACTCCACCCGCTGCACTCACACCTTCACCCATCTCACTGCCCCGCACTCTTGGGGTTGGCGCCCACGACGAACCCGTTGTTCCCCACCGTCACCGCCACCCTTCGCTTCTGTCCCTTGAACTCGACCTCGTAGACCGGCCGACCGTCCCCCTTGCCCTGCGTGCCGACCTTCTTGCCCTTGGTCGCAGCCTGCATCACCAGGTCGGGAATGTCCTCACGGGCGATTCCGCTGCGCTCGAAGTCGTCTGCGTGCTCTTCGATGATGTGCTTGAGGCCCGCCCGCGAGTTGCCCTCCTCCAGGAACACGATCTTCCCCTCCGCGTTGCGCTCGGCCCTGATGACCTTCTCCGGGTCGAACTTGACGCCCGTCTCTTTCATCTCGTCGAGGAGTTCCTTGTCCACGCAGTCGTTGTTGTGGACGAGCGCGTTCTGGCCGCCGACACCGACGTAATACGTGTGGATTCCCGCGACGGTGAGGTCGTGCGTCGTCTGCCGCCGGGTGTGGTGGGCGACAGCGACGACGGGCAGGGCCGCGCCGTCGGGGGCGCGGAGGCTCGCGCCCGGCCTGATGTCACCGGCGTCGGCCCAACGGTCCGCGCCGTGCGCGCCGTGCGCGCCGTGCGCGCCGTGGGCACCGTGCGCGCCGTGGGCACCGCCGCCGCTCAGCCAGAAGGGATGGGTGTCGGTGGCGGTGACGGTACGGAGTCCGGCCGCCGTCCGGACGGTCAGGCGGGTGAAGTGCTTGTCGTCGTACGTAGTGATCGTGTTCGTGACGCGGCGGCTGGTTGTCACCCCGCTGACGGGCTCCGTCACGGTGACACGGTCGCCGGCACGGACGCTCTCGATGGGGATACGGGTGCCGTCGGCGAGGAGCACCGGAGTACCGGGCGGGAAACTGTGCGCGGCGGCGCAGGTGATGGGCCGCTTGGCGGGCTGGTCCGGCTTCCCGGGTTCCTTCCCGTCGAGCTTGCGCCGCGCGTCGTCGAGTGCGTCCTGGGCGTCCTTGACGCGCTTGCGGTTCTTGACCAGGCCGGTGAGGCCCTCGTACAGATCGTCGCCGTGCTTCTTCAGCGTCCGTACGAGCTCGGCGGCCTTCTTCCACTTCCACGGCGCGCCGTATTTCGCCGCGAGCTTGCCGACGGCGCCGCCGACCAGGCTGGTCAGGACGTTGATGAGGGTGTCCGTGCAGGCTGCGGCGTTGCCTTTGGTGACGCAGTCGACGGCGTCGGTGATGCCGAGTTCCTCGGCCAGGATTCTGCCGAGTTCCTTTGCCGCCCGTTCGGCTTTCGCGGTGTCGCTCCGCTCGGCGTCCTTGGCGTCCTGGAGCTCCTTGAGTGCCTTCTCGTACGCGAGCCGCTCGGGCGACTTCGTACCGTCGCCGTCGGACACGGCCGTCTCGTCACGGCCTCGCCCACTCCCCTCGCCCTGCCCGTCACCGTCGCCACGCCCACGCGCGTCGTCCCGCCCACGTGCGTCGTCGCCCGTCCGGCGGTCGCCGGCGGCGCCGTCCCCGCCCGGGCCCCCGCAGTCGCCGCCTCCGGTGACCCGGCACACCGCCGCGCCCACCTGCTGGGAGATCGTCTGCCCGAGACCGGTGGCGACCAGCGTGGCGATGATGGCGGCGACCACCAGCACGAGTCCGGCGTACTCCAGCGTCGTCTGCCCCGACTGCGCTTTGCGCAGCCCCAACAGGCGTGCTCCGGTACGTGGTTGACGACTGCCGCGGACCCGCCGGAGGTGGAGTGCCATGCCGGTGACCGTACGGAACACCCGTGCGCGGGGCATGGGCCCACGGGCCCAACCCGGGCTCAATCGCGCCGGAGCCGGTGGGGCGGGCTCAGGGCAGTTTGGCTGCCTGGGCCGTGGCGAGCCGGGCGGGAATCTCGGGCGTCCCGGCGTCGACGAAGTTGGCGGCGTAGAAGATGACGACCGTCGATCCGGACCGTACGAGCTGGAAGACGAGCGGCACCTTGGTGCCCTCGAAGGAGCCGGTGACCTGGTAGGCGAGGGCTTCCTGCCCGGCCTCGGGTGCGGGCAGTCGCTCCACCCGGGTGTACGTCGAGGGGCCGTCGCCACCCGTGGTCCTGAAACCGCCGGCGCACGCCCCGACGGCCTTGCTGACGCCTCGGAGGACCTGCGCCGCGCCGGTGGCGCGCGGGTACGAGGTGAGGATCTCGGTGACTACCGTCTGATCGTCCCTGTCCTCCTCCGACTCGTCCATGAGCGTGCGCAGGACGGTGGCGGACGGGCTGGGCTGGGGGGCGCCGTTGATGACGTCGGCGAGCGCCTGGCACTCGGGCTGCTCGGCGCGCTCGCTACCGGTCTCGCCGCCGCCCGCCATCGGAGCGACGGCGAAGCCGGGTACGTCGCCGCTCGCGAGGGCGACTCTCTTCAACTCACCCTCGCTGAGGGTCTCACCGGTACTCCTGACGGACTCGCCGCCTGCGGAGGAGACGGCGGGCTTCTCCTTGCCCGCCTGGTCATCGGCGGCAGCGTCGCCGCTGGACGCCCCGCCGCACGCGGCCGTGAGGCACAGGACTGCCGCTGCTGTGGCGGCGGTCGCCGCCCGCCGAGCCGAACGAGCCTTCACGTCTCACCGCTCCCGTACGTACGACTCCGGACACACGCACGGTAACAACGATCCGGCTCCCGCACCTGGGCCCAGGGGCCCACGGTGCCTGTGCGGAACGCGAGTTGTCCACAGGGGTCGCGGGCGCGTGGGGTGGCTTGGGACCCTCGATGCATGACGAGCACCACGGGGGAACCGGTCTCGCTGAACGCAACGACACCACTGGCACTCCTGACGCCACCGACGCCACCGACGCCACCGACAGCGTTAGCCACACTGACTACTCCAACCACCTCAGCCACTCTGATCGCATTGACCGCACTGGCCCGTCGCCAGCGCGGCGTTCTGCTGACCCGCCAGGCCACGGACATGGGCTGGACACCGGCCCGTCTCCATCGCGCCCTGAAACGGGACGGCTGGACCCAGGTCCGGCACGGCAGCTGGGCGGAGCCCGGTCTGGTGGTCGACAGGACGGTGCGGTTGCGGGCGCTCCAACTCGCGCACCCGCGACTGGTCGCGAGCCACCGGACGGCGGCGTGGGTGCACGGGATCGAGTTGCTGCTGAGCGGGAGTACCGAGGAGCCGGGACTGGAGCTCACGACCGCCGCGAACACGTCGGTCGCGTTGCCGCCGCGTTCCCGCGTCCACCGGGCGGCTTTGCCCGAGGGAGCTACGGCGTACGTCTCCGGCATTCGCGTCACCACGGTCACCCGCACGCTTGCGGATCTGCTGCGGTCGAGCTCTCGGGAAGAGGCACTGGTCGCTGTCGAGTCAGCGGTGTCGATCCGCCCGCCGGGGACCGATCCGGGGGTGAGCCGTCCAGCCTTCACGCACCTGGGAGCGATCGCTGCGGCTCTGGAGGCCGGTCCCCGGCGCGGGCTGCGTACGGGGCGTGCCCGGCTCGGGCTCGCGGACAGGCGGAGTGGTTCGCCCGCCGAGACGGTGGCCCGCCTGCACATACACGAAGCGGGCTTGCACCCCGAGCCGCAGGCCCAGGTCAGGCCCTTGGGCGGCAGGCGGCTTTCGGTGGACTTCCTGTTCCGGGCGGAGGGCGTGGCCGTCGAGATCGAGGGATACGCGTACCACGGCGACCGGGCCGCCCACGACAGAGACGTCCGCCGCTTCAACGACCTCGCCCTGTGCCAACTGATCCGAAGAACGCTGCGCTTCACGGCAATGGACGTCTACCGCCGTCCGGAGGCGATGATCGAGGACATCCGCAGGGCGCTGACGCTCGCCAGAGGATGAGCCGGAACCGATTGACGCCTTCCAGTAAACACCCCGCTCATGTGCCCCACGCAGTGGCGGTGGTTGTGCCGCGCGCCGGCTGCGAAGCCCGCTTCGGAGGGGGAAAACGCGACTAACCCGGAACTTGACGCTTCCCAGCCCCTCTCCAGCCACATCCGTCACAGTCGTATCGCTTCCAGCCCTCACGGGAGCGTTTCCTTCCGACCGGCGGCATGACAGCGCCGGGACGACGAGCCGGTGTGACGGGTGTGGCTGGTGCGAGTGGTACGGCCGAACAGGCCGCCGTCGCGGGAGCATCGAACCGCACCGCCGTCCCGGCGATCACGGCAACCCTGTCGCGCCCGGTCCGCATTGTCATGGGTCCGCAGGTCGCCCGAGCGGTCGGCCACCTGTCGGGCCGGGGTGTGCTGTGCGTGGGATGGGGACGGCCAACCAACGGCCGTCGCCGCACCCGCTGAGCCAGGGGCCGAGCCACCCCAAAACCGACCGCGCCCCACTCACCGATCCCGCCGCCCGGCAACGAGAGCGCGGCCACTCCCCGAGCCGTTCCCGTGGGCTCCCCCGGGGGCCGCCCCCCAGAAGCATTGCGGCGGAGGTTCGGCGGTCAAGGGTGGAGCGAAGCGCAATCGCCGTAGGCGACGCGACGCAGGAGCGCCCTTGAGGGCCGGGCCTCCGACGCCAACCTTGGTCAAGGCGGCCCCCACGCCAGAAGCAACCAACGCCCCAGGCCCGTCGAAGCCCCCGCTCACCACCACCCGCCGCCTGTCCACTGGCCGGCCGGTGCGGTGGGAATGCGGCCGGTGTCGTGGAACGAGCCGACGCCCACGGAACCGGCCCGGCAGTCGGTACGCCGGTCGCCGCCTTGGAACTCGACGGCGAGTGGGCCGACCGCGCCTCCCACCCCACCCCACCCCACCCCACCCCACCTCACCCCACCTCACCTCACCCCACCTCACCTCACCCGGGCGGCGCGGTCACAGCCGCCAGCTGCGGCCGCTTCGCCGTACGCCCGTCACCGGAGGACCGGCCGCGCAAGCGTCGGCCGATCCAGGGGCCCAGGTGGGCGGCGACCCAGTGGAGTTCGGCACGAGCAGCCCGCAAACCGGCGAAGGCGGGCTCCGTAGGCAACGGCAGCGGGTGCGCCCAGGCGGCGTCGGCGCCGGGGAGCCCGAGGCTGTGGGCCGCGGCGGACGCGAAGCGTTCGTGGCCGAGGGGACTCAGGTGGAGCCGATCCGCTGTCCAGACGCGCGGGTCGACGGCGAAGGGGTGCTCAGCGATTTCGACGACCACAGCACCGTGGCGGGCGGCGGCCTCGCGGATGGCCGCGTTGAGGGCGTACATGCGCGGCCGCAACGGCCGTGCGAGCGGCGCGACCTTCCCGATGTCGGGGAACGTGACCGTCACGACCCGGGTCCCCGTTTCGGTGAGGGCGGCGAACATCGCCTCAAGGTGTCCGACCACTTCCGCAGTGTCGAACTTCGGCCGCATCAGGTCGTTGACCCCGGCGACGACGGTCGCGAGGTCGGGGCGCAGAGCCACGGCCGGCGCGAGCTGCTCGGCGCGGACCTGGCCGGCGAGGCGTCCGCGTACAGCCAGGTTGGCGTACTGGAGCCGGGGGTTCGCGGCCGCGAGGTGTTCGGCGAGGCGGTCGGCCCAGCCCTTCAGCCCCGTGACGTCGTCGCCGTCACCCAGGCCCTCGGTCTGGCTGTCCCCCAGGGCGACGTAACGCTCGTACGTCACGCTCTCACCGCTCGGCATGGACCGCCCGCCTCTCGCGCAGGACGGCCGCGACCCGCAGCCCCCACTCCTTGTTCTCCTGCTCCAGCGCCAGGCCGCGCAGGCAGGTGAGGTACGGGCCGATGCGTTCGCCCCGGCGCAGGAATTCCGCTTCGTCCAGCTCGCCGCGCATCTTGCGGAGCAGCTTGCCGAACAGCTCGATCTTGGCCTCGGCGACCGATGCCCGCTCCTCCAGCTGTTCGATCAACGGGCCGGTGTCGACACAGTCGGCGGCCTGCACTTTGACCAGCAGGTCGTCGCGAATGAAGGAGGGCTTCGACGGTGTGGCGGCGAAGGCTTCGAGCTCGGCGAGACCGGCTTCGGTGACGCGGAAGAGGCGCTTGTTCGGACGCGTCTCCTGGACGACTTGCCGGCCTGCGACCAGGCCCTCCTTCTCCAGCTTGGTCAGCTCGGCGTAGAGCTGCTGGGGGAGGGCATGCCAGAAGTTCGCGACGCCGATGTCGAACGCCTTGGCCAACTGGTACCCGCTGTATTCGCCGCCACTGCCGCTGCCGTCACCTTCCAGCAGCGCGGCCAGTACGGCGTGTCGCAAAGCCATCGACGCGGTCCCCCTTCCTTTTCGTCGTATGTTCCCTCACCATCATAGTCAAGAAAGTGACTAGTCAGATTGATGAGTATAGCCATGGAGAGGATCGCCCCATGAAGACCGAGACTGCCGGAACCACCAAACCCACCGAACCCACCAACCTCACTGCACCCACCGCCACCGCCACCGCCACCGCCACCGCCACCGCCCAGCGCTTCCGGGCAGCCGTGGAGAAGGAAGACCTGGCCGCGCTGGAGGGACTGTTCGCGGAGGACGTCCGCCTCTACAGCCCGGTGAAGTTCCGGCCGTTCGAGGGCAAACCGATGGTGATGGGGCTCTTCGGCGTCCTACTGCGCACTTTCGAGGACTTCCGTTACGTCGGCGAGTACGACGGCACGGCGGAAACCAGCGCCGACGGCAGCGAGGCCCCCTCGGCGGTCCTGGCCTTCCGCAGCACGGTGAACGGGAAGGCGATCCACGGCATCGACCTGCTGCACTTCGACGAGGCCGGGCTGATCAAGGAGTTCACGGTGATGGTGCGCCCGCAGTCGGCGGTACACGCACTGGGCGAGGCGGTACTGGCCGGCCTGGTGGCCGACGGCCTCGCTCCGGGGCCCGCCGAGAACTGAGCGGACGAGCTAAGGACGCACGGCAGCTTGGGCGGCCGGGTCACAGGGGGTCGAGTGCCCTGAGACCCGGCCGGACGGATGGCATACGGCCGGGCGGACGTACACACGGACGGCCCGCCAAACGAACGCGGGCTTCAGCTCTGGCTACCGGAGACTTCGCCACGCGGGAACGAGACCTCGACGCGGCGGTTCTTCTTACGGCCTTCTTCCGAGTCGTTGTCGGCAATCGGGTAGTCCTCGCTGTATCCGCGGATCTCGAAAGTGACGCTGGAGTCGAGTGACTTGTTCAGCTCCTGCTGCACGGCGTCCGCGCGCTTCTTGGACAGGACCTTGCCGTGCTCGTACGAGCCGAGGTCATCGGTGAAGCCGAAGACGCGGATCTTGGTGGCCTTCTGGGCGAGGATCTCTTCGGCGATGGCCTTGATGCGGGACGCGGCTTCCAAGTTGAGCTTTGCACTGTCCTTGCCGAAGAGCACCTCGGCCTGAAGCGCGAACTTGACGTCGGAGTTCGTGTCCTCGCGCCGCTCCTCGCCCCCGAGGTCTTCGACGACGGACTTGATGTCGATGACGCGGGCGGGCGCGAGTGTCGCCCCGTCACCCAGCTTTAGCCCCGGCGAGTTGGGGTCGACATCGGGGGGCGGCGACGTGGTGGTGCTGCCGGGTGGTGCGCTTGGTGACGGCTCGGAGTGAGCACTCGTGGCGACGAGGCCGGTGACCAGCAACGCCGCTGCCAGCGTTAGCGAAGCCCGGCAGGCGGACTGACTGGGCGAGAATGTGTGTGACATAGGGTTACTCGCCATCGGAAATCTCAATGGACGCCACGGGCATGTCAGCGATTTGGAAGTCGACCTTCGTGGTATCGGCTGGCGGGGCGGGGAACTGAGCGAACCACGACTTTTCCTCGTTCTCCTTGAAGGCTCCGGAGAACTGAGTGCAGAGGCAACGACCATCGGTATCCCGAAGGATGAGATACTTCTTCTTACCTACCCTGTCAACCAGTGAGGCACCTGCCATCGAACTTCCGTTGCCAGAAAGTTCTTTTTCGTCACCTCGCCACGAGTTCGGGACCCAGCTACCACCCTTACCGTTCCTGAGCTTTCCGTTGACTGTGAGGAAACCCCCCTGGTCCCGCACTGCTGAATTAATAATCAGAGTGGTGTTGTCGTCACCACCCGTCACTTCAGCCAGCACAGTGTCTGCTGCGGGGGGCTGCGACTCACTCTCCGTCGGTTCTTCGCCACCCTCGCTTCCCTTGCCGGTCGGAGTCGAAGAGGACGATCCATCGTTGGACTTTCCATCGCCTCCATCACCGCCGCAACCAGCCACCGTGAGAACCAAGCCAGTCGTGATCGCCACCGCGGTCAGTGCCCTTCGGGCCTTCATGGTGTGCCGCATGCTCATCAGTAACTCTTCTTTCTCAGTGCGTCGCTCGCCATTACTCGGCCAGATGAACAGAGAACAGATCGTTCGGGTAGGGCAAGTCGGCTTCAGTGAAGTCTTTCGGGTCAATCTCCCAATGCTCGCCGTCGTCACATTCGATCTCAACGAGTTTCGAAAGATCACTGCCAAGCTTAATACCGCAGCGAGGCTCGATCACTGCTGTGGCATCAGCCTCGGCGCGAATATTCTCCGTGCCCGGGATGATCGAGTCCCCCACCGTGTAGTTCGTCTCGATCTCCGCCTTGAAGGCTGGATTGCCGCCTACCTGAGTTTCTGTAAAATTTCGAAGACCCGAATCGTTCTCAGCCGCAAGCTGCTCGGCGGCTGCCCGCCCATTGCCGATGAATCCCTTACCGGCAAGCCAGTCAGCCAGTTCATCCGGCGAATCGAGGCCATCGATGAAACCGTCGGTCAATTCGTCCCGTACTTCCTGCGCAGCGGCGAGCGCGGCGGCGTCAGCGGCCGACTGCCCACCATTGCGGGCCACGGCCGCCTGGGCGAAGGCGAAGTACGCGAACGCAAGAAAGAGCAGACCCCCCACCACCACGACGTACATGGGAAGGGTCTGCCCTCGGTCCTGCCGTGCCGCAGAGAGGATCAGCCGCCGGTGATGTCCTCCACCGCGTCGCTGATGGCCTCCGAGATCGTGTCGTCCAGATCCAGTTCCCGTACCGCCACCACGATCAGCGCGATCACGACGACCAAGCCGGCGTACTCCACGACGCTCGCGCCCTCGTCCGCTCGCTTCTGCATGCGGGACACGACCGTGTTGCGCCAGCTGCTGATGGCGAGCTGGGCCTTCGTCGCGGTCTTGAGCGTGAGGTTGTTCGACATGGGGTACCCCTCCGAGTTGGGCCGACGTAGGCGTCCCGCCGGTACCGGCTTCCTCCTGGCCGGTGCCGCCCGCGACACGAGAAACGTACGTCGGGACACGCCGTCCGCCAGAGGGCCCGTGGGCCCAACTGTGGGCCCAAAGGTCGGCCTGGGCCTGCTTCTTCTTCGGCGCCACCGCCGCCGTCGTCCGCTCAGCCATGACTGGTCGTCCCCCTCGCCGATCCCAGCCACAGCGCGATCGCCTCACTCCTGCTCGCGCTGTGAAGTTTCGCGAAGATGCGGTTGATGTGGTTCTTGACGGTCTTCTCGCTGATGAAGCACGTGGCGGCGATCTGCTGGTTGCTCATGCCTGAGGCGATCAGGTCCATGACCTCCACCTCCCGCGCGCTCAGCCCGAAGTCCTGTACGTTCCGCGCCCGCTGGGCCTGTCGGCCCTCCTGCGACCGCTGCCGATCCGTTGAATACTGTGCCATGTCAGATTGCAGATGCGAAGAGCTTTCGTTCAGTCGCCTCGAATTCGAGACATCTGGCCCCTCATTGGTCGCGGGTCGAGCATGTGCAGTCGCATCGCGCCCCACCGCGTGGCCAGGGATCCGGCTCGCGCCCGTGTAGGGCCGCCCCGTCGCGTACACCGTGCCGAGCCCCTCCGGCAGCTCCGACAGCTCCGGTCCCGTCCCGCCGGGTACAGCGCCGCCACCACCCCGCATATGCGCCAGCAACGCGTCCTGGGCCGACGCCGAGAAGTGGGCGCGGCCCTCTTTGATGTCCCGTACGGCTCCGACCAGTTGCTCCGCAGTGAACTCGCCGTGCACCAAGTAGCCCCCCGCGCCCAACCGCAACGCCTCCCGCACGATCTCGCTCTCGCGGCTGTACGTCAGCATCATCACCGGCGCCACCTGCACCAGGTACGGCAACGCGGAGATGCCGTCCACGCCCGGCATCCGCACATCCAGCAGCACGACATCCGGCCTGTACTGCTGAGCCGCGGCAAGGGCCTGGCGGCCGTCTGCCGCCTCCGCGACGACCTCGACGTCGTCGCGACCGCCGAGCAGGACGGCAAGGCCCGCCCGTACGACCGGATTGTCGTCGGCGACGACGATCCGCAGGAGGGACGGCGGGCCGAAAGGGTCGGGGGACGGATCAGGGAATGCCGCCGCCGGCGGGGGAACGCGGACCCCGGCGGGGGTGTGTTCCGAGCGGGGTTCGATCGTGTGCGACGACGTGTGCTGGGAGACGTGGGACGGCGACGACACGGACTGACGGGGCCCGGAGCTGTACGAGCTTTCGTCCGGCATGGTGCGGCCTCCTCTCGGGAGGGTAACTGGGGACGAGTAACGGATGGTCGTGGGCGGTCAGTGGGTTGATGGCTCGGATCGCCAGGGGCTCGTTCGGTCAGTTCGAGTGCCGCCTCGGCGGGGGCAGTGGTGGGGGCAGTGGTGGCAGCGCCGGCAAGGGGGAGAGCGATCGCGGGCCGGTCGCGCCCGCCGGCACCAGCGCCGCCGTCGGCAGTTCCAGGCGTACTTCGGTTCCTCCCGCGCTGCGACCCCGCCCGATGCGGATACGGGCGCCGATTCCCGCCGCCCGCTCGACCATCCCCACCAGCCCGAAGTGACCGGCCTTGCGGAGGTTGTCGAGGCTGATGCCGGCGGGCAGACCGCGACCGTCGTCGAGCACACTGATGCGCAGCACTCCGCCGAAGACGCCGAACTCCACTGCCACGCGCGAGGCGTGGGCGTGACGGTGGCTGTTCTCCATGGCCTCCGTAGCGATGGTCAGGAGGTGGCGCGCGATCGCATGAGGAACGGTGGGGACAGAACCAGACTCCGGCACAGGCGCCGACACAGGTGTAGCCCCAGGCGCCGACACAGGTGCAGCCCCAGGCGCTGCGGGCACAGGTGCGCGCACAGGTGCAGCCCCACCAGGTGCGGGCACAGGCGCAGGCGCCGGCAGAGGTGCAGCCGCGGGATCGGTGCCCGTGCCGGTCGTCGGCGCCTGCGGTGCCTCGCCCACCACGCGAAACTCTGTCCGCATCCCCGTCCGCTTCCCGAAATCCGCCAGACGCGCCGCCAGCTCGTCCCCGACGACCACTCCCCCGGTGTCGTAATCCGCCTGCCGGCGCAGGTCCGAGAGGATCTCCCGGGACTCCGCAGCCGCCCGCCGCGCCGAGCGGGCGACCATGCCCGCCTGGTGCTTGACGGTCAGCGGGTCCATACGGTCGGCCGACTGCGCCAGCCCCTCCGCCGCCATCGCGACGCCGTGCAGGGTCTTGGCCACCGAGTCGTGCATCTCGCGCGCGAGGCGCGCCCGCTCGCCCTCCACGGCGTCCGTGACCGCGAGCCGGGCGTTGGCCTCGGAGAGGGCCTGCGTGGCAGCCCCGAAGCGGAACATCAGATTCCGTAGCGTTACGCCGATGATCCCGGCCGCCACGCAGAACCCGCTTATCAGCAGCGTGCTGGCCGGGCTCGCCATCCGTTCCGCCCACGCCGTGTAGGCCGCCACCAGCAGCAGGATCTGGATCGCGGTGAAGATGCCCGCACCCCGCCACCCGTACAGCAGGCCGGCGAGAAGCGGCGTACAGACGGTGGCGTAGCCGAGGGCCGAGTCGGGTGAGGCCGTCAGCAGCAGGACCGACCCGAAGACCACGTCCACGCCCATCAGCGTGCGGTACTTGATGAGCAGGGGGCCGAACACCTCCCAGTCGCGCAGCATCGCGTACGAGCCCACGAAGCTGAACACGACGGCCCCGCCCACCAGCCACCCGCCGAACTGGCCACCGGCCCTGGCTAGCGCGAAGGGCGCGCCCAGCGCGATCATGGCAAGGCGGAAGCCGAACACCTGGCGGCACAGCGCCTGGAGGGCGTTGATCTGGATCGGGATGCTGGGGGCCGGTACGTCGTCGGCGAGGGCGGACGCGGGAGCCGCCTCGGGCCCGGTCACACCGCCCTGAAGCGCCGCACCCGGGCCGCTTCCCGCCGCCGCGAACCGGAGCCCGCGCGAGACACCCGTACCGCCGCCCGCCGCCGAAAACCGGGGCCCGCGCGAGATACCCGTACCGCCACCCGCCGCCGAAAACCGGGGCCCGCGCGAGACCTCTCCCGCACCCTCGTCCCGCTGCCCGCGAGAGGCCCCGCCCGTGAGCCCGCCCCGGAGCCCGCGCCCGAGCCGGAACGTCGGAAGCGACACCATGGCCGTCAGCCGCCGAAGACCGAGCCGAAGTCGGTCTCCGACCCCAGGAACATGTTGGTCACGATCAGCAGCAGCGTCGCCGGCACCATGAAGGCGAGCGTGACCACCGTCGTCTTGGGAATCGCCTTCGCGGCGCGGCGCCGGGAGTTCTGGGCATCGGTGCGGCGCATGTCGTTGGCGATCTGGATCAGGGTGTCGGCGATCGGCGCGCCGAGTTCCTCGCCCTGCTGGAGCGCTGTCACGAACTGGGAGACCTGTTCGGACTCGTTGCGCCTGCGCAGCTCCTCGAAAGCCTGGCGCCGGCTCACACCCATGTCCATCTGGCGCAGGGTGATGCGCAGTTCGTCGGCCCACGGGCCTTCGTACTTCTCCGCGACGCGGTCCAGCGCCTGCCGGAATCCGAGCCCCGCGCTCACGACCACGGCGAGTACGTCGAGAAAGTCCGGCAGGGTCCGCTCGATGACGTCCTTGCGCTCGCGGATGGCCTGCCAGATGGTGACATCCGCTGCGAACAGCCCGTACGCGATGCAGAAGACACCGAAGAGCGGCAGGTCCTTCAGCAGCAGCACGAGGGCCGAGAACCCGCCGAACAGGCCGTACACGGCACGCCGGGCCGCGTACCGGTCGATGGTGAGGCCGCCGGGGTTGCCGGCCATGTCGATCTTGCGCCGCTTCTTGTCGACCCGCCTCGGGCCCATCAGGCGCAGCACGGCCGGGGCGAAGCGCATACCGAGGCGGTCCACCGCCGACTCGGTCCCCGAGACGCGCGAGGCGCCGATCTCCAGCGCGACGGCCAGGTCGCCGGGAATCTTGGCTTCGGCGCGGTACATCCTGATGCCCTGGAACGCGCCCGCGACGCTCAGTCCGACCACCAGCGCGAGAAGCAGTGCCATGCCGGATACCTCCTGTTTCAGCTCGTACGGGCGATTCTGATGTCAGCGGCGGGTGAGGGTCCGAGCCCGGGTTGGTCGCCTCACGTGGCCGGGCCGAGCCCTGGTTCGTCGCCCCACGTGGCCGGGCCGAGGCCGGGTTCGTCGCCTCACGTGGCCGGGCTCAGACATCGATCTTTCCCAGGCGGCGCATCACGACAAAACCCAGCGCGTAGAGCCCTATGGCGACGATCACGATGATCTGCCCGACGGGATTGCTGGTCATCCGGGCCATGGAACCCGGCGTGACCGAGTTGAGCATGATCATCGCGCCCAGGCCGAGCAGCGGAATCGTGTACGCCGTGGCATTGACCTCGGAGAGCATGGTGCGGACCTCGCGTCGCGTCTCCTTCCGTTCCTCCAGCGTCTCGGTGAGGTTCCGGAGCGATCCGACGACCGTGCCGCCGGCCCGGTTGGAGAGCACCAGCGTCGTGACCAGGACGACCAGCTCGCGCGACGGCAGCCGTTCCGCCAGCTCCCCCAGCGCGTCGTCGATCGACCGGCCGACCGCCAACTGGTTCGCCACTCCCGCCAGTTCCTCGCCCGCCGGGGCCTCCAGCTCCTCGGCCGCCATGCTCAGCGCGGTACGCAGGGCCAGTCCGGCGGCGGTGGCGTTGGCGAGTATCCGGGACAGATCGGGCAGCTGGTTGATGAATGCCTCGATCCGCTTCTGCCGCTGCCAGTTGAGGAACGCGCTGGCACCCCAGAGGGCGACCAGGCCGGCCACCGGGCCGAAGAAAGGCGCCAGTACGGACGAGGCGATCAGCCAGAGGGCGGCCACCCCGACGACCACGTAGACGAAGAACTCGCCCGCCGTCAGGTCGAGTCCGGTCGCCGAGAGCCGCAGGTGGATTCTCTTGCCGAGCGCCGTCCTGCGCAGTCGCCGGTCGACACCCGTGAAGCGCCGCTGGCGGCCGACGCCGTTCGGGCCCGTGATGGCGAGGCGGTCGACGAGGGCGGCCCGCGCGGCCTTGCCCGAGACGTACGTATGCAGTCCGGCTACGCCGAAGGCGCCGCAGAGCAGTGTGCTGCCGATCGCCAGCATTGCGGGATTGTTCATGGCGTACCTACTGGACCTCTCGTACGTTGAGCGCACTGTGCGGGTTGGGGCCGGGTGGGGTCGGCGGGCTCTGCGAACCGGGAGAACCGGGCGAACCAGGCGAACCGGACCGGCCGAGCGAATCGAGCGCGCTCTGCGCGTACGGCGGACTCTGCGCGTACGTCTGACTCTGCGTGTACGGCTGACTCTGCGCGTACGACGGCCTCTGCGGGTACGACGGACCGAGCGGGTCGTCGAGGTCCACCACGCCGAACGCGGGCGGAATCGGCTCGTTCGCGAGGTGCAGCCGGTCCGCGATGCGGCGCGGCAGCCCGAGGTGTTCGAACCGGCCGTGGACGACACGGTCCGCGCTCATCGGCTGGGCGACGAAGCGCGAGACGGTGGCGATCTGGAACCGCTCCCGGCCGTGGGACACCAGAATCGCGATCTCGCTGATCTTGCGGGAACCGTCCGCCATGCGCGCCAGCTGCACGATGACGTCGACGGCGCTGTTGATCTGGTCCCTGAGCGCCTCGAACGGGATCTCGACCTCCGACATCGAGCCGAGCGTCTGAAGCCGCATCAGCGCGTCCTCGGCGCTGTTCGAGTGGACGGTGGCGAGCGAACCGTCGTGGCCGGTCGACATCGCCTGGAGCATGTCGAGCGTCTCGCCGCCGCGCACCTCACCGACGATGATGCGGTCGGGGCGCATGCGCAGGGAGTTGCGTACGAGATCGCGGATCGTGATCTGGCCCTTGCCCTCGACGTTGGGCGGCCGGGTCTCCAGGCGGATGACGTGCGCCTGCTGGAGCTGGAGTTCGGCCGCGTCCTCGACGGTGATGATGCGTTCGTGGTCGGGGATCAGGCCGGACAGCGCATTGAGCAGGGTGGTCTTCCCGGAACCGGTGCCCCCGGACACGATGACGTTGAAGCGGGCCCGCACGAGGGCGGACAGCAGCATCAGCATCTGCTCGTCGAGCGTGCCGAGGTTGATGAGCTCCTGGAGGCGATACGCCCGTGGGAAGCGGCGGATCGTGAGCGTCGGGCCGGTGAGGGACAGCGGCGGGATGATGACGTTGACGCGCTCGCCGGACGGCAGGCGGGCGTCGACCATCGGGTTCGACTCGTCGACGCGGCGGTTGACGGTCGAGACGATGCGCTCGATGGTCTGCATCAGCTGCTCGTTCGACGCGAAGCGCATGGGGAGCTGCTCGACCCGGCCGGCCCGTTCGACGAAGATCGAGTCGGGGCCGTTCACCATGATCTCGGTGATGGACGCGTCTTCGAGGAGCGGTTCGAGTACGCCGAGTCCGAGCGCCTCGTCCACGACGCGGCGGATGAGCTGGGAGCGCTCGGCGGTGGAGAGGACGGGCCCCTCGCGGCTGATGATGTGGGCGAGTACGCGCTCCAGCCGGGCCCGCCGCTCGGCCGCCGCGAGCGAGGACATCTCCGCGAGGTCGATCTCCTCCAGCAGCTTGGTCCGGTAGGTGGCGACCAGATGGCCGTCTTCCCGCCCTCCCGCGTGCTCGTCGGGGGCGGTGATGCGTGCCCGCAGACTCATGTGCGTGACTCCTCGCTGGTGCGGATCGCTCGTGCGCTTCCTTCGTAGGGACCTTTCGTACGGAGCGGGGCGGTTACGGTTCCTCCTTGTCGGCGGGCATCGTGACGGAACGCTCGATCTCGCCGAAATCGTCCATGCCGGGGACGACCGAAGGGATGGACACCACCGCCTGGGCGGTGACGGTGGGGCCGTCGTCCACGAAGATGTCCGTACGTTCGGCCAGCCAGTCGCTCATCGCCGCCTTGCCGGTCGCGGTGCCCTGCCCCCGCAACTCCTCCTGCGCCTCCGTACGCGCCGCCGCCCGTGCCGCGGTACCGGCCTGGGAGGCGGCGTAACCGACGATGCCGAGCTGGATGCAGGCCATCGCGACCAGCAGCAGGACGGGCAGGAAGCCGGCGAACTCCAGGATGGCCGCGCCCCGGTCGCGTTCCCGCCCGCCGATCCGGCGCAGTAGACGTCTCACGGCCCGTCCCCTTCCATCGCGGCGCCCGCACTGCCCGACACGTCCCACGGAAAGCTGCCGACTCCGGGGAAGAGCACCGGGGTGTTGAGGCCGACCTCGGCCTTCCACAGGTTGCCTTCCTCGCGGCAGGAGGGAGCATCGGCGTCCGCCAGCCACGACGACGGCAGACGCTCCTGCGCGGCGGCCACGCATGCCGCCACCGGGTCGTCACCCCTCGTGGCCGCCGCCGTGGCCGCCCGAGCGCCCTCGTCCGCCGCGTTGCCCGCCAGCGAGAACGTGTAGCCGAACAGGACCGCCTGCCACATCGCGACCATCACGAAGATGATCAGAGGCGCCATTCCCGCGAGCTCGACCGTGACCGCGCCCCGGTCGCGGTCTTTGCCTCTCCCTCGGAAACCGACCGCCCCCCGGTCGCTCCGCACGAGCTTCCCGCCGCCCTTGCCTCCCGCGCCCGCCGCCGGTTTCACCAGGCCCAGTTCGCCTGCCAGCGCCCACAGGGCCTGCTTGACCGTGCCCCGGCTGTCCAGGTCCTGCATGCGGCCGGCGTCCGTGGCCGCCTGGAGTTCCTTGAAGTTGGCGGGGATCGCGGCCCGCGCCACCTTCGTGCCCGTGATCCGTTCCACCAGCGGCGGCTGGATCTCCGTGTTCCGGTTGTGGCGGTTGACGACGGTGGTCGTCTCCTCCGCCTTGCGGATCTGGAGGCGGTCCCACATCCGCACCATGCGCTTGGCGGCCCGTACCGCCACCACGTCCGGCGTGACGACGAGAAGCGCCTGGTCGGCCATCTCGACGGCCGCCGCGTTGGCACTGTTCATCTGCGTGCCGCAGTCGACGACCACGACCTCGTATCGGTTGCGCAGCGCGCTCACCACCTGCCGCGCCACCCGGTCGGTGACCTCCTCGCCCCGCTCGCCCTCGGCCGGTGCGAGGACCAGGCTGATGCCGGTGGGGTGAGAGAAAACGGCGTCCTGGAGTACGCGCGGCGAGATGTCCGCGATGCCGGCCAGGTCGACGATCGAGCGGCGGAACTGGACGTCCAGGTACGACGCCACGTCCCCCGACTGGAGGTCCAGGTCGACGAGTGCGACCGTACGCCCCGACGCCTTCGCGGCGAGTGCGAGCTGCACGGCCACGACCGTGGCCCCGGTGCCGCCCTTCGCGCCGGTCACCGTCACCACCGTGCCGCCGGGCCCCGAGAAGACATCGGGCCCGGTGCCGAGGTGGCGGCGTACGCCCGTGGACCAGGAGGCGGCGCCCTGCACGCGGGCCGCCAGTTCCTCGTAACCGAGCGGCAGCCCGACCAGGCCGCGTGCGCCGGAATCCATGGCGGCCGTGAAGAGCGCCGGGCCGGTGTCGGCGGTGACGAGGACGACGCCGACCGCCGGGAAGCGGAGTGCGACCTCGCGGATGAGTTCCAGCGCGGGCACGGGACCGATGCGCTCATGCACGAGGACGACCTCGGGCAGCTCGTCGAGCGATTCGCCCGCCAGCCGCGCGAGGGTGTCGAGGAGCGACGTCGAATCGGTGACGGGCCCGGCCGGTTCCGCGTCGGGGAGCTGGCTGAGGAGGGTGGTGATGGCGCGGGCGGCGTCAGGGTCGCCGACCGCCGGGAGGATACGAGTCGTCATACGCCGGTCCTCACTTGTCCCCGTCGAGGGTGTACTCGCGGTCGCGCGGCGAGATGGTCGTGTCGCTGCCGTCGGCCACGAGGGCCAGGCGCACATGCTCGGCGAAGGACTCCGCGTACGCCACGCGCTGGGCATCGAGTGTGTTCAGGGCGAACGTGATCGGTACGGCGTCGGTGGCCCGGCGGCTGCGGTCGTTCTTGCCCGGCTCCAGGGCGGTGATCTTGCCTACGTCGAGCACGCGGGCACCGGAGACGATGACCTGCGACTTGTTCGGCTGCCCCTCGTCCTCTCCCTCGAAGGTCGCGTAGATATTCACCCGCGAACCGGGGTTGATCTTGCCCGCGACACCGGTGGCCGCGTCGATCATGATCGCGATCTCCTGCTCCCCGGAGCCCAGCTCGGGTTTCTTCACGATCATGTCGCTCTGAAGGAGGGAACCTCTCTGGAGCTGGGTCACCGCGATCTTTCCGCGTACCTCCGAGATGTCGGTCACGGCATTGGCCGAAAGCCACCGCTTCGGCATCGAGATCTTCTCGAACTGCCCCGCGTCGAGCTGCTTGTACGGCGCTACGTCGTCCTTCAGCCGGTACGCCGAGACTTCGGGGCCCACCTTGGAGTTCACATCGCTGATCACCGAGAGCACGCCGGCGAACGCCCCGAAGGCGCAGAGAACCGACAGGAGCAGCAGAATGACGCCGCGGCGCTGACGTGAGTTCATGGAGTGGGGCTACCTCGATCAGGAACGTCGGGTCACGGACATGCTTGGGGTTGTGGCTTCGCTGGGCTGGGCCGGCTTCGCTGGGCTGGGCTGGAGCTGTGGACGCGGAGCGGTGGTGCGGTGGTGCGGTGGTGCGGGTGACAGTGGTGCGTGGAACAGGTGCGCTGCCTGAGGAATATCGTGCCCCGCGCGGCGCTAGGACGACCCCCGGTTCAGGACACCGACCGCACGAGACGCGTTCTCGTGCGGCGTGAGGGGCGACGAGCAGAACCCGCAGCGGTCACCGATGAGTTCGGTGCCGCACCAGTGGCATTTTTCTCGCCGTACGGACGCCACAAGCTGGTAGAGCACGGAAATGTCCGGCAGGTAGGCGGCGAACTCGATCATCTTCGCTGTGCCCCACCAGCGCGGGGAGTCGCCGGGCAGGGCGGATTCCTGAACGCCGGAAACCTGCCAGGCGGGGGCGAGCGTGCCGGTGACCCATTCGGACGCCAGAGTTCCTTTTCCGACCAGGAGTTGGGTGGCGAACTCGGGTCCGGGGAGGACCGGGCCGCCGCTGTGGCCGAGATCGCCACCGCTGTTGATTTTGATCAACTGCGGTGCGGGATTGACCAGTACACCGAAGTGCGTACCCGGCATCCACGACTTCGCGTGCGACTTGAGACTGACCGGCACCCGGTCGAGCTTGGTGACGGAGTTCAGGAGCGCACCGGCGTAGATGTAGTGGGAGAGGAGCCTCGCCGCCGATGCGACCACGCCCGGGCTGAAGTCGCAGATCGACAACTGCCGGAGCTGACGGACGAGTACGGCGATGCCCAGCGGCGGCAGATCGAGTTTCAGGAGCGCGAGCCGGTCGGTCTCCAGCATCGAGCGGATGATGTGGAGACGGCGCTCGTGGGCGGTGGGGATCGACGCGGGGTAGACGGCGACGACGTATCCGTACCGTTCGAGCATCACGTTCATGTCGATGAGCGCGGCTTCCAGCGGCTGGGCGTCCGGGGCCTGGAGCAGGGCGGCGGTCGGCGTCTGCGGATCGGTGGGCGGCAACACCAAATCGGCACTGGTGACTGCGATCGCGGTCGGCACGTTGGTTTCCCCGTTCACTCCGTACGCCGCTGATCCCGGCGTCCGCAGATCGATGCTGCTCCGTCGTGCTGCACCAGCACTTTATCCACGACCTACGTGGTGCAGAACACTTTTCATTTTTCTTGTGCGGCTGCGCAGATGAGGGAGTTGAGGCCCCGGGTTGGGGGTAGGTGGGTGGGGCTCGCTCGGTACCCACACCCAGCCCTGTGGACAGCCGGCCGCCCGGGCGACAAACGAGCTGCGAGCTGCGAGCTGCGAGCCGCACTGTGCGCGGGTGGGGCGCGCGAGTTGTATATGCAACTGGACGTCGCCGGCCGTTCCGCTTGACGGTGCCGCCGTACGGCGTGTCCGCCGTGTGCGTCAGACGGGGCATTCCGCCTGCCGACGGAGCCCACTCGCCACGGGCGCCGGGCGCCGGGCACCGGGCAAGCACCTCCGGCGTCGTCGGCTCGGTCAGCCGCTCAAGGCCCCATGTCGGCATTGATGATTTCGGTACACCTGCGGCACGCGACACAAGCCGCCACAGGGTGACATGTTCCCTCAGGCCGAGGCCGCGGCGACGCAGAACTCGTTGCCCTCCGGGTCGGCCATCACCACGTGGTGCCCCTCGAACTCCTCCAGGACGGTCCCACCCGCTTTCACCAGTCGCTCGGCCTCTGCCCTGATCCGTTCCCACCGCGCATCGGCGGTGCCGTGACCCGGCACCCGGACGTCGATGTGCAGCCGGTTCTTCGCCGTCTTGGGTTCGGGAACCTTGAGAATGGACAGCCGGGGCCCCACCCCCTCGGGATCGCAGAGCCAAGCACCGTCGTCCGCGGAGTCGTCCTCCGGGAGGTCGAACTGCGCGAGCCACTCCTCCCGAGTCTTGAAGGGAGCGGGCGGCGGCTCGTCGATGTATCCCAGCGCCGCCTTCCAGAACGCGGCCAGGAGCTGCGCGTCCGTGCAATCAAGGGTCAGATCGATTCTGGCTGCCATGACAGGACCGTACTGCGCACCACTGACAACCTCAGGCCGCCGACTCCACCCGCAAGCGGCGAACATCGCGTACGAGCGCACAGACCTCACCCAGCACGAACAGCGCCCCTGCTCCCACCCACAGAGCCGATGCCCCCGCCGCGTACTCACGAACGGCCAGGGCGAGCAGCACCATGCCGAGGAGGACGCCGAACGCCGAGAGCAGGGTGCTGACGCGGGTGATCACGTGGACATCATCAACGAAAACCCGCCTCGCGGACAGTGCCCCGAGAAGGCGGCCGTCCACCGGACACGTGGGACCGACCGACCCGGCACTCGGCGCGCCCTCCCCGGGCACAACCCGCCTTTGCGCCAGAGGACTTGACAACTCAATTGGTCTGAACCATTTTATCGACCAACAACGAACGACGCACAACCAACGACCAACAACAAACGGTGGCCACCGTCCCAGCGACTCCTCCTCACACTCCCCCACCGGAGGCAGCAAGTGGACCGCCTACCCCTCCCCCGATTCGCGCTTTCCACCGCCGCACTGACCGCCGCCGCCCTCATCACCGCCACCCTCGCCGCACCCGCCGCGCAGGCGGCCGACCTGAACGTGGCCAAGAACGCCGGCTTCGAGTCCGGGCTCAGCAACTGGACCTGCTCCGCCGGCAGCGGCGCCACCGTCTCTTCCCCCGTGCACGGTGGCGCCGCCGCCCTCAAGGCCACCCCCGGCGGCCAGGACAACGCCCGGTGTTCGCAGACCGTCACCGTCAAGCCCGGCGCGACGTACACCCTCAGCGCCTGGGTCCAGGGCGGGTACGCCTACCTCGGCGCCAGCGGTACCGGGACCACCGACGTCTCCACCTGGACGCCCGACTCGTCCGGCTGGAAGCAGCTCACCACCAGCTTCAAGGCCGGCCCCTCCACCACCTCCGTGACCGTCTACACACACGGCTGGTACGGCCAGAGCGCCTACTACGTCGACGACGTCTCCGTCTTCGGCCCCGACGGCGGCGGGGGCACCGACCCCGAGCCGGGCATCCCGGCCGCCCCCGCCGAGCTCACGGTCGGCGCCACGACCTCCTCCTCCGTCGCCCTCTCCTGGTCCAGCGTCAGCGGCGCCACCGGCTACAACGTCTACCGCGGCGGTACGAAGGTCCAGTCCGTCACGGGGACCTCCGCGACCGTCTCCGGGCTGGCCGCGGACACGGCGTACGACTTCCAGGTCACCGCGACGAACTCCGCCGGCGAGTCCCCCAAGTCGGCCGCCGTCAGCGGCCGGACCGCTCCCGGCGGCGGCACAGGCCCCGGGCCCGCCGTGCCCAAGCACGCGCTGACCGGTTACTGGCAGAACTTCAGCAACGGCGCCACCGTCCAGAAGCTCCGTGACGTACAGGCGCAGTACGACATCATCGCCGTCTCCTTCGCCGACTCGACCGCCACGCCCGGTCAGATCGTCTTCAACCTCGACCCGGCCGTGGGGTACGCGAGCGTCGCCGACTTCAAGGCCGACATCGCGGCGAAGAAGGCCGCCGGGAAGTCGGTGATCATCTCGGTGGGCGGCGAGAAGGGCAACGTCACGATCAACAGTGACGCGTCCGCGACCGCCTTCGCCAACAGCGCGCACGCGCTCATGCAGGAGTACGGGTTCAACGGCGTCGACATCGACCTCGAACACGGGATCAACTCGACGTACCTGAGCAAGGCGCTGCGCCAGCTCTCCGCCAAGGCGGGCTCCGGGCTCGTCCTCACCATGGCGCCGCAGACCATCGACATGCAGAACACCGGGACCGAGTACTTCAAGACGGCGCTCGCCGTGAAGGACATCCTGACCGTCGTCAACATGCAGTTCTACAACAGCGGCTCGATGCTCGGCTGCGACGGCAAGGTCTACTCGCAGGGGTCCGTCGACTTCCTCACGGCTCTCGCCTGCATCCAGCTGGAAGGCGGGCTCGCGCCGAGCCAGGTCGGCCTCGGCGTGCCAGCGTCCACGCGGGGCGCGGGCAGCGGGTACGTCTCGCCGTCGATCGTGAACGCCGCCCTGGACTGCCTGACCCGCGGCACCAACTGCGGCTCCTTCAAGCCCGCCAAGACCTACCCCGGTCTGCGCGGCGCGATGACCTGGTCGACGAACTGGGACGCGACGGCCGGCAACGCCTGGTCCAACGCGGTGGGACCGCACGTGCACAACCTGCCGTAACACGGCCCCCACCACGGCAGCGCCGCCGCTCCCCCGGCGGCGCTGTCGCGTCCCGTCCGTACCTTCGACGGTCCGGCTACCAGGGGATCTCGCGCACCTGCTGTACGCACAGCACGATGAACAGCAGCCCCGCCGCCACCAGCATCGTGTTGCTCAGCAGGCCGTTTCGCCATTCGGCGGGCGTACGGGAGGAGTTGAGCAGCCACACCAGCGTCAGCGCCAGGAACGGCATGAAGAACGCGCCGAGCACGCCGTACACCACCACCAGGCCGAACGGCTGGTCCAGCCACAGCAGTGCCATCGGCGGGAACGTCAGCCACAGCAGGTACGCCCGGAACGGCAGCGAGCGTTCCTTCACCCCGGCCGCGACCTCCTCCACCGTGCCCTCGTCGACCGGGGCGCCCTTGCGGTCGCGCTGGAGGCGTTCGACGAAGTCGGCGAACATCAGGCTCACGCCGTGCCACACACCGATGAGGGACGAGAAGGACGTGGCGAAGAATCCGACGAGGAAGAGCTTCGCGGTGACGGTGCCGTAGCGGTCCTCCAGGATCTTGCCGAGGTCGATCAGGCCGCGGTCGCCCTTGGTGAGGGCGAGCTGGGAGGAGTGCAGCAGCTCGGCGCCGACGATCAGCATCGCGACGACGAAGATGCCGGTGGTGATGTACGCGACGCGGTTGTCGAGGCGCATCACCTTCATCCAGCCCGTGTTGGTCCAGCCCTTGGCGTTCACCCAGTAGCCGTACGCCGCCATGGTGATCGTGCCGCCGACGCCGCCGATCAGGCCGAGGGTGTAGAGCAGCGAGCCGTCCGGGAGTACGGGGAGCAGGCCGGCGAAGGACGCGCCGACGTCGGGGCCGACGCGGAGCGCGACGTACACGACGACCACGAACATGACGCCGATCAGGACCGTCATGACCTTCTCGAAGACTGCGTACTGGTTGAACCAGACGAAGACCAGCCCGATCAGGCCCATGATGATGGCCCAGGTTTTGAGGCCCGGCCCGTCCGGGAAGAGCGCGACGACCGGGAGGGCGGAGGACGACATGGCGGTCGCCCCGTACACGAAGCCCCAGATCACGACGTAGATGGCGAAGTAGACGGTGGTCCACTGCCCGAGACTGCGCCAGCCCTCGAAGAGGGTGCGGCCGGTGGCGAGGTGCCAGCGGCCGGCGGCTTCGGCCAGCGAGATCTTGACGACGCAGCCGATGACGGCCGCCCACATCAGCGTGTAACCGAACTTGCTGCCCGCGATCAGCGTCGCGACGAGGTCGCCGGCTCCGACGCCGGTCGCGGCGACGACGATGCCGGGGCCGATGTACTTCCAACTGGACTTGCGCGGCGGGGAGAGTGCCTTCCCCGTGCCGCTGCCGCTCTCTGTCGTCTCTGCCATCTCCGGCGTCCTCCCGCTCGTCCCCGATGAGTGATCCACGTCACCAAAGCGGGGCGGGGGGTGATCGCGCAAGAGGACCACTGTGCGGACCGTGTGGCCGAACCCCGCTCTTGACCAGTTCATGCCATGCGCTCACCATGTGCCCAGCACTCCCGCACGACATGCGTCGCACACCCCCACACTCCCCACCCAGGAGACAGCATGCGACTTCGCATACGCGGAAGAGGGTCCGCCAAGTCCGCCACCCTCGCGGGCCTCGCGGCCCTCGTGGCACTCGCCGTGGCGGCGCCACTCACCGCGACCGCCAGCCCGGCCGGGCCGGACACCGACCGGGCCCCCGCCGCCGCGACGGAAGAAGTGATCAGGCAGTACGAGATCCACGGTCCCGCCTCCGCCGCCGCCCGTACCGCCGTGGCGGCCACCGGCGTGTCGGTGGACGAGGCCGACGACCACTCGGTCGTCGTCAGCGCCAACGCCGCGCAGCTCAAGCGGCTCAAGGCGCTCGGATACGCGCCCAAGGCGCTGCCGGGGCCACCGGCCCGCTCCAACGGGCTGGCCGTCGAGCCGCTGGACTTCCCGCCGGCCGACTCGCGCTACCACAACTACGCCGAGATGAACGCGGAGATCAACCAGCGCCTCCAGCAGTACCCGAACCTCATGAGCAAGCGCGTGATCGGCAAGTCGTACCAGGGCCGCGACCTCATCGCCATCAAGATCAGCGACAACGTGGCGACCGACGAGAACGAGCCCGAGGTCCTCTTCACCCACCACCAGCACGCCCGTGAGCACCTGACCGTCGAGATGGCGCTCTACCTGCTGCGCGAGCTGGGCGCCGGTTACGGCTCGGACTCCCGGATCACCAACGTCGTGAACAACCGCGAGATCTGGATCGTGCCGGACCTCAACCCGGACGGCGGCGAGTACGACATCGCCTCCGGCTCGTACCGCAGCTGGCGCAAGAACCGGCAGCCCAACTCCGGTTCGTCGTACGTCGGTACGGACATGAACCGCAACTGGGACTACAAGTGGGGCTGCTGCGGCGGTTCCTCCGGGTCGTTCAGCTCCGAGACGTACCGGGGCCGGGCCCCCGAGTCCGCGCCCGAGGTGAAGGTCGTCGCCGACTTCGTCCGCTCGCGGATCGTCGGCGGCAAGCAGCAGATCAAGGCCGGCATCGACTTCCACACGTACAGCGAGCTGGTGCTCTGGCCGTTCGGCTACACGAACGCGGACACGGCGCCCGGCATGACGCAGGACGACCGCAACGCCTTCGCCGCCGTCGGCCAGAAGATGGCCGCGAGCAACGGCTACACCCCGGAGCAGTCGAGCGACCTCTACATCACGGACGGGTCGATCGACGACTGGCTGTGGGGCAACCAGAAGATCTTCGGGTACACCTTCGAGATGTACCCGAGCGGCTTCGGCGGCGGCGGTTTCTACCCGCCCGACGAGGTGATCGAGCGCGAGACGAGCCGCAACCGGGACGCGGTGCTGCAACTGCTGGAGAACGCCGACTGCATGTACCGGTCGATCGGCAAGGAGCAGCAGTACTGCGCCGCCTAGGCGCGGACGGTACGACGTGACGGGAGGGCGCCCGGCCGGAGCCGGGCGCCCTTCGGCGTCTAGTGGCCTCGTCCCGCGAGGTAGTGGGCCAGTACGGGCCCGAGTTGCGCGAGCCACTCCTGGAGCTTCGCCCGGTTGCGGGCGACGACCACGCCTTCGTAGAACCGGCCGTCGGGCAGCGCGACGGCCACCATGAGGACTTCGCCGCCGGGCCCCGGCTTGTAGTGGACGGTGGCCAGGTCGCGCCAGGGGAAGTCGAGGGTGGCGCCGTTGCTTTCGAGCGACACGCCCTCGGCGTCGACCACGACGGCGTTACGCCGGTCCGCGGCCAGGAAGTCGGGGCCTGCGGGGGGCACCGGCCCTGCGTAGGGCGTGGGCGCGGGGCCCGGCCCGGAGTGCGGCGCCGGTGCGGGGCCCGGCCCGGAGTAGGGCATCGGTGCGGGTGCGGGCGCGAAAGCAGGGGGCGGCGGGCCGAAGCCCTGCTGCGGCTGAGGGTGGTACTGCGGCTGCGGGTCCACTGGCGTCGGTCTCCTCGGCTTTCGTTCTCCGGGGCCCAGTATCGCCGACCGGCGAGAGGGCGCCCCGGGACGGACGGGTCCCGGGACGCCCTCTGCTCGTACCGTACGGCGTGGTCAGCCGATCACCAGGCTCAGGAGCGCCGCGACCGCGAATCCGGCCACCGACAGGACCGATTCCAGTACCGTCCAGGACTTCAGCGTGTCCCGCTCGGAGATGCCGAAGTACTTGGACACGATCCAGAATCCGCCGTCGTTGACGTGCGAGGCGAAGATCGAACCGGCCGAGATGGCCATGATGACCAGCGCCAGGAACGCCTGCGAGTGGCCGCCGTTCTCGACGAGCGGCAGGACGATTCCGGCCGTGGTGACGATGGCGACCGTGGCCGAGCCCTGGGCGACGCGCAGGACGAGCGAGATCAGGTACGCGAGGACGATGACCGGCAGGCCCACGTCGTTGAAGGTGTCGGAGAGGGCCTGGGCGACACCGCTCGCCTTGAGTACGGCGCCGAAGACGCCGCCCGCGCCGACGACCAGCAGGATGTTGCCGACGGGCTTGAGCGACGAGGTCGACACCTGCTCCAGGGACTTGCGCGACCAGCCGCGCCTGATGCCGAGCAGGTAGTACGCCATCAGCAGCGCGATCGTCAGGGCGACGAAGGGGTTGCCGAAGAACTCGACGACCGAGCGGAGAGTGGAGGGGTCCAGTGCGATCGAGGAGAACGTCGCCGCCAGGATGAGGACCAGCGGCGTACCGATGATGGTCAGGACCGTGGCGAGCGAGACGGGCTGCTCCTGCGGGGTGCGGCCCGCGGCGGTCTGCTCGGCGACGACGGCGGCCCTGGCGTCCTCGGCGGCCTCGACCATGTCGTGCGGGACCTCGACGAAGACGCGCTTGCCGATCCAGGCGGCGTACGCCCAGGCCGCGAGTACGGCGGGGATGCCGCAGACGACGCCCATGAGGATGACCCAGCCGAGCGACACGTGGAAGAGGCCGGCGGCGGCGACCGGGCCCGGGTGCGGGGGCAGGAACGCGTGGGTCATGGAGAGGCCGGCGAGCAGCGGCATGGCGTACAGCAGGATCGACTTGCCGGAGCGCTTGGCGGCGGCGTACACGATGGGCGCGAGGACGAAGATGCCGACGTCGAAGAAGACCGGTATGCCGAAGATGAGGCCGGTGAGGCCCATGGCGAGCGGGGCGCGCTTCTCGCCGAAGAGGCCGAGGAGGCGGGAGGACAACACCTCGGCTCCGCCGCTGACTTCGAGTATCGCGCCGAGCATCGTGCCGAGGCCGATGATGATCGCGACGTGTCCGAGGATGCCGCCCATGCCGGATTCGATGACGGAGACGACGGCCGACTTCTGGACCGTGCCGAAGAGTTCGGTGACGGACAGGCCCGCGCCGAGGCCGACGACGATCGAGACGGCGAGGAGGGCGACGAAGGGCTGGATCCTGACCTTGATGATCAGGAGGAGGAGCAGGGCGATGCCGAGGGCCGCGACGGTCAGCAGACCGGCCGTGCCGTCGATGAGGGTGAGGAGACCCCCGGTGTGGGGTGGGGTCTCCGCGGGAGCGGGGGCGGCTGCGAGCAGGGACATGAGGAGGACCTCGTAATTCCATGGGGCTTTCGGGGCAGGGGGCATCGCGGCACGGCGCCCGGGCGGTGGGCGCCGTGCCGTGACGGCGTACGGCGTGGGGGGTGGTGAGGGGGGTGACGGGCGTCAGCTCAGGACGGCGAGCGCGTCGATCTCGATGAGGAGTCCGGCCGGGAGGCCGACGTAGACGGTCGTACGGGCGGCCGGGGCCTCCTTGAGGCCCTGCTCCTCGAAGTACGCGTTGTAGATCTCGTTCATCTCGGCGAAGTGGCCGGTGTCGGTGAGGTAGACGCGCATCATCATGACGTCGTCCCAGCTCGCGCCGCCCTGCTCCAGGATCGCCTTGACGTTGGCGAAGGTCTGGAGGGTCTGCTCGCGCAGGGTGGGACCGGCGGGGGTGGGCGCCTGGCCGGCGACGGCCGGCAGGAAGCCCACCTGTCCGGCCACCTGGAGGATGTTGCCCTTGCGCACGCCGTGGGAGAACTTGGCGGGCGGGGCGGTGTGGGTGGGCGGAGTGATGGCGGTCTTCTTGTCGTTGCTCATGCGCTCGCTGCTTCCTTGGGGGGTGTGTTGCCCGAGTACTCCCTGCTGATGGCGTCGGCGGTGCGGCGCAGCAGCGGCAGGAGGGTGAGGAGTTCCTCGGCGGTGACGACGACGTTCGGCGCGGACACCGACATGGCGGCGACGACCCGGCCGTCCGCACCGCGGATGGGAGCCCCGATGCAGTTGATGGACTCCTCGTGGCCGCCGAGGTCGGTGGCCCAGCCCTGTTCGCGTACGAGCGCCAGTTCCTTGAGGAACGCGGCGGCGTTCGGCGTCGAACGGGACGTGTACGTGGGGTAGTCGAGCTTCTCCGCGATGGCGCGGCGCTCGGCTTCGGGGAGGTCGGCGAGCAGCAGTTTCGCCACGGCGGCGACGGTGATCGCGACGGGCTTGCCGATGCGCGAGTACATGCGGACGGGGTAGCGGCTCTCGACCTTGTCGATGTAGAGGACCTCGACCTCGGTCTCCTCGTACACGGCGAGGTGGACGGTGTGCCCGCACTCGTTGTTGAGCGCGGCGAGGTGGGGGTGTGCGATCTCGCGTACGTCGAGGTTCTCGACGGCCTCCTGGGCGAGCGCGAAGAGGCGGGCCCCGAGGCGGTAGCGCTGGTCCTGCTGCCGGTAGACGAGGCCGTGCTCGTGGAGGGTGCGCAGGAGGCGCAGGGCGGTGGACTTGTGAACGCCGAGGCGTTCGGCGACCTGGCCGAGGTCGGCGGGTCCCTCGGCGAGGAGCGGCAGGATGCTCAGTGCGCGGTCGACGGTCTGGCTCATGGGGTACGTACCTCCTGGTCGGCGGCGCCCTGTGCTGTCGCTGGTTCTGCCGGCTCGGTCGCTTCGGTCGCTCCGGTGGCTCCGGCCGCTCCGGCCGCTTCGGTCGCGTCGGTCTCTTCGGTCCAGCCGGGGCCGAGACGAAGTCTCCCCCAGGCTTCGGCGCCGAGGGCGGCGAGGCGGTCGGCGCGGGCGCGGGACGGCGGCGTGCCGAGGTCGCCCGGGACGGTGAGGGCGGCGGCCGCCATGAGGTGGCCGTGCCGGAGCCGGTCGCGTACGGGCAGACCGCGCAGGGTCGCGGAGAGGAACCCGGCGGCGAAGGCGTCTCCGGCCCCGACGGGGGCGACGACATCGACGCGGAGAGCGGGGACGGTGGTGACCGTGTCGGGCGCGCTGTCGCCGCCTGCCGCGGTACGGGTGAAGACCGTCGCGCCCGCCGAGCCCCGCTTGACGACCAGGACCTCCGGCTCCGGCAGCGTCCGGCGGATCGCGGCGGCGCCCCGGACGCCCCAGGCCGTCTCCGCCTCGTCCTCGCCGACGAAGACGAGGTCCGCGCCGCGCGCGAGGCCGAGCAGGGCCCGGGGGCCGTCGGCGTCGCGCCACAGGTGCGCGCGGTGGTTGACGTCGAAGGAGACGAGGGGGCGGCCGGGGCGGCGGGCGGTCAGCGTACGCATCAGGGCCAGGCAGTCGGCGGACAGTGCGGCCGTGATCCCGGACAGGTGCAGTACGCGGCCCGCCGCCAGCTCGTCGAGCGGCATGTTCCGCGGTGACATCGCGGAGGCGGCCGATCCGGTGCGGTAGTAGACGACTTCGAAGCCGTCGGCGTCGCGGTCGTTCGCCGTGCGGAAGTAGACGCCGGTGGGGCGGTCGGGGTCGCGTTGGACGGCGGAGGTGTCCACGCCGTACGCGGCCACGGCCTCGACGAGGTGGTCCCCGAAGCCGTCGGCACCCACCCGGCCCACCCACCGCGCGCGGTGCCCGGCAGCGGCGAGGGCGCAGGCGACGTTGGACTCGGCGCCGCCGATGCCGCGGCCGAAGGAGGGTACGTCGGCGAGGCGGCCGGGACGGGAGGGAAGGAACGTCACCATGGACTCGCCGAGGCAGACCACCTCCACTGCTGCTGCTTCGTCCGCGTGCGCGGTCACGATCGGGCTCCTCACCGCTGACTCACCACTGACACACCATTGACCCTGCGTCGGCTCGGATGTTAGACAGCGTCCAGCGATATGCGCAATGGTCGTTGCACATGCTGCAACACGACGTATCAGGAGGCTCCCATGGCCGTAGGCAACCCGGTCGGCCGACTCGCCGACGAGCGTGTGGACCACCGCTTCAAGGCGCTCCCGCCGGACGCCGAGGGGCTGACGGTCGGGGAACTCGCCGCCGAGCGCCGCAACCTCTTCACGGACGGCTTCACCACCCCCGTGCTCGCGCTCTCCGCCGAGTCGGTGGAGCACAACCTCGCCCTCCTGGAGACGTACGCCGAGCGGCACGGCCTCGCGTTCGCGCCGCACGGCAAGACCTCGATGGCGCCGCAGCTCTTCGAGCGCCAACTGGAGCACGGGGCGTGGGGCATCACCGCCGCCGTCCCGCACCAGGCGCGCGTGTACCGGGCGTACGGCATCCGGCGGATCTTCCTCGCCAACGAGGTCGTCGACGCGCCGGCGCTGCGCTGGCTGGCCGCCGAACTGGACGCCGACCCCGACTTCCGGTGCATCTGTTACGTCGACTCCGTACGCGGTGTGCAGCTGATGGACGAGGCGCTGCGGGCCGCCTCGGCCTCGCGCCCGCTGGACGTGGTCGTCGAACTCGGCGCCGGTGAGGGGGCCCGTACCGGCGCCCGGACGCCGGCCGACTGCGCGGCGGTCGCCGACGCGGTGGCGGCCACCGCGACCCTGCGTCTGGTGGGTGTGGCCGGGTACGAGGGCGAGGTCCCGCAGGCGGACGGCGACAAGGTCCGCGCGTGGCTGCGCGAACTGGTCGCGCTGGCGACGGACTTCGACAAGGCGGGCCGGTTCGACGGCGGTTCGGACGTGGTGGTCAGCGCGGGTGGCAGCGCGTGGTTCGACACGGTGGCCGAGGTGTTCGCGGAGATCCCCGAGCTCTCGCTCCCGGTGCTCAAGCTGCTCAGGTCGGGGGCGTACGTCTCGCACGACGACAACCACTACAGCCGGCTCACCCCCTTCAACCGGGTTCCCGAGGAGGGCGCGCTCCGGCCCGCGTTCCGCCTCTGGGCGCAGGTCGTCTCCCGGCCCACCCCGGAGCAGGCGTTCGTCAACGCCGGCAAGCGCGACGCGGCGTACGACCTGCACCTGCCGGAGGCGCTGGCGGTACGGGACGCCCGTACGGGCGAGGTGCGCCCGGCGACCGGGATCACGGTCACCGGGCTGTCCGACCAGCACGGCTGGCTGCGTACGGACCCGGAGGCGGAGCTGGAGGTGGGCGACTGGGTGGGTCTGGGGCTGTCCCACCCCTGCACGTCCTTCGACAAGTGGCAGCTGATCCCGCTGGTCGAGGCGGACGGCACGGTCACGGACTACATCCGCACGTTCTTCTAGCCCCGGAAGGGGCGGGGCCCGACACCGACCCAGCAGCCACGCAGAGAGGCAAGCGACAGCCATGGACCTCGTCATCCGTGACGTACGCGTCATAGACGGCACCGGCGGTGCCTCCTACCGCGCCGACGTCGGCCTGCACAGTGGGCGCATCGCCGAGATCCGCCGGGAGGGCGACGGCGGCCCGCGCCCCACCGGCCGCCGGACGCTGCACGCGCACGGCCTCGCCCTCTCCCCCGGCTTCATCGACATGCACGCCCACAGCGACCTCGCGCTCCTGCGCGACCCCGACCACAGCGCCAAGGCCGCCCAGGGCGTGACCCTGGAAGTCCTGGGCCAGGACGGGCTGTCGTACGCGCCGGTCGACGACCGCACCCTCACCGAGGTCCGCAGGGCGATCACCGGGTGGAACGGCGGCGCGCCGGGGGACACGACCGTCGACTTCGACTGGCGGACCGTCGGTGAGTACCTCGACCGCCTCGACCGCCAGGGCATCGCCGTCAACGCCGCGTACCTCGTCCCGCAGGGCACCGTCCGCATGTACGCGGCCGGCTGGGACGACCGCCCGGCGACCCCCGCCGAACTCACCCGCATGAAGCAGCTCGTCGCCGAGGGCATGGAGCAGGGCGCCGTCGGCATGTCGTCGGGCCTGACCTATACCCCCGGCATGTACGCCGACGACGCCGAACTCACCGAGCTCTGCCGCGTGGTGGCGGGCTACGGCGGTTACTACTGCCCGCACCACCGCTCGTACGGTGCCGGAGCCCTCGCGGCGTACGAGGAGATGGTGACCCTCACCCGCAACGCCGGCTGCGCGCTCCACCTCGCCCACGCCACCATGAACTTCGGCGTCAACCGGGGCAAGGCGCCCGATCTCCTCGCCCTCCTCGACAAGGCGCTCGACGACGGCGCGGACATCTCCCTCGACACGTACCCCTACACACCCGGCTGCACGACGCTCGTCGCGATGCTGCCGAGCTGGGCGGGCGAGGGCGGCCCGGAGGCGACCCTCGCCCGCCTGAGGGACGACGAGAGTGCCGAGAGGATCCGGCACCACATGGAGGTCGTCGGTGCGGACGGCTGCCACGGCGTTCCCATCGAGTGGGACACGATCGAGATCTCGGGCGTCGGCGACCCCGGTCTGGCGGACTGCGTGGGCAGGACGATCGCCGAGTCCGCCGCACAGCGCGGCGAGGCCCCCTGGGCCACGGCGCGCCGCCTGCTGATCGACGACGGCCTGGGGTCGACGATCCTTCAGCACGTCGGACACGAGGAGAACGTCCGCGCGATCATGCGCCACCGCGTCCACACCGGTGGCAGCGACGGCATCCTCCAGGGCGACAAGCCGCATCCGCGCGCGTACGGCACCTTCCCCCACTACCTGGGTCACTACGCCCGCGACCTGGGAGTCCTCTCGCTGGAGGAGTGCGTCGCGCACCTCACCTCGCGTCCGGCGGCGCGGCTGCGGCTGCCCGACCGGGGGCTCGTACGGGAGGGTTACCGCGCGGACCTCGTCCTCTTCGACCCCGGCACGGTCGCGGCGGGCTCCACGTTCGAGGCCCCGCGCACCCTGCCGGTGGGCATCCCGCACGTCCTGATCGACGGCCGGTTCGTGATCGAGGACGGCAGGCGGACGGACGTCCTCGCGGGCCGGTCGGTCCGCCGTACGGCCTGACCCGCACGTCGGCCGGCGCGTCGCGGCCGGAGCCGTGACCCGCACGCACGCGGTGAGCGGCCCCGCCGGGAGAGAAGGCGGGACCGGCTACCCCGACGTGGAGGCGGTCTTCTGCGTCCTGGCCGGCGGCAGGTCCGCCGGGGCGGAGGGGCGACGCGCGGAGGGGATCACCGACCGTTCCGTACTCCCGGCCGCCACGGCTGCGCGGCGCTGACGGTCCTCGCCGCGCAGCAGCACCGCGCCCAGCACGCACACGGCGCCCGCCATGGCGAAGCCGTACCCCGGGGTGCTGCCGTTGGGGTGGGTCTCGTAGACCAGCGCGGCGGACAGCACCGCGAGGACGCGGCCGAGCCTGCCGTTCCACGCGGTGGCGGAGATCGCCGCCATGCCCCACAGGAGGTACCACGGCTGCACCATCGGCGAGAGGACGACCAGCGCCAGCAGAGCCGCACCGAGGCCGTGGACCGGGTGCAGCGGCGCGTGCGGACGTGCGTGCGGGGGCCGGCCGCCCCGCCAGGGCCGCACGGTGCGGAAGGTCGCCAGGGCCGCGTAACCGATCACGGCGAGCGCCAGGACCAGGCCGGCCAACTGGAACGCCCGTTTGACGGGCTGCGGGTCCCAGCCGAACAGCAGCCGCGTCAGTTCGCCGACCCCCAGGCCGATGTCGCTGGAGAGGGAGAGGGCCGTGTGGATCGACCCGGCCACGCTCTGCGTCCGCAGCCACCCGAAGCCCGTACCGCTGAGCAGCGTGGTGACCACCGCGACCGCCCCGGCCACCAGAGCGGGAACGGCGAACGCCTTGACGACGCGCCACGCGAGCGGCCCGGAGGTCCGGCGTACGACGATCGCGCCGATGAAGAGGAGAGCGACGGCGGCCGGTGACTTGACCATCATCGCCAGCGCGACGACCGCGCTGCCGAGGACCCAGCGGCCGCGCAGCGCGCACACCACGCCCGCCAGCATGATGCCGATCATCAGGCCGTCGTTGTGCATGCCGCCGACGACGTGGACCAGCAGCAGCGGGTTGAGGGCTCCCAGCCACAGCGCGCCGGTCTCGCTCGCGCCGCACGCGCGGGCGATGCGCAGGGTCGACCAGACGATGAGGGCGAGTGCCGCGAGGGCGACGATCCGCATGCCGAGCACGGCCGGGACGATCCGGCCGTCCGTGGCGAGCACGACCCACTTGGCCAGGACGAGGAAGACGGGACCGTACGGGGCCGGGGTGTCGGTCCAGTGCGCGCCGCTGCTGGCGGCGGCGTCGGCGCCCAGCTCGTCCGGGCCGAGGACCGAGGGGCCGGACGTGTAGACGTCGTGGCCTTCGACGACCATCGCCCCTTGGGCTATGTAGCTGTAGACGTCGGCGCTGTGGAGCGGCGGGGCCAGTACGAGCGGCGCCGCCCACCAGACGAGCGTCACCAGCGTTCCGCGCACCCCGCCCGCCGCACCCCGGGCGACCAGTCGCCCGTACCGCCACCAGGACACGACCAGGAGCGTCAGGCCGAGGTACGCCAGGACGGCGGCGGCGACCGTCGTCACGGAACCGTGGGGGACCCATATCCCCCACGGGTCGCGCGCCGGCAGCCGGCCGGCGGCCGTGCCGCCCACGGCTGCCGCGAGCGATCCGACGGCTCCCAGCCGGCGGTACCCGACAGCACTCAGCGTCCCCATGACCGTTCAACTTATCCGAGCCGTCCGGCCGGCCGGGCGCCGCACCGGACCGCCACGGGCGCCTACGGCTTGGGGAGGGCGCAGCCGGGGCGGGACAGGTCGAGCTTGCTGCCGGCGCCGATGCAGGCGACGAAGCCGTACGTCTGCTGGCCGTAGTTGATGCCCCTGCGCACGGTCACGTTGCCGCTCTCGTCGACCTCGCACGGGTTGTTGTCCGTGCAGCGCGCGCCGTCTTCGTTACCCGTGTTGTTCACGGCGACGACCTTTCCGGTGGCCGTGTCGATGACGGGCGAGCCCGAGGTACCGCCGATGGTCTTGCACGCGGAGGTGTAGCGGACTGAGTCCTTCCAGGTCCACGCACCCTCCTTCAGCCGGTACGCGAAGCCGTCGACGGCGCAGCTGTAGATCCGCTTCCAGTAGCCGGAGACGACCTTGATGGCCGTGCCCTGCACGGGGCGCGTCGCGCTCAGCTCCAGGGCGTCGATGCCGTAGCCGCTCTTGATCTGGGCGTAGGTACTGGTGAGCTGGTAGAGCGAGGCGTCGGTGTCGGTCATCGTCGCGTACGCGATCTTGCTCGCCCGGAGGGTCGCCACCTTGGTGCCGGCCGAGTTGAGCAGGCCGAAGGTACGGGAGGACGGCTTGTCGACCAGGACCTGGCCCGGAGCCGGGAAGCCGCTCTCCAGGCAGTGGCCGTTGGACAGGACGAGCGCCGGGTCCGCGGGCTGCGAGCCGGGCGTACGGACGACGGAGCCGGAACAGTTGCTGAGCGCCACCGTTCCGGCGAAGTCGACGGCCCTGACGGCCGGCCGGGCCTGCTGAACCGTCTGCGCGGCGGCCGGCGCCGCTCCCGCGCCGAGGAGCAGCAGGGCTAAGAGCGTGCCGACGAGAGGCTTCTTCATGTGGGGGGTCCCCTCTTGAACGACCTGGATGTCCGGGGCGCACACGCCCCGGACTTGTCATGTGCATTCTTAGTGGATTCCACATGCTGGACAAGACCGCGATCAGGGCGGGTTCGGGACAATCGCCGGACCGGTTTCCGGACCCGTCAGGGCCGCCTCAAGACCCCACCGGGGCGGCATCCGGACCGCACCGGAACAGCATCCGAACCGCTTCGGGCCGCTTCAGGGCCGCATCCGGGCCGCTTCACGACTGCTTCAGCACCGCCCGTGACGCCGTACGCCCGTGCAGCGCGACCATTGCGGTCACCGCCGCCGCCAGCAGCGCAACGGCGAGCAGCGCCGGTACGAGGACGACCACCGCGCCCGCCACGAGGCAGAGCGCACCACCGGTGATCAGGGTGACCGGCCTCGGCCCGCCGATGCGCACCACGATGGCCGCCGCCCCCAGCAGGAACACGCCGACGCCGCCGGTCAGGGCCCAGGCCGCGATGCCGTGCAGGGGCTCGGAGAGGGCGTAGTGCCCGGCGTCGGCGACCTGGTGCAGGGCCTTCTTCATCCCGAGCGCGGCGAGCACCACTCCGGCCACGAGCGGCAGGTGCAGGAAGGTGTAGACGTCGCGGCCCAGGCGCGTGCGGTCGTCGCCCTCCAGCGGCGCCAGCCGGTGTTCCGCGGCCTCGCTGAACTGCCGGAAGTACAGCCGCCACAGCCCGGTGACGACCAGCAGGCCGGCGACCGCGGCGGCCAGGACCGCGGCGGTGACGGGGTAACCGGACACCCCCACGCCGATCGCGACGATCGACTCCCCCAGGGCGATGATCACGATGAGCCCGTGGCGCTCGGCGGAGTGTCCCGGTGAGGCGATGCGCCAGCCCGAGGCCCCGGTGACGAAGATGCCGACGTAATCGATGACGACCGCACCCAGCCACACCAGCACCTGCGCGACGCCGGTGAGGGCGCTGCCGATCAGCAGCAGTACGAGCGGCGGACCCACCGACAGCAGGGCCGTCCGGCGCAGCGTGGCGTGCAGGGCCCGGTCGTCCGGATGGGCGATCCGGTACGAGACCAGGTGCAGGAGCCGGACCGCGCCGTAGCAGAGTACGAACACCAAAGGGGCGTCCAGGCCGCCGGGCCGGTCGGAGAAGACCTCCGGAACGGTGAGCAGGACGACCATCATCACGGCCATCACGGCGACGAGCACGGCGAACAGCGCCCCCGAGTCGGCGCGCACCACATTGCCCAGCCAGGCGAAACAGCACCAGCACCACCACAGGAGCGCGAGCACCACCAGCCCGCCGAGTATGCGCAGCGGGGTCGTGTCGTCGGCCATCAGTGCGGTGACCTGCGTGATCGCGTACACGAACACCAGGTCGAAGAACAGTTCGGCAGGCGTCACCCTGTGCCCGTCCTGCGCGGCGATCATCCGGGAACGTTCACTGCCTGTGGCCACGCGCTCTCCTCAAGAGTCCGGATCAACTACGTTGGCCACGGCTGCCGTTCGGGCGAAAAACCGACCGTGGACCGGGCGCAATCCTTATCCGCCGACCGGCCGCCGGTCCAGCGTTTCCGCCCCGGACGCACAGCCGGCTCGCGGCACCCCACCCGGCGCCCGGCCACCCCCCTGGCACCCTTTCGCGACCCCGGCGGCCACCCGCGTGGCCAAAAACACGAAGCGGGTCCCGTTATGCACCCGTAAGGTGGCCAGCATGCAGGTGATCCAGTCGACGAAGCTCGCAAACGTCTGTTACGAAATCCGCGGCCCCGTGCTCGAGGAGGCGATGCGGCTCGAAGCGGCGGGTCACCGCATCCTCAAGCTCAACACCGGCAACCCGGCGGCGTTCGGTTTCGAGTGCCCGCCCGAGATCCTGGAGGACATCCTCCGCAATCTCGCGGGCGCGCACGGTTACGGCGACGCGAAGGGCCTGCTGGCGGCGCGCCGCGCGGTCATGCAGCACTACCAGACCAAGGGCATCGAGCTCGACGTCGAGGACATCTACCTCGGCAACGGCGTCTCCGAGCTGATCCAGATGTCGATGCAGGCGCTGCTGGACGACGGCGACGAGGTGCTCGTCCCCGCGCCGGACTACCCGCTGTGGACCGCGTCCGTCTCCCTCGCCGGCGGCACGGCGGTGCACTACCGCTGCGACGAGCAGGCCGACTGGATGCCGGACCTCGCCGACATCGAGCGCAAGATCACGGACCGCACCAAGGCCATCGTCGTCATCAACCCGAACAATCCGACGGGTGCGGTGTACGACGACGAGATGCTGCGCGGGCTCACCGAGATCGCCCGCCGTCACAATCTGATCGTCTGCTCCGACGAGATCTACGACCGGATCCTGTACGACGGCGCCACGCACACCCCGACCGCCGCCATCGCGCCCGACCTGCTCACGCTCACCTTCAACGGCCTGTCGAAGAACTACCGTGTCGCCGGCTACCGCAGCGGCTGGCTCGCGGTCTGTGGTCCGAAGGCGCACGCCTCGTCGTACATCGAGGGGCTCACGATCCTCGCCAACATGCGGCTGTGCGCCAACATGCCGTCGCAGCACGCGGTGGCCACGGCGCTCGGCGGCCGGCAGTCGATCGAGGACCTGGTGCTGCCGGGTGGCCGGATCCTGGAGCAGCGGAACGCGGCGTACGAGCTGCTCACGCAGATCCCGGGCATCACCTGCGTGAAGCCCAAGGGCGCGCTGTACCTCTTCCCGCGCCTCGACCCCAAGGTCTACAAGATCAAGGACGACCGGGAGATGGTCCTCGACCTGCTGCGGGCCGAGAAGATCATGGTCGTGCAGGGTACTGGCTTCAACTGGCCCGAGCCCGATCACTTCCGCATCGTGACGCTCCCGGCGGTGGAGGAGCTGACGGACGCCGTGACACGTATCGGCACTTTCCTGGACGGATACGGACAGACATAGGCGGGCTTGGGCGGGTGGGCAAGCACCCTCCGGGCGTGCGCCCACCCACCGCACCTCGGCGCGACTCGACTCAACTTTAGACAGAATCTAATGTAGGCTGGTCTCCTGACCCTGGCAGGAGGCCATCCCATGTACGAGCCGATCCGCAACAAGTCGGTCCATCGCATGGCCGCCGACCGGGCCGACTTCCCGCACCGTTCGCGCGAGGAGGAGCTGGACATCCAGCTCGCCGGACACCTGGCGGCGCTCCTAGCGGTCACCGACGAACTGGGTCTCGGCGCGGCGGCCGACCGTATCGCCACCCAGGTCGCCCGGCTGCGCGGCGCCCCGCCGGCCAGGCACGCCGGCCTCACGCACGCGGCTCCGATCGCGCTGCACCGCCGGGCCCACGAGCTCGCGGGCCGCGCGCTGGTCGTCGCCGCCTCGCGCGCCGACACCGCCGCCGCGATCCTGGCCGCCGAGCGCATGGACGCCCACGCGGCCGCGCTCGAAGAGCTCCGCCTCGTCGGAGCCCACTGACGGCCCCGGCCCGCGTGCCTTCGCGGCGCACGGGCCGGGTGCCATTGATTTCGCGTCCACGCAGCCACGCAACCGCGCAGCCACATGGATCGCACGGGCCGCACGGCCACGAAGAACAGCCCCCGAAGCCGTGAGGGGGCTTCGGGGGCTGTGCCGCGGCGGGCCGCATGACCCCACAGGTCAGGGCGGATGTCAGGAAGGCCCGGCCGCGGAGCTCGGTGGGGACGTGGGTCAGCCCAGGCGCTCGACCAGCGCGCGGTACTCCTCCCACAGCTCCTTCGGAGCGTGGTCGCCGAAGGTGTTGAGGTGGTCCGGGATCAGGGCCGCCTCCTCGCGCCAGACCTCCTTGTCGACCGTCAGCAGGAAGTCCAGCTCCTCCTCGGAGAGGTCCAGGCCGTCGGTGTCCAGGGAGCCCTTCGCCGGCAGGATGCCGATGGGGGTCTCGACGCCCTGCGCCTTGCCCTCCAGGCGCTCGACGATCCACTTGAGCACGCGGCTGTTCTCACCGAAGCCCGGCCACACGAACTTGCCCGCGTCGTTCTTGCGGAACCAGTTGACGTAGTAGATCTTCGGCAGCTTGGACTGGTCCTTGTCGGCGCCGACCTTGACCCAGTGACCCATGTAGTCGCCCATGTTGTAGCCGCAGAACGGCAGCATGGCGAACGGGTCGCGGCGCAGCTCGCCGACCTTGCCCTCGGCGGCGGCGGTCTTCTCGGAGGCGACGTTCGCACCGAGGAAGACACCGTGCTGCCAGTTGAAGGACTCGGTCACCAGCGGCACGGCGGTCGCGCGGCGGCCACCGAAGAGGATCGCCGAGATCGGCACACCCTTGGGGTCCTCCCACTCGGGCGCGATGATCGGGCACTGGCCGGCCGGAACGGTGAAGCGTGCGTTGGGGTGGGCGGCGGGGGTGCCGGACTCGGGGGTCCAGTCGTTGCCCTTCCAGTCCGTTAGGTGCGCGGGCGCCTCCTCGGTCATGCCCTCCCACCACACGTCGCCGTCGTCGGTGAGCGCGACGTTCGTGAAGACGGAGTTGCCCCACATGGTCTTCATGGCGTTGGCGTTGGTGTGCTCACCGGTGCCGGGCGCGACGCCGAAGAAACCGGCCTCGGGGTTGATCGCGTACAGCTGGCCGTCCTCGCCGAACCGCATCCAGGCGATGTCGTCACCGATGGTCTCGACGGTCCAGCCGGAGATCGTGGGCTCCAGCATGGCGAGGTTCGTCTTGCCGCAGGCGGACGGGAAGGCGGCGGCGACGTACTTCGGCTCACCCTTCGGCGGAGTGAGCTTGAGGATCAGCATGTGCTCGGCCAGCCAGCCCTCGTCGCGCGCCATGACGGACGCGATGCGCAGGGCGTAGCACTTCTTGCCGAGCAGGGCGTTGCCGCCGTAGCCCGAGCCGTAGGACCAGATCTCGCGGTCCTCGGGGAAGTGGGAGATGTACTTCGTGGAGTTGCACGGCCACGGCACGTCGGCCTGACCCTCGGCGAGCGGTGCGCCGAGGGTGTGGACGGCCTTGACGAAGAAGCCGTCGGTGCCGAGCTCGTCGAGGACGTCCTGGCCCATCCGGGTCATCGTGCGCATCGAGACGGCGACGTACGCCGAGTCGGTGATCTCGACGCCGATGGCGGAGAGCGGCGAGCCGACCGGGCCCATGCAGAACGGCACCACGTACATCGTGCGGCCGCGCATCGAGCCGCGGAAGACGCCCTTCTCGCCGGCGAAGATCTCCCGCATCTCGGCGGGGGCCTTCCAGTGGTTGGTCGGGCCCGCGTCCTCCTCCTTCTCGGAGCAGATGAACGTGCGGTCCTCGACGCGGGCGACGTCGCTCGGGTCGGAGGCGGCGTAGTAGGAGTTCGGGCGCTTGACCGGGTCCAGCTTCTTGAACGTGCCCTTGGCCACGAGTTCCTCGGCGAGCCGCTCGTACTCGGCCTCCGAGCCGTCGCACCAGACGACCTGGTCCGGCTCGGTGAGGGCTGCGATCTCGTCGACCCAGGAGATCAGCTCCTGGTGGTTCGTCGGAAGGGTGGTGGGAGCCGCGTTCTCGCGCGCCACGGTTGCTCCTAAGTGAGGGTGTTTTTAGGTGTATGCCCCGTGGGGGCTGCGACCCGGATGCTTCACGACGTTGTTTCGTTGGCGCTCATCCGGTGCCGACCGCACTCATCTGATGATCCTTGCCGTGCGCCCATATGTCCAGAGGGCCTCTCACGTGAGCATCACCACTCATTTCACCCCTACCTGCTCGTAACCTACGGTGGCGTAGGTAAGATTGATCGCATGACGTCCGCCGAGTCCGATCAGCTCACGCAACCCGACGGCCCCGGACGGGGGCCCGTCGAGATCGACCTCCCGAGCCCGGTCAAACCGAAGCTCCGCGGCTGGCTCCACGCCGGGATGTTCCCCGCCGTGGTCATCGCGGGCCTCGTACTCATCGCCCTCGCGGACTCCACCCGCGCCCGGGTGGCCTGCGGGATCTACATCGTGACCGCGTGCATGCTCTTCGGCGTCAGCGCGGTCTACCACCGGGGCACCTGGGGTCCGCGCGGCGAAGCCGTGCTGCGCAGGCTCGACCACGCCAACATCTTCCTCATCATCGCGGGCACCTATACCCCTCTCACCGTGCTGCTGCTCCCCGCCTCCACCGGCCGCACGCTGCTGTGGGCCGTCTGGGCGGCGGCACTCGCGGGCATCGCCTTCCGGGTCTTCTGGGTCGGCGCCCCGCGCTGGCTCTACACCCCCTGCTACATAGCGATGGGCTGGGCCGCGGTCTTCTTCCTCCCGGACTTCATGCGGGCGGGCGGCATCGCCGTACTGGTCCTGGTGATCGTCGGCGGGCTGCTCTACAGCGCCGGCGGCGTGATCTACGGCCTCAAGCGCCCCAACCCGTCACCGCGGTGGTTCGGGTTCCACGAGGTCTTCCACTCGCTGACCCTGGCCGCCTTCGTCGCGCACTATGTGGGCATCTCGATGGTGGCCTATTCGGGCTGACGGCCTCCACCCACCCGTCCCCCGCGGACCGATGCCCGACAATGGCGGGATGGCCTCCGACACCCCCCACCCGCTCGCCGACACCGCACCGCCCCGCCGCCCGGGCCTGCGCGAGCGCAAGAAGCTCAAGACGCGCGTCGCGATCCGCACCGCGACGTACCGGCTGATCGCCGAGCAGGGGTACGAGGCCACCACGGTCGAGCAGATCGCCGAGGCCGCCGAGGTCTCGCAGTCGACCGTCTTCCGTTACTTCCCGGCCAAGGAAGACATCGTCATCACCGACGAGTACGACCCGCTGATGGAATCCGCGCTGCGCGCCCGCCCGGCCGACGAGCCGCTCGTCGAGTCGCTGCGCTTCGTCGTGACCCAGGCGCTGCGCCACTCCCTCGCCCAGGAGCCCGAGGAGATGCTCCTGCGCTCGAGGCTTCTGACGGAGGTTCCGGCCGTACGCGCCCGCATGATGGAGAGCATGTCGGTGACCGGCCGCATGCTGTGCGAAGTGGTCGCCGAGCGGACCGGACGGCACGCGGACGAGCTGGAAGTGCGGGTCGTCTCGATGGGCTTCGTGGCGGCGCTGATGGAGACGACCGTGTACTGGGCCGAGCACGGCAGGCAGGACGACCTGACCACCCTCGTCGACCGCACGCTGGACACCCTCGACAACGGCTTCCGCCTGTGAAGGCTTGAAGGGGTGAGGCCGTAGGGCCGTGACGCCGTGGGCCGTGCGGCTGTGCTGCGCCGTGCTGTGCGGCTGTGCGGCTGTGCGGCTGTGCGGCTGTGCGGCAAGGCTGTGGAACGCCCGGTGGCCCGGACCGCCTCAGGTCCGGGCCACCGGGTCCGTCGGGACCGGAAGGTGCTCACCGCCTGCGGAAGTCACCCTTCCCGCAGGCCCTGCCGTCCTTGTTCCGGTCCAGGCCGTGCCGGTCGTGCCGTACGTCCAGGACGCCGTACCCCTTGGACTTCAGCCACTCGCACCGGTCGGCCGCCGGCACCTTCCTGGGGAACTTCCACGGCACGCAGGTGCTGACCTCGCCGTACGCGTGGTCGCAGCCGTCGTACCCCTCGGGCATCTTCACGCCCCGCTTCGCGGCCTCCGGCTTCCCGTGGTCCCCGTGCCCCGGTCCCCTCGGGGCCGCCGCCAGCTCGTCGGCGAAACTCTGCACACGCTCCGCCGCCACCTGCCCCCGCGGGCCGATCCGCACCCACTTCGACACCGACGGCAGTCCCTTCGCGTCGACGACCGACAGCATGTACCAGCCGGGTGGCGCCAGGTTGGGGTTGCTGGTGAGGCTGAGGTCGATGGTGTTGCCGTTGACGGTCATCGGCAGGTCGACCAGGCGCTGGTTCGGGTCGGAAGAGTGGGTGACCGCGGCCGGACGAATCAGCGACGCCTTCACCACCGGCCGGTCGACCGTGATGCGCTGCGCCGATCCGTACGCCCAGTTCTGCGAGGCCACCGAGGTGATCTTCGGGCGGGCGCCCTTGAAGAAGTACGGCGGCTTGTAGACCGACACCCGCTGCTCGAACGACCCGTCGCCCGGGTTGTCCCCGACGCTCAGCACCCGGCCGTCCGGCAGCAGCGTGGACGAGGAGTGGTACGTACGCGGCACCGGGTCGGCGGCCAGGCCCGGCTGGAACGTGTTGGTCGCCGGGTCGTACATCGACGCCTCGAAGACCGGGTCCTCGCGGTAGGTGTGCAGCGCGCCGCCCGTCTCCAGGACCTTGCCGTCCGGCAGGATCACCGCCGAGAGGTAGACCTTGCCCTCGGCGCCCTTCTGGAAGGTGCCGTCCTTGTACCTGCCCTGCGGCAGGTCGGGCCCGGCGACGTACTCGGGCGAGGCGGCCTTGAGGTCGATCAGGTCCACCAGCCGGTGCGCGTCGGGAGAGACGGTGTGGTTTCCGCCGCCGGCCGTGAGCACCTTCTGGTCCTGGGCGGGCGGCAGCAGCAGCGACGCGGACTGGTCGCGCTCGTCCTTCTTCCGCAGCCCCGGTACGTCGGTGACCGTGCCCTTCTCGTAGTCGTAGACGGAGGCTCCGGTCCCGGGCAGTCCGACGCCGAAGGTGTGGCTGCCGCTGTAGAAGAGGCGCCCGTCCTGGAGCAGGATCATCGCCGGGTAGAGCCCCCAGAACGACCACGCCTGCTTGGCCTCGCCCAACGGCAGCCACTTGTTCTGGGCGAAGCTGAAGTGCTCGTTGACGACCGTTCCGGCGGCGTCCTCGCCCAGCCCGCCGAGCGAGACGACGTCACCGTTGCCCATGGCGGTCGCCGACGGATACCAGTGGCCCGCCAGCATGTCGTTGACCTTCAGGTACTTGTTGAGCTTGGGATCGAAGACGTAACTCGACCTCAGCCCCTTGTACCCGACCGTCCCGTCCGGCGACGCGTAGTCCTTGTTCCCGCCGACCACGAGCACCCGCCCGTCCGGCAGTTGGACATGCCCCGCGCAGAAGAAGTCCTCGGGCGTCGGGATGTCCGTGTACCTGCCGGTCACCGGGTCGAAGACCGACGACTTGAAGGTGCCGGCGGCGAAGGCGTCACGGTCGTTGCCCGAGCCCGCGATGAGCAGCACCTTCCCGGTGTGCAGCAGTACGGAGTGGATGGCGCGCACCGGTGACGGAGCGGTCTGGACCGTCCACTGGCCCTTGCACTCGGGCCCCTTGCCCTCGCACGGGTCGACGGGCGGCTCGGGCACGACGGTCGCGTCCACCATCGCGTAGTCGTCCGTGGTGAGCGAACCGACGCCGTAGAGGGCCGCGCCCCAGGTGATCTGGTCGGTGTTCGCGGGAACGACCGGGGTACGGACCTCGGTACGGGCGTACGCCGCACTCTGCGGCAGGGTGTTGAGGTCGGCCCAGAAGACCCAGCCGGCCGTCTTGTCGTGCCGGAACAGCGTCATGGCCACATCGGGCGACGTCGACCTGTACCAGAGGGAAAGGTCGTACTGATGGCCCTCGGTGACCTTCGGCGCGCACGCGTTCTCCAGCATCATCGCCTTGCGGTCGCCGTCGGTGCGGCGGGTGAGGTCGATGCGCAGGGCGCGGTCCCCGGAGTGTGCGTCGTCCGTCACCGTGTACGTGTAGTCGTTGTCGCCCCAGCCGGACTTCTCGAAGCACTCGGGGAACTCCCCCTGCGCGTCGAGCGTTTCCAGACCGGGATTGGCTATCAGGTTCGGCGCGGCGCTGGCGGGTGTGGCGTCGAGCGGCGCCAGCCCGAAGCCCGCGGCGAGCAGGGCCAACGCGGTGAGGAAAAGGCGCATCCTGCCGCGCCCGGGTCTCCCTGCGTTCCTTCGGTACGAGTGGTGCGGGGTCATCCCTCCCCCTTCTGGAGCGGCTGCTTGCGCCGGTCGGCCCGGTCGACCCGGAGGATGTCGATCCGGCCGTCCCCCTCCCCGAAGCTCGCGACCGGTTCGCTGTGCTCGAACAGGTCCCGCAGCGTGGGCAGATTGTGCTGTTCGCCGCGCAGGGCGGGCGTGGACACGACGTAGTCGATGTCCTTCCAGCCGCGCGGCAGTGTCCTGGCGACCGCGGGGTCCTGGTCGAGTTTGTAGTGCCAGATGGCGCCGGTGCCCGGCCGGTATCCGGCCTCGACGGCGTCCAGCCACAGCACGCCGTCGGTGACGACGCGGGTGCGTTCCCGGTCGCCGACCGGCGTCTCGCGCAGCCAGCGGGAGGCCGCGTGGTAGACGCCGTTGTCGTCGCCGCGCACGGTGTCCCGGTCCTCGCGGTACCAGTGCGGGGCCACGAACACGGCGGCGACGGCCAGCAGGGCGGTGACCGCCGCCGGGCGCAGCGCGCGGTGGCGGGACGGGACGAGGGCGACGAGCGCGCACCCCAGTCCGGTCACGGTGAGCGCGAGGAAGGGCAGCAACTGGGCGACGTACATCTGCGGCAGGTAGCCGCCGGGGCGCAGTGCGACCAGGGCCAGCACCAGGACGGCGAGGGCGACGGGGCGCAGGCGGCGTACGGCGAGGCCGATCACGGCGGCCGCGCAGCCGGCGGCCAGCAGATAGGGGTCGCGCGAGAACCAGTCGAGGATCAGCGTGTTGGCGTCGGTCCCGTCCTCGAAGACGGAGCCGCTGCCCTCGCGCCCGCCGAGCTGGAACTTGAGCGTGCCGAGGAGCGAGACGTGGCCGGCGCCCGGCACCAGTTCGCCCTTGAGCGTGGCGTACAGCGGGTAGAAGAGGCCGGTGAGGACCAGTCCCGAGCCGAAGCCGGCGAACGAGAACTTGCGGGTCCTCGGATGGCTGCCGTGCCACAGAGTCACCAGCACGACGGGCAGCAGGACCGCGATCGTCTCCTTGGAGAGGACGGCGAGGGCGAATGCGCTGCCCGCGGCGATGTGGTGCCACAGGTGGCGGCGGGGCGACAGGGCGAGAGCGAAGGCGGCCAGCGCCCAGACGACCGCGAAGTTGTCGAGGTATATCTGCCGGTGCAGGGTCACCGCGAGCGGTGAGAGCCCGTACAGCAGCATGGCGAATGCGGCGGCCGGGCGGCCGAGACCGATGCGGCGGCCCACGACGAACACGAGGGCGGCGCCGGCGGCGACGACGGGCAGCATGGCGACGCGGCCCTGGACGAACGTCGGCAGTTCGGGAAAGAGCCAGGCGGGAAGCCAGGCCAGCCCCGCGAGCTGTATCCAGCCGAACGGCGGATGGTCGTACCAGTAGGTGTAGTGGGCGAGGTCCCCGTTGCGTACGGCCCACGCCTGGGCCAGGTACGTTCCCTCGTCGTCATTGGGGAACGGGAAATTGCCGATGTTCCAGGCACGTACGGAAATGATCAGAATCAACAGCGGAGCCACCCAGACGAAATCTCTGAGAAACGTTGACCCGACCGGTGATTCCGGCGCTTTGCGAGATGTGGACGCGGCGTGACGAGGCCGTAATTCCGGACCGTTACGGGTATTGGCGCGCAGCACAGCACTGCTCATGCAGATCCCCCCACCCTGAAGACCCCCCTGGCCTGCAACACCCCGGATCCGACCCCCCGGACCCGGGCATGCCGCAGCAGCATGGCACACAACGGGCAGGCCACATAAGAAGAATCTGGAATTCCGCTTATGGAGGCGGTGTGTCACCCATGCCTCGTTGCCGCCTTAAACAAGCACCTGCTAGCTTCCCCGGCGGGGAGAGAAATAACAGAACACCGAGGAAGACCCAGGGGGAATTCATGGTCTCCGCTGTCCTTTTATTGGACTCGCTCGTACTCATGGCCACCGCCGGCGTCACGCTGTGGTGGATGGTCCACGCCTGGCGCACGCCAGAGACGCTGGAAGCGACCGCCTTCGCCGAACCGGACGGACACCACGGGGTGTCGTTCTCGCTGCTCGTCCCGGCCCGGCACGAAGAGACCGTGCTCAGGCACACGGTCGAGAACATGCTGAAGATCGGCCATCCCGCCTTCGAGATCGTGCTGATCGTCGGCCACGACGACCCCGGCACCGCGGCCATCGCCCATCAGCTCGCCGCCGAACACCCGCACAAGGTGCAGACCGTGGTGGACCAGCACGCGGCCAAGAACAAGCCGCGCGCCCTCAACACCGCGCTGCCGTACGCGAAGGGCGACGTGGTCGGCGTGTTCGACGCGGAGGACATCGTCCACCCCGAGCTGCTCAGCCACGTCGACTTCGCCTTCCGCCGCGACGACGCGGACGTGGTGCAGGGCGGCGTACAGCTCGTCAACTACGACACGAGCTGGTACAGCCTGCGCAACTGCCTGGAGTACTTCTTCTGGTTCCGCAGCCGGCTGCACCTGCACGCCCGCAAGGGGTTCATCCCGCTCGGCGGCAACACCGTCTTCGTCCGGGCCGCGCTGCTGCGCGAGACCGGCGGCTGGGACGGCGACTGCCTCGCCGAGGACTGCGACCTGGGCGTACGGCTGTCCTCGCGCGGCGCCAAGGTCGTCGTCGCGTACCACGCCGCGCTCGTCACCCGCGAGGAGACGCCCGACACGCTGCTCGCCCTCTACAAGCAGCGCACCCGCTGGAACCAGGGCTTCCTCCAGGTCCTGCGCAAGGGCGAGTGGCGCGGGCTCCCGGGCTGGCGCCAGCGCCTCCTGGCGCGCTACACCCTCTCGACGCCGTTCCTCCAGGCGGCCACCGGCATCATGATCCCGCTCGGCCTGCTGCTGGCCTGGGTCGGCGGGGTGTCCCTGCCCATCGCGCTCGTCGCCTGGCTCCCGATGGTGCCGATGGCCGCGATGATGGTCTTCGAGGCCGTCGCCCTGCACGACTTCGGCCGCGAGTACGGTTTCCGGATCGGTCCGTGGCAGTACGTGAAGCTCACGGTCGGAGGCCCGGTGTACGCCGTCGTACTCGCCGCGGCCGCTCTGCGCGCCGTCTGGCGCGAGTACACCGGGCGCAGGGACTGGGAACTCACCTCGCACATCGGCGCCCACCTGGAACCCCAGCGGGAGGCGCGGTGACGGCGGACCCGCTCGACCTGCCCGTCGACATGCCCCTCGACGTGCCGTTCGGCACGGCTCTCGACGTGTCCGTCGTCGTACCGACCTACAACGAGGCCGGCAACATCCACGAGCTGCTGCACCGGATCGGCGCGGCCATGGCCTCGGCCGGCCTCAGCGCCGAGGTGATCTTCGCGGACGATTCGACGGACCACACCTGCGAGGTCATCGAGGACGCGGCGGGCTCCTCTCCGCTTCCCGTCGTCCTGCACCACAGGGCGGAGCCGACCGGCGGCCTCGGCGGCGCGGTCGTCGAGGGCATCGGCCGCTCCGCCGCCCCCTGGATCGTCGTCATCGACGCCGACCTCCAGCACCCGCCGGAGCTCGTTCCCGAGCTGCTCGCACGGGGCAGGTCGACCGGCGCGGAGCTCGTCGTCGCCAGCCGGTACGCGGCGGGCGGCAGCCGGTCCGGGCTCGCGGGCGCCTACCGGACGCTGGTGTCCGGCGTGTCCACGGCCGTCACCAAGTCGCTGTTCCCACGGGCGCTGCGCGGCCTGACCGACCCGATGAGCGGCTTCTTCGCGATCCGCCGGGAGGCGGTGGACCGGGCCGCCACCGGGGAGGACGGCCTCCAGCCGCTCGGCTACAAGATCCTGCTCGAACTGGCTGTACGCTGCCGGCCGGCCGGGATCACCGAGGTGCCGTACGCCTTCGGGGAGCGGCACGCGGGCGAGTCCAAGTCGACGGTGCGCGAGGGCCTGCGCTTCCTGCGCCACCTCGTCACGCTGCGCACCGCGGACCCGCGGGCGCGGGTCGCCGTCTTCGGCCTGATCGGGCTGTCCGGGTTCGTACCGAACCTGGCGCTGCTGTGGCTCCTCAACGGTCCGGGCGGCATGCACTACGCCCCGGCCGAGATCATCGCCAACCAGGCGGGCCTTCTCTGGAACTTCCTCCTGGTCGACTCGCTGCTCTACCGCCTGCGGCGGAGCCACCGGCGCCGGTCGGTGCGGCTGCTCACGTTCGCGGCCGTGGGGAACGCGGACCTGGTCGCCCGGCTGCCGCTGGCGGCGCTGTTCATCGCCTGGGGCGGGCTGGACCCGGTCCCCGCGACGGCGGTCAGCATGGTGGTGGTCTTCGCGGGCCGGTTCCTGCTGGTGGACCGGTGGCTGTACCGCCGGCGCGGCGCGCGCGCCACGTCCGAACCGGTACGGGTGGAGACCCCGCTTCCCGATCCGACACCGTAACGCCGGGGCGGGGCGGGCGGGGGTTCTTCGTCCCTGCCCGCCCTTTCCCGAAGCGGGGCACGTCACGGGATGCCGGGGCCCGCCGAAGCTAGCGCGGAGCCTCGCCCAGGCGCTCCCGCAGCACCGCCGGATCCGAGGTCGGCGCGTCGCACACGAAGTGCCGGCACACGTACGCGCCGGGCCCCCGGTCCGCCAGCAGCGGGAACTCGTCGCTGCCCGTTTCACCCGCCGCGACCACCGCCCCCGGCGCACCGCTCAGCAGCGCCACCCGGTGCAGTTCCTTCGTCAGCGGGTCGCCGCCCGCGCCCACCACCGCCACCTCGCGCGGCCCGTCCAGCGCCGCCTCGGCGACCGCGAGACCCCACCCGATGAACCTCGGCACGCGCGGCCCGAGCGTCTTCACGACACCCAGCGCCCGCTCCGCCGCGCTCCGGTGCGCCTCGGACCCCGTGTGCGCGGCGTACGACAGCAGCGCACCCGCCGCGGCCGTCCACCCCGAGGGAGTCGCGTTGTCCGTCGGGTCCTGCGGCCGCCTGATGAGCTTCTCGGAGTCGTGAGCCGTGTCGAACAGCGTCCCGTCCTCACCCACGAACTGGTCGATGACGATGTCCAGCAGGAATCCGGCGAACTCCAGCCACACCCCTTCGCCCGACACGGCCGCGAGCGCGAGGAACCCCTCCGCCACGTCGGCGTAGTCCTCCAGCACGCCCGCGTTCGCCCCGGCCCGCCCGTCCTTGGACGTACGGGTCAGCCGCGCCCCCTCGTCCATGTGCACCCGCACCAGCAGATCCGCCGCCTCGGTCGCCCGCTCGACCAGGTCCGGCCGGTCGAAGTACGCCCCGGTCTCGGCCAGCGCGGCGATCGCGAGCCCGTTCCAGGCGGCCACGATCTTGTCGTCCCGTCCGGGCCGCTCCCGCCCGCCGCGCGCCGCCAGCAGCCGGGCCCGGACATCGGCCACCCGCGCCGCGTCGGCCACGCCCTCCCCCACCGGGAGCTGAAGTACGGACGCGCCCTCCTCGAACGTTCCCTCCTCCGTCACCCCGAAGAGCCGGGCGGCGAACTCCGCGTCCTGCTCTCCCAGCACCTCACGAAGCTGCCCCGGCGTCCATACGTAGTACGCGCCCTCGACATGCCTGCCGGTGCCGTCGTCGCTGTCGGCATCCAGCGCAGACGCGAATCCGCCTTCGTGCGTACGCAGTTCGCTCACCAGGAAGTCCGCGGTCTCCAGCGCCACCCGCCGCGCGAGTTCCGAACCGGTGGCCCGCCACAGGTGGGCGTAGACCCGGCACAGCAGCGCATTGTCGTACAGCATCTTCTCGAAGTGCGGCACGACCCATTCGCGGTCGACGGAATAGCGCGCGAAGCCGCCTGCGAGCTGGTCGTAAATTCCCCCGCGCGCCATCGCCTCGCAGGTGTGCGAGGCCATGTGCAGGGCCCCCTCGGACCCCGTACGCGCGTAATGCCGCAGCAGGAACTCCACCACCATGGACGGCGGGAACTTCGGCGCGCCGCCGAAGCCGGCGCGGGTCGAGTCGTAGTCCCGCGTCAGCGCGAGCAGCGCCTGCGCCAGCTCCTCCTCCGCCGGCAGTTCGGGCGCCCCGTACGCGAGCGAGCGCTCACTCAGATCCCGGACGATCTTCCCGGCGACCTCGGTGACTTCGTCCCGCCGGCCCACCCAGGCGTTGCTGACGCCCTCCAGAACCTGCCGGAAGGAGGGCATGCCGTGCCGGGGCTCGGGCGGGAAGTACGTACCGAAGTAGAAGGGCTCGGCGTCGGCGGTCAGGAAGACGGTCATCGGCCAGCCGCCCTGCCCGGTCGCGGCCTGCACCGCTTCCATGTAGACGGCGTCGACATCGGGCCGCTCCTCGCGGTCCACCTTGACGTTGACGAAGTGCTCGTTGAGGTACGCGGCGGTCGGCTCGTCCTCGAAGGACTCGTGCGCCATGACATGGCACCAGTGACAACTCGAATAGCCAACACTGAGCAGAATCGGAACCTCCCGCCGTCGCGCCTCCTCAAAGGCCCCGGGTGACCACGGCCACCAGTCGACTGGGTTGTCGGCGTGCTGGAGCAGGTACGGAGACGTCTCATGAGCCAGGCGGTTCGGCATACTCCCATCCTGCCTCACCGCGTGCGACAAGCCCGCGAGCCCGGCTCGGGCGGCATGTGCGGGCGAGGCCACCGGGTCCGCCCGGGCCCCGGTCGTTCACCCCGGGGGATTCGCGCTACGGAAGTCCTCCGAGGTCCCGAAGGTGCTCACTCTCGCGCTGACGCGCGTCAAGCAGGACACTTGTCCCGCACATCGTTGCTGTCGGAGGGGGACGCACATGCGGGACAGCCACCGGGCGGAAGCCGAGCGGCTGTTGGTACGGGCCGTCGAGGAACAGGTACGGCGGTCGGGCGGCCGGGTCGACGGTCAGGCGCTGCTGGCACGCGGGAGGGACGCGCTGGAGGAGATCGCGGCGCGGGCCGGGGAGGAGTACGCCGCCTACGTCCGGGCGCTGGACGAGGCGCGGGCCGGGCAGCAGTCCCTGGCGGAACGATTCAGCGGGCCGGCTCTCGCAACTCCCGCCCTGGTCGCGGCCGTTGCCGCAGTCGCCGCCTTCGGTGCGGACCTGGCCCTCGGTACGGGCGCGGGCACGGCGCTCACCGCCGGCGCCGTCGTCGCCGTCGCCGGGGCCGCCGCCACCGTCGCCAGGATCACCGCCTCGCACTGGCCCGCCGCACACCGCAGGGCCGGCGCGCCGGACCGGTCCGGCGGTTCCGAGCAGCTCAGGCTGGAGTGGCTGACGGCGCTGGACGTACGGGGGATACGGCCGTTCCTGGACCAGCAGCATGTCCTGCTGGCCGCCACCCGCGGGCGTACAGGTACGGCGAAGAAGGCCGCCGTCGTCGGACAGCTGCGCGGGGCCGACCGCAGCCAGGCGGCGCGCAGGCGGTCCGTACTGGAGCAGTCCTTCGCGCATCTGCCGGAGCCCGAGGGGCCGTTCGCGGGGCGGCGGACGGCGATGGGGCAGATCGCGCAGTGGGTGCACGCGGCGCGGGCCAGCACGGAGACGCGGCCGACGGTGGTGGTGCTGCACGGGGCGCCGGGTTCGGGGCGGACGACGCTGGCGGTGCGGGCGGCGCATCACCTGCGGGACCAGTTCCGGGGCGCGTGCGTGGTGGATCTGCGCGGTGACGCGGCGGGCGAGACGCCGCTGTCGACACGGGAGGCGCTGCTGCATCTGCTCAACCGGCTCGGCGCTCCGCGCGAGCAGCTGCTCTTCCGGAACGGGGTCTCCCCTGCCCGAGCGGAATCGGGAGCCGGAGCCGGAGCCGGAGCTGGGGCCGGAGCCGGAGCTGGAGCCGGGGCCGGAGCGGGGGGAAGCTCCTCGCGGGAGCAGCAGTTGCGCCGGCTGACCGAGCTGTACCACCAGCATCTGACGGGGCTGCCGGTGACGGTGGTGCTGGACGACGCCTCGGACGCGGCGCAGGTGCGCACGCTGGTGCCGGAGCGCTCGGACAGCCTGGTGCTGGTGACGGCCCGCGAGCCGCTCGATCTGCCCGCCGACTTCCCCGCGTGGGTGCACCAGCTGCCGGTGGAGGCGCTGGACACCGCGGGCGCGGAGGAGCTGCTGCGGGGGGTGGCCGAGGAGAAGGAGGGGCCGTACGACGCGGAGGCGGCGGACCGGATCGCCGAGCTGTGCGGCGGGCTGCCACTGGCGTTGCGCGTCGCGGGGTCCTCCCTCGGCGCGCGGACCCCGCGTGCGCTGGCGGCGGATCTCGCGGCGTACGGTCCGGTCGATCCGGTGGAGCGGGCGCTGTGGCTGCGCTACACCGACCAGCCGGACGCGGCCCGCCGCCTGTTGCGCCGCCTCGCGCTCGCGGGGCGGGCGAGCCTCGGCGCGGCGGCGGCAGCGGCGCTGCTGGCCACCGACGAGCACGAGGCTCAGCGTCTGCTGGCCGCGCTGGCGCAGGCGGGCCTGATCGACCACGTCCGGGGCAGCCGCTACCGCCTGCACGATCTCGTACGGGCCTTCGCGCACGGGCGGCTGCTCGACGAGGAGGAGCCGGCGGAGCGGGCGGCGGCGCAGGAGCGGCTGATCCGCAACTACGGCGAGCTGGCCGACGCGGTGATCCGCCTGGTCGACGGCAAGACGTCGACGCGGGCGGACCACTTCGGCGCCCACGGGTTCACCTCGCTCGACGCCGCCCTGCGCTGGCTGGACGACGAGTCGAGCTTCATCACGGCGGCGCTGCGCCAGGCGGAGGGCGTCGACCAGCAGGCCGTGCTGAATCTGCTGGGCGCACTGTGCGACTACTGCCTGCTGCGCGGCGACCTGTACCGCCTGGGTGAGATCAGCGAGCTGACGCAGGCCGTGGGCCAGGGCCTGCTGGTGCGGTCGGTGCAGTGGCGTACGGGCATCGCGGCCCGCCAGCTCGGCGAGCTGGACAAGGCCCGTACGACGCTGTCGTCGGTCGTCGATCTGTACTTCGAGGCGCAGCACGAGGCCGGCGCCGCCCGCGCCCTGTGTTCGCTGGGCATCACGCTCCACCACCAGGGCAACCTGACGGAGGCGGCGGCGAAGCTGGGCGAGGCGCTCGCCCTCCAGGCGTCGGACGAGCTGGCCGCCGACCGCGCGTGGACGCTGCACGCGCTGGCGGCGGTGGAACGTGACCGGGCGAACCTCGCCGACGCCGTCACCCACCTCGACACCGCCCTCGTCCTCCACCGCGAGAGCGAGAGCCTGCACGGGCTGGCGTGGGCGCACTTCCAGCTCGGCCAGGTGTACCTGCGGCTGGGCGACGTCCCGCGGGCGGAGGAGCAGCTGCGCGAGGCGCAGGATCTGTACGGGCGTACGCGCGACGGGCGCGGCGAGGCGTGGGCGCTGACGCAGCTGGCCCGGGCGCGGCTGGTGGACGGCGACGCGTCCGAGGCCGTCGACCGGCTGCGCCAGGCGCTGGCGCGCCACCGGGAGGCGGAGGACGCGCGGGGCGAGGCGTGGACGCTGTACTACCTCGGGCAGGCGCTGGAGGAGCGCGGCGACACGGACCAGGCGGTGCGCGAGCTGGAGCGGGCGCGCGGGATGTTCTCGCGGATGCGGGACGTGTACGGGCTGGCCTGCGCCCGCCACCACTCGGGCCGCGTCACGCGTGACCAGCGGGCGGCACAGACCGGCAATCTACGCAATTCCGGCTTCGCACGTCAGCTTCTGGTGGACGCGCGCGCCGACTTCCACCGCATCGGGGTCGCGCACGGCGAGGCGTGGACGTGCCTGGAGCTGGCCATCGTGGACGCGGGCAACAACCGGCCGGCGCAGGCGCTGGAGCTGTGCGACCAGGCGGTGCGCCTCTTCATGTCGTACGACGACCGGCGCGGCGCGGACTGGGCGCGCTTCCTGCGCTGCACGCTGCTGCCGTTCGGTTCGCCGGGGGGCTCGGAGGTGGGCACCGCGGTGGCCCAGGAGGAGCTGTCCCAGCTGATCGCGGCGGCCCACCCGACCCGCGACGGCAAGCTGGAGGACTGCGCGGAGGCGTACGGCCTGGTCCTGGAACGGGGCGTGGACCTGTCGGAGGGCTGGCAGGCATGGCGGCTCGGCATGGTGCCGAACCGGCATGCGCGGGAGGTCATGGGGGTGCCGGTGGGGGCGGCGCGGGGGTAAGCCCGCACCGGGGCGCGCCGGTGCCGGGGAGGGACGGGCAGGGGAACAAGCCCCCCGCAGGGCCCGTCCCCCGCCCCTCTCCGGCCCTACACGTCCTTGGGGCGGTCCCCCGCCGGGTCCTCCGGGGCCGGCGCCGAAGCGGAACCGGCGGCGGAAGCGGAGCCGGAAGCCGGGGCGGCCACCTTCTCCCGCTCCGCGGCCGGGTCCGGCGCCTCTTCGAAGTTGACCTTGCCCATGTGCCGGTTCATCGACTTCATCAGCATCCACACGCCGACAGCCAGCGCCGCGAACACCAGGAACCCGAGAACACCCGGGGTCACCTTGTTCTTGTCGAACTTGTCCGCGGCGAGCGGCACGAACTGCGTCATTGCCAGGGTTACGTTCACATCAGGCATTGTCGCGGATGCCCGCAAACAGGTCGCTCTCGGGGAGGGACGTATCGACGAGCGACTTGGCCAGCTCGTACTCCTCCGTCGGCCAGACCTCCCGCTGGACGTCCATCGGGACGCGGAACCAGCCGCCGTCCGGGTCGATCTGCGTCGCGTGCGCGATGAGCGCCTTGTCGCGGATCTCGAAGAAGTCCGCGCACGGAACGTACGTGGTCAGCGTCCGCTCCGCCCGCTGGAACTCCTTCCAGCGCTCCAGCCACTCCCCGTACGGCGACTCCATGCCGCGCGCCAGGAGCGCCTCGTGGAGCGCGACGGTGCGCGGCCGGTTGAAGCCCTGGTTGTAGTAGAGCTTCTGCGGCTGGTAGGCGGGGCCGAACTCCGCCTCGGGGAACTTCTCGGTGTCCGCAGCGCCCTCGAAGGCCACCATCGTGATCTTGTGGGTCATGATGTGGTCGGGATGCGGGTAGCCGCCGTTCTCGTCGTACGTCGTGATGACCTGCGGGCGGAACGCACGGATGGACTTCACCAGCCGGCCGGCCGCGACGTCGATGTCCTCCAGGGCGAAGCAGCCCTGCGGCAGCGGCGGTAGCGGGTCGCCCTCGGGGAGGCCGGAGTCGACGAAGCCGAGCCACTCCTGGCGGATGCCGAGGATCTCGCGGGCCTCGTCCATCTCCCTCTTGCGGACCTCGTGGATGTGCTCCTCGATGTACCTGTCGCCCTGGAGCTTGGGATTGAGGATGGAACCGCGCTCGCCCCCCGTGCAGGTCACGACCAGCACGTCCACCCCCTCGGACACATACTTGGCCATGGTCGCCGCACCCTTGCTCGACTCGTCGTCGGGGTGGGCGTGAACGGCCATCAGTCGCAGCTGCTCAGTCAAGACTCGATCCTCAGTGATTCGGCGCAATAAGCGGCTTCTATAGTGACCGAATCAGGGGGCGGAAAATTCCGGAGTTCCCGACCCAGGAGGAACGATCATGAGCGCGGTGCGTCAGGACCTGCCCGAGGGCCGTTACGGCCGCTCGGCGGACGAGCGCGCGGACCGCAAGCTCAAGATCGTGGGCTCCGTGCTGGGCGCCGCCCTGCTGGCGATGACGGCCTGGTTCGGTTACGACTACGTCACCGGCCAGAAGATCAGCGCCGAGTTGATCAAGTTCACCACGGTCTCGGACTCCGAGGTGAAGGTCCACCTCGAAGTACGCAAGAAGGCGGACGCGACCGGTACCTGCACCCTGCGCTCACTCGCCGAGGACGGCGCCGAGGTGGGCCGCAGGGACGTCCGTATCGACCGGACGGGCACCGCGCGCATCGACGAGATCTATACGGTCCGTACGACGGCCAGGGCCACCAGCACTGAGCTGACAGGCTGCACCGCTGACGGCGGTTCCACCGGCTGACCTGCGGAGATCCGTCTCTTGCCGTTTTCCTCCTCCCCCTTTTCCGCCTGAATTGTTAGGCTCGTGGTTTCGCCCGCCCCTGGAGGCACATCCTTCTGGGTAGGGCGATGCTTGCTTTGTATTCCAAGTACCGACGAGGAGCACCTGTGACCCAGACCAGCGAAAGCGTCACCTGGCTGACCCAGGAGGCGTACGACCAGCTCAAGGCCGAGCTGGAGTACCTGTCGGGTCCCGCACGCACGGAGATCGCCGGCAAGATCGCGGCTGCCCGCGAAGAGGGGGACCTGCGCGAGAACGGCGGGTACCACGCGGCCAAGGAGGAGCAGGGCAAGCAGGAGCTCCGTGTGCGCCAGCTGACCCAGCTCCTGGAGAACGCGAAGGTCGGCGAGGCCCCCACCACCAGCGGCGTCGTGGCCCCCGGCACGGTCGTCAAGATCGCCTTCGACGGCGACGAGGACGACACGATGACGTTCCTGCTCGCCTCCCGCGAGTACGCGAGCTCCGAGATCGAGACCTACTCGCCGCAGTCCCCGCTGGGCACCGGCGTGATGGGCAAGAAGGTCGGCGAGGAAGCGCAGTACGAGCTGCCGAACGGCAAGAAGGCTTCGGTGACGATCCTCGAAGCCACGCCGTACCGCGCCTGAGCAGGACAGTAACGAAGCCCCCGGCCGGGACGTCCCGGCCGGGGGCTTCGTGCGTGCGTACGGTCAGACCGACGCCGAGCGGTACTTGCGCACGGCGAGGGTGCGGAAGACCACCAGGATCAGCACCGACCACAGCACCGAGGCGAGGACCGGGTTCTGCATGGGCCAGGCGTCGGAGGTCTGGAAGCCGGGCGGCAGATTGCCGAACAGCTCGCGGCACGCCTGCACGGTGGCGCTGAACGGGTTCCACTCGGCGATGTGCTGGAGGAAGGGCGGCATCTGGTTCGCGTCGACGAAGGCGTTCGAGATGAACGTGAGCGGGAAGAGCCAGATCAGCCCGCCGGACGTCGCCGCCTCCGGTGTGCGGACGGAGAGGCCGATCAGGGCGCCGATCCAGGAGAAGGCGTAGCCGAGCAGGAGAAGCAGCAGGAAGCCGAGCAGGACCTTGGCCATGTTCTCGTGCACGCGCCAGCCGACGACGACGGCGACGATCGCCAGCACCACCAGCGTGAGCGCGGTCTGCACGAGGTCGGCGAGGGTACGGCCGGTGAGGACGGCCCCGCGGGCCATGGGCAGCGACCGGAAGCGGTCGATGAGGCCCTTGTGCATGTCGTCCGCGATGCCCGCGCCCGCACCGGCGGTCGCGAAGGTGACGGTCTGGGCGAAGATGCCCGCCATCAGGAACTCGCGGTAGGCCGAGGCGGAGGTGGACCCGCCGACCTGGATGGAGCCGCCGAACACGTAGGTGAACAGCACCACGAACATGATGGGCTGGATCAGCCCGAAGACGACCATCTCGGGGATCCGGGCCATCCGGATCAGATTCCGCTTGGCGATGACGAGCGAGTCGGTGGCCGACTGGACGAGGCCGCCGCGCGGCTGTGGAGCCCTGGGGCCGGGTGCGGTGTCCGTTACAGCGCTCACTTGGCGGCCTCCGCTTCTTCCTCGGCGACCTCGGCCGCGTGACCCGTCAGGGAGATGAAGACGTCGTCGAGGGTGGGCCTGCGCAGCCCGATGTCGTCGATCTCGACCCCGCGGGTGTCCAGCTCGCGGATGACCTCGGCGAGCAGTTTGGCGCCACCGGTGACCGGGACGGTGATCCGGCGGGTGTGCAGCTCGGTCTTGCTCGCGCCCTTGCCGAAGGTGCGCAGGACCTCGTCGGCGGTGGCGAGGTGCTCGGGGTCGTGCACGACCACCTCGATGCGCTCACCGCCGGTCTGGGCCTTGAGCTGGTCGGAGGTGCCGCGGGCGATGACCCGGCCGTGGTCGATGACGCAGATGTCGTGGGCCAGGTGGTCGGCCTCTTCGAGGTACTGGGTGGTGAGCAGGAGCGTCGTACCGCCCGAGACGAGTTCCCGGATGACCTCCCACAGCTGCTGGCGGTTGCGCGGGTCGAGTCCGGTGGTCGGCTCGTCCATGAACATCACGGGCGGGCTGACGACGAGGGCGGCGGCGAGGTCGAGCCGCCGGCGCATACCGCCGGAGTAGGTCTTGGCCGTACGGCCTGCGGCGTCGGCGAGGTTGAAGCGCTCCAGCAGCTCCTCGGCCCGTGCCTTCGACGCCTTCGCGGACATCTGGTAGAGCCTGCCCACCATCTGGAGGTTCTCGCGCCCGGTGAGGTACTCGTCGACGGCGGCGAACTGGCCGGACAGTCCGATGCACCGGCGCACTTCGTTGGGGTGCTTGAGGACGTCGAGGCCCGCGACGACCGCCTTGCCGCTGTCCGGCTGGAGCAGCGTGGTCAGTACCCGCACGGCGGTGGTCTTGCCGGCCCCGTTCGGGCCGAGGAGGCCGAGGACCGTGCCTTCCGGGACGTCGAGATCGACACCGTCGAGAGCCTTTACGTCGCCGAAGGTCTTCACCAGACCTTCGGCGTGGATGGCGCCTGGCATTGCGGGCCCCCCGGGTTAGGGCGAATTCCTACGCGAATCTTAGGTTTGCCGGACTTGTCCTGCCCGGCGAAGCTGAAGCACGAGGTGTTCACCGTAACGCGATACATCGCGTCCTGGGGAGGGGTTCGACGAACCCGCGGACCTACGACATGACGGTGTACCCCGCGTCGCGCAGCACCGACCTGACCTCGGCGCAGTGCTCGGGGCCCTTCGTCTCCAGATGCAGCTCCACCTCGACCTCGGTGAGCCCGAGCCGTGGGTCGGTCCGTACGTGGCCCACGTCGAGCACGTTGGCGTCGACCACCGACAGCACCCCCAGCATGGCGGCCAGGGCGCCCGGACGGTCCGTCAGGCGCAGGCGCAGCGACAGGTACCGGCCGGCCGCCGCCATGCCGTGGCGCAGGATGCGCTGCATCAGCAGCGGGTCGACGTTGCCGCCCGACAGGACGGCGACCACCGGCCCCTCGAACGACTCCGGCTTGCTCAGCAGCGCCGCGACCGGGCTCGCCCCGGCCGGCTCGACGACCATCTTGGCCCGCTCCAGGCAGAGCAGCAGGGCGCTCGACAGCTCGTCCTCGCTGACCGTCACGATCCCGTCGAGCAGCTGGTTGATCACCGCGAAGGGCACGTCGCCGGGGCGCCCGACCTTGATGCCGTCCGCCATCGTCTGCGCCGTGTCGACCGACACCGGCCGCCCGGCCGCCAGCGACGGCGGATAGCACGCCGCGTTCGCCGCCTGTACGCCGATGATCCGCACGTCGGGGCGCAGCGCCTTCACCGCGATCGCGATCCCGGCGGCCAGCCCGCCGCCGCCCACCCCCACGACGATCGTCCGTACCTCCGGGCACTGCTCCAGGATCTCCAGGCCGATCGTGCCCTGGCCGGCGACGATGTCGGGGTGGTCGAAGGGGTGGATGAACGCGGCGCCCGTCCGGTCCGCGTAGTCCTGCGCGGCGGCCAGCGTCTCGTCGACCACCTGGCCGTGCAGGCGCACCTCGGCGCCGTACTCCCGCGTCGCCGCGACCTTCGGCAGGGGCGCTGCGAGCGGCATGAAGACCGTGGAGCGTACGCCGAGGAGGGTGGAGGCGAGCGCGACGCCCTGCGCGTGGTTGCCGGCGCTGGCGGCGACGACGCCTGCCGGGCGCTGCTCCGGGGAGAGCCCGGCGATCCGTACGTAAGCGCCGCGCAGCTTGAACGATCCGGTGCGCTGGAGGTTCTCGCACTTGAGGTGGACCGGCGACCCGACCAGCTTCGACAGATGCCGGCTGCCTTCCATCGCCGTGCTCCTCGCGACACCGGAGAGCATCTTCTGCGCCCCGAGGATGTCGTCGAGGATGAGGTTGCGGAAGGGGTCGGACGTACGGAAGCTCATGCCCGCAAGTCTGGCAGCTCGGCGGCGGGACGGTCGCGGGGGTCCGAGGGGCCTTCCCACCGTTTCTCGCAGCGCCGGTACGCACCCGCTGCCACCCGCGTACTCTGTCCCCCACCAAACCGACCACCGCACGAAGAGAGCCCCCAGCCATGCCCACTTCCCAGGACATGACGACTGATCCGGACACCGGCCTCCTCGATGCCCTCCAGCACCAGGTGGCCGTCTTCGCCCGCCGCGCCGAGCAGACCAGGCTCGGCGGCGTGGGCCAGGTCCGCAACTCCATGGACCGCGCGGCCTATCTGCTGCTCAACCGGCTCGACCAGGAAGGCCCGATGGGCGTCAAGGCGCTGGCCGCGGGCATGGGCATCGACTCGTCGACCGTGACCAGGCAGGTCGCGCCGCTCGTCGACACGGGCCTCGTCAAGCGCACGTCGCACCCGGAGGACGGCCGCGCGGTCGTGCTCCAGCTGTCGCCGCGCGGACAGGCGCGGCTCGACGAGGTGCGCTCGTCGCGGCGCGAACTGATGGCGCAGGTGACCGAGGGCTGGACGCAGGAGGAGCGGGATTCGTTCTGCACGCTTCTCACGCGCTTCAATTCCGCGCTGTCGGCCCGCCAGAGCGCGGCCGGGACCGAGGCCGGCACGGAGCAGGGCGCCGAGGGCGCCGGGGCCGGCTCACAGGTGCCTCCGACCTCTTGACCGGAGGCACGTTCCTGGCCTGATATGAGGGCGTGCGAGAGCGGCAGGCGGACCGGCACCGCCGCAGGGCCCGGGAGTTCGAGGCGTTCGTCGCGGGTGCGGCGGGACGGCTGCTGCATGCCGCGACGCTGCTGACGGCCGAGCCGCCGGACGACAACCCGCGGGCGCGGCGGCTGGTGACGGCCGCGCTCGCCCGTACGTACGCGGACTGGGAGCGGCTGCGCGGCGAGGACCCGTACGACCGCACGCGGCAGGAGCTGGCCGCCCGTTTCGCGCGTGGCGCTACCGGCAGCACGGCCGGCTCTGCGTCCCGGACCGGGGCAGGCCCGCCGCGCGGGGCGGGGTGCTGGACCGTCTGACGCCGCAGGAACGGCTGATCCTCGTCCTGCGTCTGTACGAGGGCGTCGCCGAGGAACAGGCGGCGGCGCAGATCGGGCTGCCGGCCGAGCGCGTCAGGGCGATCTGTACGCGCGCGGTGGCCACGATGCGCAGCAAGCCGGACGCGGCGGCGCCGTGAGCCTCCCCGACCGCAAGCAGGACGAGGTGCGGCGGATGCTGGAGGGCGCGCACCCGCCGGTCCCCGCGGACCTGGGCCCGCACGCCGCCGAGCGCGGCGCGCGGCTGCTGCGCCGCCGGATGCTGGCGCGGCGGCTGATGTGGGTGCTGCTCGCGTCGGCGGTGGTGGCCTTCGTGGTGTGGGCGGCGGTGGAGCAGCCGTGGGTGGCGCCACCGTCGGAGATCGCACCCCCGCTGGAGGGCTGGTAGCAGCCGGGCGGGTGGGAGTGGGGGCCGCCCCGCCCCGCCCCACCGCGCCCGGCGCCCCGCGCCCGCTCAGCCCAGCATCTGCTTCAGGTCGGCCAGCAGGTCGTCGCCCGACTCGATGCCGACCGACAGCCGCACCAGGTCGCCCGGGACCTCCAGCGCCGAGCCCACCACCGAGGCGTGCGTCATCCGGCCCGGGTGCTCGATCAGCGACTCGACGCCGCCCAGCGACTCACCCAGCGTGAAGAGCTTCGCGCGGTTGCAGACCTCGACCGCCGCCTCCTCGCCGCCCTCGACGCGGAACGACACCATCCCGCCGAACGCCTTCATCTGCTTGGCGGCGGTCTCGTGACCGGGGTGCTCCGGCAGCCCCGGGTAGAGGACCTGGGTGACGCGGGGGTGGCGCGTCAGCATGTCCGCGACACGCGTGGCGTTCTCGCTGTGCCGGTCCATCCGGACCGCGAGCGTCTTGATGCCGCGCAGCACGAGCCACGCGTCGAACGGCCCGGCGACCGCGCCCATCGCGTTCTGGTGGTACGCCAGCTCCTCGCCGAGCGCCGTGTCATTGACGATCAGCGCGCCGCCGACGACGTCGGAGTGGCCGCCCATGTACTTCGTCGTCGAGTGCACGACGACGTCCGCGCCGAGCGCGAGCGGCTGCTGGAGGTAGGGGCTCGCGAAGGTGTTGTCGACGACCAGCCGTACGCCGGCCGCGCGCGCGACGCCCGCGAGTGCCTGGATGTCGCTGATGCCGAGGAGCGGGTTCGAGGGGGTCTCGACCCAGATCACCTTGGTCTTCGGGGTCAGGGCGGCCCGTACCGCCGCCGGGTCGGAGCTGTCCGCGACCGAGAAGGTCACACCCCACCGCGAGACGACCTTGGCGAAGAGCCGGAAGGTGCCGCCGTAGGCGTCGTTCGGGATGACCACGTGGTCGCCCGGGCTCAGCAGGGTACGCAGCAGGCAGTCCTCCGCCGCCAGGCCCGACGCGAAGGCCAGGCCGACGCTGCCGCCCTCCAGCGCCGCGAGGTTCTCCTCCAGGGCGGTGCGGGTGGGGTTGGCGCTGCGGCTGTACTCGTAGCCGCCGCGCAGTCCGCCCACGCCGTCCTGCTTGTACGTGGACACCTGGTAGATCGGCGGTACGACCGCGCCCGTCAGGGGGTCGGCGGTGTTTCCGGCGTGGATCGCGAGGGTCTCGAAGCTGTGGTCGTCACTCATGAGGCACGAGCGTAGTTCGTCCGCACCTCCGCCCACCGCCGTCCCCGCGCGGTCCGGGACAATGGAGCCATGGAGATTCTCTGGTTCCTGATCGCTCTGTGCATGCTGGCGGCGGTCATCGGCCCTGTCGTCCTGCGCAGGCGCGGCGGCATTCGCCTGGTCGCGCCCGGTTCCCCCGAGGCCGCCGACCCGGCCGACTACGGTTTCGTACGCCAGGAACTGCTCGACGTGCGCATGCCGGGCCCGGACCAGGACCTGGAAGATGTCCTGGAAGTGGTGCAGCGCTCGCAGGACTGGCGGGCCGCCGCGCAGCTCCTCGCGGGGACGCCCAAGGAGGGCGAGGTGCGCTGGCAGCGCGTGCAGGCTTTCGCCGGGGCCGCGTCGCTGGAGCTGGCGCAGCACCCGGGCGAGGGCGGGCGCTGGCTGCGGGCGTGGCGGGCCGAGTCGCCGAAGGACGCGGGCGGCGCGCAGGTGCACGCCGAGTTCCTGGTGCAGCAGGCGTGGCGCACGTCGACGCCGGGCACCGACGACTTCCGGATCATCCTGGAGGAGGCCCGCACGGTGTGCGGAGAGGCGGCGCTGCTCTCGCCGGGCGACCCCGTTCCGTACATCGTCGAACTGGCCGTCGCGCGCGGGCTGGCCTACCCCGAGCCGGAGTTCGACCGGCTCTGGGCGAAGATCCTGGACCGGGCGCCGGCCCACATGGGCGCGCACCTCGCCGCGCTGAGCTACCGCAGCGAGAAGTGGCACGGTTCCCGGAACGCCGCCGACACCTTCGCGACCGCCGCCGCCGCCCGCGCCCCGCAGGGCTCGCTGCTCGCGGCGCTGCCCCTGTTCGCCGTGTACGAGCACCTGCCCGAGGTCAACCTCGTGAACGGCTTCTACCAGAGCGCGGTGGTGACGAAGGCCATGGAGGGCGCGCTCTACGCGGTGCACGCCGCCCGCCCCGACGACCCGATGCTGGCGCACGTGCGTCACCTGCTGATCCTCTTCCTGGTACGCGCCGAACGCTGGTCGGAGGCGATGAACCAGCTGCGGCACGTGGACGGCCACGTCGGCGCGCTGCCCTGGACGCACAGCCCGGACCCGGCGGCGGACTACGCGGTGTACCGGGCGCTGGCGGTCGCGGGCTACGAGGCGAACGGCGGCAGCCCGGCGACCCTGCCGGGCTGACCCGCCGGCGCGGAATTCCGGGCGGCGCCGGAACGTTGTCCCGGTGCCGCCCCCCGCGAAGGAGACCGAGTGATGATGTTCGGCCGTACCCCCCAGCTCCCCACCCCGGAGCAGGCCCTGAAGGGCCGCCCGACCCCCGAGTTCGAGGTCCCCTCCCGGCACACGGTCCTCGGCAACCCGCTCGTGGGCCCGTACCCCGACGGCCTGGAGATCGCCGACTTCGGCATGGGCTGTTTCTGGGGCGCGGAGCGGAAGTTCTGGCAGACGGAGGGCGTCTGGACGACGCTCGTCGGCTACCAGGGCGGCTACACCGAGAACCCGGCGTACGAGGAGGCGTGCTCGGGCCTGACGGGCCACACGGAAGCGGTCCGGGTGGTCTTCGACCCGTCGGCCGTCTCGTACGAGCAACTGCTGAAGGTCTTCTGGGAGAACCACAACCCCACCCAGGGCTTCCGCCAGGGCAACGACGTGGGCACGCAGTACCGCTCGGCGATCTACACCCACTCCCCCGCCCAGGCGGCAGCGGCGGAGGCGTCCCGCGAGGCGTACCAGAAGGTCCTCACGTACTCCGGGCACGGCACGATCACCACGGAGATCCTCCCGGCGGACACCCGCCCCTTCTGGCCGGCGGAGCCGTACCACCAGCAGTACCTCGACAAGAACCCGGCGGGTTACTGCGGCATCGGCGGTACGGGCGTGAGCTGCCCGATCGGCGTCGCTCCGGTGTCGTCCGAGGACTGAGCCGGACGGTGTCCCGTACGACGGCCTACCGTGTGCTCGGCCCCACCTGGGGTGTGGCCGTCGACCTCACGGCCGACTCGGAGGTGGTCGCCGCGCCGCCCCACGCCGGCGACCGGGTCGGTGCCCGCACCTGGCTGGACGTCGCGCCCGTCCTGGACCACCCGCCCGCCGACCGCACGGGGCTGCGTCTGACGCCCGCCGAGGGCGGCCGGCTGCGGCAGGGCGCGGGCCTGGCGGCCGGGGCGGTCGAAGCGGTCCTGCCGCCGGGCCGGCACGTCGTGCTGACGGTCCACCGGGTGCTGTTCCCCGAGGCGGACTTCCGGGCCGAGGGGCTGATCGGGGCGATGCTGACGTGGTGCGAGGAAGAGTTCGGCATCGACCTGCCGGGCGGCGCCGTCGTGTTCGACCGCGACGCGGACCGGTTCGTCCACGCCTGGGAGGAACCCGGCCCCGTGCGGGACCTCGCACGCGTGCGCGTGGTGCGGCCCGCCCGGGACCTGCTCGGCCACCCGTTGCCGGTCCGGGCCCGTCGCGGGCGGGCACAGGGCGACGCGACTGGTAGACAGCAACCATGACTTACTACGCAGACCTCACGCCGTACACGTACGACACGGACAGAATGGCGCCTCGGGAACCCGACGCGCCCCGCGACTTCCGGGGCCTTCCGCAGGTGAACGTGGGGTGGCTCGCGCGGGTGCGGCCGTACGCCAAGGGCGACGCCCCGCCGGGCCTCGTCGAAGCGCTCAGGGACATGCAGCACACGCACCGGGTCCAGCAGACCCGCGGCTATCACTTCTGCCCGTGGTGCGCCGCGCGGATGCTCGGGCTCAGCGCCGCGCGCGACAACTGCCCGCGCGGCAGTGCCGAGATACGTGTCATCGGTGAAGGCGTCGTCTATGCCGCGCCGGAGCTGATCACCCACTACGTCGAGGCGCACGACTACGCGCCACCGGCCGCCTTCGTACGGGCGGTGCTGGCGACCGGCAGCTGACTCCCCGATTCCCGGGCCGAGTTCGCCTTTCTGAGCCCTGCTCGCCTTTCCGGGCCCTGTTCGCCGGCGAGTTATTCGCCGGCGGGCCCGCCCGGCGTCCGCGAAGATGCGCGTATGCCCGGCATCTTCCTGGAGACCGACCGGCTCGTCCTCCGCGCGTTCCGCGGCGACGAGGCCGGTGGCGACATCGAACGGCTCGTCGCTCTCGACAGCGACCCCGAGGTCATGCGCTTCATCAACGGAGGCCGGCCCACCTCCCGCAGGTTCATCGTCGAGCGCGTCCTGCCGCAGCTGACGCACGACCATCCGTGCATCGGGACCCGCGGCTTCTGGGCCGCCGAGGAGAAGGCGACGGGCGCCTTCTTCGGATGGTTCGAGTTCCGGCCGACGGCCGAGGACAGCGCCGATGTCGTCGAGCTCGGGTACCGGCTCAACCGGGCCGCGTGGGGACACGGCTACGCCACCGAGGGAGCCCGCGCCCTGATCTGCAAGGGGTTCACCGACCTCGGCGTGCGGAAGGTCACCGCGGACACCATGTACGTCAACTCCCGTTCCCGGCGCGTGATGGAGAAGGCCGGGCTCCTCTTCGTACGCCGCTGGTTCGGCGAGTGGCCCGACAGCATCGACGGCTGGGAGGAGGGAGACGTCGAGTACGCCCTGGAGCGGAGCCGGTGGCAGGGCGGGCCGGGCGACGGGAGCGGCCCGGCGGACCGAGTCCGGTAATTCTCCCGCCCGTGTACGTACCGTGATCCTGACCAGGGATTATTACGTCTCGTGTTCACGAACCTCATCCCCTTCGTCGGCCTGGCCGTACTGGCATGGGCAGTCGTCCATGTCACCCGCCTCGCTCTTCGCAACCAGCGGGCCAAACGATTCGACGCAGCCGCCTACGGGCTCGTCCCCCGCGATCAGCTCGACACCCGGCGTCCCGGCCCCCCGCGCGACGAGCCCGCGCTGCGGATCGCCGTCGACGCCGCCTGCCAGGGCGACTGGGAACCCGCGTCCGGTCTGCTGGCCGCGGCCTCGGACGACAAGGACTGGGAGACGCGCTGGCGGCTCGTGGAAGTCTTCGCGGACATCGCCGTCGAGGACGAGCGCTGGCTGCGGATCTGGCGGGCCGAGCGTCCCCGGGACGCGGACGCCGTGGTCGTGCACGCCCATGCCCTCCTCCTGCGCGCCTGGGCGGCGCGCGGCACGCAGTACGCGGGCCAGACGTCGGACGAGCAGATGGCGCTCTTCGCCGAGCTGCTGCCGACCTCGATGTACGCCGCCCGGGAAGCAGCGGCGCTGGCGCCGCGCGACCCCTCGCCGTGGATCACCATGGTCGCCGCCGCCCGCGGACTGGGGCTCCCGCACGACGAGTTCCGCGGCCTGTGGAGTGAGGTCACGGCTCGGGCGCCGCACCATTACGACGCCCACTGGCAGGCACTCCAGTACTGGTGCCAGAAGTGGTACGGCTCGCACAAGCTCATGTTCAAGTTCGCCAAGGAGGCGGCGGAGTCGGCGCCGGCCGGCGCCCTGCTCTCCGCGCTCCACCTCCACGCCGTGCACGAAGCCGTGCGCCAGGACGGCGAGCAGGCGTACCGCACCTGGGTCACCAAGCCGGTGCTCGCCCGGGTCGAGGCCGACCTGGCGCAGGCGTCCCCCGACGACCACCGGCTGCCCGAGATACGTCACCTGCTGGCCGCCGTGCTGGTGAAGACCGGGCGCTACGCCGAGGCACTGGCCCAGTTCCGGCTGATCGGCGGCTGGTGCGGAGCCGCACCGTGGACCGACGCCGACGACCCGGTGCCGGCCTTCGACCACGCCCGCGGCCTCGCCGCGCTGGGGTCCGGCAGGCCGTAGTACGGCCGTGGTCCGCCCGCGGCCGGCCTGCGCCGGGTGACGGGCGGCGGGGGCGGGGTGCGGCGGGGGCGCCTTCACCCCGCCTGCTGCCGCGCCCTCGCCGCCGTGTCCGCCGCCGCGTAGCCGGGGGCCACCCCGTCCGCCAGGACGACGTCCCCCGTGATGTGCCGCGTCCGCAGCGGCAGGATCTCCCGGTAGGCGTCGGAGTCGTACCAGGCACGCGCCTTGTCGAGGTCCGGGAAACCTATGACGACCAGGTAGCCGGGCCACTCGCCTTCGAGGACCTCCACCTCGCTCCCGTGGACGAGGAAGTGGCCCGCGAAGGGATCGAGGGTGTCCTGGATGCGCTCCATGTACGCGAAGATGTCCTCGTGCTGGGCGGCGGCGCGCAGGTGACCGACGGCGTAGGCGCTCATGGTGTTTCCTCCGGGAGGATGCGGCGGGCTGATGCGTCACATCCTTCCGCCGGGCGCCACGGCCGTCGATTACCACTCGGGTAATGCGGGCCCGCGCGATCCGGGCCCACGCGCCGGACCCGCGCGATCAGGGCCGGTGCGGTACCCGTTGCCGGGTGCCCGGCCCGGCGTCAGATCGTCGCCGCGTCGATCACGAACCGGTAGCGCACATCGCTCGCCAGCACCCGCTCGTACGCCTCGTTGATCCGGTCCGCGGCGATCAGTTCGATCTCGGCGCCCAGGCCGTGCCGTGCGCAGAAGTCGAGCATCTCCTGGGTTTCGGCGATACCGCCGATCATCGAGCCGGCCAGCGTCTTGTTGCCGCCGATCAGCGAGAACATGTTCAGGGAGTTCGGCTCCTCGGGAGCGCCCACGTTCACGAAGGCGCCACCGACCTTCAGCAGGGCGAGGTACGCGTCCATGTCCAGCGGCGCCGAGACCGTCGAGACGATCAGGTCGAAGGAGCCGGCCAGCTCCTCGAAGGTCTTCGGGTCACTGGTCGCGTAGAAGTGGTCGGCGCCCAGCTTCAGCCCGTCCTCCTTCTTGCTCAGCGTCTGGCTCAGTACGGTCACCTCGGCGCCCAGCGCGTGCGCGATCTTGACGCCCATGTGACCGAGACCGCCCAGGCCGAGGATCGCGACCTTCTTGCCGGGGCCCGCCTTCCAGTGGTTGAGCGGCGAGTAGAGGGTGATGCCGGCGCACAGCAGCGGGGCGGCTACGTCCAGCGACAGGCCGTCGGGGATGCGGACGGCGTAGTTCTCGTCGACGACGAGGTGCGTGGAGTAGCCGCCGTAGGTGGGCTCGCCGTTCTTGTCGAGGGCGTTGTACGTACCGGTCATGCCCTTGGCGCAGTGCTGCTCCTGGCCCGCGAGGCAGGCTTCGCACTCCCGGCAGGAGTCGACGAAGCAGCCGACGCCGACCCGGTCACCGACGGCGTACTTGCTGACGCCGGGGCCGGTCTCCGTGACGACGCCGGCGATCTCGTGGCCCGGAACCATCGGGTAGATGCCTTCGCCCCAGCCGTCACGGACCTGGTGGATGTCGGAGTGACAGATGCCCGCGTACTTGATCTCGATCAGCACGTCGTGCTCGCCGACCGGGCGGCGCGGCACGGAGATCTTCTCCAGCGGGGCGTTCGCGGCGGGGGCTGCGTACGCGGCCACGGAGGAGACGGACGGGGCGGTGGAAGAAGTGGTCATGGTGGAAAGCGTGCCCGACCTGCCCGGACGTACCCAGCCCCCTGTTGTGCGTACGTCTGCTGTGCGTACCACTGGCGGGGTCAGGATCACCGTCGTACGAAGAGCAATACTTGTGTGTCATGGACCAGCGCGCCGAACTGAGTGAGTTCCTCCGCTCCCGCCGAGCGCGGCTCAAGCCCGAGGACGTGGGCCTGCCCGACTTCGGCAGGCACCGCCGCGTCCCGGGTCTGCGCCGCGAGGAGCTGGCGCAGCTCGCCGGGGTCTCGGTCGCGTACTACACGCGCCTGGAGCAGGGCAACGGAAGCAACGTGTCCATGGGCGTACTGGATGCGATCGCCCGCGCCCTGCGGCTGTCCGACGCCGAGCGCGATCACCTCACCCACCTCGCGAAGCCGACGCGCAAGCGCGGGCGTCCGTCGCGGCCGCAGCGCCTGCGGCCGGGGTTGCAGCACCTGATGGACGCCATGGGCGGGGTGCCGGCGTACGTCCTCGGGCGGCGCACCGACATCCTCGGCTGCAACCGCATGGCCCGCGCGCTGTTCGGTGACATCACGGCGCTCCCGCCCGAGGAGCGCAACATGGCCCGTCTCCTCTTCTTGGAGGGCGACTTCCGCGGCGTGTACGTCGACTGGGAGCTCAAGGCGTGCGAGGTCGTGAGTTTCCTGCGGCTGGAGGCGGGCTGCCACCCGGACGATCCGCTGCTGTCCGCGCTGGTCGGCGAGCTGTCGGTGAAGAACGAGGTGTTCCGCAGCCTGTGGGCGGCCCACCATGTGAAGGACAAGGGGCACGGCAGCAAGCGTCTGCACCACCCGCTGGTGGGTGACCTGACGCTGGCGTACGAGACGCTGACGCTTGCCGACGATCCCGAGCAGCACCTGATCACCTTCCACGCGGAACCGGGTTCGCCGTCACAGGAGGCCCTGCAACTGCTGGCGAACTGGGGTACGGATGTGGAGTACGTCGCATGAGTGACGCGGAAGTGACCCTGCGCCGGGCGGCCGGTCCCGACGACGCGGCCGCCGTGGCCGAGGTGTGGCTGCGGTCGTACGACGCCGCGCTGCCGACGGTGAGGCGTGCGCACAGCGACGACGGGGTGCGGGACTTCTTCCGGTACGTGGTCGTGCCGGAGCAGGAGACGTGGGTGGCGGAGAGCGGCGGCGCCGTGGTCGGGATGATGGCGCTGGAGCCCGGCTCGGTCGAGCAGCTGTACCTGGCGCCGGAGCACCGGGGGCGCGGGATCGGCGACCGTTTCGTACAGCTCGCGAAGGAACGCTCGCCCGGCGGACTGGAGCTGTGGACCTTCCAGGTCAACAGCCCCGCCCACCGTTTCTACGAGCGGCACGGCTTCACCGAGGCCGAGCGGACGGACGGCTCGCGCAACGAGGAGCGCGAGCCGGACGTCCGCTACGTGTGGGCGCCGGAGAGCTGAACGTACGCGCCGGCCCGGGGCACGCGGGTTCCGCACTCCCGTCCCCGCTAGGCGGCCGTCGCGTTCTCCGTCACCGTGACGCGCCCCTTGCGGATCGTGGCGAGGCGCGGTGCGCGGCGGGCCAGGGCGCTGTCGTGGGTGACCATCACGAAGGTCAGCCCGTGTTCCTTCCACAGCCCTTCCAGCAGCTCCACGATCTCGTCCCGCATCGACTCGTCGAGGTTGCCGGTGGGTTCGTCGGCCAGCAGCACCTTGGGCCGCTTGACCAGTGCGCGGGCGATCGCGACCCGCTGCTGCTGGCCGCCGGACATCTCGCCGGGCAGGTGCGTGCGGCGCTCACCGAGCCCTACGGAGTGCAGCGCCTCGGCCGCCCGTTCGCGGCGGGCCGCCGCCTTCAGGCCGAGCGGTACGAGCGCCGTCTCGACGTTCTCCTGGGCGGTCAGGGTGGGGATGAGGTTGAAGCTCTGGAAGACGAAGCCGATGCTTTCGGCGCGGACCTTGGTGAGCCGGGCCTCCGGCAGCGAGGCCAGGTCGACGCCGTCGAGTTCCACACTGCCGGCCGTCGGGCGGTCGAGGCCGCCGAGCATCTGGAGGAGTGTGGACTTGCCGCCGCCGGTGGGGCCCTGGATGACGAGACGGCCGCCGTCCTCGATGGTCAGGTCGACGCCCGCGAGCGCGTCGATGGTTTCCTTGCCGCGCCGGTAGCGCTTGGTGACGCCTCTGAGCTGGTACATGGGTGGTTCAACTCCTGTGCTGCGAAAAGGGATTCGGGACGCCGGTGGGGACGTCAGGCCACGCGGCGCAGCGCGTCGGCCGGACGGAGCCGGGAGGCCCGCCAGCCGCCGAAGCCGCCAGCGACGAGCCCGCCCGCCACGGCGAGTGCGACGGCGAGTGCGAGCGTGGTGAGGGAGACGGGCGCGGTGAGCGCGATGTCGACGGCCTTGCCGCCGGCCTGCCGGATCGGGCCGCCGGGCCCGCCGGGGCCGGTCACGGTGGCGGCGGCCCCGCCACCCCCTGCGCCCCCGCCGCCGAGCTGCGCCGTCAGCGTGGGGCCGAACGCGGTGACGAGGTACGCGCCGCCCACACCCACCGCGATGCCGAGCGCGCCGCCGAGCAGACCGTTGGCCAGAGCCTCGCCGACGACCTGGCGGGTGACGCGGCCGCTCTTCCAGCCGAGCGCCTTGAGCGTGCCGAACTCCTGCACGCGGCGGCTGACCGCCGAGGAGGTGAGCAGCCCGGCCACCAGGAAGGCGGCGGCCAGGACGACGACCGACAGCCACTTGCCGACACCGGCGGCCAGTCCGGAGGCCGTGGACAGGGAGCCGGAGACGGTGTCGGCGAGGTCGGCGGAGGTGGTGACGGTCGTGCCGGGGATGTTCTTCAGTACGGCGGACTTGACGCCGTCGATGCGCTGCGAGTCGGCGGCCCTGACGTAGACGGTGGTGACCTTGTTCTTCGCGCCGGCCAGCGTCTGCGCCTGCTTGAGCGGGATGTACACGTTCGCGGCGGCGGCGCCGCTGTCCGCCGTCGCGATGCCGACGACCTTGTACTTCGTGCCCGAGACGGTGACGGAGCCACCGGTCCTGAGCTTCTTCTCCTTCGCGTACGCGCTGTCGACGACGGCGACCTCGGCGTCGGTCTCGGACGCGGTGAAGGTGCGTCCCGCGGTGATCTCGGAGGAGGTGAGCGGGCCGAGCGCCGGCCGGGTGACGTCGGTTCCGTACACGGAGAAGGAGTCGACCCCGAACGCGGCGCCGCCGCCCCGCACCGCGCCGCCGTCCGAGCCGCCGCCGGGCCCGCCCGGCTGCGCGGGCTGCGCCTTCTCGACCTCGCCGCGCTTGAACTGCCCGCTGACCTTGAGGACCTGGAGGCTCAGGCCGCCGGCCGCGTCCGCGACGCCGTCCTGCCCGGCGACCTTGTCGACGGTGGGGGACACCAGGGTCTGGAAGCCCTGCACCATGACGCGGTCGCTGCTCTGTTCCTTGTCGTCGCCGCTGCCCTTGGCGTCGAACTCGAAGCGCGGTCTGCGGCTGGTGTCGTTCTCGCCGGGCGGCGTCGCGGCCTTGGTGACCGTCATGTCGGTGCCCAGTCCGTACAGCGATTCCAGGACCTTGTCCTGGGCGCGGCCCATGCCGGCGGAGACCGAACCGACCACGATGACCAGCGCGATGCCGAGCGCCAGACCGGAGGCGACGACGAACGCCGCCTTTCTGCGGTGGCGCAGTTCGCGCCGGAGGTAGGTGAGGAACATGACGCGAAAGTACGAGCGGCGCGTGATGGGGGGATAAGGCCGGCGTGAGAGCCGGATGAGAAGAAGCCTCCCCCCACGTACGAGAACGGCGGCGGGCGCCACCCCGAGTCGGAGGTGGCGCCCGCCGCCGTACGCGCTACGGAGAACGCGGGGGGAGCGGGCCGGGAGGGCGGCGGGTCAGACGGCGGAGCCGGCCTTCCACTGCGCCCAGTCCATGTTCCAGCCGTTGAGGCCGTTGTCCGGCTTGATGGTCTTGTCCGGGGAGTTCTGGACGATGACGACGTCGCCGACGAGCGAGTTGTTGAAGAACCACGCGCCGGGCTGGTTGGGGTCGTTCGCACCCTTGGCGTCGTTCAGGCCCACGCAGCCGTGGCTGGTGTTGGCCTTGCCGAAGATGGAGTCGTCGCCCCAGTAGTTGCCGTGGATGAACGTGCCCGAGGTCGACAGCCGCATGGCGTGCGGCACGTCCTTGATGTCGTACTCGCCCTTGCCGTCGTCGTCGGTGAAGCCGACCGTCGCACCGTTCATCCGGGTCTCCTTAAACTTCTCGGAGATCACCATCTGGCCGTTGTACGTCGGGTTGTCGGGGGCGCCCGCGGAGATCGGGATCGTCTTGACCGTCTTGCCGTCCTGCGTGACCGTCATGGTCTTCGACTTGGCGTCGACGGTGCTGACCTGGTTGCGTCCGACGGTGAAGGTGACGGTCTTGTCCTGGACGCCGTAGATGCCCTCGGCGCCCTCGACGCCGTCGAGCTCCAGCTTCATGGTGACCGTCGAGCCGCCCTTCCAGTACTCCTGGGGGCGGAAGTCCAGCCGCTGCGGGCTGAACCAGTGGCCGACGACCTCCTGGCCGCTGGTCGACGTGACCGTGATGCCCTTCTGGACGGCGGCCTTGTCGGTGATCGGCTTGTCGAAGTTGATCGACACCGGCATGCCCACGCCGACCTTGGAGCCGTCGTCGGGCGTGAAGTTCCCGATGAAGCTGTTGTCCGGCGAGACGGTGGTGAAGGAGCCGTTCTCGTGCGCCTCGCGGCCTTCGGAGTCCGCCGCCGTCGCCGAGATCTTGTACGTCGTCGAACGCTCCAGCTGCGCGTCCGGCTTCCAGCTCTTGCCGTCGGCGGCGATCGTGCCCGCCACCTTGTCACCTGCGGTCGAAGTCATGGTGACCTCGGTCAGCTTGCCCTCGGTGACGGTGACCTTGGTGCCGCGGTTGATGCTGACGTTGTCGGCGCCACCCTTGGGTGTGATCGCTATTCGGGCCTTGGAGGTGTCCTTGGCCGCCGCCTCGTCCACCTCGGCCTGCGACTTCTTGGAGCTCTGGGCGCTGCTGCCGCCCTTGTCGTCGCCGCCGCTACAGCCCGAAAGGACCAGAACGCCGCCAAGCAGTGCGGACGCGGCCATGAGGCCCCTGCGCCGCTTGCTGTCCGTCATCACACGCTTCTCCATCGTTGCCGTCCCCACAAGATCCCCGGGCAGAGCCGCTGGGCAGCGTCACCCTGCCAATGTCTTAAACACCTGTTCCGATTCGTCCGTTCCACATCTCGGGGGAATGTGGGGAACACCACTGATCACAGTGACCGACGCAGCCACGCCGCCGCCGGTTGCGGCAGCGGCGGGCTTTTGTGCGCCGGGCTCACCGGAGAAGCTACGCCGGGCCCTCCTCGTCGTCCTCATCCAGGTCCCACTCCACGGCGTCGGGGTTGTAGTCGATCCGTTCGCTGCTCCACGAGGCCTGCGCGAGTTCCACCCCGGGGACGTCGCTGATCAGATCGAACGGGTCCACGAGGTGCGCGAGGGCCTCCGCGACGTCTTCCCTGACGGCGGCCTCGGCATGCGTGCGCTCGACGTCCGCCGCGTGGGCATCTTCGGTTACGTGGGCGAGAGCGGCGTCGGTGAGTGTCTCGGGATCAGAAATTTCCAGCACCAATTCAACCTGGAGCCGGACAAAGCGTGACGTGTCGTTTGCGTTCATGCCTCGGAGCGTAGGCCGCCGGACTCTCGCGACTTTCCTGCGACCCGCTGCTTTCATTAGCATCGGCGTACACGGCCCTCGGCCAATTCCCGGTTGCCTCAAGGGGGATCGATTACGTGTCCGCACGCCGACCGCTGCTGACCGCCACCGCCGCGGGCACACTGCTGTGTGCCCTGTGGTTCGTCCCGTCCGCCAACGCGACGGCGGAGGGGGAGGCGAAGCCCCGGACCGATTCGCAGCAGCAGTCACAGGAGCAGGCCAGACCCTCCACCGGTGGCGACGCCTCTCAGGATCTCGCGCTCGCCGACACGGGCAGCGTGGACACGACCCCGTACCTGGTCGGCGGCACCGCGTTCCTCGGCGTGGGCGCCGGGTTCCTCGCGTTCTCGATGCGAAGGGCCGCGCGTCCGGTCATCTGACGCACGGCCCTCGGCACTTCGATCCGTACTTCTTTCCTCTGCTTGCCTCTAGGCGAGCGGTCCCGTCACCGGCTCGACGGCCTCGACGAGCCGGCCCGCCCGTACGAAGGCATCGGCCGCGGCGAGGTCCGGTGCGAGGAAGCGGTCGGGGCCGGGGCCCTCGACTCCGGCTTCCCGTACGGCCTTGATGACCGCCTGCGAGGCGGGCGCGGGCGTGAGCCCTTCACGCAGTTCGATGCCGCGCGTGGCGGCGTACAGCTCGACGGCCACGATCCGCGTCAGGTTGTCGATCGTGGTGCGGAGCTTGCGGGCCGCCGACCAGCCCATGGAGACGTGGTCCTCCTGCATCGCGGAGGACGGGATCGAGTCGACGGACGCGGGCGCCGCGAGCCGCTTCATCTCGCTGACCAGGGCGGCCTGGGTGTACTGGGCGATCATCAGGCCCGAGTCGACACCGGCGTCGTCGGCGAGGAAGGGCGGCAGGCCGTGCGACCGGTTCTTGTCGAGGAGCCGGTCGGTGCGGCGCTCGCAGATGGAACCGAGGTCGGCGGCGGCGATGGCGAGGAAGTCCAGTACGTACGCGACGGGGGCGCCGTGGAAGTTGCCGTTGGACTCGACGCGGCCGTCGGGCAGGACGACCGGGTTGTCGACGGCGGCGGCGAGCTCCCGCTCGGCGACGGTGAGCGCGTACGCGATGGTGTCGCGTCCGGCGCCGGCGACCTGGGGGGCGCAGCGCACGGAGTAGGCGTCCTGGACGCGCGGGGCGTCGTCCTGGTGATGGCCGGTGAGGCCCGAGCCGGCGAGGACCCGGAGCATGTTGTCGGCGGATTCGCCCTGGCCGGGGTGGGGGCGTATGGCGTGCAGGTCGGGCGCGAGGACCTTGTCGGTGCCGAGGAGGGCTTCGAGGCTGAGGGCGGCGGTGATGTCCGCGGAGGTGTAGAGCCGCTTCAGGTCCGCGATGGCCATGATCAGCATGCCGAGCATGCCGTCGGTGCCGTTGAGGAGGGCCAGGCCCTCCTTCTCGCGCAGCTCGACGGGGACGATGCCGTGGGCGGCGAGCAGTTCGCCGGCCGGCCGGACGACGCCGTCGGGCCCCGCCGCGTCGCCCTCGCCCATGAGCGCGAGGGCGCAGTGGCTGAGGGGGGCGAGGTCGCCGGAGCAGCCGAGCGAGCCGTACTCGTGGACGACGGGGGTGATCCCGGCGTTGAGCAGGTCCGCCATGGTCTGGGCGACGTGCGGGCGTACGCCGGTGTGGCCGGAGGCGACGGTCTTGAGCCGCAGGAACATCAGCGCGCGTACGACCTCGCGCTCGACGTGCGGGCCCATGCCGGCGGCGTGCGACCGGACGATGTTGCGCTGCAACTGGGCGCGCAGGTCCTGGCTGATGTGCCGGGAGGCGAGGGCGCCGAATCCGGTCGAGACGCCGTAGACGGGCTCCGGCTTGGCGGCCAGCGCGTCGACGATCTCGCGCGAGGCGGCGAGGGCGGTGACGGCCTCCTGGGAGAGCTCGACCCTGGCGTTGTCCCGGGCGACGGCGATGACGTCCGCTGCGGTCGTCCCGGACGTCCCCAGGACCACTGTGTGCATATCCATATTCAGAACCCTACGGACTGAATCCGTCTCTGTCACTAGTGGAGGGTGGTGGTACCCCTTACAGCTGCGCTGCGCCGCTTTCCCCCACCCGCCCCTTCCCGGCAGCGGGGGCAGACCCCCGGATGCGGGACGCCCCACGGGCGCCGGATGCGAGGAACGGGGCCCGGGGCGCCGCCCCGGACCCGGGTACGCGGGGCGCCGCCCCGCGGGAACTCACCCCCCGTCGCCCGGCCGGCGCCCCCGGAACGCGCGCCGGTCGTGCGGTGCGGCCGGCGGGGCGTCGGCCAGGCGGACCACCGCTCCGTCGCGGCCCGCCACCACGGGCCGGGTCGAGCGCGCCGCCTTCGCGCGGTACTGCGCCGCGTCCGCCAGCCGGAAGAGCCGGCGCGCGGAGCGGACCGGCCCGATCGGGTCCCCCGTCGAGGCGACCCCGCAGGCGACCCCCTCCCCCAGGTCCATCTCCCCCGCCCGTACGCACAGCACCTCGGCCACCTTCACCACCGCGTCCGAGGTCGGCCCCACCGCGAGCAGGCAGAACTCGTCGCCCCCGAGCCGCGCCGCCAGCGCCCCCGGCAGCATCGCGCCGCACACTGAGAGCACCGAGCCGAAACGTTCCAGCAGCCGGTCGCCCACCGCGTGGCCGAGCGAATCGTTGACGCGCTTGAGGCCATTCAGGTCACAGACGACCAGGCTGACGACCGCCCCGGAGTCCCGGTGCTGTTCCACCGCCTCGTCGAGCCCCATGTCGACCGCCCGCCGGTTCGCCAGCCCCGTCAGCGGGTCCGTGAACGCGAGCTTGCGGACCTCCTCCAGCAGTTCCGTCTGGGCGATGCCCGCCGCCACCACCGACGCGAGCACCGTCGCGAAGTCCGCGTCGGCCCGGTCGAAGACCGGCGCCCCGGCCGGCCGCGCCACGTACAGCTCACCCCACGCCTGCCCGCGCAGCACGATCGGCGCGACCACGCACGAACCGCGCCCGCGCCGCCGAAGCGCCGCCACCCGCTGATGGCAGTACCCGGCGGGGCCCGCGGCGGGACCGGCGGGGGAAGGGGCGGAAGGCCCGGCGGCGGGCACCCCGGAGCGACCGGCGGGAGCGGCAGCGGCAGCGGCGGCAGCAGCAGCAGCAGCGGCAGCGGGACCACCGGGACGGGCCCGCGTACCCGGTCCGGCCGCGCGCCCCGGTCCCTCCGCCGTCTCCACCCACGCGTTCGGCTCGCCCCCGCCCGCCCACTTCTCGTGCAGGAACTCCGCGATCTCGGGAAACTGATGCACGGGATAGGTCTCGGCCGCGGGGAACTCCTCCTCCCCCTCCGCCCGCTCCCCCGCGTTGACCAGCACCCGCAGCCGTCCCAGCTCGCGCTCCCACACCGAGACCGCCGCGAAGCTGCCCCCGAGGGCCTCCTTCGCCCCCAGCGCGGCGGCCCGCCAGGACTCTCGCGGGGTGTGCGCCGCCGCCATCGCCTGCGCCAGCGTCACGACGGCCCGCAGCCGCACATCCTCACCCATCTCCTCAGCTTAGGGAGTCCGGGGAGATTTGTATCGTTTGATCCCTATTCACCGGGCCACTGGGGTGCGCGCTTCTCGTTGAACGCCGCCACGCCCTCCGCCCGGTCGCCCGAGAACGCCACCGACCGCCACGCCGCGTCCTCCACCTCCAGCCCCGCGCGCAGGTCCAGCCCGTGCCCGAGCCGCATCGCGCGCTTGGCCGCCCGCAGCCCGACCGGCGAGTTGCCGGCGATCCGCGCCGCCAGCTCCAGCGCCTCCTCGCGGTCCCGGCCCGCGTCCACGAGCTGGTCCACCAGGCCGAGCGAGGCCGCCTCCGCCGCCTCCACGCGCCGCGCGGTGAACACCAGTTCCGCCGCCCGCGCCGCCCCGACCCGCCGGGGGAGCAGCTGCGTACCGCCGCCGCCGGGGATGACACCCACCGACACCTCGGGCAGTCCCACCACCGCCGTGCGGTCCGCCACGATCAGGTCGCAGGCCAGCGCCAGCTCGAAGCCGCCGCCCAGCGCGAAGCCGTGCACGGCGGCGATCGTCGGCATGGGGAGCTCCAGCACGCCGGTGTACGCGCCCCGGGCGACCGGCCGCTGACGTACCAGCTCGGCGTCCGTAAAGGAGTTGCGCTCCTTGAGGTCCGCGCCGACGCAGAACGCCCGCTCGTGGCTGGAGGTCACCACCGTCACGCGCACGCCCGGGTCCGCGCCCAGCGCGTCGCACGCCGCCGCGATGGAGCGCGCCATGTCCGTGGACACCGCGTTCATCGCCTTGGGCCGGTCGAGGACCAGCTCGGCGACGTGACCGTGCCGCCGTACGCCGACGAACTCCCCGAAGCGTTCCTGTTCCGCACTCATACCGCGCACACCCTCCCGGTTAACGATCGTTACCGGGGAGATCCTAGGTGGGGCGCCTGGTCAGAAGCCATGGCTCGACCGTGCCGAGCCCGCGCACCGGCCGCTGCCACATCGGCTGGAGCGCGAAGCGGTACGAGGGCGGGGCGACGCCCTCCTTCTCCGCCACCTCCGCCTGGGCCGCCGCCTCCGCCTCGGAGACCGGCGCGTCGCCGGTCCGCGACAGTTCCTCGGCGAACGCCCCGTCCACCAGCAGCGCGTCCTTGGGGGCTATCGAGGTGAGCCTGCTGGCCAGGTTCACCGTCGTACCGAAGACGTCGCCCATGCGGGTGGTGACCGTGCCGAAGGCGATGCCGACGCGCAGGGCCGGCATCGTCGGGTTGGCGGCCATCGTCTCGATGAGCCGCAGCGCGATCTCCGCTGCCGTGCCCGCGTCGTCCGCCGCGTACAGGACCTCGTCGCCGAGCGTCTTGATGAGCCGGCCGCCGTGGGCCGCGACCAGGTCGGCGCAGGTCGTCTCGAACGCCTCGACCAGCTCGCCCAGCTCCTCCTCCTCCAGGCGCCGCGTCAGCCGCGTGAACCCGACGAGGTCCGCGAAGCCGACCGCGAGCCGCCGGTCGACCATCTCCTCGTCGTCGGCCGCCTGCACGACCCGGCCGGTCGCGGCGGCGAGCTGGCGCCGCCAGACGTAGCGCAGGAACTCCTCCAGCTCGGGCAGGAGCAGCTCGACCAGCGGATACGTGACTTCGGTACGGGTCATGCCGGGTTCCGGCGGCTCGGTCAGGCCCTCCAGGAAGGAATCGATCTGCCATTCCGCCAGCCGGGCGGTGGTCTGCCCGGTGGACCGGGCGACCTGCACCGCCATCGGCTCGCTGAGCAGCCCCGCCTCGACGAGACCGGCGAGCCGCCGCAGGGCCAGGACGTCCGCCTCGGTCAGCGCCTTGGCCTGGCCGATGTCGGCGAAACCCATGGCCCGCCAGAACCGGGACGCGAGGTCCATGGAGACGCCTGCGGTACGGGCGGCCTGAAACGGGGTGTAGCGACGCTCGGCGCCGAGGATCAGCTGCTCCAGGCGGATCGCGAGCGGATCGTCGGTCGGTTCGGCGGTGTGGTCGACGGCGTGATGGGGCGTGGGGTACGGCGAAGGCTCCACAGCGGCGGGCACGCCGCCCTCGGTCCCGTCCGCACGGACGATCCCGTGCACCGCGCCCGCACCGGAGCCGGTCCCGGACCCTGTGGCGGAACCGGTCGCGCCTTGCGGGCCGGCCCCGGCGCCCCGGGGGTCTTCGCCCGTGGCGGGCGTGTCCGGGCCCGCGCCGGACGGGTCTGCCGCACCCACAGAGGACTCCTCACCCGCACCGGACCCGGACGGCGCGGCCGCACCCGGCTCCGGACCCGTACCCGGGTCCCGCCGCGCACCCGCAGAGGACCCCGCGTCGTCGACGGTCACCTACCGCCTCCTGCCCGTTCCCTGCGCACTGCCGTGTGTCCTGCCGATCGTCTGTCGCACCGATCCGTCGCGGATCGCCTCAACGATACGGCAGGTGTGCCCTAGCTCACTCCCCCGTCCCGCGCGTCTCCTCTGTACTCGCCCCCGGCCTGAGGTGTACGACGTCACCCGCCCCCACCGGCTGCTGGACCCCGTCCGCCGTCGCCAGCACCAGCCGCCCGTGGCCGTCCACGGCCACCGCCTCCCCGGTCACCGACCGGCCGCCGGGCAGTTCGGCCCGTACGGTACGGCCGAGCGTGGCGCAGCCCGCCACGTACGCCTCCTGGAGGCGGCCGGCCTCCGGATCGCCGCCGGCGGCCCGCCACTCGCCGTACCACTGGTCGAGCGAGCGCAGCACCGACCGCAGGAGCGGGTCGCGGTCGGTCGAGACCGCTCCGGCGAGGGCCAGGGAGCCCGCGCCGGGGACCGGCAGCTCCTTCTCGGTCAGGGTGACGTTGATGCCGATGCCGACCACGACGCCGTCGTCGGCCCGCTCGGCGAGGATGCCGCCGGCCTTGCGCTCCTCGCCGCCCACCGTCACCAGCAGGTCGTTCGGCCACTTGAGCGCCGTGTCGACGCCGGCGGCCCGGGACAGCCCGGTCGCCACCGCGACGCCGGCGAGCAGCGGCAGCCAGCCCCACTTCTCGACGGGGACCTCGGCGGGCTTCAGCAGTACGGAGAAGAAGAGTCCGGAGCGTGCGGGCGCCGACCAGCGCCGGTCGAGGCGTCCGCGCCCCTCGGTCTGCTCCTCGGCGACCAGAACCGCCCCTTCGGGCAGGTCCGCCGCCCGCCGCGCCAGGTCGGTGTTGGTGGACCCGACGGAGGGGACGACGTCCAGGGACGTCCACAGGGCGCCCTCGCGCACCAGTGCGCGGCGCAGCGCGTTGGCGCTGAGCGGCGGCCGGTCGAGGTCGGACCAGCGGTGGTCTGAAGCATCGGAAGGCGTCATGCAACCCAGCGTAGGTGTGGCAAACGACGCACTGCCGAGCGGCACACGCGCCGCTACGCTACGTGCCAGTAGCCGTCCGCTGACCAGGCAGGGAGCCGCATCCCGATGTCCGAGCCCGAGACCGAGACCGACATCCGTACCACCGCGGGCAAGATCGCGGATTTGCAGCGCCGTATTGACGAAGCCACGCACGCCGGCTCCGCGCGCGCGGTCGAGAAGCAGCACGCCAAGGGCAAGCTGACGGCCCGTGAGCGGATCGACCTGCTCATGGACGAAGGCTCGTTCGTAGAGCTCGACGAGTTCGCCCGGCACCGTTCGACGAACTTCGGCATCGAGAAGAACCGCCCGTACGGCGACGGTGTCGTCACCGGCTACGGCACGGTCGACGGCCGCCCCGTCTGCGTCTATTCGCAGGACTTCACGATCTTCGGCGGTTCGCTCGGCGAGGTCTACGGCGAGAAGATCGTCAAGGTCATGGACTTCGCGCTGAAGACCGGCTGCCCGGTCGTCGGCATCAACGACGGCGGCGGCGCGCGCATCCAGGAGGGTGTCGTCGCGCTGGGCCTGTTTGCCGAGATCTTCCGCCGCAACGTGCACGCGTCCGGTGTGGTCCCGCAGATCTCGCTGATCGTCGGCCCGTGCGCCGGCGGCGCGGTCTACTCGCCGGCGATCACCGACTTCACGGTGATGGTCGACCAGACCTCGCACATGTTCATCACCGGTCCGGACGTCATCAAGACGGTCACGGGCGAGGACGTCGGCTTCGAGGAGCTCGGCGGCGCGCGCACGCACAACACCACCTCGGGTGTGGCGCACCACATGGCGGGTGACGAGAAGGACGCGATCGACTACGTCAAGTCGCTGCTCTCGTACCTGCCTTCGAACAACCTCAGCGAGCCGCCGGCCTTCCCGGAGGAGGCGGACCTGGAGACGTCCGACGAGGACCGCGAGCTGGACACGCTGATCCCGGACAGCGCGAACCAGCCGTACGACATGCACACCGCCATCGAGCACGTGCTGGACGACGGCGAGTTCCTGGAGACCCAGGCGCTCTTCGCGCCGAACATCGTCACCGGCTTCGGCCGGGTCGAGGGCCACCCGGTCGGCATCGTCGCCAACCAGCCGATGCAGTTCGCCGGCTGCCTGGACATCAACGCCTCCGAGAAGGCGGCGCGGTTCGTCCGCACCTGCGACGCGTTCAACGTGCCGGTGCTGACCTTCGTGGACGTGCCGGGCTTCCTGCCGGGCGTGGACCAGGAGTACGGCGGCATCATCCGGCGCGGTGCGAAGCTGATCTACGCGTACGCGGAGGCGACGGTCCCGCTCATCACCGTCATCACGCGCAAGGCGTTCGGCGGCGCGTACGACGTCATGGGCTCCAAGCACCTGGGCGCGGACCTGAACCTGGCGTGGCCGACCGCGCAGATCGCGGTGATGGGCGCGCAGGGCGCGGTGAACATCCTGCACCGGCGCACGATCGCGGCCGCCGAGGACCCGGAGGCGACCCGCGCGGAGCTGATCGCCGACTACGAGGACACGCTGCTGAACCCGTACGTCGCCGCCGAGCGGGGCTATGTCGACGCGGTGATCATGCCGTCGGAGACGCGCCGCCACATCGTGCGCGGGCTGCGTCAGCTGCGTACGAAGCGGGAATCCCTCCCCCCGAAGAAGCACGGCAACATCCCGCTCTAGGAAGGGCCGCTGATGATGATCAAGGTCATACGGGGCAACCCGACCCCGGAGGAGCTGGCCGCCGCCCTCGCGGTGGTCCAGGCCCGCGCCGCGGCGGCGGCCGGCTCGCCGTCCGGCGCGGAGGAACCGCCGGCCGCCTGGTCGGACCCGGCCAGGGTGGCGCGGCACCGGCTGCCGCAGCCGGGGCCGACGGCCTGGGGCCGGACGTACTGGCCCGGCTAGGGCCTACGACGACGTGAAGGCCGGACCCGCGAGCGGGTCCGGCCTTCATCGCTGTCGCCTCACAGGACCTCGGCGACGGTCCTCGCCATCAGCCGGTAGCCCGCGTCGTTGGGGTGCAGCGCGTCGCCGTGGTCGTACGCCGGGTGCAGGCGGTCGGGGTCGGCCGGGTCGGCGAGCGCCTTGTCGAAGTCGGCGTACGCGTCGAACTCGCCCGAGGTGCGGATCCAGTGGTTCACCTCGTCGCTGACCTTCGCCGCGTGCGGCCCCAGTGGTCGGAGCCCTTGAGCGGCAGGAGGGTGGAGCCGACGATCCGCAGGCCCCTGGCGTGGGCGGCGCGGATCAGCTCGCGGTAGCCGGCGACGAGATTGGCGGCGGAGACGACGGGCGAGGGCTTGTAAGTGGGCTGGTCCTTCGCCTCGCTGAAGCCGATGTCGTTGAGTCCTTCGAGTACGACGACGGTGGAGACGCCGGGCTGGTCGAGGGCGTCGCGGCCGAAGCGGGCGGTGGCGCGTTCGCCGTACCAGGCGGAGTCGTTGAGGACGAGGTTGCCGCCGATGCCCTGGTTGACGACGGGGCGGCCGGTGCGCTCGGCGAGGGCGTCGGAGTACCGGCGGTCGGTGTTGGGCGTCGAGCCGAAGCTGTCGGTGATGGAGTCCCCGAAGAGGACGATGCCGTCCTTCCTCCTGGGCTCGGAACCGCGGACCTCGACGCCGGACAGGTAGTACCAGGACTGGGTGCTGTCGGTGAAGGCGGCACCGGAGGCGTCGGCGCGGTGGTTGCCCTCGGCGCGGTAGGTGTCGGCCCAGCCCTGGGCATGGAAGGTCGCGGGGCCGGTGGTGCCGGCGAGGTAGAGCGTGACGGTGACGGACTCCAGCCGGTCCAGGGTGAGCGGGGCGGCGTCACTGCGCAGCTCGCCGCGCGCGGGTACCTCGACGGACCGCTTGCCGGAGAAGGTGAGGTGGCGGACGCTGCCGGGTTCGACGGCGGCACGCTCGCCCTTCGCCGTACGGGCGACGGTGGCGCCCGTGACCGTGAGCGGCGAGGTCCCGTACGCGTTGGAGAGGCGGATACGGACCTGCTCGCCGGCGCCGGTGACCCGGACGACCTGGCGGACGGTCTGGCGGGAGAACCCCTCCTGGGACCAGTTGGGGGTGAAGCCGGTGCTGGGCAGTTGCGGGGAGGCGCCCCAGACGGCGCTCCAGCGGCCGGCGGCCGGCGCCGAGGACTCCGGCAGGGCCGCGCCGGTCAGCCCGAGAACGAGTGCGGAAGCGGCGACGGGGGCGGCGATACGGCGGACGAGTCCGAAGTTCATGGCACAGCCTTTCCCTAATGGGAAGCAAGTTCCGTTAAGATGCGAGGACCGTACCAGACTCGGAGCGCCTAATGGAACAGAATTCCCGTTTGGAAGCCGCCTCGTTCACACCGGGGTCCGTGCGACCCGGCGGCCGGACCGCCAAGGTCCGTACCGCCGTGCTCGAAGCCACGCGGGCGGCACTCGTGGAGGCGGGCTTCCACGGGCTGAACCTGGACCGGGTCGCGGCGCACGCGGGCGTCGGCAAGACGACCGTCTACCGCCGCTGGGGATCGGCGGCCGGGCTCGTCGCCGACCTGCTGCGCGACATGGCCGAGCAGTCCGTGCCCGCCGCGGACACCGGCTCGCTGGAAGGGGACCTGCTGGCCAACGCCCGTCTCGTACGCGAGACGCTCACCGATCCGCGCATGGGCCCGGTCTTCCAGGCGGTCATCGCGGCAGCGGCGTGCGACGAGGAGTGCGCGAGCGCGCTGAACGGCTTCTACGCGACGCGCATCCGGGAGTGGGCCCCGTGCGTCGAGCGGGCGGCCGGTCGCGGCGAGGTCCCGGCCGGCACGGACGCGGCCGAGGTGATCCGGTCGGTGTCCGCCCCGCTCTACTACCGCTTCGCGGTGAGCCGGGAAGCGCTTGCCGAGGCGGACGCCGTGCGGGCGGCGGCGGTGGCGGTGTCGGCGGCGCGGTCGGGACTGTTCACCCGGAATTAGTCCCCTGGTACTGGCCCTCCTGAGTACAGGTACTCAGGCGCCGCAGCCGTGCCGGCCGCAGGATCGAAGGCATGCTGTGGTCCGACCCGGAGAACGAGCCTCCGAAAGAGCTGCGTGAGACGCAGGCGATGCTCCGGCGCATGGGCGTGCTGCTGGCCCTGGCGATGGTGCTGGCGATGTTCGTACTCGGCATCCACTGACCGCCGCGGGCGCTCGGCCGCAGTGCCTGCTCCCGGGCGCCGCCTCGTACGATGAACCGCATGACTCCTCCGCGCCGCCGCCTCGTTCTCGCCTCCGCCTCCCCGCCCGGCTCGGGCTCCTGCGCCAGGCCGGGCTCGCCCCGGAGGTGGTCGTCAGCGGCGTCGACGAGGACGCGGTCAGCGCGCCCACGCCGGCCGGGCTCGCGCTCGTACTGGCCGAGGCCAAGGCCGCGTCCGTCGCCGCCCGCCCCGAGGCCGCCGACGCGCTCGTCATCGGCTGCGACTCCGTACTGGAGCTGGACGGCCGGGCTCTCGGCAAGCCCGCCGACGCCGAGGACGCCACCGCCCGCTGGAAGTCCATGCGGGGCCGCTCGGGCATCCTGCGGACCGGTCACTGCGTGATCGACACGGCCACCGGCCGCCGCGCCTCCGCCACCGCGTCCACCACGGTCCGCTTCGGGGAGCCGACCGACACCGAGATCGCCGCGTACGTCGCGACCGGCGAACCCCTCCACGTCGCGGGCGCCTTCACCCTCGACGGCCGCTCGGCACCGTTCGTCGACGGCATCGACGGCGACCCCGGCAACGTCATCGGCCTGTCGCTGCCACTGCTGCGCCGCCTCCTCGCCGACCTCGGTACGCCGATCACCGACCTGTGGACATGACCTCGCCCAGCGTCGCCACCCCCTCGGCGATGCCTCCCGGCGCGGTCGCGGCGTAACCGAGCACCAGTCCGGGGCGGCCGGTGCGCTGCCTGTGCCACGACAGGGGCTGGACCTTCACGCCGCGCTCCAGCGCGGCCGCCGCCCACTCGATGTCGTCGCACCGCGCGGCGTCGAAGGTGATCATCAGGTGCAGGCCCGCCGCCGCGCCGTGCACCACCGCCCCCGGCAGATGCTCCGCGATCGCCGCGATCATGGCGTCCCGGCGCCGCCGGTGCCGCCTGCGCAGCAGGCGCAAGTGGCGTTCCATCTCGCCCGATTCCATCAGCCGGGCCAGGACCAGCTGGGGCAGCACCGCGTTTCCGAGATCGGCGAACCGCTTGGCGGCCACCAGCGCGTCCCGGTACTTCGGCGGCGCCAGCATCCACCCCACCCGCAGCGCGGGCGCGAGCAGCTTGGACACGCTGCCCGCGTAGCAGACCTGCTCCGCCAGCACCGACCGCAGCGCGGGCACCGGCGGCCGGTCGTAGCGGTGCTCCGCGTCGTAGTCGTCCTCCACGATCAGCCCGCCTTCCCCGGCCCACCGCATCAGCTCCCGACGCCGTACGCCGCCGAGCACCACCCCGGCCGGAAACTGGTGCGCCGGGGTGAGGAGCACCGCTCGGGCGCCGGTGGCCCGCAGTTCGCCGACCCGCACCCCCTGCGCGTCGACCGCGACCGGCGGTGTCTCCAGCCCCCGGTCGCGCAGGTGGTGGCGGGCCCCGAGCGAGCCCGGGTCCTCCACCGCGACGGCGGACATCCCGTCGTTCCGCAGCACCTCCGCCAGCAGCCCGAGTCCCTGGGCGGTGCCGGACGTGATGACGACCTCGCCCGCGTCCACCCTGATGCCCCGGTTGCGGGCCAGCCAGTTCACCACCGCGCGGCGCAACTCCGGGGCGCCGCGCGGATCTCCGTATCCGAGGTCGGACGCCGACAGGTCCTTGAGTACGGCGCGTTCCGCGCGCAGCCACGCCGTGCGCGGGAACGCCGCCAGGTCGGGCATACCGGGCGACAGGTCGATGCGGGCCGGCGCCGCCCGCAATCGGTCGAAGACGTCCGCGCCGGGCGGCGTCGCGCCGAAGACCGCCCCGGCGGGCAGATCCCCGGCGTACGGGGAATCAGCGGAAGCCGGAGCGGCGGCGCGAGGGGAACCGGCCGCAGGAGGGGCGAGCGGCGCGGGAGCGGCGGCAACCGGCGCCGCCACCACCACCGTTCCGGCCCTCCCCCGCCCCGCGACATGCCCGTCCTCGGTCAGGCGCTGATACGCCTCCGTCACCACCCCCCGCGACACCCGCAGTTCGGCCGCGAGCACCCGCGTGGCCGGCAACCGGCTTCCCACCGGGAGGCTGCCGTCCGATATGCCGTCCCGGAGCCGGCGCGCGAGCCAGTCCGACAGCCCGCCGACGGGCGCCTCGCCCGGGTCCAGCTGAAGGAAGTCCGACCCGGGGGAAGCAGTTATGGACCGGCCGGAGGCGCACTCAATGGACCTGTTCATCAGGCCATTGTGCGACCAGGGTTGAGACATGACCACAGAGTTCCTGCTGACCTCACTGATCGTCGTCGCCACCCCCGGCACCGGCGCGCTCTACACCATGGCGGCCGGCCTTTCACGTGGCGCCCGCGCGAGTGCCGTCGCCTCGATCGGCTGCACCCTGGGCATCATTCCGCACATGGTGGCGGCGATCACGGGCCTCGCTGCACTGCTCCACACCAGTGCGACGGCATTCCAGATTCTCAAGTACCTGGGCGTCGCCTATCTCCTCTACATGGCGTGGAGCACCCTGCGGAACAAGAACGCCCTCACGGCGGAGAAGGACTCCGAACCCCGGTCGGCGGCGAAAGTCATCACCTCCGGCGTACTCATCAACATCCTCAATCCGAAACTCACCCTCTTCTTCTTCGCGTTCCTGCCCCAGTTCGTTGGCTCGGGAGAGCCGGACGCCCTGGTCCGCATGGTCGAGTTGAGCGCCGTATTCATGCTGATCACGTTCCTCGTCTTCGCCGCATACGGAATTTTCGCCGCCGCGATGCGGCGCCACGTCCTCGCCCGTCCCCGTGTCCTGACCTGGGTGCGCAGGGTCTTCGCGGGCGCGTTCGCCGCGCTCGGTGCCCGGCTCGCGTTCCTCTGAGAAGAAAGCCGACCTGATGCGTTTCCAGCATGCGAGCGAGATCTGGCGCGATTTCCCCGAACTCGTTCCGGGGGTTGTCCGCGCCGAAGGAATCACCGAGGACGCCCCCGTCGGCCGTGCGCTCGCGAAGTACCACGCGATCGCCGAGTCGCGGCTCGCCCTCTCCACCGAGGGGGAGATTCCCGAGATCCAGGCGTGGCGGCGGGCCTTTTCGAGAATGGGCCACAAGCCGACCCAGTACCGCTGCGCCTCCGAATCGCTGCTGCGGCGGTTCAGGAAAGAGAAGTCGCTGCCCCGTATTCACCCGCTGATCGATCTCTGCAACGCCGTCTCACTCGCGTTCGCGATCCCGGTGGGCGTGTTCGACGTTTCCGAGATCTCGGGTGATCTGGAAGTCCGCCGCGCCGCCGGTGACGAGAAGTACGTGACCTTCTCCGGCGAGACGGAGCATCCGGCCGCCGGAGAAGTGATCTTCGCGGACGAAGCCGGGAAGGCGCACTCCCGGCGCTGGACCAACCGGCAGAGCGGCGCCTCCGCCGTCAGCGGCTCGACGAGCGACGTGCTGATCATCACCGAGGCGATGCACGGCTCGGCGCCCGAGGACGTACGGCGCCTGACCGCCGCGCTCACCGACGAGTTGAGCGCGCTGTGGAGCGCGACCGCCCCGTCGTGCGCCGTGCTGAGCCGGACCTCGCCCAGGTTCGTGTGCTGAGAGCCGGCCCGGCCGTCAGGCCGGCGCCGGAGTCCCGTTCTCCGGCGGCCCGGCCGGCGGGGCGTCCACGGGACCGGTGAGCCCTTCCGGCTCCTCCCGCTTCCCGTACGCGATGACCGACAGCACGATCAGCCCGAACGAGGCCATCAGCACCACGAACGCGACCCAGCCCACCAGACCGACGCACAGCGCCCCCAGCACGCCATGCACCACGGCGCACGCGATCAGGAGGATCCGGCCGACGCGGCCCGGCGGCCGGTCCGACAGCGCGGCGCGCAGCAGGAGGACGCCGCACGCCACCAGGTAGAGACCGAAGCCGCCGCCCATCAGGTACGTAGAGGTGGACATCACATCGGGGTCGAGCCCGGCGAGGGACATCGACTGGCCGCTGACCACCTTGGCGAGGATCCAGTGGACGAACACGATCCCGACGGCTTCGACGAACAGCACGGCCGCGGCAGCGGCAGCTATCGGTCTGCGCGCCACGGCGCCCACCCTCTTCCGGTGTTACCCCTAGTACGTACGCGAGACTCAAACGCTACTAACGGGTAATCCTTCGTACAAGGGGTCGGACACGGCCGGTCCCCCGGCAAAGAATGATTCGGCCGTTCGTAGGGACTCGACAAAGAAAGCCGCCGCGCCGCTGGCCGCCCGGACAGAGACCTGCGCCACACCCGAGGGCTACTGTGCGGTGAGGGAACCCGTCGTACCGTGGTGCGACAAGGGAATTCGCGACTCGCGCGAGCCTCGCATCACGCTCCGTGTGGGCAAGCTCACTATTGGGGATGGGTCGTAGGGCCGTGTCGGCAGTCCCTAAACTCAGCTTGTTTCAAGGAGGGAGCCAATCGTGCGCAAGGTGCTCATCGCCAACCGAGGCGAAATCGCTGTCCGCGTTGCTCGGGCCTGCCGGGATGCCGGAATCGCGAGCGTAGCCGTCTACGCCGATCCGGACCGGGACGCTCTGCACGTCCGCGCGGCCGACGAGGCGTTCGCTCTGGGCGGTGACACCCCGGCCGCCAGTTACCTGGACATGGCCAAGGTGCTCCAGGCCGCCAAGGATTCGGGGGCGGATGCCGTTCACCCCGGCTACGGCTTTCTTTCCGAGAACGCCGAGTTCGCCCAGGCCGTGCTCGACGCGGGACTGACCTGGATCGGCCCGCCGCCGCAGGCCATCCGCGACCTCGGCGACAAGGTCGCGGCCCGGCACATCGCGCAGCGCGCGGGTGCCCCGCTCGTCGCCGGTACGCCGGACCCGGTCTCGGGCGCCGACGAGGTCGTCGCGTTCGCCGAGCAGAACGGCCTGCCGATCGCCATCAAGGCGGCGTTCGGCGGTGGCGGCCGCGGTCTCAAGGTCGCTCGTACGCTCGAAGAGGTGCCGGAGCTGTACGACTCCGCGGTCCGCGAGGCCGTCGCGGCCTTCGGTCGCGGCGAGTGCTTCGTCGAGCGCTACCTCGACAAGCCGCGCCACGTCGAGACGCAGTGCCTGGCCGACAGCCACGGCAACGTCGTGGTCGTCTCCACCCGTGACTGCTCGCTCCAGCGCCGCCACCAGAAGCTGGTGGAGGAGGCCCCCGCGCCGTTCCTGAGCGACGCCCAGAACGCCGAGCTGTACCGCGCGTCCAAGGCCATCCTCAGGGAGGCCGGCTACGTGGGCGCCGGAACCGTCGAGTTCCTCGTCGGCGTCGACGGCACGATCTCCTTCCTGGAGGTCAACACCCGTCTCCAGGTCGAGCACCCGGTCTCCGAAGAGGTCACCGGCATCGACCTGGTCCGCGAGATGTTCCGCATCGCCGACGGCGAGGAGCTGGGGTACGACGACCCGGCCGTGCGCGGGCACTCCATCGAGTTCCGCATCAACGGCGAGGACCCGGGCCGCGGCTTCCTGCCCGCCCCCGGCACGGTGACCGCGTTCGCGCCGCCGTCCGGCCCCGGTGTCCGCCTGGACGCGGGTGTCGAGACCGGGGCGGTCATCGGCCCGGCGTGGGACTCGCTCCTCGCCAAGCTGATCGTCACCGGCGCCACCCGTGAGCAGGCGCTCCAGCGTGCCGCGCGTGCGCTGGCGGAGTTCAACGTCGAGGGCATGGCCACGGCCATCCCGTTCCACCGCGCGGTCGTCGCGGACCCGGCGTTCACCTCCGACCCGTTCACGGTCCACACGCGGTGGATCGAGACCGAGTTCGTCAACGAGATCCCGGCCTTCACCGTGCCGGGCGCCGACGCGGACGAGGACGAGTCGGGTCGCGAGACGATCGTCGTCGAGGTCGGCGGCAAGCGCCTGGAGGTCTCGCTGCCTTCGTCGCTGGGCATGTCCCTGGCCCGTACGGGCCTGGCCGCCGGCGCCAAGCCGAAGCGGCGTGCCGCGAAGAAGTCGGGCCCGGCCGCCTCCGGCGACACCCTCGCCTCGCCCATGCAGGGCACGATCGTCAAGATCGCGGTCGAGGAGGGCCAGGAGGTCAAGGAGGGCGACCTCGTCGTCGTCCTGGAGGCCATGAAGATGGAGCAGCCGCTGAACGCGCACCGTTCCGGCACCGTCAAGGGCCTGGCCGCCGAGGTCGGCGCTTCGGTCACCTCGGGCGCCACCATCTGCGAGATCAAGGACTGACGTCCGGCTGTACGAGCTGAGGGCCCCGCCGGTGTCGGCGGGGCCCTCAGCCCGTAATGGCATCCTGGAGACCGGAGCGGGAGAAGGGCAGGGCCATGGCGACGAGCAGACCCCGGACACCGGGGGAGCTGAACACACCGCCGCCCGAACCGGCAGCGCGCCCGTCGGCGGCGGTGCGGCCCATGCGCGCCGACGCCCGCCGCAATTACGAGCGCGTACTGGCCGAGGCTCGTACCGCCTTCGCCGAGCACGGCACCGACGCGTCACTCGAAGACGTCGCCCGCCGTGCCGGGGTGGGCATCGGCACGCTGTACCGGCACTTCCCCACCCGGCTCGCCCTGATGAGCGCGGTCTTCCAGGGCGCTGTCGACGAACTGATCGCGCATTCGCGCGAGCTCGCCGACAGCGAGGCGCCCTGCTCGGCACTCGTCACCTGGCTGCGCGACATCATCTCTCACGCGGGTGAGTACCGGGGTCTCGCCCGCGAGCTCATGTCGGCCTCGCACGACCGGACTTCCGCCCTCGCGCGATGCAGTACACCCATGAACGCGGCGGGCGAGCGGCTGCTCGTACGGGCCCAGGAGAGCGGCGCCGTCAGGCCCGACGTGTCGATCGGTGACCTGATGCAGCTGACCAACGCCATCGCGCTGGCCGCCGAACAGGCGCCGGACGATCCGGAGTTGGCCGACCGCCTGCTGACGCTGACGCTCAAGGGGCTGCGGGCGGAGCCGGCGGCGTAACCGCGAAACCGCTCAGCGGCGGCGCAGATCGGCGACGCGCGCCCGCTCCCGCTCGGCGGGCCCCGACTGGTCCGCGAGCGATCCGGCACTGCGCAGCGGCGCGCCGCCGCCCGGGCCACCGGGGTGCGTACGCCGCTGGCCGGGCAGCGGCATGTCGCGGCGCGGCTGACGCCCCGGCGGGACGGCATCGCCCCCGGGACCCACTGCTCCCGGCCCGGCGACGGCGATCTGCACGCCCTGATCCGCCAGGGCCTGCAACTCGGTGGCCGCACGGTCGTCGTGCTGCGGCGGCTCGTCGGTCACCAGGCGGGTGATCACGTCGGTCGGCACGGTCTGGAACATGGTGTCGGTGCCGAGCTTGGTGTGGTCCGCGAGGACCACCACCTCGGCGGCGGCCTGCACCAGGGCCCTGTCGACGCTGGCCGACAGCATGTTGGAGGTGGACAGACCGCGCTCGGCGGTCAGTCCGCTGCCGGAGAGGAAGGCCCGGGAGACCCGCAGCCCCTGGAGGGACTGCTCGGCGCCACTGCCGACCAGCGCGTAGTTCGAACCGCGCAGGGTGCCGCCGGTCATGACGACCTCGACGCGGTTGGCGTGCGCCAACGCCTGCGCCACCAGCAGCGAGTTGGTGACGACGGTGAGCCCGGGGACCCGGGCGAGCCGTCTGGCCAGCTCCTGCGTGGTCGTCCCGGCGCCGACGACGATGGCTTCGCCCTCTTCGACGAGTCCCGCGGCGAGGTCGGCGATGGCCGTCTTCTCCGCGGTCGCGAGATGGGATTTCTGCGGAAAGCCGGACTCCCGCGTGAAACCGCCCGGCAGTACCGCACCGCCGTGCCGGCGGTCGAGGAGTCCTTCTGCCTCCAGCGCCCGCACGTCCCGCCGTACGGTCACTTCGGAGGTCTGGACGACGCGGGCGAGCTCACGGAGGGATACAGCCCCGTTGGCGCGCACCATTTCGAGGATCAATTGGCGACGTTCTGCAGCGAACACGAAACTGACAGTAACCTGGGCGACCGATAGTTCTCAGCAGTTTGCGCCGAATAACAGAAGTTGCGCCCAAAGTGGGGCACGGAGTGGTATAAGCGCGTACGCCGGGTGAACGGGCCGCGCGACCGCTGCGCCGGCCCGCTCACCACGCGGTGCGGGGCTACGCCTCGGCGGACGTCTTGCGGGTGTGCAGCTGCCGTGCGACCTCGGCGATCGATCCCGACAGGGACGGATAGACCGTGAACGCGTTCGCGATCTGTTCCACGGTCAGGTTGTTGTCGACCGCGATCGAAATCGGGTGGATCAGCTCGCTCGCGTGCGGCGAGACGACGCAGCCGCCGACCACGATGCCCGTGCCCGGGCGGCAGAAGATCTTGACGAAGCCGTCGCGGATGCCCTGCATCTTGGCGCGGGGGTTGCGCAGCAGCGGCAGTTTCACCACGCGCGCCTCGATCTTCCCTGAGTCCACGTCGGACTGGCTGTAGCCGACCGTGGCGATCTCGGGGTCGGTGAAGACGTTCGCCGAGACGGTCTTGAGGTTCAGCGGGGTCACCGCGTCGCCGAGGAAGTGGTACATCGCGATGCGGCCCTGCATGGCGGCGACCGACGCGAGTGCGAACACCCCGGTCACGTCGCCCGCCGCGTACACGCCCGGCGCGCTGGTGCGCGAAACCCGGTCGGTCAGGATGTGGCCCGAGTCCTTGAGCCGGACCCCGGACTCCTCCAGGCCCATGCCCGCCGTGTTCGGGATGGCGCCGACGGCCATCAGGCAGTGCGTACCACTGATGACACGCCCGTCGGACAGGGTCACCTCGACGCGGTCGCCCACCCGCTTGGCGGACTCGGCGCGCGAGCGGGCCATGACGTTCATGCCCCGGCGCCGGAAGACGTCCTCCAGAACCGCGGCGGCGTCCGGGTCCTCGCCCGGCAGCACGCGGTCGCGCGAGGAGACGAGAGTGACGCGCGAGCCGAGCGCCTGGTACGCGCCGGCGAACTCGGCGCCCGTGACACCGGAGCCGACCACGATGAGCTCCTCCGGGAGCTCGTCGAGGTCGTACACCTGTGTCCAGTTCAGGATGCGCTCACCGTCGGGGAGCGCGTCGGGGATCTCGCGCGGGTGGCCGCCCGTCGCGATCAGCACCGCGTCGGCGGTGAGGCGCTCCTCGTTGCCGTCGCCGTACGTCACGACGACCGTGCGCGAGCCGTCGGCGTCCTGCTGGCCCTCCAGCCGGCCCCGGCCGCGCAGCACGCGCGCGCCGGCACGTGTGACGGACGCGGTGATGTCGTGGGACTGCGCGAGCGCGAGGCGCTTCACGCGGCGGTTGACCTTGCCCAGGTCCACGCCGACCACGCGGGCCGCCTGCTCGACGTGCGGCGTGTCGTCGGCGACGATGATGCCCAACTCCTCGTACGAAGAGTCGAAGGTCGTCATCACCTCGGCCGTCGCGATCAGAGTCTTGGACGGCACGCAGTCGGTGAGCACCGACGCCCCGCCCAGACCGTCGCTGTCGACGACGGTCACCTCCGCGCCGAGCTGGGCGCCCACCAGGGCCGCCTCGTATCCGCCGGGTCCGCCACCGATGATCACGATCCGGGTCACGAAAAAGTCCGCCTCGCATTGTCAATCCCGGCCCGCCTGCCCGCTCGGCCGGGGATCCGGGGATCGCCCGGGGGGAATGCAGTACGTACTCCATTGTCCCGCACGCTTCAAGGTGCTTCCGCCCCGGGGCCGCCATCCGGCCGCAACGCTCCACGGCCCCCGCTCCTCCACCCCCTCCCGTACCCTCGGACCCATGTCGCTCTACGCCGCGTACGCCGGCAACCTCGACGCGCGGCTGATGACGCGCCGCGCACCGCACTCACCGCTGCGCGGGACCGGCTGGCTCAACGGCTGGCGGCTGACCTTCGGCGGCGAGTCGATGGGCTGGGACGGCGCGCTCGCCACCATCGTGGAAGCCCCGCGTTCACAGGTCTTCGTCGCGCTCTACGACATCGCTCCCATGGACGAGGACTCCATGGACCGCTGGGAAGGTGTCGGACTCGACATCTACCGCCGGATGCGCGTGCGGGTGCACACCCTGGAGGGCGAGGAGCCGACCTGGCTGTACGTCCTGAACGGGTACGAGGGCGGCCTCCCCTCGGCCCGCTACCTCGGGGAACTCGCCGACGCGGCGGAGTCCGCGGGCGCCCCGCACGACTACGTGATGGAGCTGCGCAAGCGCCCCTGCTGAGGGGTGTGAGCCGGCCTTCGTCCGATCCGACAAAGCAACGATCGCAACACCGTCGGCAGCGACATCTACGCGCGTAGGGATTCACCGGTTACCCTCGTCGGCGTGAACGCATCTGTTACCCCCGCCCCCACCGACGGCTTCGCCGACCCCCACGCGACAGCCGACGCCGCCGCCGCCCGCCTGCGGGAGCTGACCGGCGCCGAGACCCACGACGTCGCCCTCGTGATGGGGTCGGGCTGGGTGCCCGCCGCCGAGGCGCTGGGCGCGCCCGAGCACGAGTTCCCGGTCACCGAGCTGCCCGGCTTCCCGCCGCCGGCCGTCGCCGGACACGCCGGCACCGTCCGCTCGTACAAGATCGGCGACAAGCGCGCGCTGGTCTTCCTCGGCCGTACGCACTACTACGAGGGCCGTGGTGTCGCCGCCGTCTCGCACGGCGTGCGCACCGCCGTCGCCGCCGGCTGCAAGACCGTCGTCCTCACCAACGGCTGCGGTGGCCTGCGTGCGGGCATGCGCCCCGGCCAGCCGGTCCTCATCAGCGACCACATCAACCTGACGGCCACCTCGCCGATCATCGGGGCGAACTTCGTGGACCTGACGGACCTGTACTCGCCGCGCCTGCGCGCGCTGTGCAAGGAGGTGGACGCCACCCTGGAGGAGGGCGTGTACGTCCAGTTCCCCGGCCCGCACTACGAGACGCCCGCCGAGATCAACATGGTCCGCGTCATGGGCGGCGACCTGGTCGGCATGTCCACCGTCCTGGAGGCCATCGCGGCGCGCGAGGCGGGTGCGGAGGTGCTCGGCATCTCGCTGGTCACCAACCTGGCCGCCGGTCTGACGGGCGAGCCGCTGAACCACGAGGAAGTCCTCCAGGCCGGCCGCGACTCGGCGACCCGCATGGGCGCGCTCCTGGCCCAGGTCCTCGAACGCATCTGACCCCCGGCCTCCGGCCTCCGCCCGGCCGCGCCCCCTGCGGTCCCCGCGAAATGTCCGTGCGGCTGCCTTCGGCCCGTCCGCCGAGGACAGCCGCACGCGGCACGACCGGCCGCGCCGGATCCGGCACGTCCGGGTCCGGCGCCGGCCCCGGTTCGGGAAGAGCCGCGTGGGGGAACAAGCTCGCCGCAGGCGAATCGCAACGCACCACACACGAGAGGTGGACCACATCGTGCAGCAGGAGCAGGAGCTCATCGCGCGGGCGCGGGCCTGGCTGGCCGAGGACCCGGACAGCGAAACCCGCGACGAGCTCGCCAAGCTCATCGACGCCGAGGCTCTGGACGAGATCGGCGCCCGGTTCGCCGGCACCCTCCAGTTCGGCACCGCGGGCCTCCGTGGCGAGCTCGGTGCGGGCCCCATGCGGATGAACCGCGCCGTGGTCGTCCGAGCCGCCGCCGGCCTGGCCGCGTACCTCAAGGCGAAGGGGCAGACGGACGGCCTCGTCGTCATCGGCTACGACGCCCGCCACAAGAGCGCCGACTTCGCCCGCGACACCGCCGCCGTGATGACCGGCGCCGGTCTGCGCGCCGCCCTGCTGCCCCGCCCGCTGCCGACCCCCGTCCTGGCCTTCGCCATAAGGCACCTGAGCGCCGTGGCCGGCGTCGAGGTCACCGCCAGCCACAACCCGCCCCGCGACAACGGCTACAAGGTCTACCTCGGCGACGGCTCGCAGATCGTGCCGCCCGCCGACGCGGAGATCGCGGCGGAGATCGCCGCCGTGGCGTCCCTCGCGGACGTGCCGCGCCCCGAGACGGGCTGGTTCACCCTCAACGAGGAGGTCCTGGAGGCGTACCTCGCCCGTACGGACGAGGTCCTCACCGCCGGGTCCCCGCGCACCGCCCGCGTCGTCTACACCGCCATGCACGGCGTCGGCAAGGAGGTCCTGACGGCCGCCTTCGCCCGCGCCGGGTTCCCCGAGCCGGTCCTCGTCGCCGAGCAGGCCGAGCCCGACCCGGACTTCCCCACGGTCGCCTTCCCCAACCCGGAGGAGCCGGGGGCCATGGACCTGGCCTTCGCCACCGCCCGCCGCGCGCGGCCCGACCTGATCGTCGCGAACGACCCGGACGCGGACCGCTGCGCCGTCGCCGTGCCCGTGCCCGGCACCGACGAGTGGCGGATGCTGCGCGGCGACGAGGTCGGCGCGCTGCTCGCGGCGCACCTGGTCCACAAGGGCGCGAGCGGCACCTTCGCGGAGTCGATCGTGTCGTCGTCCCTGCTCGGCCGGATCGCCGCCGCGGCGGGTCTGCCGTACGAGGAGACGCTGACCGGCTTCAAGTGGATCGCCCGCGTCGACGGACTGCGCTACGGCTACGAGGAGGCGCTCGGCTACTGCGTCGACCCCGAGGGCGTACGCGACAAGGACGGCATCACGGCGGCGCTCCTGGTCACCGAGCTGGCGTCCGTGCTGAAGTCCCAGGACCGTACGCTCCTCGACCTGCTCGACGACCTTGCCGTCGAGCACGGCCTGCACGCCACCGACCAGCTGTCGGTCCGCGTCCAGGACCTCACGGTGATCGCCGACGCCATGAGCCGCCTGCGCGCGCAGCCGCCCGCCTCCCTCGCGGGACTGACCGTCACCTCGGCCGAGGACCTGACGCGCGGCACCGACAAGCTGCCGCCGACCGACGGTCTGCGGTACTACCTGGACGGTGAGGTGAAGGCCCGCGTGATCGTCCGGCCGAGCGGCACCGAGCCGAAGCTCAAGTGCTACCTGGAGGCCGTCGTACCGGTCGGCGGCCCGAGCGAGCTGGCGGGCGCCAAGGAGCGGGCCGAGGGCATCCTCGCCGCGATCAAGCGCGACCTGTCGGCGGCCGCCGGTATCTGATCACCGCGTACGGGCGGCCGGTTCCCTGCCCGGGACCGACCGCCCGGACGAGTGGTTTGCGTACGGCAGGTGATGCAGCGCTCCGTGCCCTCCGCCGACCGTGCGAGGAAGGGTGACCCGGTATCCCCCGCCGAGTCCCAGGAGCCGCCGCAGTGCCCCCGACCGCACCCCCGGTGACCGCCAGGCCCCGCACGGCCGTCCCAGCCGTCAGGCGCCCGTGCGGAGGAGCGCGGGACCGGCCGCTGACGTCCCTGCGGCGGGCCGCCCCGGCCCTGGCGGGGTACGTCGCCGTACGCCTCGCCGGGGTACTGCTGCTCGCGCACTGGGCCCACCTCAAGGGCCACGGCCTGTGGCCCGCCCTCGCCACCTCCTGGGACTCCCGCTGGTACCTGGAGATCGCCGACAGCGGGTACGACACCGCCCTCGGCACCGCCCGCAACAGCAACAACCTCGCGTTCTTCCCGCTCTACCCGGCACTGATCAAGGCCGTCGCGGCCGTCACCCCGGGCTCGCGGGCCGGCGTCGGCGTGCTCCTCGCCGTCGTCTGTTCCCTGGTCGCCGCCTGGGGGATCTTCGCCGTGGGCGACCGGCTGTACGGGCGCCGCGCCGGCACTCTGCTGACCGTCCTGTGGGGCTGCGCGCCGGTCGCAGCCGTCCAGTGGATGGGCTACACGGAGTCGCTGTTCACCGCGCTGACGGCCTGGGCGCTCCATTGCGTGCTCACCGGCCGGTGGCTGTGGGCGGGCTCCCTCGCCGCCCTCGCCGGCCTGACCCGCCCCACCGGCGTCGCGGTCGCGGCCGCCGTCTCGGTCACGGCGGTGGTGGCGTTGTGGCAGGCGCGGCGGAGCGGAGGGGGACCGCGCGCCGCCGTGCTCGCGGCCGGGCTGATCGCGCCGCTGGGGTGGACCGGTTACGTCGCCTGGGTGGGCGTACGGCTCGGCCGCTGGGACGGCTACCTCGCCGTACAGAAGCTGTGGCTCAACGACTGGGACGGCGGCGCCGACACGCTGCGCGAGGTGCGCCGCTTGCTCCTCTACCAGTCGAGACCGCACCTGTACCTGGTGGTGGTGACACTGGTGCTGTTCTTCTCCGTCGCCATGTTCGCGCTCTGCGCCGCCGAACGGCAGCCGCTGCCCCTGCTCGTGTTCACCGGCGTCATGCTGCTGGTCGTCCTCGGCAGCGGCGGCGTCTACTTCCCGCGCGCCCGTTTCCTGCTCCCCGCCTTCCCGCTGCTGCTGCCGGTGGCGCTGGCGGTGGCGCGGGCGCGGCGGCTCACCGCGGTGATGGTGCTGGCCGCGACGGCGCTCTCGTCCCTCTGGTTCGGGGCGTACATGCAACTGGTCTGGCCGGGCCCACCGTAACCACACACCCCGCCATCGCACTCCACTGCCGACATGCCGAGGCGCTCCACCCCCGGCATCGCACTCCACGTGCCGGCAGGGAACGTTCCGGGGCGCTCCACCCCGGCATCGCACTCCACGGTGCCGGCAGGGAACGTTCCGGGGCGCTCCACCCCGGCATCGCACTCCACGGTGCCGGGAGGGGACGTGCCGGGGCGCTCCCCGCAGGGCGTCGAACGCAACCACCCCGCAGGCAACGTAGCGCTGTCCGCACGTTCGACGCCCGAGGAGACGCCCCGGCACGGCACCGACCCCCACGCCCCCGCGAAAAACGCCCCCGCCGAACCCGCCGCGCCCCCTTACGCCGTGGCGAAAAGCACGGCGAGCGCGATCGCCCCCACCACGCACGGCGCGATGATCCCGTACGCCCAGCGGACGACCGGCTCCCCCTGCGCGGTCGGCCGCGACGCGCACCGCTCGGCCTGCTCCCGCAGGTCGTCGACGGTCTGGTCGGCCGGCGCCCGCCGGGACCGCGCGTCGGTGACGTCGGCGGTCGCGGACGTCCGGCCGTACGGGTCGTCCGTAGCCCGCCTGGCCTGCTGGCGGGCGACGCGCTTGCGCTGGCGCAGCGAGACGGGGACCGCCCAGAGCTGGTACTTCGTGCCGCCCGCGAACACCTCGCTGGAGTAACCGGCCCGTACGCCCTCGACCGCCCCCCAGGGCAGCGTGATCGTACGGAAGGGGTTGCGGATCCGCAGCCGGTCGTCGTTGGCGAAGACGGCGGGCCGCAGCGTGAAGGCGACCACCAGCGGTACGGCGAACAGCAGCCCCGCCACCGCGGCCCACGGCGTACGCCCTTCTCCGCGCACCAGCGCGTCGCCGCCGATCCAGGCCGCCAGCAGAAGCACCAGAACTCCGCTGATCAGAGCGGCGGTCGACCGGTAGACCCGGTCGGCGTACGGAGGCTCGGCGGGCCCGCCGGGGTTGTTCGGCGTGCGGGGGCTGCTAGTCATGCGGCCGATTCTGCCTCACGTCACACCGGTCCGGCCGGGCCCGGGGGTGTACAGGTCGCTACGCGCGTAGATATGCTGCAGTGGTGACCATGCCCACCACTGCACCCGCATCCGCGTTCGCCGACGTGACCGCGTCCGACGCCGCGCTGCGCCGCTTCCTGCACGGGCTCCCCGGCGTAGACACCGTCGGCCTCGAAGCGCGCGCCGCGTCCCTCGGTACCCGTTCGATCAAGACCACGTCCAAGGCGTACGCCATTGACCTGGCCATCTCCATGATCGACCTGACCACGCTCGAAGGCGCGGACACCCCGGGCAAGGTCCGGGCGCTCTGCGCCAAGGGCGCCAATCCCGACCCGACCGACCGCACGACGCCGCGCGTCGCGGCGATCTGCGTCTACCCGGACATGGCGGCCACCGCCAAGGAAGCCCTGAGCGGCACGGGTATCAAGGTCGCCTCCGTGGCCACCGCCTTCCCGGCCGGCCGCGCCGCGCTCCCCGTCAAGCTCGCCGACGTACGGGACGCGGTCGAGGCCGGAGCCGACGAGATCGACATGGTGATCGACCGGGGAGCCTTCCTCTCCGGTCACTACCTGAAGGTCTACGAGGAGATCGTGGCCGTGAAGGCCGAGTGCGGCGACAAGGCCCGCCTCAAGGTCATCTTCGAGACCGGCGAGCTGTCGACGTACGACAACATCCGCCGCGCGTCCTGGATCGGGATGCTGGCGGGCGCCGACTTCATCAAGACGTCCACCGGCAAGGTCGGCGTCAACGCCACCCCGCCGAACACCCTGCTCATGCTCGAGGCCGTACGCGACTTCAAGGCGCAGACTGGAATCCAGATCGGCGTGAAGCCGGCCGGCGGCATCCGCACCACCAAGGACGCGATCAAGTTCCTGGTGCTGGTCAACGAGACGGTCGGCGAGGACTGGCTCACGAACGAATGGTTCCGCTTCGGCGCCTCCTCGCTGCTGAACGACCTGCTGATGCAGCGGCAGAAGCTGAGCACCGGCCGTTACTCCGGTCCCGACTACGTGACGGTGGACTGATCACCATGGCATCCGCATTCGAGTACGCACCCGCTCCCGAGTCCCGCTCGGTCGTCGACATCGCGCCGTCCTACGGCCTGTTCATCGACGGCGAGTTCACCGACGCGGCCGACGGCAAGGTCTTCAAGACCGTGTCGCCGTCCACCGAGGAAGTGCTCTCCGAGGTCGCCCGCGCGGGCGCCGAGGACGTCGACCGCGCCGTGAAGGCGGCCCGCAAGGCGTTCGAGAAGTGGTCCGCGCTGCCGGGCGCCGAGCGCGCCAAGTACCTCTTCCGCATCGCGCGGATCATCCAGGAGCGCTCGCGCGAGCTGGCCGTCCTGGAGACCCTGGACAACGGCAAGCCGATCAAGGAGACCCGCGACGCGGACCTCCCCCTGGTCGCCGCGCACTTCTTCTACTACGCGGGCTGGGCCGACAAGCTCGACCACGCCGGGTACGGCGCCAACCCGCGCCCCCTGGGCGTCGCGGGCCAGGTCATCCCGTGGAACTTCCCGCTCCTGATGCTGGCGTGGAAGATCGCCCCGGCGCTCGCGACGGGCAACACGGTCGTCCTGAAGCCGGCCGAGACGACGCCGCTCTCCGCGCTGTTCTTCGCGGACATCTGCCGCCAGGCGGGCCTGCCCAAGGGCGTCGTCAACATCCTGCCCGGTTACGGGGACGCCGGCGCCGCGCTCGTCGAGCACCCGGACGTCAACAAGGTCGCCTTCACCGGCTCCACGGCGGTCGGCAAGGCGATCGCCCGCCAGATCGCGGGCACCGACAAGAAGGTGACCCTCGAACTCGGCGGCAAGGGCGCCAACATCGTCTTCGACGACGCCCCCATCGACCAGGCCGTCGAGGGCATCGTCACCGGCATCTTCTTCAACCAGGGCCAGGTCTGCTGCGCGGGCTCCCGCCTGCTGGTCCAGGAGTCGATCCAGGACGAGCTGCTCGACTCCCTCAAGCGCCGGCTCTCCACGCTGCGCCTGGGCGACCCGCTGGACAAGAACACCGACATCGGCGCGATCAACTCCGCCGAGCAGCTCGCCCGTATCACCGCGCTCGCCGAGACGGGCGAGGCGGAGGGCGCCGAGCGCTGGTCCGCGCCGTGCGACCTGCCCTCCTCCGGGTACTGGTTCGCGCCGACGCTCTTCACCGGCGTCACGCAGGCGCACACCGTCGCCCGCGACGAGATCTTCGGACCGGTCCTCTCCGTGCTCTCCTTCCGCACCCCCGACGAGGCGGTCGCCAAGGCGAACAACACGCAGTACGGCCTCTCCGCCGGCATCTGGACGGAGAAGGGCTCGCGCATCCTCGCGGTCGCCAACAAGCTGCGCGCGGGCGTCGTCTGGGCCAACACGTTCAACAAGTTCGACCCGACCTCGCCCTTCGGCGGCTACAAGGAGTCGGGCTTCGGCCGCGAAGGCGGCCGTCACGGCCTGGAGGCGTACCTCGATGTCTGACCGCTTGACTGTCCTCAAGACCTACAAGCTGTACGTCGGGGGCAAGTTCCCCCGCTCCGAGAGCGGCCGGGTGTACGAAGTGACGGACTCGAAGGACAAGTGGCTGGCCAACGCCCCCCTCTCGTCCCGCAAGGACGCCCGTGACGCGGTGGTCGCCGCCCGCAAGGCGTTCGGCGCGTGGTCGGGTGCGACGGCGTACAACCGGGGCCAGGTCCTCTACCGCGTCGCCGAGATGCTGGAAGGCCGCAAGAGCCAGTTCGTCCACGAGGTGGCGCACGCGGAGGGCCTGTCCAAGTCCAAGGCAGCCGAGGTCGTCGAGGCGGCCGTGGACCGCTGGGTCTGGTACGCGGGCTGGACCGACAAGATCGCCCAGATCGTGGGCGGCGCGAACCCGGTAGCGGGCCCGTTCTTCAACCTCTCCACTCCGGAGCCCACGGGCGTCGTCACGGTCGTCGCCCCCCAGGAGTCGTCCTTCCTGGGCCTGGTGTCGGTGATCGCCCCGGTGATCGCGACGGGCAACACGGCCGTCGTCGTCGCCTCGGAGAGGTCCCCGCTGCCCGCGCTCGCCCTCGGCGAGGTGCTGGCCACGTCCGACCTGCCGGGCGGTGTGGTCAACGTCCTGTCCGGGCGTACGCGCGAGATCGCGCTTCCGCTCGCCGCGCACCAGGACGTCAACGCGATCGACCTCTCGGGCGCGGACGCGGACCTGGCGCGCGATCTGGAGATCGCCGCCGCCGACAACCTCAAGCGCGTCCTGCGTCCACAGCCTGTGGACGGGGACTGGTCGGCCGACCCGGGCACGCACCGCCTGACGGCCTTCCTGGAGATGAAGACGGTCTGGCACCCGACGGGCACGCTGGGCGCCTCCGGCTCGGCGTACTGACGCGACGACGCCCCCATGCGGATGGGCCCCGTACCGCTCGCCGGTACGGGGCCCATCCGCTTTCCGCCACTCCCGTGCGGTGCGGCGACACGACGGTCAGCCCGGAAGCAGACCCGTCGCCGGACCCACCAGCGGCAGTTCCCGCAGCGCGTTCCCCTCGGTGAGCGGGGCGGTGACCATGGCGGTGCTGAGGGGCTGGAAGTCGGCGACCTGGGTGCCCAGTCCGTTGTCCAGGGGGTCCACACCGGTCCCGGCCAGCGGGTTCAGGTGGAAGTCCTTGACCGGCCCGACGCCGCTGGCGGTCGCGGCCGTGAGACCGCCGGTCAGGGCCCGGCCCGTGGCCGCCGGATCGAAGTTCTCCAGCGGTACGTCGATCCCGGCCTCCTTCGGCACCGGCGGCGCGGCCTGCGCCGCACCGCCGCCGGCGGCAAGGGCCGCACCGGCGGCGGTGACGGCCAGACCTGCGCGCAGAAGAGCGTTCCGCTGGGACCTGGGACCTGCGTGACGTGCCATGGGATTCCCGCCTGAGTGAGTAATCATGAGCCCACGCAGCGTAGTTGACATGTGATGCTCGATACCAACCTCTTCCCGGTGGAGTCCCCCGACCGGGTCAATGCCGCACAATGGTTCCCCGTGAGTTCATCCCCCATACCGACACGCGTCGTCCTGCTGACGGGGCCCTCCGGCTCCGGAAAGTCGTCGCTCGCCGCCCGTACGGGCCTGCCCGTGCTGCGCCTCGACGACTTCTACAAAGAGGGCGACGATCCCACGCTCCCGCAGGTCGAGGGGAGCACGGACATCGACTGGGACTCCCCGCTGTCGTGGGACGCCGACGCCGCGGTCGCGGCGATCGAGGAGCTGTGCCGTACGGGCCGTACGACGGTCCCGGTGTACTCCATCGCCACCAGCTCGATCGTGGACAGGGAAGCCGTCGACATCGACCGCACGCCGCTGTTCGTGGCGGAGGGGATCTTCGCGGCGGACATCGTGGCGCGCTGCCAGGAACTGGGTGTGCTCGCCGACGCGCTCTGCCTGCGGGGCCGCCCGTCGACGACGTTCCGCCGGCGACTGCTGCGGGATCTGCGGGAGGGACGCAAGTCGGTGCCGTTCCTGCTGCGCAGGGGATGGCGGCTGATGCGGGCCGAGCGGGCGATCGTGGGGCGCCAGACGGCTCTGGGCGCGTACCCGTGCGCGAAGGACGAGGCACTGGGCAGGCTGGCTGCCGCGGCGGCGGGCCGCCACCGCACCCCGGCGACGCGCTGAGCCTGTCCCGGCGGGCCATGTGACCGGTCGGGGCCGGGTCGTTACGCCGTCGCGGGACGGGGAGATCCGACCGACGCCCGGCCCCGCTCCGGCTTCGACTCCTGCTCCTGCTCCTGCTCCTGCTTCGACTCCTGCACCGATCCGGCTCCGGCTTCGGCTTCGTCCGTGATCCGCCGGGCAGAACCGGCCGTGAGGCGCCCGAAAACCAGTGGAGCAGCTCCGCTGTGCGCCGTTACCGTGCTGCCGACCAAGTCGTCTGGGCAAGGACGTGCCGTTGTACACCCTGTGAGACCTCCCGAGCGCTGATTTGTCGCGCGTCGCGCTGTCTGCGCCGCGCTTCTTTTTGCTGCGGACTTCTCACTGAAACCGGTGTACTTCTGTGCTCGAAAACTGGGTGGTCGTGCCCACCTGCCTGCCGACCGTTCTCCGCCGTTGCCACGCGTGCCCGTCCCGGCGCTTCCGGACGAGCGGCAAATTCCGCGTCAACGCCCACCACAAGCTCATCGACGCCTGGCTCCTCGCGCTCTGCGCCACGTGCGGGGAAACCGCGAAGGTCACGGTCCTGGAGCGGATGAACGTGCGTTCCGTACGACCTGAGCTGCTCGACCGGCTGCATGGCAACGACCCTGGCCTGGCAGCCGAGCTGCTCCAGGATCCGGTCGTGCGGCGGCGTAGTCGCATCGCCCTCGACTGGGACAACGCCTGGCGCCTGGACACCGGCGGATCGGATCACCTGGACCGCGGACGGGGTCTCCCCTGCCCGGGCGAAGCAGGGAGTTCGGGGAAGACCGACGTCTCGGTCCGCTTCGCGGCGCGGGTCCCTGTCCGGCCGGTGCGGCTGATCGCCAAAGGTTGCGGTCTCTCGCGGGCCGGGGCCGAGAGACTGATCACGGAGGGGAGGATCGTTTCGGCGGTCCGGCTAAGCGGCAGGCTCTCCGGCGACTTCACCTTCACGCTCAAGCACTGAGCCCTCCTCGGGACCGGAAGCCGGCCCCGACGGGCCGGGACCTGCCCGCGGGATCACGGTCGGAGCGACAGGAGGAGCGGCGCTGCGACGGTGACTGCTCCGTGGAAGCCGCAGGCCCGCCTGTCGAACCCCGTGGCCACGGCCCGGGGTTCGACAACACGTCGATCGTCCCCGCACAGCACAACGCGGCGGGGTCGTACAGGCTCCCCCGCCTGTCCGGCCCCGCCGCGCTTCCCCCGTGCTTCCGCCGTCTCCCCCGAAACGGCGGCCCCCGTCCCCTCAGGCCACCAGCTCGCCGAAGGACTCTTCCTCGTCACGGCCGAAGCTGAGGACCTCGTCCTCGCGCAGCCGGCGCAGTGAACGCCAGATGCTGCTCTTGACCGTGCCGACACTGATGTCGAGGATGTCCGCGATCTCCGGGTCGGTGCGGCCCTCGTAGTACCGCAGGACCAGCATCGTGCGCTGGAGTTCGGGCAGCCGGGCGAGCGCCTGCCACAGCACGGCGCGCAGTTCGGTACCGCGCATCGCGTCCGTGTCGGTCGCCGTCTCCGGCAGTTCCTCGGTCGGGTACTCGTTCAGCTTGCGCCTGCGCCAGGCGCTGATGTGCAGGTTCGTCATCGTGCGGCGCAGATAGCCGCCGACCGCCGCCTTGTCGCTGATCCTGTCCCAGGCGCGGTACGTCGAGAAGAGGGCGCTCTGGAGCAGGTCCTCGGCCTCGTACCGGTCGCCGGTCAGGTGGTAGGCGGTCGCGTACAGGGAGGCGCGGCGCTCCTTGACGTAGGTGGTGAACTCCACCTCCGACACCGAAGTGCCTTCCCCCGTCGCCTCCCGGTACGCCGCTCCCCCGTTCCCCCCGTGTCCCCCGTTGCCCCCCACAGAAGCGTCCGGCAGCGCGGCCACGTGCAACGGCTGCGTGCGCTGACGCCCGATGCCGCGAGCGCACCCCCGCTGGCTCACGGCACCGGACTTCTCGGTGCTCCGCGTGACGTCGTGGAGACGCGTGACAACTGCGCTGGAGGTGGTGCTGTGCAGTGCGTTCATCTCGCGCCCCCCGTCGGTGGAGTCCGTTGCTGTCCGTGTGACCAAGAGCTTGCCGGGCCAGTTTCATCGGGGTGTCCGCCGACTGTCACAGACCTGTCACAGGGACGGGGGCGTTCCAACGGTCGAACCAGCCCTCCCCCATGGGCCAGAATGACCTCTGTGCCTTTCCTGTTGCTGATCGAGGACGACGACGCCATCCGCACGGCCCTCGAACTCTCGCTGTCACGCCAGGGCCACCGTGTGGCCACCGCGGCGACGGGAGAGGACGGCCTGAAGCTGCTGCGCGAGCAGCGGCCCGATCTGATCGTGCTGGACGTGATGCTGCCCGGCATCGACGGATTCGAGGTGTGCCGGCGCATCAGGCGCACCGACCAGCTGCCGATCATCCTGCTGACCGCGCGCAGCGACGACATCGACGTGGTGGTCGGCCTGGAGTCGGGCGCCGACGACTACGTGGTCAAACCGGTGCAGGGGCGGGTCCTCGACGCCCGTATCCGCGCGGTGCTGCGGCGGGGCGAGCGGGAGGCCAACGACGCCGCCGTCTTCGGCAACGTGACCATCGACCGGTCCGCCATGACGGTGACCAAGAACGGTGAGGATCTCCAGCTCACACCGACCGAGCTGCGGCTGCTCCTGGAGCTGAGCCGCCGCCCCGGACAGGCGCTGTCGCGGCAGCAGTTGCTGCGGCTGGTGTGGGAGCACGACTACCTCGGCGACTCGCGGCTGGTCGACGCGTGTGTACAGCGGCTGCGGGCCAAGGTCGAGGACGTACCGTCGTCGCCGACCCTCATCCGTACGGTCCGTGGCGTCGGCTACCGGCTGGACTCGCCTTCGTGAGCCCTGCCCAGGTCAAGTCCTCGCAGGCGGGGCCCCGGTGGACCAGTCTGCGGCTGCGGCTCGTCGTCGTTTTCGCCCTGGTGGCGCTGACGGCCGCCGTCTCCGCGTCGGGCATCGCGTACTGGCTCAACCGCGAGGCGGTGCTGACCCGTACGCAGGACGCGGCGCTGAACAGCTTCCGGCAGGAGATGCAGAACCGCGCGGCCACGCTGCCGCTGCGGCCGACGCAGGCGGAACTCCAGGCCGCGGCGACGCAGATGGCGGCCGGCGGCAGCCCCGGCTACAACGTGCTGCTGGTGGACGAGCGGGAGCCGGGCAAGCCGATCGCGGGGACCTCCGACATCGACGCGCTGACGCTGGAGGACGTACCGCGGGAGCTTCAGGACGCGGTGAACCGGCGGCAGAAGGTCACGGAGGCCAACGAGTTCCCGTACCACCTCTACTGGGTGCGGATCAGTCCCAGGGGCAAGCCGTCCCTGGTCGCGGGCACGAAGGTGATCGGCGGCGGGCCCACCGGCTACATGGTCACCTCCCTGGAGCAGGAGCGCGACGACCTCAACTCGCTGGCGTGGTCCCTCGCGATCGCCACCGCTCTCGCCCTGCTGGGCTCCGCACTGCTCGCGCAGGCGGCCGCGACGACCGTACTCAAGCCCGTGCAACGGCTCGGCGACGCGGCGCGGCGGCTCGGTGAGGGCAAGCTCGACACCCGGCTGCGGGTGTCGGGCACGGACGAACTGGCCGAGCTGTCGCGTACGTTCAACAAGGCCGCCGAGTCGCTGGAGAAGAAGGTCGCGGACATGAGCGCGCGGGAGGAGTCGAGCCGCCGCTTCGTCGCCGACATGTCGCACGAGCTGCGGACCCCGCTGACCGCGATCACGGCTGTGGCGGAGGTCCTGGAGGACGAGGCGGACAACCTCGACCCGATGATCGCGCCCGCCGTGCACCTGGTGGTGAGCGAGACGAGACGGCTGAACGACCTGGTGGAGAACCTGATGGAGGTGACCCGCTTCGACGCGGGTACGGCCCGTCTCGTCCTCGACGACGTCGACGTGGCCGACCAGGTGACCGCCTGCATCGACGCCCGCGCGTGGCTCGACGCGGTGGACCTCGACGCCGAGCGCGGCATCGTGGCCCGCCTCGACCCCCGCCGGCTCGACGTGATCCTCGCGAACCTGATCGGCAACGCGCTCAAGCACGGCGGCTCCCCGGTGCGGGTGTCGGTGCGGCCCGTCGACCACGAACTGCTCATCGAGGTACGGGACCACGGCCCCGGCATCCCCGAGGACGTGCTGCCGCATGTCTTCGACCGGTTCTACAAGGCCAGCGCGTCGCGGCCGCGCTCCGAGGGCAGCGGGCTCGGCCTGTCCATCGCCATGGAGAACGCGCACATTCACGGCGGGGACATCACCGCGTCCAACTCGCCGGAGGGCGGCGCGGTCTTCGTCCTGCGGCTGCCGCTCGACGTGTCACGGGCCGCGGACGGGAACGACGAAGGGGACGACGGCGTGCGGGACGGACAGGAGGGCGACGGCCGGTGAAGAGCGGACTGACCCGTCTCGCGGCCCTCGCAGCGCTCTGCGCCGCGCTCGGCGGATGCGGTATCCGGACGACTTCGGTGCCGGTCGACGCGGGCGCCGCGCCGTCCCGCGTGCCGTGCGAGCTGTCGGCGCAGGACTCGCCCGCCGAGGCTGCGGCCGGCGTACCGCTCCAGGTGTACCTGGTCTGCGGCGCGCAGCTGGTGTCGGTGGACCGCACGGTACGGGTCCCCGAGGAGAAGCTGTCCGACCGTGTGCGGGTCGCCCAGACGCTCCTGGCGGAGCTGAAGAAGGAGCCCGCGAACGAGGAGAAGCAGGCGGGTTTCACCACGGATGTACGGGAGACGCTGGCCGTTTCCGGGGCGCGCGAGGGCGATCCCCGGGACGCGCTGCGGCTGAGCAGCCAGCCGGAGGACCTGCCCACGCACGCTCTGGCGCAGATCGTCTGCACGTACGCGGACAGCGCGGCGGCCGGACCCGACCGGTCCGTGGTGCTCGGCGGGCCGTCCGACGATCCGGTACGCGAGTACCAGTGCACGGCCGCGCTCAAGGCCCGGCCCGAGTCGGTGCTGCCGACGCTGGGCGAGATCCGTCCTTCAGGCCGCTGACCGGTCCGTCGACGCTCTTCGCCTTCGCGCCGCTGGACCGTGCGTCGCGCCGCTGACCGGTCCCCCGTTGCGCCGCGTTCTTCGCGCCGCCGCGTCCTTCGCGCGGCTCCGTCCGCCGGGCTGGTGTGCCGCGCAGGTCACACTGTCGCGCCGGGCGGAACCGATCCGGCCGGTACCCGCGTCTTGGGGGGCGTGCGTCATGGCTCGGACGGCAGCGCCGTCATCATCCGCCTCCGCGCGGCGGGAGGATTACTCCTCGTCGCGCATCTGCTGCTCGTCGCGTCGCTGACGCTGCGCCCTCTGGACGTCCCGTGGGTGACGGCGCCGAACTTCGAGCCGCTGGCCGGCATAGAGGCGGACCTGGCCCTCGGTCCCGCCCGCGCGGCGCGGCGTATCTGTGAAGGGCTTCTGCTGCTGGCGCCGCTCGGCGTGCTGCTGCCGATGGCAGGGGGCCGGCTGTACGTGTCGCCGGTGGCCTCGCTGGCCCGTACGGCTCTGGCGGGCACGCTGTTCTCGCTGGGGATCGAGCTGCTCCAGACCGGGGTGCCGGGCCGGGTCGTCGACGTGGACTCGCTGCTGCTGAACACCGCCGGGGTGGCGCTGGCGCACCTGGCGGTCGTACCGATGGGGCGGGCGCGTCTGCGCCGCCGGGAGGAGCGGTCCCCGGGAGGCGGCGCGGTGCGGCGCAGGGACGAGGTCCCTCAGGGGTCCACCCCGACGATTCCCAGGGTCGGGATCGCCCCGTAGAGCGACGTTTTGGACCGGTCTCCGCGCGCAGTATGGAGGCATCGGGAGGCACACCGGAAGTGACCCCCGGACCAGCTCGCGAGGAGCCCGCCATGACCGCCCTTGTCCGCCCCCGTAACGGCCGAGTGATCGGCGGAGTGTGCGCTGCGCTGGCACGGCGCTTCGGTACCTCGGCGACCACGATGCGAGTGATCTTCGTGGTCTCGTGTCTGCTGCCCGGGCCGCAGTTCCTGCTGTACCTGGCGCTCTGGGTGTTCCTGCCCGGCGAGGAGACCACGAAGACCGCCTGGTAGCCGCGCGTACGAGGACCGTCCGACGGCCGGACGTACGCACGCGTGCGAGGGGCGCGCACCGGATTCCGATCCGGTGCGCGCCCCTGTGCGTGCCGCGGGCGTGTCAGCCACCGAGGCCGGGCAGCGTGCCGGCCGGCAGGCCGCCGAGGAGGCCCTTGACCGGGTCGGCGCTGCGGGCTCCGCTCTTCCCGTCGGCCGGCCGCGCCTTGGACACGGCGTCCGTGACCGTCGCCGGCAGGGTGGCGGCGCTGCCGGTGAGGGTGCTCGCCGCGCCGTTCAGCGCCTCGGGGGCACCGGCCGGAAGCTTGCTGACGACGTCCTGCGCGGGCAGCGTCGTGGTGGCGGAGCCGAGCACGGTCGTCAGGTCGGGTACGGCCGGGGCGGCAGGCGCCGCGGAGGCGCTGCCGGCTGCGGCAGCGGCGAAGGCGGCACCGAGGGCGGCGGCACCGAGGGTCTTGGCAGCAGACTGCTTCATGAAGAGAACGTCCTCGCAAACGGGGGATGGGGAGCGGCTCTGCAAGCTAGCCACGCCCCGACTCCGTCGCCAACACGCGGAAGCGGCCGGGAATTGACGTTCCCGGCCGCATGCCTCGCGGTGCGGTCAGCCTCGGGTGGAGGAAGAACCGCTGGTCGTGGCGGTCTGGCGGAACAGCCATTCGGATTTCAGCTCGGCATATCCGGGCTTGATCACGTCATTGATCATGGCAAGGCGTTCGTCGAAAGGAATGAATGCTGATTTCATCGCATTGACTGTGAACCACTGCATGTCGTCGAGCGTGTAACCGAATGCCTCGACCAGGTGCTCGAACTCGCGGCTCATGCTGGTGCCGCTCATCAGCCGGTTGTCGGTGTTGACCGTGGTGCGGAAGTGGAGCTTGCGCAGCAGGCCGATGGGGTGGGCGGCGTACGAGTCGGCCGCGCCCGTCTGGAGGTTGGACGTCGGGCACATCTCCAGCGGGATGCGCTTGTCGCGCACGTACGCGGCGAGCCGGCCCAGCTTGACGCTGCCGTCGGCCGCGACCTCGATGTCGTCGATGATCCGTACGCCGTGACCGAGCCGGTCGGCGCCGCACCACTGGAGCGCCTGCCAGATGGAGGGGAGCCCGAAGGCTTCACCGGCGTGGATCGTGAAGTGGTTGTTCTCGCGCTTGAGGTACTCGAAGGCGTCGAGGTGGCGGGTGGGCGGGAAGCCCGCCTCGGCGCCGGCGATGTCGAAGCCGACGACGCCGTTGCCGCGGTAGCGGTTGGCGAGCTCGGCGATCTCCAGGGCGCGGGCGGCGTGGCGCATCGCGGTGAGCAGGGCGCCGACGCGGATGCGGTGGCCGTTCGCCTTGGCGCGGCGCTCACCCTCGCGGAAGCCGTCGGTGACGGCCTCGACGACCTCTTCGAGGGTCAGCCCCTTCTCCAGGTGCTGCTCGGGGGCGTACCGGACCTCGGCGTAGACGACGCCGTCCTCGGCCAGGTCCTCGGCGCACTCGGCAGCGACGCGGAAGAGCGCGTCACGCGTCTGCATGACGGCGCAGGTGTGCGCGAAGGTCTCCAGGTAGCGCTCCAGCGAACCGGAGTCGGCGGCCTCGCGGAACCAGATGCCGAGCTTGTCGGCGTCGGTCTCGGGGAGTGACTCGTAACCCGCCTCGCGGGCGAGATCGATGATCGTGCCGGGCCGCAGGCCACCGTCGAGGTGGTCGTGGAGCAGCACCTTCGGGGCGCGGCGGATCTGGTCCGCGGTGGGCGTGTTGGGGGTCTCGCTCGTCATCTGCGCACTCTAGCGCCTACGCGCGTAGATCGCCTCTGTCGATACGTAACAGTGACCGTGCGGACGGGTGGAGTACATCTGCCCTTCTGAGACTGTTCTGTCATGGCACAGCAAGCAATCGCGGTTTCCGGGGCCCGGCTGGGCCGGCCGGTCGGAGCGGCCGGGGGCGGTGACCGCACGGTGTGCGGTGTGGTTCTGCTGCTTCCCGCCGGCGAACCGGTGTCGGCGCGCGGACCCTCCCCGCTGGCGTACGCCGGTGTACGGCCGCTGGCGCGGAGTCTGGCGGCGGCGGGACGTGACGAGGGACTCGTGGCACACGTCGTGCGGTATCGCGGACGCGGCTGGAACGGCACGGACGCGCGGCTGGCCGCCGACGCGAAGTGGGCGGCGGACGAGGTCGTACGGCGCTACGGCGACGTGCCGGTGTGTCTGGCGGGGATGGACATGGGCGGCCGGGCGGCGCTGCACGCGGCGGACCACGCGGCCGTCAACTCGGTGCTCGCCGTCGCGCCGTGGCTGCCGGACGACGACGTCGCGGCGGCGGCCGAGCCGGTGAAGCAGCTGGCCGGGCGGCAGGTGCTGATCGTGCACGGCACGAATGACGAGCGTACGGACCCGGAGCTGTCGTACCGGCTGGCGGAGCGGGCCAAGAAGGCCAACCGGGACACGTGCCGCTTCGAAGTGCACTCGGACGGGCACTCGCTGCGGCAGCACCGGCCGGAGGTGCTGGCCCTGGCGGCGGACTTCGTCCTGGGCGCGCTCTTCGGCCGCGGGTACGCGCGGCCGGTGGCCGACGCGCTGGCGGCGCCGCCGCCGCTGGGCCTGCGCATGCCGCTGGCCTCCGGCTTCGGCCACGCGCTACGGCGCTGAAGCGCTCGCGCGGCGCCGCTCAGCTCTCCGGCGCCGCTTCCGCCACCCAGCCGTACGGAAGCTCTCCTCCGTCGAGGGTGATCGCCTCCACCGCGCCCGAGCGCGGGTCGATGTCGGCCGCCACGCCGTCGCCCTCGTACCGGGGGTACCCGGACGCCCCCGTCCCCCCGGTCGCCCGGACGACCGCCGTCCGCAGCGTGGACCCGTGGTCGGGATGGCCGGCGGCATCGGCCGCCCGGGGCTTGATCGCCACCGTGTAGCGGGCGGGCGGCTCGTGCGGCTGCGGCGTGGTGGGCGTAGGCATGGCTTCGACGCTAGCGCCGCCACCGCCGTCCGCGCCGTACGACGCGCGTCCGGCGCACCCCTCTGTCAGGGTCGGACGCATGATCCGTCTGGTCCGCGCCCGCGCCGCGCACTGGCCGACCACCGTGCCCGTGTTCGCCGTCGTACTGCTGGTCTTCGCCTGGGGGCGCGACCTGCCGGGGCCCGTGGTCGCGCTGCTGGCGTGCTTCCTGGCCGGCGCGGTGCTCGCCGCCGTGCACCACGCCGAGGTGGTCGCCCACCGGGTGGGCGAGCCGTTCGGCTCGCTCGTCCTCGCCGTGGCCGTCACGATCATCGAGGTGGCGCTGATCGTCACGCTCATGGCCGACGCCGGCGACAAGAACAGCTCGCTGGCCAGGGACACCGTCTTCGCCGCCGTGATGATCACCTGCAACGGCATCGTGGGCCTGTCGCTCCTCGTCGGCTCGCTGAAGCGGAAGGTGGCGGTGTTCAACGCCGAGGGCACGGGAGCGGCGTTCGCGACCGTCGCGACACTGGCGGGGCTGAGCCTCGCCCTGCCGACGTTCACCACCAGCGCCCAGGGGCCGGAGTTCAGCCCCGCCCAGCTCATCTTCGCCGCCTTCGCGGCCGTGGTGCTCTACGGCCTGTTCGTCATGACGCAGACCTGGCGGCACCGGGACTACTTCCTGCCGATGACCACGCAGGGAAAGGTCATCGACGTGGAGGAGCATGCCGATCCGCCGTCGAAGCGCACCGCGCTCATCAGTCTGTGCCTGCTCGCCGTGTCGCTGGTCGCGGTCGTCGGGCTGGCGAAGGGGGTGTCCCCGACGATCGAGTCGGGGGTGGCGGCGGCCGGGCTGCCCGCCTCGGTGGTGGGTGTCGTGATCGCGCTGCTGGTGCTGCTGCCGGAATCGATCGCCGCCGTACGGGCCGCCAGGCGCGACCGGGTGCAGACCAGCCTGAACCTGGCGCTCGGGTCGGCCATGGCGAGCATCGGGCTGACCATTCCGGCGGTCGCGGTCGCCTCCGTCTGGATGGAGGGGCCGCTGCTGCTCGGGCTCGGCGCCTCGCACATGGTGCTGCTCGCGCTCACCGTGGCCGTCGGCACCCTGACCATCGTGCCGGGACGCGCGACGCCTCTCCAGGGCGGCGTACATCTGGCCCTGCTGGCCGCGTACATGGTGCTCGCCGTCAGTCCGTGACCGGCCCGTGCGTCATTCGGGCAGCAGATGGCCCCGGCGCGACAGCAGGAAGCGCTTGAAGGCCGCCACCGGGGGTGTGTCCGGGTGGCCGTCGAGCCAGGCGACGCCGATCTCGCGCACGGCGCGCGGCGCGGTCACCGTCAGCTCCCTGACGCCGGGCCGGGCCACCGCCGGCGGCGGCAGCAGGGCGACGCCGAGCCCGGCCGCCACCAGGCCCCGCAGCGTCTCCGCCTCCTCGCCCTCGAACGCGACGCGCGGCTTGAAGCCCGCCTCTGCGCACAGGTCGTCGGTGATCCGCCGCAGCCCGTAACCGGGTTCCAGGGTCACGAACGCCTCGTCGGCCGCCTCCGCGAGCCGCACCCGCTTCCGCGTGGCCAGGCGGTGGTCGTCGGGGACGACCAGGCGCAGCCGCTGTTCGTCGAGGCGGCGGGCCACCAGGTCGGGGGCGTCCGGCACGGGTGAGGTCAGGCAGAGATCGAGGTCGCCGGCGCGCAGCCGCTCGATCATGGCCTCGCCGTAGTTCTGGACGAGCTGGAAGCGGACCCGCGGGTGGTCGGCCCGGAAGGCGCGGATCAGCCCCGGGACGGTTTCCGATCCCATGGTGTGCAGGAAGCCGAAGGCGACCTTGCCGGTCGCGGGGTCGGCGTCGGCCCGTACCGACTCCGCCGCTCGCTCGACCTCGGCCAGTGCGCGCTCGACGGTGGTGAGGAAGGTGCGGCCGGCGGGGGTGAGGGAGACGGTACGGCCCTTGCGGGCGAACAGGGCGACCCCCAGGTCCTCCTCCAGCCTCACCATGGCGCGCGAGAGCGTCGACTGCGGGACGGCCAGCTCGTGGGCGGCGCGGGTGACGTGCTCGTGGCGGGCGACCGCCGCGAAGTACGCGAGGCGCGGCGCGAGTACTTGCTGGATGTCTTCTTCGTAACTGCTCGGTGACAGCCGGGGCCGTGAGCTGTGGTTATGCGCCATGGGATTGATTATTCCGCGTTTGTGCATTGGACGCATGAACCTGCTGTGTCTACGTTCGATGCATGCCTCCTGCCAGTACCAAGGCGTCCACCACCCCTGTGGGCGCCGACGCCGTTGTTGTCGAAACCGACTCCCGCCTCGCCCCCTCCTCCCCCGGCTACCGCCGCATGAGCTTCGCGCTCTTCGCCGCCGGGGTGGCGACCTTCGCCCTCCTGTACTCCACCCAGGCGCTGCTGCCGCTGATCTCCGCCGACTTCGGCGCGAGCGCGAGCGCCGCCAGCTGGACCGTCTCGGCCGCGACGGGTGCGCTGGCCCTGTTCGTCCTGCCGATGAGTGCCCTCTCGGAGCGCTTCGGGCGCAGCCGCCTGATGACGCTCTCGCTGACGGTCGCCGTCGCGGTCGGCCTGCTGGTGCCCTTCGCTCCCTCGCTGGAGTGGCTGGTGGCGCTGCGCGCCGTGCAGGGCGCCGCGCTGGCCGGTGTGCCCGCGTCCGCGATGGCGTATCTCGCGGAGGAGGTACGGCCGAAGGCGCTGATCGCGGCGATCGGCCTGTTCGTGGCGGGCAACTCCATCGGCGGGATGAGCGGCCGCATCGTCACGGGCTGGGCGGCGCAGCTGTGGGACTGGCGCGCGGCGCTCGCCGCGGTCGGCGTGCTGGCCGTGGTGTGCGTCGTGGTGTTCCGGCTGATGCTCCCGAAGGCGCGTCACTTCACGCCCGGTTCGCTGAACCCGAAGGCGCTGACGAAGACCGTCCGAGGTCACCTGGCCGACCCGCTGCTGCTGCGCCTGTACGCCATCGGCGCGCTCTTCATGACGGTGTTCGGCGCCGTCTACACGGTGATCGGCTACCGGCTGGTCGAGGCCCCCTTCAGCCTCCCGCAGGGCGTCGTCGGCTCCGTCTTCCTGGTCTACCTCGTCGGTACGGTCTCCTCCGCGGCGGCCGGAAAGCTCGTCGCCCGCCTCGGCCGACGGGGTGCGCTGTACCTGGCGGTGTCCACGACGGCGGCGGGTCTGCTGCTCTCGGTGGCCGACACGCTGGTCGCCGTACTGACGGGTTTGGTACTGATCACCGCCGGCTTCTTCGCGGGTCACGCGGTGGCGTCGTCCTCGGTCAGCCGTACGGCGAAGACAGGACGGGCGCAGGCGTCCGCGCTCTACCAGTCCGCGTACTACCTGGGCAGCAGCGTGGGCGGCACGCTCGGCGCGGTGGCCTTCCACGCCGGGGGCTGGGCGGGCACCGTGCTCCTCGGACTGGTCGCCGTGCTCGGCGTCGTGTCGATCACGCTGTACGGGACCAGGGTCGCCCGGGTCGAGCAGCGCCAGCTCGTGGCGCTGCGGACCAGGAGCACCCTACGCGTGTAAGTCGGTCCCGTGGTGCGGGTTTTCGCAGCTGAGTCATGATTGTCAGTGGGGTCCGGTAACTTCCCGAGAGCTGGTGCCAAAGGCGGCGAGTGGGGTGGACCGATGAGTGATGTCTTGACGACGCAGGACCTGGATTCCCGGCTGGAGAAGCACCGGACGGAGCTCACCGGGTACTGCTACCGGATGCTGGGGTCGGCCTTCGAGGCAGACGACGCCGTGCAGGACACGATGGTCCGGGCCTGGCGCAACTTCGACAAGTTCGAGGGCCGGTCGTCGCTGCGCTCGTGGCTGTACCGCATCGCCACGAACGTATGCCTGGACATGCTCAACGCAGGCAACCGCAGGGCCCGCCCGATGGACCTCACGGCGGCGACCCCGGTCGCGCAGGCCGCGCTCAACTCCCGCCCCGAGATCACCTGGCTGGAGCCGGTGCCGGACGGGCGGGTGCTGCCCTCGACGGCCGACCCGGCGGAGACCGCCGTCTCCCGCGAGAGCGTGCGGCTCGCGTTCGTCGCCGCGCTCCAGCACCTGCCGCCGAAGCAGCGGGCGGTGCTGATTCTGCGCGAGGTGCTGGCCTGGAAGGCGAGCGAGGTCGCCGAGCTGCTGGAGACCACGATCGCGTCGGTGAACAGCGCGCTCCAGCGGGCCCGCGCGACGATCGCCGAGCACGGCTCGCAGGAGACGGACACCGCGAACCCGCTAAACGAGGAACAGAAGAAGCTGCTGGAGCGGTACGTCGCGGCCTTCGAGGGGTACGACATGACCGCCCTGACGGCGCTGCTCCACGAGGACGCCACCCTGTCCATGCCGCCCTACGACCTCTGGCTCCGGGGCCACGACGACATCGTCGGCTGGATGCTCGGCGTCGGCGAGGTCTGCCGGGGGTCGAAGCTGGTCCCGGTCGTGGCCAACGGTACGCCGGCCTTCGCCCACTACCACCCGAGCCAGTCGGGCGACGGCGGCTTCGAGCCGTGGGCGCTCATGGTCATCGAGATCGTGGAGGGCAGGGTCAGCGGGATCACGTCCTTCCTGGACACCAAGCGGTGGTTCCCGCTCTTCGACCTGCCCGAGCATCTGGAAAAGGGCGACGTGGCGCACTGAGGCCGGTACCCCGTACCGCTGATTCCCGCGTACCGATATTCCGGTGAGGCCGGCGATTCGGGCGGCGATCGCCATTCGGTTTATCAGCCGGACGCCCGCCGGGATCACCCCGGATTCCGGCGATAAGGCGACTTTGCCTTAGATCCGTTACTGCCCTCCGGCTGCTGCGTTGAAGGAAGGTGAAGGCCGCAAGCCCTGCGGTCGACCTCTTCATCTCACAAGGAGAACTGATGTCGCACATCGCGAAGGCAGCTGCCCTCATCGCCGGCACCGGCGCCCTGCTGGCCGGCAGCGCCGGTCTGGCCACCGCCGACTCGGGAGCGCACGGTGAGACCGTCAAGAACCCCGGCGTCATCTCAGGCAACGCGATCCAGGTGCCCATCCACATCCCGATCAACCTGTGCGGCAACTCCGTGAACATCGTCGGCCTGCTCAACCCGGCGTTCGGCAACGCCTGCGCCAACATCTCGGAGCACGGCGCCTACGGCCACTGATCCCCCGCTGCACGCCACTGCGGCCTCCCCTTCAGGTACGGGGAGGCCGCAGTCGTGTGTCCGTCAGGCGTAGCGGTAGACGCGGCCGTGGTCGAGGAGCTGCGCGGGTGTGACGTCCCAGGGCGGCATCGGCTCGTGGAGGCTGAAGACCCGCCCGTGCTGCGGATCGGACGCGGGCAGTTTCCTGCGCGGCAGATATCCGGAGTCCGGATGCGCCCGCTGCCAGCGGTCCCAGAGCAGGTCCATGAAGGCGTGGTGGAGCCAGAAAACCGGGTCGTTGGGCGACGTGGCGCCCAGCATCACCCCGCCGACCCAGCGGTGCACCCGGTTGTGGTTGTACGTCGTGGCCGTGCCGCCGCTCCCCCACCCCTCGATCTTGTTCCGGAAGCCCCTGGTCACGGTGGAGTTCCACGGCCCGGCGTCGTACAGCGGGTCGCTCAGCGCCTTCGCCACGTCCTGCCGGGTCGGCAGCGAGACGGGGTCGGACGGCCGGCCGAGGTTGCGGGTGAGGAAGGAGCCGTCCCCGACCCGCGCGCGGATGTTCCAGTTCCCGTTGGCGTGCGCGAACGCCCCCGTCATCACCTTCCCGTCACCGGCCCGGCCGGTGCCCCCGAGGAAGTCCTCGGCCCACAGTGACGAGGCGGGAGAGTTGTCCGTCGTCCAGTCCCAGTACGGAACCGACACCCCCGGATCGACCGCCCGCAAGGCCCGCTCGAACTCCAGGAGGAAACGGCGGTGCCACGGAAAGAAGGAAGGGGTCATGTGACTGGCGCGCGGACCCTCCTCGTCGTCGGTGACGTAGTGCCGGCCGTGCAGCGTCACGAACTCGTCGTAACGCCCCGAGCGCTTGAGCTCCAGGAGTGCGCTGACCAGCCGCTTCTTCTCCGTACGGGTGAGATCTCGCTGGTTCTTTCGGGTGTACACCACTGTCGGCCTCCCGGCTTCAGAGACTGTGCAGGGGAGACGCCGACAGCTGGGCGTCGCCCAGTTCGTCCACGGCGGCGCGCGCCGCGTCGAGCAGCGTCGGGAACGACTCGTAATGGTTCACCAGGCTGAGGTAGCTGCCGTCGGCGCGCCGCATGACGTGCAGCGGCCGGCCGTCGATGCGTACCTCCACGTCCCGTACGGCCGCCACGGTCATCGCGTCGCCGAAGGAACCGGCCCGGCGCGACCTGCCTGCCGCCCCCGCCGGCAGCGCGCCCCGCACGGTCCCCTGGATGTGCCGGCCCCGGTACGTCTCGGCGAACCGCTCGGCGAGGCGCTCCCGCTCCGCTTCCGCCGTCCCGGGGGCCTCCGGGCCGTTCGCCGCGGCCGTCGCGGGCCCCGGCCGTTTGGTGAGGATCGGGGCGAGCGCCCCCGCGGTGCCCGCGATGACGCCCATCGCGAAGCCGCCGCGCAACAGAATGCGGCGGGTCAGGGAACCCCCTCGCGCGGTCGCCGCCCTCCTGCGCGTCATCAGGCCCATGCCGGATACCCCTTGCCCCTCGCGTCGGTCCACTCGTCCGGTGTGCACATGCCTCGGTTCTGACAACGACCCGCCGGCCGAACAGTTCTCGTGGGTGGTGGCGGGCGGGTCGTGGCGGCCGGTGTCCGCAAGGGACGCCGGCCACCGCGTGCGGAGCGTCAGTCCATGAGCAGGGCGGCCGCCGGCGTGCCCTGGAGCACCGGCGTGATCAGCGCGAGCTGCGGCAGGACCGGCTCGGGCTGACCGGCGAGGTCGCCGCGCGGCGCCGACAGCGGCGCGCCCACCGAGGCGCCCGGCGACGACAGCATCACGTCCGAGGCCTCGGAGACGGCACGCAGCGCGCCCAGGCTGCCCTCGCCCAGCGGGTCCTCGACGGGGAGTTCGAACGTGATCTCCGGCAGCTCGGCCGTGAACGGCACGGCCGGCAGGGCGTTCTCCGGTAGCATCCGGCCGGTGACGTAACGCGGCCCGTCGGGTACGCCGGCCACCGGCACCGGCACTCCGGTGCGCAGCTCGGGGGCCTGGACCGGCAGGACCGTCTCCAGGCTCTCCAGCGGCAGGTCGACGGGCGCCGACGTACCGGCGGCGGCGGGAGATACCGCCACCGCGGTCGCGATGCATGCCATGAACGCCGCCGCGACGGAACCTCGGGTGGTCAACTTCATTGGTACGTACGTCCCCTCTGTTTCGCAGACACGCTGTTGCTCTGCAAGAACGAGCCAAACGCCCGAACCAGTGCATAGTTCCCCCGTCCGCAGCAACCAGCTCGGGCCAAAACGGTCGCCCGAGCTCCTGAAGGGTGTGGGTATGACGATCCCGAAGCAGGCGTCCACGCAGCACATGCTGCGGGAGCACAACGCCGATCTCGCCGATCCGCTGTTCTGGCAACTGCCGCGCTCCGAACGGCTGAAAGCCTTCGCGCTGCTGCGCGGTCTCGACGCACCGGTGCGGTTCGGGGACGGTACGGGCTCCCCGCTGAAACCCGGCACGCCAAGCGGGGCGGGAAAGCCGGGGAAGGGCTTCTACGCGCTGGTGAAGCACGCCGACGTCATGGAAGCGAGCCGACAGCCGCGGCTCTTCGCGAGCGCGCCGGGCGTCACCACTCCCGAGCCCGCCGCCTGGGCGAAGGCCGTGTTCGGCAACTCCATGGTCAACATGGACGGCGCCGAGCACGCCACGATGCGCAAGATCGTTTCCCGCGCCTTCACCCCGCGCCTGCTCGCCGCCGCGGAGGAGGACATCCGCGACGTGGCCCGCCGGGTCGTGGACGAGATGATCGCCCGTCGGCCGGGCGACTTCGTGCCGTCGGTCGCCTCCCGCATGCCGTTCGAGGTGATCTGCAACCTGATGGGGATCCCGGAGCGCTACCGGCCGGAGATCGCCGACCGCGTCAACCACGCGTCCGAGAACGTCGGTGTGAAGCGCGGTGTACGCGCCAGGCTGCGGGTGCCGGGACGCGGGCTGCGCGCCCTGGCCCATATGCAGCTCGTCATGGCGAAACTCGCCCGTGAGCGCCGCCGCCACCCCACCGACGACCTGATCTCCGCGCTCGTACGAGCCGACATCGACGGTCAGTCGCTCTCCTCGCGCCAGCTCGGCGCCTTCTTCTCCCTGCTGCTCGTCGCCGGCGTGGAGACCACGCGCAACGCGATCGCCCACGGCCTGGCGCTGCTGACCGACCACCCGGAGCAGCGCGACCTGCTGGTGTCGGACTTCGACCGGTACGCCGACGGGACCGTGGACGAGATCGTCCGCCACTCGACGCCGATCATCCAGTTCCGCCGGACAGTCACGGCCGAATGCGCGCTGGGAGGACGGGAGTTCCGGCCGGGTGAGAAGGTGGTGCTCTTCTACGCCTCCGCCAATCGCGACGAGGCGGTGTTCACGAATCCCGATGCATTCGACATCACCCGCGACCCGAATCCCCATCTGGGGTACGGCGGCGGCGGGCCGCACTACTGCCTGGGGTCACATCTGGCCCGGCAGGAAATGAAGGCGCTTTTCCACGAGTTGCTCACGAGGCCGCGCGATGTGCGGGCGGTGGGAATGCCGGAGCTGGTCGATTCGAACTTCGACAACCGCGTCCGCACGCTGCGTTTCGCGTTCGAGCCCTCCTGACCGGAAAACCGCGCGGCCCGAGGTCTGGCTGACCTCGGGCCGCGCGTCCGGGAAGGCACACTCCCGTGCGACCCCCGTTCAACGATCAGCAGCGGTCCGCGTTACTCCCGCGCCACGGTCGGCGAATTCACCCGAGTGGCCGAGTTCAAGGAGGCCCGCATCGCCAATGGCGTATTGGCGAGCATGCGGACAGCCCATTAGTACGACTTTCTGCCTACTGTCGGACCGTCGGCACGAACGACGGATGGTAGGAGAAGTCATGGCTGAGAGGCGCCGTCTCACCGGCACCTGTATCGGGACGGTTGCCATAAGTCTCGTTGTCGCCGGTGGTGTTCTCGCGGGAGGCGCGGCGGAGGCGGCGCACACCGGAACCCCTCCCCCCGTCCCCGCCGCGCGGCCGGACCCGGGGACACCCCCGGACCCCGGTGCGACCCCCGGTTCGCACGCGGCCGCCGACCCCGGCGCGACCGCCGGTCCAGGTCCGGGCCCCGCTCCGGCCCCGGCGGAGAAGCCGCCGCCCGCCATCGGCGCGTATCTCGACTACGGGCCCGACGGCGTGAAGCGCATGGCCGAGCTGTCGAAGTGGCTGGGCGGCGCGGATCTGACGGTCGGACACACCTACCTACCGGGCGACCGCTGGGAGAACATCGAAGGCCGCGCCGGGTTCCTCCGCTCCTGGGCGGACTGGCGGCGCGGGGCCGAGGACCGGATGTTCGTACTCAACGTGCCCATGCTGGAGGGCAACGAGGAGCGCGTCTCCGACGACGAGGTCCGCGACCTGCTTCAGGAGGGCGCCGCGGGCCGGTTCGACCGCCACTACCGGAAGCTGGCCAAGCGGCTGGTGGACCTGGGCGTGCCGGACACCGTGATCGTCCTCGGCTGGGAGATGAACGGCACCACGTACGCGCACCGCTGCGCCCCCGACCCGGAGGCATGGAAGCGGTACTGGAACCGCATCGTCACGGCGATGCGTGCCGTCCCCGGCCAGAAGTTCCGCTTCGACTTCGCCCCGAACCGGGGCATCGACGCGATTCCGTGGACCGAGTGCTATCCGGGCGACGACGTCGTGGACATCATCGGCATGGACTCGTACGACCAGCCCCCGGGCGACACCTTCGACCAGCAGGTGTCCGATCCGTACGGCTTGCAGGCGCAGGTCGACTTCGCCGCCGAGCACAACAAGGCGATCTCCTACCCGGAGTGGGGGCTCTTCCGCAACGGCGACAATCCGGAGTACATGGAGCGGATGCTCGACTGGATGGCCCGGCACAAGCCGCTCTACCAGACCATCACCGACTACTGCCCGCACGGCGTCTGGCAGTGCGACGAGAACCCCCGGTCGTCCGAGGTCTTCCGCTCCAAGCTGTTCGGCTGGCAGTCGTCCCCCGTGCCGGGGACGCCGCCGTCCGCGCCCCCGGTCCCGTCCCCGCCCCAGACGCCCGCGCCGTCCCCGTCGGCGCCCCCGGAGACCACACCGGCCGACCCGACACCGACCGAGCCGCCCGGCACGCCCGGGTCCGAGAAGTGGTGCGTGCCGGTGAAGATGGGTGAGTGGATCAACAAGTGGGTCCGGGACTTCACGGTCTGCGTGAAGCCCCGCTTCCCGGAGCACTGGAATCCCTGACGGCGGCCGGGGTCCCGGCGCTCCCCCGGGCCATGACGGCGCCGGCCCTGACCGCGCCGTCCGCCCGCCAGCTGTTCACCCGGTCACGCCAGTCCCGCGCGGCGGGAAAGCGCGTGGTCACGGTCTCGGCGGCCCGGTCCCGCACGGTCACCTGCGACGCGCGTACGCGCAGCAGGGGTTCCAGGCCGGACCGGGCCAGCAGCAGCCGCTGGTTGGTGACCTCCTGGGGCCGCCAGTGGTTCTTGTACGGTTCCGAGCCGCGCAGCAGACTCAGTACGCCGCGGCCGGACCCCGCGGCCAGATGTGCCTCGTGGCGCAGCAGCATCGTCGTGACGTCCACCTTCTTGTCCCGGAGGCCGGGGTCGGCCCCGTACAGGTAGCCGCCGGACAGCAGACCGGACTGGAGGGTCATGCTCACGGCCACCACCTCGCCGTCCAGCCGGAACTCCGTGACGGCGGCGTCACCGTCGCCCACCATCCGCCGGCCCGCGCGCATCAGGTGCTCGGCGAAACGCGGCCTGAGGTGCTCCACGTTGACGCCCCGGCCCCGCCACTGGAGCTCGTGCAGACGCAGGAGACGGGCGACGGCGCCGGGCACTTCGGACTCGGGGACTTCGCGCTCCTCGATCCCCAGGGCGTCGATCTTGCGCAGCTTGGCCCGTACGCGCTGGGCGCGGCTGCTCTGCATCCGCTTCACGAGGTCGTCGATCGGCTCGGCGGGCAGCTCCATGCAGGTGGAGTCCGTGAGGCGGGCCCTGGCGCCGGTCCATCGCTCGTACAGCAGCTCGGCCGCCGCCCCCGGCCGTACCTCCCGCAGGTCGACGACCGCCTGCCGGGCCGCCCGGTCGAGCCCCCGTTCCAGTGCGGTGACCGCGCTCTGCGCCTCCTCGTCGTCGATCAGCACGTCGGAGAAGTCGGAGATCGCGCCGCCGATGGGCACGAGCAGCGGCATCGGGCGGTGCACGAGCATCAGCGGCGCGGCACCGATCAGCCGGCCGTCACGGCGGGCGAGTACGACACGGAGCCGGCCGTTCGTTCCGTACGAGAGCCACCACGAGTGGAGCCAGGCGTGGCTCTGGAACGGGGTGGCGGACGCGCAGCGGCGGTGGAGTGCGTCCCACTCCGGCCGGAGCCGCGCGAACCGGGCGGGGTCGCGGCACAGGGTGACGGTGAGGCCCCGGCCGTGGGGGCGGGCGGGGGCGTGGGGGCGGTGCTCGCCCTCGCCGGGGGTGTGGCTCCGGTGGGTCGCGTCCTTCATCACACGAGCTCCCGTTCCGCGTGGGCGCCGGGCTCGGTGTGCGCCGTGGGGGCGGGCACCTGAGCCGAAGCGGTCCTGCGGGGGCGCCTCGGCCGTACGAGAAGGGCCAGACCGCCGAGGAGGCCGCCCGCGCACCCGCCCACGGCCGCGCTGACCGGGACGGAGGGGGACGTCGGCTCGGTCGGCGTGAGCGCCCGGGAGAAGACGAGCAGCTTGACGCCGGTGTTCTTGGAGACGTGGTTGCTGCTGACGAACACGGCTTCCGCGACGGCGTTGGCGATGTCCGCCGCCACGGCGGGCCCGGTGGCCGTACCGGTGATCGCGATCATCGGTGAGTCGGGCGACGTCTCTGTGCTGACCTGCGTACGGAGCGCCTTCGGCGGCACTCCCGCCGCCACCCGCGCGTACGCGAGAGTGGAGTCGCTGGTCGTGATCCGGCCGTACGCCTGGGCGTAGCCGAGGGCCGCGGTGGGGTCGGTGCCCTTGGCGGGGACGGCCACCACATAGCTGGTCGCGGCGTACTCCGGGGTCTTCATGGCGCCGTACGACGCTCCGCACACGGTGCCGAGCACGGCGCACACGGGGACCGGCCACCAGACGGGCAGGCGGGCGGTGCCGAGGTGCGGTTTGATCTTTGTGAGGAGCCGGCCGATCCGGCCGTGGGCGGCGGGCTGCTGCTCGGGGGACTCGGTCATCGTCGTACTTCTCTCCTGGTCGGGGGAGCGGAGTCGAGGGCGTGTGCGTACACGTCCATGAGCCGTGCGCTGCTGCGGGCGATGTCGTAGTGGCCGACGGCGGGCGGCGGCGGCAGCCGGCGTGCTCCGGCCTCCATCCGGTGCCGAAGAGCCGCCGTCAGCTCGCCGACGCTGTCGCTGATGCGCCGGGCGCCGGGCGCGTGGCCGGGTGGCAGGTCGTCGACGGCGGGGCAGGCGCGGTGGAGTACGGGCAGCCCCGCGGCCAGTGCCTCGACCACGGCCAGGCCGAATGCCTCCTCGCGTGACGTCGACACGAAGACGTCGACGGCGCAGAGCAGTTCGGGGACCTGGAGGCGGGGTGCGCCGGTGGCGAAGTGGCCGTGGGAGGGCGGTTGCGGGCCGGGGCGGTACGGGGCCGCGTTGTCGCATTCGCCGAGGAAGCGGATGCGGTCCGTGGCTCCCAGCCTCGCGGTCAGCGTGCGCAGCGCGTCCCTCTCGGGGCCGTCGCCGGCCAGCAGGAGCCACGCGCCCGGCAGCGCCGCCACCGCGCGGACCAGCACGTCGAACCGCTTTCCCGGGACGATCCTGCCGACGCCGCCGACCACGAACGCGTCGGCGGGGATGCCGAGCCGGGCGCGGGTGGTGCTGCGGCGCTCGGCGTCGAAGCGGTAGCGCGCGGCGTCGATCCCGTTGGGGACGACGTGGATCCGCGCGGCCGGTACGCCCCAGTCGCGCAGCCGTTCCGCCACCGTCCTGGACACGGCGACCGTCGCCGAGCCGAGGCGTTCCGTCCCCAGGTACAGGGCGCGGGCGCCACGGGTGAGCGGGCGGCCCTCGATCTCCGCCTGCCCGAGGGAGTGCTCGGTGGCGACCGTGGCCCTGACGCCGGCCAGCCGGGCGGCGATCCGGCCATAGACGCAGGCGCGGTACAGGTGGGTGTGGACCAGGTCGTACTTTCCGCGGCGGACCAGCCGGGTCAGCGCGGGCAGTGCGCCGAGGTCCCGGTTGCCCCTCATCCCCAGGTGCGCGACGCGGACGCCGTCCGCGCGCAGCCCGTCGGCCACCGGGCCGGGGTTCGTCAGCGTCACAACGTCGCAGTGGACCGGCAGGTGACGCAGCAGCAGGCGCAGTTGCTGCTCGGCTCCCCCGACACCGAGTCCGGTGATGACGTGCAGCGCCTTCATCGGGCGGCGCCGGGCAGGGGGAAGCCGTGCCGCAGGCGCTTGGCCCACAGACGCAGGCCCCGGTCGGCGTGGCTGATGTGCGTGCGGGGCAGGGCGTACGGGCCGAGGAGGGGGCCGGGGCTGATCGCGAAGCCGTACGTGTATCCGGCGGCGCGTACCGCGTCGATCGCCTCGGGGCCGACTTCGCCGTACGGGTAGCAGAAGCTGTCCGGGGCCGTGCCGGTGATCTCCCGGATCAGCTCGCGGCTGTGCAGCGTCTCCCGGCGCAGTACCGCTGCGGGCAGGCCGGGCAGGCGCCGGTGGTACAGGCCGTGGGAGCCGATCTCCATGCCGGCGTGCGCCACCGCCCGGATCTCGTCCTCCGTCAGCAGCCGCTTCCTCGGGCCCAGCGGGTCCCACCCGTTGGCGCCGCCGCAGCGGCCGGGCAGCACGAACACCGTGGCGGTGAAGGCGTGCCGGCGCAGTACCGGAAGCGCCTCGTGCAGGAAGTCGGCGTACCCGTCGTCGAAGGTCAGCCCGACCAGGCGGGCCGCACGGCCCTGCGCTCCGGCGCGGAGCAGCGTGCCGACGTCGACTCCGGTGAGACCGCGCCGGCGCAGCCAGGCCAGTTGGCGGTCGAGCCGGTCACGGGCGACCGTGATGCCGTACGGGTCGTCCGCCGGGTCGCCCACCGAGTGGTACATGAGGATCCACGGCGCGCCGTGGGGTGAGTCGGGTGCGTGGGGTACGTGGCGTCCCGCGCGTCTGCGGCGTCCGTGGCGTCCGGGCAGCGGGTGTTCGGTGGTGCGGGTCGCCGTTTCAGCGGCCATGACGGAACCTCTGTCGGATGAGGGCCAGCAGATGGACGACCTCCGGGGCTCGGACGGCGAGCCCGCAGAGGACGAATGCGGTGGGGACCAGGACGCAGCCGGCCGCCACGCTCGCCGCCGGGGCGGCGATCAGCGGTGCGGCCAGCCAGCCCGCCGCGCCCGCCGCGGCCGCCGCGGCCGCGAGGCGGGCGAGGGAGGCGATGACGGCCCGGACCCGGATGGGGACCACGCGGGAGCCGAGGCCGCCGAGGAGGAGCAGCGCCGTCGTGCTGATGCCGATGGCGTTGGCCGCCGCGATGCCGTGTACGCCGAAGGGGCCTGCCGCGGCCGCGCCGGCCGCGGTGGTGACGACCAGGCCCGCCGCCATGGCTGCGGCCGGGTACCAGGTGGGCCGGCCGGCGGAGAAGAACGGCCTGCTCAGGGCGCCCACCAGGCAGTGGCCCAGGAGTCCGGCCGCGTACACGCGCATGACGGTCGCGGTGGTGGCCGTGTCCCGGGCGTCGAACGCGCCGCGCTCGAAGAGGACTTCGATGATCTGCGGCGCGTAGCCGATGACCATCGCCGTACCCAGGAGTACGACCAGACCGGCCAGGGCCAGGTCTCTTTCGACCCTGAGCCGGGCTCCCTCCTCGTTCCCTTCGGCCATCGCGCGGGCCACCACCGGGTAGGTCACCGTGCAGATCATGAGGGACAGGACCATCGGCATCTGCGCGACCTTCTGCGCGTAGTTCAGGTGCGAGATGGCGCCGCCGGGGAGCGGTGACGCGAGGAAGCGCTCCACCAGGACCTGGGCCTGGCGGCCCACCGCGAAGAGGACCACGGGGGCCAGGACCGCTGTGGCCAGGAGTGGCGGGGCGGAGAGGGCGGGAGCCGTGGGGAGGGCCGGAGTGGTGGGGAGGGCCGGAGTGGTGGCGGGGTGCGGAGTGGTCCTGGTCAGGTGCAGGAAGGTGGGGAGCTGCATGAGGATCATCAGGGCGCTGCCCACCGCCACGCCGGCCGCGGCGGCTCGTACGCCCCAGAGGTGGTGCAGCGTCAGCGTCGTGACGATGATGCCGACGTTGTACGCGGCGTAGACGCCGGCCGGCTGCCAGAACCTGCCGTGGGCGCGCAGGGCGGCGCTGAAGTATCCGGTGATGCCGAAGGTCAGTACGGTCACGGCCGTCAGACGGGTGCACTCCACGGCCAGCGCCGGGTCGCTGAAGCCCGGCGCGAGGACGCGTACCACCCAGGGCGCGCCCAGGATCAGGAGGCCGGCCACGCAGGACAGCACGGCGAAGAGGCGGGGAAGCGTGGCCAGCACCAGTGCTCTTACCGCGTCGTCCGGCAGGTCGGGGTCTCGCGTGCGCTGGGCCGCGCGGTGGGCCAGGGCGTGGCTGAAGGCGGGGACCAGGATGAGCGCCATCGCGTCCTCGATCAGGAGGGTGGCGGCCATCTCGGGCACGGTCCAGGCGATCAGGAAGGCGTCGCTGTCCACGCTCGCGCCGAAGAGGTGGGCGATGGTCTGGTCCCGTACGAGGCCCAGGAGTGCGCTCGCGGCGGTCAGGGCGGCGGTGACGGCGGCGGCGCGCGCCAGGAAGCGGCCGAGCTTCGGGGCGTGTCGTTGCGGGGGGCGTGGTCGCGGGGGTGCGGGGGCCGGTGCCGCGCCGGCGCGGGGGCGCCGAACGGCCGGCAGGGTGCTTTCCCCCGGCTCGTCGCGTTCGACGCCCTGCGGGGAGCGGCCCGGCACTTCCGCTCCCGGCACGGTGGCGTGCGAGGCCGCCCGTTCCGGTGCCGCCCCGGGGTGCGAGCGTGGGTGAGTGGTCACCCGCTCCGGTGCCGTCGTGGGGGTCGGGGGGTGGTGCGTGGCGTCTGTCATGGGGTCGGCTCCTCCGCGGGGGCCAGAGCCCACCAGGCCGCCAGGCCCAGGATGATTCCGGTGAGGACGGTCGAGGGGCCGCCGATGTCGGCGTACAGGAAGTCGACCGTCTGCCAGACCGTCAGGCCCACCGCCGCCAGTCCGCAGTCCGCCGCGCTGCCCGAGGTCCTGCGGGTCAGTCTGCGCACCCCCGCCGCCAGGACCGCCGCCCATGCCCCGACGAAGGCCGTGAGGCCGATCAGTCCCTGTTCGCTGAGGACCAGCAGGTACATGTTGTGCGGGGAGAGCAGGGGCTGCTTGTGGAAGGTCTGGCCCGCGCCCGCCGTGTCGCTGCCCGAGGAGAGGCCGATCGACGCGTGTGCGTCCCGGTGGGCGGGGAAGCCCTTGAGGCCCACTCCGGCGGCCGGGCGGTCCTGCCACATGCTCGTCGCGGCGGCCCACATCGTGTACCGGTCGTTGACGGAGCGGTCGGGGGCGTCCGTCACCTGGGTGATGCTGGTGAGGCGTTCGGAGATCATCTCCGAGCCGACGCCGAAGCCGCCGACCAGGACGACGGCCGCCGCGGTGAGGGCGGTCAGGGCTTTCGCCGCCTGGCGCGGACCCGTCAGCAGGATCATGGCGAGCGCCGCCAGCAGCGTCGCGATCCACGCTCCCCGGCTGAAGGACACGGCCAGGGGGATCACGAGGGCCACCGCGGTCGTGATCGCGCAGGGGCGCAGCCAGGCGGGGGCGTCCGGTGGGCAGCGGAGTGCGACGGCCAGGGCTGCCAGCAGGCCGTACGAGACCACCGTTGCCATTCCCATGACGTCGGTGGGGCCGAAGGTGCCCACCGCCCTGATGTCCTCGCCCATGTACGACGCGCCCGTGCCGGTGACGTACTGGTGGACGCCTGTCGCCCCTTGCGCCAGTGCCAGGGCCGCCAGGGCGCCGGTGATGACGCGGAAGTGCTGCGGGGTGCGCAGGAGCAGGAGGACCGCCGCCGGGACCAGCACGAAGACCTGGAGGTAGCGGACGAAGCCGGTGAGGGCCGCCGTCGGGTCCGTGGCCGTCGCGGTGGCCACGGCGATACCGAGGGCGGGGGCGCCCAGGACGAGAGCGGCGGCGGGTGTGAGCGGACGCCTGCGCAGGTGCAGTACTGCGGCGAGGGCGCAGAGCACCAGGGCGCAGGAGGCCAGGTCCGCCGGTGTGACGTTGGCGGACGTGCCCGCGCCCGCTGTCTGGACGGGTACCGCCAGCAGCAGCACCGTCGCGATCAGGGGCAGGAGTGGCAGGCCGCGGACGCGCGGGGGCGGCAGCGGTGTCGTCCACAGGGCGGTCATGCTCAGCTGCCTCCGAGCCGGAACAGGGAAGCGGCGGTGCGCGTGAGGATGCACACGTCCTGCCAGAGCGACCAGGTCTCGATGTAGTGGTTGTCGAAGCGGGCCCGGTCCTCGATCGAGGTGTCGCCGCGCAGTCCGTTGACCTGGGCCAGGCCGGTGATGCCCACGGGCATCCGGTGGCGGGCCTGGTAGCCGGGGTAGGTGTGGCTGAACTTCGTGACGAAGTACGGGCGTTCCGGGCGGGGGCCCACCAGGCTCATGTCGCCGCGCAGGACGTTCCAGAGCTGCGGGAGTTCGTCGAGTGACGTGCGGCGGAGGATGTTGCCCGTCGCGCTCATGCGGCGGTCCATGGCCACGCTCCAGCGGGTGGCCGACTCGTGTTCGTCGGCCGGGCGGAGCGTACGGAACTTCAGGAGCGTGAACGGGCGCCCGTCGCGGCCGACGCGCTCCTGACGGAAGATCACGCCGGGGCCGTCGGAGAGACGTACGGCCAGGGCGCACACGGCCATGACCGGTGCGGCCACGAGGAGGGCCACGGCGGCGACGAGGGCGTCCATCGCCCGTTTGGCCGCGCGGGACAGTGGTCTGCCGGGGGTTGTGGGCAGGGGGCGTACGGCGAATCCCCAGAGGTGGTCCGGGTCCCGGGCTTCCTGCGGGGTGCCGGCGGGGGTGCGGCCGTCCACCTGCCACAGGCGGCAGTCGTGCTGGGAGAGCAGAGCGACGAGTTCGGCCGTGCCGGGGGTCTGTTCGGACGGGTGGGTGAAGACGGCGTGGCGTACGGAGTTCTGGATGACCGCCCGGCTCACGTCCTCGCGGGTCGCCAGTACCGGCAGCTTGTCCTGGCCGTCCGTGGGTGAGGTGTGGGTCTCGTCGACCCTGCCGACCGGGCGCAGTCCGTACTCCGCTCTGGCTTGCAGCGCCGCCGTCACCTGGTGGGCGACCGGGCCGCGGCCCACGATCAGGGCCGACTGCGGGCGGCGGACGGCCGTGCGGCGGCGGGTCCGGTAGACGAGGGCGCGGCCGGTGCAGCCGAGGAGTGTCTGCGCGGCGACGGCGAGCGCCAGGACACTCCAGGTCACGGCGTGGCGCGGGGCGTACGCCGCGAGGGCCTCGGCCGTGGCGTACCACTGGACCAGGGCGAGGAGGAGGAGCGTGGGGAGCTCCGAGAGCGCGGAGGGGGACAGGCGCGGGCGGTAGAGGCCGTGGTGGGTGTGCAGCGCGAGCGTGAGTGCCAGGAGGGGGGCGAGGACCGTGGCCGGCCACGGCATCAGGGCCAGCGGGAGGGCCACCGCGAGTGTGTCGGCGGCGAGGAGTCCCGCGACGGGGCCGCGCCGGCGGATGCTCCGTGGGGCGAGGGGGACGGGGCGGCGGCCGGTGGCGCTGCGGGGTGGGTGAACCGTGAGCGGTACGGCCGTGGCCTGGGCGGTGTGGGGCGCGAATGCACTCTCCGTTGTCATCGCTCGGTGCGCTTCCTCGTCAGGGGTCGGTGCGTGCTGAGAAGTTCCCGATAGAGACCGGAGACGGCCGCGGCGGTCTTCCGTACGTCGCGGGCCGCCCTGGTGTGGGTCTGGGCCGCGCGGCCGAGCAAGTCGCGCAGTGCGGGGTCGCCCAGCAGCGTCGTGAGCGCCGCGCCGAGCGCCGCCGGGTCCTCCGGCGGGACGAGGCAGTGCGCTTCCTGGCCCGGTGGCAGGCTTTCTGCGGCGCCGCTGACGTCGGTCAGCACCACGGGTCTACCGGAGGCCATGGCCTCCAGGGGGGCGAGGGCCATCCCCTCCCAGCGGGAGGGCAGTACGACGACGTCGGCCGCGTGGAGCCACGGGCGGACGTCCCGGCCGGCGCCCGCGAACAGCACGCCCCGAGGGGCCTGGGCCGTCAGCCGGTCGCGGTCCGGGCCGTCGCCCACCAGGACCAGCCGGGCGCCGGGCACGGCCACCCGGGGCCAGGCCCGCAGCAGTACGTCCTGGCCCTTCTGGCGGCACAGGCGGCCCACGCAGACCGCCAGAGGGGTGCCGGCGGGCAGCCCGGAGAGCAGGGGGAGGGCGGCGCGGGCGGCGGCGCGGCTCTCGCCCCCGCCGGGTCGGAAGTGGCGCAGGTCGACACCGTTGCGGATCACCGACCAGCGGGCGGCGATGCCGGCCGCCTCGCCCGTTCTGCGCTCGCTCTCGCTGACGCACAGCGTCCTGGCCGTCCAACGGCTCCCGTACCGCTCCCAGGTGAGGGCCAGCGCGGCTTCCCGGCCCCGTACGGCTTCGAACGACCACGCGTGGGGCTGGAAGACCGTCGGCACCCGGCCGCGTACCGCGAGCCGGCCCGCCAGCCCGGCCTTCGCACTGTGGGCGTGTACGACGTGCGGGCGGCTCTGCCGGATCAGCCCGGCGGCGCTCATGACCTCACCGGGCAATGTGGCACCGGGAGCCCGTACGGCCCGCCAGGTGTGGACGCGCGCTCCGGCGGCGGCGGCCTCCGCGGCCAGCGTGCCGCCCGGTGGGCAGGCCACAACGGTGCGCAGACCTTCGTTCGTCTGCGCTCTGACGAGATCCGTGACAACGCGTGCGACTCCCCCGTCCACCGGCTGAACCAGGTGAAAAACCGTCAGTTGTCCCTGCTCCGTCCAACTTCGTTGCAGCAAGTGCGGCTCTCTTCGTCCGTGGGCTAGAACTGACCGAGAAAGCAACGCGGATTCCGGCCTTGAAACAAAGCGACAAAAGCAGGAGTGAACTTTGTCAAATGCCGGTGAGAAAATCGCGCTTGAACTCGCCTGTTCCGCCATTTGGAGCCCTGGAGCGGTACCGCATTCACCCGTTGATGACATGCGTCAATGAGGGTTGTCCGCCTTTGCGGAAACAGCCCATCGGGTGATCGCGTCGAAAGGAGTAAACGGCCGGCGCAAACGCCCGCTGCCGTCAGGCGACGTCGGTGAGCCCGACCAGACGCAGCAGTGCCAGCAGGTCGTGGCGGGCGCCGTGCAGCCGCATGCGGCAGCCGGCCCGGCGGGCGGTGAGCCGCAGGCGGGCGAGCGCGTCGACGGCGGTGAGGTCCGGATCGGTCAGCCCGGCGACGTCACAGATCACTTCGGTGACGAAGGTGCCCTCCAGCCGGCCGGCCAGTTCGGCGCACAGGCGGGTGACATCGGCCGGGGTCACCCGGCCGACGACGACGAGAACGGTCGGCATAGCGGCATCCACGTGAGGGAGACCCGCGCCACGGCCGTAACTCATCGGTGGCCGCGTCTTCAGGACGGTGCCACGGAAGGCGGTGGAGACCTTGCCCGACGGGACCGAGACCAAACTCGGCATCTGGTACAGCAACACCAAGACCGGGCGAGACCGGCTCACGGTGGAGCAGCTCGGGCGTGCTGCGGGAGCTAGGCATGGCCCGCGAGAGCGCCTGAAGGACGGGGTGCAAGGCTTGAAGCGCACTGGATGACGGAAGATCCCTCGACCGCGATCGCCGCCTACTGCGAGCGCATCGGCACAGCCGAGGAGACCCTCCGGTCATATCTGCAGACCAGGCAGCAGCACAGCCGGGCGAGCGGACCCAGTGAATCGGATCGGCAGGAGCTCGCCGGCATCCTGGGCGATCCACTTCCCACTCCGACGACCTTGAGGCGCAGCTGCGCTTCTCGTGGGGTCAGGTATATGCCGACGAGGCCCTGAAGCCCGAGGACGAACCGCAGACGCTGTTCACCGAGGCGTGCCTGCACGGGCTGCGGGCCAAGCTGTGCGACGACGTCGACTCCCTGGACAGCTACCTCTCGCCGCCCATGGCGGCGATGGCGCGCAGGGTCGCCGAGGCCCTCGAGGTGCCCCAGCCGGCCACGACCTGACGTCACGGCTCACGGCGTTGTGGGCGGCGCGGCTCCAACCGTCGTGCTCCTGAGGGTGCGGACTGACAGACGCAGTGACCACCGCCCACGGCCGGCTGGGCACCGGCCACGGGCAGCCGGGGGAGCAGTCGCCAATTGGCGACCATCGCGGGTGGAGCCGGATTGCTGCGCAGCGGCCGACCGCCGAACCCCCACCTGTCCGTTGAAGCCGAGGTGGTGGGGTCGCGGCCGCCGGGCCGGCGTCCGTTGGGACCGGGAAGGCCCGCTTCCAGTTTTGCCTTCTCATGTGGGGTGGGCGGGTCGGCGCCCCCAGCCCGGTCCGGCGTGCCGGAACACGCCTGGGGGCCGACCGCCAACCACTGCGGCCGGCCCCCAGTGGCCTGTTCTGCTCCACTCCCCCGCGTGTGCCCGCATATAGCGGTCCCTAACGGCGGCGGGCAGGCTGGCTCATCGGGTCGCCTCGCCACTGAGAAGATACGGGCTGCTGCCCGAGGTGCCGGTATGAGGCAGGCGCAGAGCACGAGGATGTCCCGGCCCCTCTTCTCACCCTGTCACCGCAGGTGCGACCGAGATTCTTATTTGGCGGACGAGCGCAGTAGTTGGCGGATCTTGCTTCCGTAACGCTGGTTGTGGTCAGTTCCGCAGATCGGGCCCTGTCGCCACGCAGGTGGTGATGCACCGTACGATCCGGCAGCGGCGGCATCTGAAACTGACCGACGACTAGATCCATCTCGAGCGCGCGGCGTGGGAGGCGATCCAGGCCGGCGCTCTGACCGTGAAAACCGCGCTCGCGGTCCACACCACGGTCGTCGAGCACGCCCAGGCCACGGGGCAGACATCGATGTCGAACTGGCCCTCAAGCACTTCGTACGGCACCCGGAACCCTGATCACCATGCCTGCTCGCGGCACGTGCACGTGAACCGGCGCGAGAGGGCCGTGTCCCCCCGCTGGCTGGATAGCGGGGGACACGGTCGTTTATTTGGCGAGGCAGGCTACTTCTTCGGGCAGGTCACCGTTCCTATGACGATGCCGCTGAAGGCGCCGGTCATCATCCCTACAGCAACCCCGGGGGGACCGCCAAGGAGGCCCGAGATGCCTCCGCTGACGATGCTGGTGCCGATCTTCGCGGCCATGCACTTGTCGTACGCGTCGCTGTCCTGGGAGGCGCTGAAGGTCGCCGCTGCCATCGTCCGGGTGCTCTTCTTGGCGGAGGTATAACCGGCGGGAGTGCCGTCGCCCAGGGAGAAGGTCGGGGGCGACATGGTTCCAGTGATGGTGTCGCCGGGTACGCCTTCGATGGTCTGAGTGACGGTGGTGCCTTCCACCGCGAGAGCGGCCTTGTGGATGACGCCGTTGGTGTCGGTGACGGCGCCGGGCATGACCGTCGCAATGGTCGCACCGTCCGCGTCACTGACCCTGACGCCGCCCTGTACGGCGGTCAGCTTGCCGCCTGCGGGCACGTCCATGACGGCGGACGCGGTCTTCGCGATGACGGTGGGCTTGACGTCGTCGCTGGTGGAGCCACTGCCGGGAGGGTTCGCGTTCGTACGGGCGACGTACATCGTCGTGCCGGCCGTGGACTTGATGACCGGGACCGTGACGGTCGCGTCGGTCGTCCATGGCTGGTTGTCGGTGTTGAACGTCCAGGTGCCGGTGACCTTCTTGCCGACGGCGGCGAAGTCGACCCAGGCGTAACTCTTGGGAGGGACGGTCACGGAGATGCCGTTGATCGTCGACTCGTCCGAGGTGTACGTCTGCGTCGCGGTCAGCTGGTTGCTGATCATGGCCTGGACAGGGGTGGAGACTCCGACTGAGGTCGACAGGCCAGCTGAGAACGACTGGGCCCAGCCGGAGTGATAGATCGTGGTGAAGATCTGGGTCATCGTGGTACTGGTGTCGTTGAACCAGACCGAAGAAGCGGGACGCCTGGGCAGTACCTCGGGCTGGCCTTCGGAGCTCTGCTTCCACGAGCAGGTGGAGATCTTCTTGGAACACAGGTCGCTGTAGTAGTCCAGGGCGAGGCTTCTGGCTTCGGCTGCCTTGTACTCGGGCAGCGTCCACTGCTGGCTCGCGCTGCCGTTGCAGACGTTGGGCTGGGCCAGGATGCCCCACAGGTGGAGGCCGCCACGGTTGTCCATGCAAGACTCAGTGCCCGTTTCCGCACGGCGGATGATGCCGAAGGTGTTCGGCTTGCCGTCGACGGGGCGGAAGTGCCACTGCTGACCGTCCTGGCCGCACGACCTCTGAGTGGCGGGCTGGGTCGCGTAGATGCACTTCCCGGAGGACGTGCTGGCGATGTTGAACTGGCCGGGACTGCTGAGCTTTATGAGCCGCCACTGCTTGTAGTTCATCCCGTCGGGGGTGACAGAGATCTGATTGCCGTCGTTGTTTCCAGTGGAGTTGAGGGTGCCGTGGGGGTTGGTGAAGGTGTACGCCTCGTCCGCCGCCGCGCCGGCCGGGGCAGCGGCGGCCGGGGCAGCGGCGAGGACCGGCGCGAACAGCCCCAGAGCAACAGCGGGCGCGAGGAGAAGTCTCGCGGTTTTTCTTCTGATTGTTTTCATCGTCGCTCCTTGAGCTTCGGCTGTGCCGCTTCATGGGCCCGCAGCGGTGTGTGCTGCGGGCCGGACATCTGGAAGCTAGGCGCTCAAGGTGCAGGTCAGACAGGTCAAGCAACCGGCCATTACTGGCCGGTCACCAGCGCGCAGCCAAATTGCCAGGTTGTGACCGGCGGGAGACCAAGGTCTCCGATGCGTCAGCGCCTGCGGGAACCCTTCAGTGCGGTCCGGAGGCAGCACCGCAGCCCTGGGGAGAAAGGGCGGCACCTCACCGTGCGGGCCCGGACGCTCTACGAGCCGGACCCTCCACGGCTTTTCGCCGGGGGTCCCGCTCGGGTGAGATCAGCGGCAATGGCACCACTCCCCAGCGTCAACGGGGCTCTGCAAGGCCCTCGAAGACCTCGCCAGACACGTGGTCGCCACCATTGATCACACACCGTGACTACGACGGATATGGGCCCGTCAACTATCGCCCTCAAGATCCGCCAATCAGCTCCCTCCGCCAGCAAACGACGTGCACCGAAGGGGGCAACACCCGCCAACTAGGATCCTCGGTCGCAGCAGGTCCGGGGCAGCAGGGCTCGGTGTTGCAGCGGGTGCTGGGGCGGCCGGCTACCGGCGGCGCGGGCTGGTGACCCGGGCCTCCGCCAGGACGGTGCCGGTCGCCGGGTCGCGGGAACGTACAGGCCCCAGTCGGCGTCACCGGCCGTGAGCCACTGGCCGACCCAGGCGTCGGTGGTCTCCAGCTCGATCCCGGCGAGCGGGCCACCCAGGAGTCGGACGATCACAGGGGTACCTCCATCCAGCGGGACTCTCCCGCCTCACCCCTTGGTGGGACTCAGCACCGAAGGACAGCACCGGGGCGCCGGCGGCTTCCGTCCCGGCTCCGCCGCCGGGCTGACGGCGGCGAGGTGCGGCGGCCCCGGCCGACGCGCAACCGGCTGAGCACGCCCCGGCCCCCGGCCGCGGCCGTGCCGCCCATCCCGCCCGTCCCTTTCTCCTTCACTCCAGCCAGGGGACATGGGCGAAAGCGGCCGTAACGGGGATGTCAGCGGTCCGGCCACGGCGAAACCGCGTGGTGACCTGCGTGGACACGGGGACAGCGCTCCGGGTCGCGCAACAGCAGGCGCAACCCCAGTCGCAACAGGTAGGCGCAACCCCAGTCGCAACCCCGTGCTCCTGGTCGAGCCCACCCGCGCAGCAGCGCCCTGTCGGACGAAGTCGCCGCCGGGGCCAAGGCCGTCGTCCCGCACTTCGCCCAAGCCGCACGGCCCCCGTACAGCGGTCCGCATGCGGCACGACCAACGGACCCGGGACTACGTCGCCAGACGCACCACCGAGGGCATGTCCACCAAGGACATCATGCGGTGCCTCAAGAGGTTCGTCGCCCGCGCCGCTGCCCGGACGACGCCGCCGCGTGGGCGAACGAGAACGGGGCCGGTGGAATCCACCGGCCCCGCCCACTCGCGCCCGTCGTTACGCGATGCGGCCCAGCACGATCGGGTTCGGGGTGAACTCGGTGCCCTCGGGGGACGTGAAGACCCCGCCGTTCAGCGCTTCCAGGGCGTACTCGAACTTCTCCGGGGTGTCCGTGTGCAGGGTCATCAGACGCTGCCCGGCGGTGACCCTGTCCCCCGGCTTGGCGTGGAGCTCGATGCCCGCGCCCGCCTGGACCTGGTCCTCCTTGCGCGCGCGGCCGGCGCCGAGGCGCCAGGCGGCGACGCCCACGGCGTACGCGTCCAGGGTGGTGAGGACGCCGGACTCCGACGCGTGGACGACGTGCTGCTCCCGGGCGACCGGCAGGGCCGCGTCCGGGTCGCCGCCCTGGGCCGCGATCATGCGGCGCCAGACGTCCATCGCGGAGCCGTCGGCGAGGGCCTTGGCCGGGTCGGCGTCCTTCAGGCCCGCTGCGTCGAGCATCTCGCGGGCGAGCGCGAGGGTGAGTTCGACGACGTCGGACGGGCCGCCGCCCGCCAGGACCTCGACCGACTCGCGGACCTCCAGGGCGTTGCCCGCAGTCAGGCCGAGAGGGGTCGACATGTCGGTGAGCAGCGCGACCGTGCGCACGCCGTGGTCGGTGCCGAGGCCCACCATGGTCGAGGCCAGTTCGCGGGCGTCCTCGATGTTCTTCATGAAGGCGCCAGAGCCGACCTTCACGTCCAGGACGAGCGAGCCCGTACCCTCGGCGATCTTCTTGGACATGATGGAGGAGGCGATCAGCGGGATCGCCTCGACCGTGCCGGTGACGTCGCGCAGCGCGTACAGCTTCTTGTCCGCCGGGGCCAGCCCGTCGCCCGCCGCGCAGATGACGGCGCCGGTGGAGTCGAGGACGTCGAGCATCTCCTCGTTGGAGAGCAGGGCACGCCAGCCGGGGATGGACTCCAGCTTGTCGAGCGTGCCGCCGGTGTGGCCGAGGCCCCGGCCGGAGAGCTGGGGCACGGCCGCGCCGCAGGCGGCGACGATCGGCGCGAGCGGCAACGTGATCTTGTCGCCGACGCCGCCGGTGGAGTGCTTGTCGGCGGTGGGGCGGGAGAGCTGGGCGAAGTTCATCCGCTCGCCCGAGTTAATCATCGCGGCGGTCCAGCGGGCGATCTCGACCCGGTTCATGCCGTTGAGCAGGATCGCCATCGCGAGGGCGGACATCTGCTCGTCGGCGACCTCACCGCGCGTGTAGGCGTCGATGACCCAGTCGATCTGCTCGGGGCTCAGTTCGCCCTTGTCGCGCTTGGTCCGGATGACGGAGATGACGTCCATGCAGTTTCAGGTTCCTTCCGGGGTGCCTGGCGCCAGGTGCTGGGGGCCGAAGGCGTCGGGGAGCATGTCGGCGAGGGTACGGATACCCGCCGACGTGTCGAGCAGCAGCGCGGGGCCGCCGAATTCGTACAGCAGCTGCCGGCAGCGGCCGCAGGGCATGAGGATGTCGCCCCGGCCGTCGACGCAGGTGAAGTGCGTCAGGCGGCCGCCGCCGGTGGCGTTGAGCTGCGAGACGAGGCCGCACTCGGCGCACAGGGAGAGGCCGTACGAGGCGTTCTCCACGTTGCAGCCGGTGACCGTGCGGCCGTCGTCGACGAGGGCCGCGGCGCCGACCGGGAAGCCCGAGTAGGGGGCGTACGCGTGGGACATCGCCTCGCGCGCCGCCTTGCGCAGGGCTTCCCAGTCGGCCGGTGCCGCGGCGTCCGTCACTTGCCCTGGCCCTTCCGGTACGGCATGCCGTTCGCCTTCGGCATGCGCAGCCGTTGCGCGGAGAGCGCCAGGACGAGCAGCGTGGTGACGTACGGCGCCGCGTCCACGAACTGGCTCGGGACCTCGTCGGTGAACGAGTACCAGACGAAGAGCAGCACCGCGGCCACGGCGGAGATCGCCGCGGGCAGGTACTTCTTCTTGTACAGCTGCCAGAAGACGACGAGCATCAGCAGGATCGCCAGCAGGAGCAGCATCGCGTGGACGTTCTCGGCGCCGCCGCGCAGCTTGAGGCTGTCGGTGAAGCCGAAGAGGCCCGCGCCGAGCGCCATTCCGCCCGGCATCCAGTTGCCGAAGATCATCGCTGCGAGACCGATGTAGCCGCGGCCGCCGGTCTGGCCCTCCTGGTAGATGCCGGTCGCGACGATGGCCAGGAAGGCGCCCGCGAGGCCGGCGAGGCCGCCGGAGACGACCACGGCGATGTACTTGTACTTGTAGACGTTGACACCGAGGGACTCGGCCGCCACCGGGTTCTCACCGCAGGACCGCAGCCGCAGGCCGAACGCCGTGTGCCACAGGACCCAGATGGTGGCCGGGATCAGCAGCAGCGCGACGATCGTCAGCAGCGAGAGGTTGGTGACCAGACCGCCGAGGACTCCGGCGAGGTCGGAGACGAAGAACCAGTGTTTGCCCTGGATGTCGCGCAACCAGTCGGAGAGCCCCGGAATGGTGATCTTGGTGATCTCGTCGATGCGCGGTGACTGCTTCGAGGAGCCGCCCGGGGCCTCGTCGAACGTGAAGTTCGACAGGTAGCGGGTGACGCCGACGGCGAGGATGTTGATGGCCACACCGGAGACGATGTGGTTCACGCCGAAGGTGACCGTGATGATCGCGTGCAGCAGACCGCCGAGCGCGCCGCCGAGGATGCCGAGGGCGACACCGGACCACGGGCCCCACTGGTAACCGGCGTACGCGCCGAACCAGGTGCCCAGGATCATCATGCCTTCGAGGCCGATGTTGACGACGCCCGCGCGCTCGGCCCACAGGCCGCCGAGACCGGCGAGGCCGATCGGGATGGCGAGCTGGAGCGCGCCGGATACCTGGCCGACGGAGGTCAAGTCGTCGGCGCCGCTGATGAGGCGGACCAGCGAGACCAGCGCCAGCGCGCCCGCGATGATCAGCAGGATGACGGGTACGGACAGCTTGCGGCGGGCGCTCTTCTTGGGCGCCGCGCTCACGGCGGAGACAGTGCTGGTACTCATTACGCCGCCACCTCCTCACGGTTCTTGCGGGCGGCTGCGGCGAGCTCCTCGCCCACCTTCTGCTGCTGGCGGCGGAGCCCGTAGCGGCGGACGAGTTCGTAACTGACGACGACCGCGATCACGATGAGCCCCTGCATGATCGTGGCGATCTCCTTCTCGTACCCGTACTGGTCGAGAGAGGCGGACGCCTTGTCCAGGAACGCGATCAGCAGCGCGCTGAAGAAGATGCCGACCGGGTTGTTGCGGCCGAGCAGGGCGATGGTGATGCCCGTGAAGCCGATTCCGGTCGGGAAGCTGAGGCTGTACGTGTGGGTGTCGCCGAGCAGCGTCGGCATACCGGCCAGGCCGGCCACACCGCCGGAGATCAGCATCGCGGTGAGGATCATCTTCTTGGCGTCGACACCGGAGGCCGCGGCGGCGCTCTCGCTGGCGCCGGTGGCGCGCAGGTCGAAGCCGAAGCGGGTGCGGTTGAGGACGAACCAATAGACGATGCCGAGCGCGAAGGCGACGAAGGTGAAGCCGTAGATCTCGCCGCCGTCGCCCATGTCGACGCTCGGGAACCAGCCGGACTCCGCGATCTCACCCGTGGTGAGGTCGTTGGAGCCCTCCAGCTGGACACCGAAGTTGTCGGTGAGGATCAGCCAGGCGATCAGGCTGGTGGCGATGGCGTTGAGCATGATCGTCGAGACGACCTCGCTCACCCCGCGCAGGGTCTTGAGGACACCGGCGATACCGGCCCAGAAGGCGCCGGTCAGCATGGCGACGAGCACGATCAGCGCGATGTGCAGCGGGCCGGGCAGCTCGACGGCCGCGCCGACGAGCGCCGCCATCATCGCTGCGAGCCGGTACTGGCCGTCGACGCCGATGTTGAACAGGTTCATGCGGAAGCCGACGGCGACGGCGAGCGCCGCCAGGTAGTACGTGCCGGCCTGGTTCAGGATGAGCACCTGGATGTCGGCGTACTGCGCGCTCTCGACCATCAGCTTGTACGGCTCGAACGGGTCGCGGCCCGAGGCGAGCAGCACCACCGAGGTGAGTGCGACGGCGACGACCAGCGCGAGCACCGGGCCGGCGAGGCCCAGGATCAGCCGGTCCTTGTCGAATTTCTTCATCAGGCCTCGTCCTCCGGGGCGTGCTCCAGATGACCGCTGGCGGCGCCGGTCATGGCCGAGCCCAGCTCCTCCGGGGTGATGGTGGCCGGGTCGGCGTCCGCGACCAGGCGGCCGCGGTACATGACCCGCAGGGTGTCGGAGAGCCCGATGAGCTCGTCCAGGTCGGCGGAGATCAGCAGTACGGCCAGTCCCTCGCGGCGCGCCTCGCGGATCTGGTCCCAGATCTGCGCCTGCGCGCCGACGTCCACACCGCGCGTGGGGTGCGCGGCGATGAGCAGCTTGGGAGCGTGGCTCATCTCGCGGCCGACGATCAGCTTCTGCTGGTTGCCGCCGGACAGGGAGGCCGCCGTGACCTCGATGCCGGGCGTACGGACGTCGTACTCGCGCACGATCCGCTCGGTGTCGGTCCGGGCCGCCTTCAGGTCGAGCAGCCCGCGCTTGGAGTTGGGCTCCTCGGTGACGTGGCCGAGGATGCGGTTCTCCCACAGCGGCGCTTCGAGCAGCAGGCCGTGGCGGTGGCGGTCCTCGGGGATGTAACCGATGCCGCTCTCGCGGCGCTTGCGGGTCGGCGCGTGCGAGATGTCGGTGTCGTCGAGGGTGACGACGCCGCCGTCAGGATTGCGCAGGCCCATGATCGCCTCGACCAGTTCCGCCTGGCCGTTGCCCTCGACACCCGCGATGCCGAGGACCTCGCCCTTGTGGATGGTCAGGGTGATACCGGCGAGCACCTCGCGTACGGCGCCGTCGGGGTCCGTGGCGTTCAGCTGGAGGTTCTCGATGCGGAGCATCGGCACGTCGGTGACCGTCGACTCGCGGGTCTCGGGCGACGGCAGTTCGCTGCCGACCATCAGCTCGGCGAGCTGCTTGGGGGTGGTGTTCGCCGGGTCGGCGGTGCCCACGGTCGTGCCGCGCCTGATGACGGTGATGTCGTCGGCGACCGACAGGACCTCGCCCAGCTTGTGCGAGATGAAGATGACCGTCAGGCCCTCGGACTTGAGCTCGCGGAGGTTGGCGAAGAGCGCGTCGACCTCCTGCGGGACGAGCACGGCGGTCGGCTCGTCGAGGATGAGGATGCGGGCGCCGCGGTAGAGGACCTTGATGATCTCCACGCGCTGGCGGTCGGCGACACCGAGGTTCTCGACCAGGGCGTCGGGGCGCACGTTCAGTCCGTACGCCTCCGAGATCTCCTTGATCTTGTTACGGGCCTTGCTGCCGATGCCGTACAGCTTCTCGCCGCCGAGAACCACGTTCTCCAGGACGGTGAGGTTGTCGGCGAGCATGAAGTGCTGGTGCACCATGCCGATGCCGCGGGCGATGGCGTCGGCGGGGCTGTGGAAAGTGGCCTGCTCGCCGTCGATGGTGATGGTGCCCTCGTCCGGCTTCTGCATGCCGTAGAGGATCTTCATCAGGGTCGACTTGCCGGCACCGTTCTCACCGACGAGGGCGTGCACGGTGCCCTTGCGGATGGTGATGTCGATGTCGTGGTTGGCGACGACGCCGGGGAAGCGCTTGGTGATGCCGTGCAGTTCTACGGCGGGGGGCGGGCTGGACGCGTTGATGACGCACTCTCCTTGGCGGAAAGGAGCGGGAGGGCGGGCGGGCAGGGGAAGGAGGGCAGGGCGCGGCGAAACTATCGTGCCGCCGGAGCGTCTACGCGCGTAGCGCTGCCGAATGACGAAAAGAGCTGGCCCGGACGTGGCCCGGGGGCCGGGGAGGCGACGTACAGCGCCTCCCCGGTCCCCCGGGGTCACACGTCGTGGCCGGAGGCCCTACGGCGCGGTCTTGACCTTGATCTTGCCCGCGATGATGTCGGCCTTCGCCTTTTCGACGGCGGCGATGAGGTCCGTCATCTTCTGGTACTCGGGGTTGGAGTCGGAGAGGCCGACGCCGTCCTTGTCGAGGCCGTAGCGGACCTCACCGCTCTGCGGCTTGCCGTCCTTGACCGACTTGATCAGGTTGTAGACCGCGTCGGAGACGTCCTTGGTGACGGACGTCAGGATCTTGGCCTTGTACTTGGCCAGACCCTCCTGGTTGTACTGGTCCGAGTCGACGCCGATGGCCCACTTGCCGTCCGTGGCGGCCGCCTCGATCGAGCCGGAGCCCGCGAGACCCGCGGCGTGGTAGATCACGTCGGCGCCCTTGTCGAGCTGGCCCTGGGCGGCGGCCTTGCCGAGGTCGGGCTTGGAGAAGCCGTCGAAGTTCGGCGGCTGCGTCAGGTACTGCGTGCGCACCTGGACCTTGGGGTTGGTGTCCTTGACGCCCTGGGCGAAGCCCGCCTCGAACTTCTTGATCAGCGGGACCTCGACACCACCGATGAAGCCGACCTTGTTGGTCTTGGTGGCCTTGGCGGCGGCGACGCCGGCGAGGTAGGAGCCCTGCTCCTCGTTGAACACCATGTTGGCGATGTTCTTACCGGTCACCGAGGTGTCGTCGATGATGCCGAAGGTGGTCTTCGGGAACTTCGGCGCGACCTTCTTTATGGCCGGGGCGTAGGCGAAGCCGACACCGATCACCGGGTTGTTGCCGGCGCGGGCCAGTCCGGTGAGGCGCTGGACCTTGTCGGCGTCCGACTCGCCCTCGTTGGGCTCCTGGTCGTTGCCCTTGATGTCCAGGTCCTTCTCGGCCTTCGCCAGACCGGCGTACGCCGCGTCGTTGAAGGACTGGTCGCCACGGCCGCCGATGTCGTACGCGATGGCGGCGCTGGCTTCCTTGGAGTCGGAACCGGAGTCCGACGTCTTGCCACACGCGGTGGCGGAGAGTGCGAGAGCTGTGGACGCGATTGCCACAGTGGCAAGCCTGGTTACGCGGCGCAAGGGAGGGCTCCTTCGACCTGACCGAAGCGCCTCTGCCGGCGCTGGTTTCGCGGCGATCGTAACGCGCGTAGATGCCGGATAAGCGACCGTACGACAGCTGTTATCGGATCGTCGTGAACGGAAGGCGGCGTGGCTGATTACGAACGGTGTCCGTCGAGGAGCGCGGCGGCTGTGAAGAGTTCGACTCCGGCCTCGATCGCGGCCTCGTCCACGTCGAAATCACCACGATGCAGGTCCCGCCGGGCCGTGTCGCCAGGCGTGCGCACACCGAGACGGGCCATCGCGCCGGGAACCTGCTCCAGGTACCAGGAGAAGTCCTCGCCGCCCAGGCTCTGCTCGGTGTCCTCGATCGCGTGCAGTCCGCGCCTGGCGGCCATGGCGTCGGTGAGCAGCTCGGTGACGGCGTGCTCGTTCACGACGGGCGGGACGCCGCGGACGTAGTTGATCTCCGACTTGGCGCCGTGCAGCGTCGCGATCTCGTCGATCGCGGCGTGGATCAGATCCGGTGCCTCGTGCCAGGCGTCGAGGTCCAGGCAGCGGACGGTGCCGGCCAGTTCGGCGCGCTGCGGGATGACGTTGCAGGCGTGCCCGGACTCGATGCGGCCCCAGGTGACGGCCAGCCCGGCGCGCGCGTCGACGCGGCGGGCGACCAGCGCGGGGACGTCGGTGGCGACCCTGGCGACGGCCGTGACCAGGTCGGTGGTGAGGTGCGGGCGGGCGGTGTGGCCGCCGGGGCCGTCCAGCGAGACCTCCAGCCGGTCGCAGGCCGAGGTGATCGGGCCCGTACGCAGGCCGATGCGGCCGGCGTCGACCTTGGGGTCGCAGTGGACGGCGATGATCTTGCCCACGCCGTTGAGGCCGCCTGCCTCGATCACGCCGAGCGCGCCGCCGGGCATCATCTCCTCGGCGGGCTGGAAGATCAGCCGCACCGGCTGCGGCAGCAGGCCCTGGCGGTCCAGCTCGGCGAGGACCAGACCGGCGCCGAGCACCACCGTGGTGTGCACGTCGTGGCCGCAGGCGTGCGCGCGGTCCGGGACGGTGGAGCGGTACGGAACGCCCGTCTTGGTGTCCGGGATGGGCAGCGCGTCGATGTCGGCGCGGAGGGCCAGGATCGGTCGTACGGCGTCCCGGCCCGCCGGGGCCGTCCCGATGTCGCAGATGAGTCCGGTGCCGGTGGGCAGCACGCGCGGCGCGAGGCCGGCCTTCTCCAGGCGGGCCTTGATCGCGGCGGTGGTGCGGAATTCCTGGTTCCCGAGCTCCGGGTGCATGTGCAGGTCACGCCGGAAGGCGATCAGCTCGAGACGCAGGGTCTCGGGCAGCGTGCCGGGGAGCTGGACCATACCCGGCAGCGCTGCTTCTTCGGACTCGCAGATCAGCTGGCTCATCTCTGAAAGAGTAGGCGCCTTTGGGGGGTAACTAACCAGCGATCTACAAAACTTCAGCCGCATAGGGGAAAGAAATGCCGCTGAGCGATGTGTGGACCGACTGCCGGGCGGGTAAGCTCCGCCGCTCCCGTGCCCGCGCCGACCAGGCGTTTTTCCCGTCCGGCGGGTCCGGCTCCGGCCCCCTCCTTCCGCGATGGGGGCCTTTGATCGCGTGGGCAAGGTCACATATGTGGCGAACTAGACATTCAGCCCAGCGCGGGCAGTCGCTGGACGTCCCGCGCCGTGGTCGTGACGCCCGCCAGGAAACCCTGGGCCCGGGGTGAGGCCGTGTCCCTCAGCCACAGCGGGTCCACGTCGCAAACGGCGACCCGCACGCCCGTACCGGCCAGGGCGAGCGGGAGCGTGTGGACCACCGTCGACGGGAAGCTCAGGATCAGCCGGCCGATGGGCCCGCGCCGGGCGATGAGCTCCAGCGGCAGGTCGGGGCGGACGATCTCCAGACCCGTCTCGACGGCCAGCCGGTGCAGCTTGTCGGCGCTCTCGCGGCGGTGGGCGAAGTAGCGGGTGGCCCCGTGGGCGCGGGCCAGCGCGGTGACCGCCTCGACGTACCGGTCGGGGTCCACGACGCCGGTCTCCACCAGCGACGTACCGACGAGGTCGGCGCCGCGCGATACGCGGGGCGGGCCGAAGCGGGCCCGCGTCCAGCCGAAGTCGTTGGCCGTGACGGTGACCCCGGGGGCCTCCTCCACGGGCATCGAGGTGAAGACCTCGACCGTGCGGGCGCGGGACGGGGTGAGGCGGCGGCGCGCGACCGCCGAGACCGGCCCGAAGACGAGGTCGCGCGGCCCCCGGCGGCCGCCGCGCCGGTGCCAGCGCACCAGCCGCTCGCCGCCGGTGAGCTGGGCGATGAACTCCATGGTGGCCGTGCCGTCGTCGACGACGACCAGCTCACGGGCGCGGGTGATCGTCAGCAGCAGCTGTACGTACCGCGAGAACGGGTCGCCGATCACCACCCGCCGCGCCCGGCGCAGGGCGGACGCCAGCCCGCCGATGGTCTGGAACGGCGCCCCCGCCCCGCCCCGGGCCTCCTCCCACCGCACCCGCATGCCTTCGTGGCGCGCGAGTTCCGCCATGCGCCGCAGCTGGCCGCGGGTCATGGGATCGGTGGGCGACAGGACGACGACCGTGAGGTCGTGCGGCCGGTTCCGGGCCTCGGAGCCCGCCTCGGTGCCTGCCGTCGCGTGGGCCCACTCCAGGACGTTCAGGAGCTGGACCGGGCTCTCGACGAAGGCGAGAGTGGAGGCGTCGGTGGCGGGGGTGCCGTTCACGGCGATGTGGACCGTTCGTCCGTCAGACCGCGACGGGCTCACGGTCGGCGCCCTCGGCGACGACGCCCGCGACGCGGCGCAGCTTCTTCATCGGGCCGAGCTCGGACTCGTACACCTTCTTGACGCCGTCACCGAGGGACGCCTCGATGGTGCGGATGTCGCGGACGAGGCGGGTCAGGCCGCCGGGCTCGACGGAAGCGGCCTGGTCGGAGCCCCACATGGCGCGGTCGAGGGTGATGTGGCGCTCGACGAACGCGGCGCCGAGGGCGACGGCGGCGAGCGTCGTCTGGAGGCCGGTCTCGTGGCCGCTGTAGCCGATCGGGACGTTCGGGTACTCGGCCTGGAGGGTGTTGATCACCCGCAGGTTGAGCTCCTCGGCCTTCGCCGGGTACGTCGACGTGGCGTGGCAGAGCAGGATGTTGTCGCTGCCCAGCACCTCCACGGCGTGGCGGATCTGGCGCGGCGTCGACATGCCGGTGGAGAGGATGACGGTGCGGCCGGTGGCGCGCAGCGAGCGCAGCAGCTCGTCGTCCGTGAGTGACGCGGAGGCGACCTTGTGGGCCGGGACGTCGAACTTCTCCAGGAAGGCGACGGCCTCGGTGTCCCACGGGGAGGCGAACCAGTCGATGCCGCGCTTCTTGCAGTACTCGTCGATGGCGCGGTACTCGTCCTCGCCGAACTCCACGCGGTGGCGGTAGTCGATGTACGTCATCCGGCCCCACGGGGTGTCGCGCTCGATGTCCCACTGGTCGCGCGGGGTGCAGATCTCCGGGGTGCGCTTCTGGAACTTGACCGCGTCGCAGCCGGCGTCGGCGGCGGCGTCGATGAGCGCGAAGGCGTTCTCGATGTCGCCGTTGTGGTTGATCCCGATCTCGCCGGTCACGTAGACGGGGTGGCCGGGGCCCGCGGTCTTGGAACCGAGGGTACGGAGGCGCGAGTTGGTGCTCATGTGGTTCTTTTCCTTACGGGGGAGGTGAGTTACGGGGCGGGGGTGAGGGTGGGGATGTGGCTCGGGGTGGAGTCGGGCGTGGAACTCGGCGCGGAGCTCGTGGTGTGGGTGAGGGACGGGCCGAGGATCCAGGTGGCGATCTCGCGGATCGCGCCCTCCCCGCCCGGGACGGCCGTGACGGCACGCGCGGCGCCACGGACGGTGTCGTGGGCGTTGGCGACCGCCACCGGCCAGCCCACGAGGGCCAGGCAGGACAGGTCGTTGACGTCGTTGCCGGCGTAGAGCACCCGCTCGGGCGCGACGCCCTGCTCCTCGCACCACTGCTTGAGGGCGAGGTCCTTGCGGTCGACGCCGTGGAGCACGGGGATGCGCAGCTTGCGGGCCCGTGCGGCGACGACCGCGTTCTGTTCCGTGGACAGGATCAGCAGCTTGAGCCCCGCCCTGCGCAGGGCCGCGATGCCGAGCCCGTCACCGCGGTGCACGGCGACGAGTTCGCGTCCTTCGGAGTCGATCAGCACCCGGTCGTCGGTCTGGGTGCCGTCGAAGTCGATGACGACCGCGTCGACGTCGTCGCGGGTCGGAAGGGCGCCCGCCGCCTCCCTGGAGTCCAGGAGGGGCGCCAGCGCGCGGGCGCGGGCGAGCTCGTGGTGGTCGTCGATCTCCAGGACACGGGCCGGGTCCGTGACGACGAGCGCCGTGCGCCCGAAGAAGCGGTGTCCGGCCCCGCGGAACCCCGCGGCGTCCATGGCGTACGCCGCGCCCGTCTCCAGGAAATCCTGCGGACGGTCCTGGCGGCGGGGGCGGAAGCTCTTGTCGTGGTTGACCCCGGCGGCGGCCCCCGCGGCGTCCTCGCGCCAGACGAAGCCGTGGAACGGGGCCACCGTGTGGGCCGTGTCCGCGCCGTCCTCGACGACCGCCGCGCAGACGCCGTCGACGTCCTCGCTGGTCAGGAACGGGCTCGTGCACTGCACCAGCAGCACCACGTCCACCGGCGCGCCGTGCGTCGCCTCGTGGGCGTCCATGGCGTGCAGTACGGCCGCCTCGCTGGTCGCCGTGTCGCCCGCGATACCGGCCGGGCGCTGCACCACTTCGGCGCCCGCGCCCCGCGCCGCCGCCGCGATGGCGGGGTCGTCCGTCGAGACCACGACGTGCGTGACACGGCCGGCCCCCAGGCACGCCCGGACGGCGCGTGCCACAAGCGGCACACCCGCGACGGGGGCGAGGTTCTTCGCCGGTACGCCCTTGGACCCGCCGCGGGCGGGGATCACGGCGAGGACGCGCCGTCGTACACCATCGGTCTGCTGCGGCCGGCTGCTCATAGTTCTCCCATGCGGCGGATGACGGGTGCCACGCGCTGCACCCCGTGGCGGTAGGCCCCGCGCGCCGCCTCCCGTACGGCGTCGCGCAGGACGCGGCGTACGCCGGTGACGTCGGTGGTTGTCCGCGTGCCGTCGAGGCGGTGGCGGGCGAGGATGCCGGGGAGGTAGCCCGGCGCGGTGGCGGAGGTGTAGTAGGGGGCGACCGGCGGGAGGCCGGGGCGCCCCAGGAGTGCGGTGACGCGCTTGCGCACGGCGTCGAAGGCGGTGTCGTACGAGCCGTCGGCCGCCACTCCCTGACGCGCCAGCCACTCCTCGTCGGCCGGCGGCCGGTGCCCCGCGTCGAGCTGGTCCCAGGAGGCGAGGCAGCCGGAGCCGAGGAAGTGGTGGTTGCCGAGGACCTCGCGCACGCCCAGGTCGGTGAGGACGGCGGTCGGGATGCGGCGGTGCAGGGACTCCAGGGCGGCGGTCGAACTGACCGTCACGAGGAGGTCGGTACGGTCCAGGACCTCGCCCATGTGCCCGTACACGAGCCGGAAGTTGGGCGGCGGGCCGCCCTCGATGCGGGCCGCGAGCTTCTGGTAGGGCAGTTCCTCGATGTGCGTGGTGTGCTCGCCCGGCTTGCTGCGGAGCTTGAGCAGCACCTCGCGGCCGGGGTGCAGCCGGGCGTGCTGGACGAGGCGGCGCAGCAGGTAGGCGCGGTCGGCGCGGGACTGCGGGACGGAGGGCTGGGCGGCGAACACGACGGTACGGGTGTCCGTGCCGGTGTAGCCGTCGCCGCCGAGGAACGGCAGCGCGGCCTCCGTCACGGCCGAGGCGTCGGCGCCCACCCCCTCGTACACCGCGCGGAAGCGTTCCGCGTCGTGGCGGGAGTTGGCGATGACGATGTCGGCGCCGTGGCGCAGCAGCAGCCCGTCGGCCAGCTTCTCGTAGACGACGCCGACGTAACCGGTGCCGATGACGGGCCGGCGCTCGGTGGTGCGCCACAGCGGCGCGAGGCCGTGCAGCATCGCCTGTACGGCGCCGCCCACGAGGGCGAGCAGGACGACGTCGTACGGCTCGTGCTCGATCTCCCCGATGAACTCGGCGGCGGTCACCTCGCGCACACCGTCCACCGGCACGCCGACCTCGGCGAGCTGGCGGGGTGTGGGGGTGGCCCGGCCGCGCAGCAGGAAACCGTCGATCCGGGCTTCCGGCGCGATACGGCGGGCAGTGAGGGCGCCCCATTTCCATCGCGTATCGGAATCGGCGATCACGGCGATCCGCAGGGTTTTGCTGGTACTTGCTGGCACATCGACGAAACTAGGGAGCCATTCCGATTGACGGCCCAACTCAGCCGCAACAAACGGTTAACAGCACATCGACGATCGGCGTCGGCGCCCGGAAAGCAGGCAGGTTAACCATTCCGCCATTCTTCGTTCACCCGGCATCTTTCCGGGGGTCGCAACGAATGCCGTGGCACGCCCTAGCGTCGCGGAGGTGGTCAAGCTCTCTGTCGTCGTGCCGTTCTTCAACGTGCAGACATACGCCCCAGACACCCTTCGAAGTCTCCGCGCGAACGCGCGGGACGACTTCGAATTCATCCTCGTCGACGACTGTTCGACGGACGGAACGCCGGAGATCCTCCAGCGCGCCGAGCACGACCTTCCGGGGGCGGCCCTGGTCAGACACGAGACCAACGGCGGCCTGGCCACCGCCCGCAACACCGGTATCGACGCGGCGCGCGGCGAGTACCTGACCTTCCTGGACGGCGACGACTGGCTGGCCCCCGGTCACTACGCGCGCCTGCTCGCCGCCATGGAGGACCTGGGCTGCGACTTCGTGCGTACGGACCATGTGCAGTGCACCGGGCGTACGCGGACGGTGCACCGCGTCCCGCACGGAAGGCGCGGCGTCGTCATGTCGCCGCGCGACGCGATCCTGCCGGCCAGCCGCTCCACCTCCGTCGACTACGCGTTCGCGTGGGCCGGCATGTACCACCGCAGGCTCGTCGACCGGGGGCTGCTGCACTTCACCGACGGACTGCGCACGGCCGAGGACCGGCCCTGGATCTGGCGGCTGCACCGGGAGGCCGAGAGCTTCGCGGCGCTCGGCACGCTGGGCGTCTTCTACCGGCGGGGCGTCTCGTCCTCGCTGACGCAGATCGGTGACGTACGGCAGCTCGATTTCATCCGCGCTTTCGACCAGGTCGTCGAAGAAACGGCGAAGGACCCGGACGCGGACCGGCTGCTGCCGAAAGCGGTGCGCACGTACTGCGCCATCATTTCCCATCACCTGGGAAGCATCGAAAGGTTCGAACCGGCCGTGGCCCGGAAATTGCGGACGATGAGTACGGCGGCGCTCAGGCGGATGCCGCAGGACTTTCTCCGGGACGCGCTGGATTCCATGGACACGGAGCGTGCGGTACGGCTGCGGCGGCTGCGCCGCCGGCCCGCCGCCGCGTCCGCCGCGCCGGGGGTCGCTGCCTGATGCCCACCACGCAGATCTTCTTCGCCTCCACGCTGTACGGCGCGGCCACGCTCGCCGCCGCGATCGACAGCGACTGCTTCGCGCCGGCCGGCCGCCGCCTGCTCCTCGTCAGCAACAACGCGACGACGCCCGAGACGACGCCCGCCCTGGACGAGATGCCGGGCTTCGAGCGGCTGCGGGACCGTTTCGACGGCGTACTGTCCTGGAACGAGACCGTCGCGCCCTTCCACCCGGGCGCCTGGGCACCGCGCGTGGACGACATCCCGCTGTGGGAACGCCACCTGCGGCTGCTGTGGGGCCTCGGTGACGACACGGTGGAACTGGTCGTCGAATCCATCCAGGTCAATCCCGCGCTGGCGCTCACCCAGCTGTTCACGGACGCGCCCGTCGAGGTGTACGCCGACGGGCTGATGAGCTACGGCCCGACCCGCAACAAGCTCGACCCGCTGGTCGGTACGCGCGTACGGCGTCTGCTGCACCTGGACCTCGTGCCGGGGCTGACGCCGCTGCTGCTCGGGGAGTTCGACGTACCGCCGGAGCTCGTACCGAACGAGGCGTTCCTGAAGGTCCTGACCGAACTCGCCGACGCAGAGACGGAGTTGACACTCCCGGCCGACTCGGCGCTCCTCCTCGGCCAGTACCTGTCGGCGCTGGGCATCCTCACCGCCGAGGAGGAGGAGAATCTGCACGTCGCAATGGTGCGCGGCGCCGTCGAGCGCGGCCACCGGCGGATCATCTTCAAGCCCCACCCCACCGCCCCGGCCCGCTGGTCGCGCGTGCTGGAGCGCGAGGCGCGGGAGCTGGGCGTCGAACTGACCGTCCTGGACAGCCCCGTGCTGGCCGAAGTGCTGTACCAGCGGTTCCGTCCCGCGCTGGTGGTCGGGTGCTTCTCGACGGCGCTGATGACGGCGAGCACGTTCTACGGCATCCCGGTGGCCCGCACCGGGACCGACGTGCTGCTGGAACGCCTCTCGCCGTACCAGAACAGCAACCGCGTACCCGTCACGATCGTCGACGCGCTGGTCCCGGACCTGGCGCGGGACGGCACGGCGGCGGAACCGGACGACCTCGCGGGCCTCCTCCAGGCGGTCGGCTTCGCCATGCAGCCGCAGATCCGCTCCGACCTGCGCCCAGCGGCCGAACGCTTCCTGACGCGGCATCTGAACGGCCGCACCTGGCGTTACTTCAAGCGCCGCCGGCTGACCACGCTCGCCCTGCCGGGCGCGATCCCGCAGCAGTTCGCCTTCATCCCGCGCAACGCGACGCTGCGGCGCGTGGTCCGCAGGGCCCGGTCCCTCAAGAGGACCGCGCTCAAGAAGGCCGCGCCGAGGTGACGGCGGGTCTCGTACGACGGTGAGGGCGGGCCACCGCTGATCAGTGGCCCGCCCTCCTCTCGTACGTACGGGTCCGGACGTACAGGTGTCCGGGTTGTCCGGGGTCAGCCGGCCGGGCGGCCCAGGATCACCCGCAGGTCGGCCGCGTTCGCCTCGGTGACCTTCCACAGCTCCTGCTGACGGCCGTGCACGTCAGCCACCGACGCCGCGTGGTCGTCCAGCAGCCCCAGCGCGCGCTCGGTGAGCACCGCCCCGAGGTTCTTGTCGTGGACCGAGATACCCCACTCGGGCCGGTCGATGTCGGCCAGGAAGTACGCCATCTTCGGGTGCGAGATCAGGCTGATGATCGGCGTGCCGCAGCCGAACGGGATCATCCCCGCGTGGCCGCGCATCCCGATCACCAGCTTGGTGCGGGCGTACGTGTCCCTGATCGCGTCGTTGTCGAAGTCGTACATCGGGATGACCGGCAGCGACACCCCGTGCTCGCGCCGCAGATCGAACGCGATCTTCTCGTCGTCCAGCGAGTGCGCCACGCACTTCACCTCGGCGTGCGCGCCGAGCGCCCGCACGGCCTTCGCCATCTCGGCGAGGAAGTGACCGTAGTCGTGCCCGAAGCGCAGACCCGCCCGGTCGTACGCCGCGTTGACCAGCACGGTGTTCTCACGGTGCCGCGGGTCGGTCCAGCCGTCCACCAGCCGGCGGGTGACGGTCGTCGGGCAGGGCTGGAAGCGCACCTTGTCGTGCAGCTCGGCGGGGAGCAGCGACCGTACCTTCTCGATCGAGCCGTGGTTGCGGAGCCCGAAGAAGGACGCGCGCTCGACGAGGGCGCGCAGGGCGGTGTTGAAGCGCCCGGCCCGGTAGGACTGGCCGTCGAAGGCGTTGAACCCGACGGCGTACACCATGACGGGTACGTCGACGCGGTTCAGCAGCGCGTCGGGGACGTTCCACTGCCAGGCGCTGTTGCCGTTCGGCGCGGTGTCCGGGATGAACAGTCCGCCGCCGCCGATGACCAGGCCCCGCCGGGCGTTGACGCGCTCCAGGGCCGCCTCGTCGAAGAGCCGGTGCGCGTGGACGGAGTGCCACTTCCGGGGACCGGTGTCGGCGTCGAAGGTCAGCCGCACGGTCTCCGGCAGCAGCTTGTCCCCCGCGTTGCCCTGCCGCTCCATGTAGAAGGCGACGTGCGCGAGCTGCTCTTCGGCGACGCCCTCCTCCTGGGCCGGCGGGTTCTCCGTACGCAGGCGCATCAGCCGGTTCGCCCGGTGGGTCGGGTCGACCCGCAGCCCGTCCAGCGCGTACCGCTGCGCCGCCTCGTCGTCGCCGTGGACCCAGGCGATCTGGGCGAGCCTGCCGAAGGCGGTGGCGGCCCGGTTCGGGGCGGCCGTCGCGAGCAGCAGCTGCGCCCTGGCCTCGTCGTAGCGCGACACGCTCATCAGCGCGTGGCCCAGGACCTCGTGCGGCCAGGCGGAGTCCAGCGGGATGCGTACGCTCCCGAGCAGGTCCACCGCTTCCTGGTACTCCCCCGCCGCGATGTGGGCCGCGGCGACCTTGCGGGCGCTCTCCACGTCCCCGGTGCGCCGGACGTGCGGGGTGCCGAAGTGCACGAGCAGGTCGTGGTGCGCGCCCTTGGACTGCGCCAGGAAGGCGGCGTGGAACTGCGCGTCGGACAACTCGAACTCGCGCCAGCGCTCCTCCGCCTTCCCGTACCCCGCCTCACCGCCCTGCCAGGGCTTGTGCCGCCCCGTGAAGTGCAGGATCGCCGTGTCGTCCGGTACGGGCAGGTCGCCGGACAGCCGCCGCTTGACGAAGTTGTAGCGGGCGTCGAGCTGGACGAAGTCCCCGTCGAGCACGGCGTTGAGGATGCCCTGGTCGTGCTTGTCGAGTTCGTACGCGCCGCTGCGTCCGGTGGCGTCGATCCGCGCGCAGAACTCGTCGCTCAGGTATTCGCGCTGGATGACGAGCAGACCACTGTTGAGCTTGTGCTGCCCGTAGAAGAACTGCGGTACGGCCGCGAGCCCCTCGCGCAGTTTCAGCAGCTCGCCGAGGTCGCCGAGGACCACCATGTCGGTGTCCAGGGTGATCACGGTGTCGTAGTCGCGGATGCGGAAGACGTCGAGGATGAAGTACGCCTTGCGGACCAGGTAGTTGTCCTGGTCGCCCTTCGCGTACGCGTCGTAGCGCGCGGCGTCGACGCGCCGCAGCTCGACGCGCGGGTGCAGCGCCCGGATGCGGGCCACGGAGGAGGGCTTCAGGTCGTCGTGCAGGACGATGAAGTCCTCGCACACGCCCGGATTGGACAGGGCGAGACTGCGCAGCAGGGCGAGGAAGCCGGGCAGGTAGTTCTCGTCGACGAAGCTGGCGAAGGCGATGCGGCGCTTGCCGGTGAGCGCGTTGGCGGGGCCGGCGGCCGGGGCCGTCGCCGTGGTGGTGGATGTCATCGCAGGGAGATCCTCATGTCACTGACGCTCTGGGCGCGTTCCATGACCCACGCCTTTTCGCTGGTGTATTCGTGCACGGAGGTGATGGGCATCCGCATCGCCTCCTGGAGGCGGTAGGCGCCGCTCTCGTAGAAGTCGAAGCCGATGAGGTCGAGCGTCGGGCTGACGTCGAGGAAGTCCAGCAGCCAGAGCATGTTGAAGCCGCTGGTGGGGATGGACGACCACACCTCCGTGCCGACCCTGCCGATGTTGCGCAGCGGCCAGCGCAGCGACTCGTCGCCGAGGTACTTCTGGGCGCCCGGCACGAGCCGGTTGCGCAGCGAGTGCTTCCAGTCGCCGGAGACACCGCCGAAGACGAGGCGGGTCATGACCGGCCGGTCCCAGTTGAAGCCGTGCTTGTGGATGGTGGCGTGGATGTCGGTGCGGCTGCCGGTGGCGACCGCGTCGATCTTGTACGAGTTGAAGCGGACGACGAGGTCGTACGCGTCGATCTCCGCTCCCAGCGTGCCGCGCCCGACGCGCTGGGAGTTGGCTATCAGGCAGATGGACTTGCCCGCGATCTGGTTGCGGAACTCGCCGAGGGTGATCCAGTCGACGCCGCCGAAGGTGGGGTCGGCGACCGGTCCGCGCATCCGGTTCCTGCGCTGCTCGGCGTAGAGCGTGATCAGCTCGCGCAGCTCCGCGGCCTCGCCGCCGTTCGCCGCGACCCGCAGTTCGAGGTACTGGCTCACCGCCGCCTGGATGTCCTGCACCGGGCTGCCGCCGCGCTCCATCGCGAGCAGCGCGCCGATCAGGCGCGGTTCTGCCTGCTCCCGGCTGCCGCGCGCGTGCAGTGCGAGGCCCTCGGCCCAGATGTCGGTGGGGTGTCCGGCGGTGTACGCCGCTGCCCCCGGGCACTGGCGCTCCAGCAGCCGCAGCAGCTCGTGCTGCCGCCGCCCGCCCTCCCGCATCCCGGCGATCCTGGGCGCCACTCCGAAGCCGTCGTCGTCGGTCAGCGCGAGGTAGCGCTCGTACGCCTCGACGGTGGCGGCCTCGTCGCCGATGGCCTCCAGTGTGCGGGCGCGCAGCCGCCAGCCGGCCCGGGAGTTCCTGCGCCCGGTCAGCACGGTGTCGCTGATGAGCAGGGCCAGCCTCAGCTCGTCGTCGTAATCGCACTCCAGGGCCTTGCTGCCGACCGCCAGCAGTGCGTCGAGCAGCTCTCCGCCCAGCGCGTCGGCGGCGCCCGCCGGGGCTTTGGCGGCCCGCCGGATCAGGGCCGTGGCACCGGAGGCGGCCGGCGCGGGGGCCGGTTCCACCGCCATGGCCTGCGTGACGAGCAACTGCCGCAGCGTCTCGGCGAGTTCGTTGCGACGGCGGTCGAGTCCGGCGACGAGCTTGCCGCTGTGCACGGCGCACGCGCGCAGGCACTCGTCCAGTCCGGTGGGGCTGATCCCGTTGATCCCGTTGCCGTCCGGCGCCCCGGTGGGGTTCTCACCGTCGCGTGGTCTCGGCCATCGGTTGCGGGCCTTCGTCATGATGCTCCAAGGTCTTTCCGCCCCGCTGACAGGTTGCGGGTCCGCGACACGTTAGGAACCCAGCACGACCCCCGGGTGAACTCCCCTCGTCCGCCCGGAGAACTACCTGCCGCGCACCGCGACGCCTGCCCGTACGGACGGCCCGGAGCGGTCGGACGCTCAGACGCCGCTGAGCGACAGCTTCGCCGCGAACCCCAGGAACAGCACTCCCGCCGCCGAGGTCGCGCCTGCCGACAGCCGCCTGCGGCGGCGGAAGGCGGCGGCCAGGTGCGTGCCGCCGAAGATCAGGGCGGTGGTAGTGCTGCGCCCGAGAGCGCGGCTTCCTGGTCCATGGGTCAATCCATGCCCTGTCCTGCCAGGAAGTCGCGCTCTTCTTTGAGCGCTCCGAGGGATAACTGATGAAACCCGTAACTCTTACTTGCTACGTCTGCGAGCGCACTTAGGAACGGCCGTACGGCCCCGGTAGACCGCTGCTGTATTGCGACGCGTCCTGTCGACGTTTGGCCCGACAGGGCCGCACGCAGGCTGCTTATGTCACCCGTGCTGAAGCTCGGCGGCTCAACGCCGCAGCATAGCCACCCAATCAACCAATCGAGTCGCCCTCCGACTTAGCCGAGGTGGGCGACTTTTTTGTGCCCATGCTCAGAGGAGAAAAAGTGAAGCCCGAACTGTGCAAGGTGTTTGATGCTGCCGAGAGCCGCACTGACGGACTGGCGGCCAATGAGGTTGCATTCATCATCAAGAATGCTGGCGATAAGCGAGAGAGTGTCCTGTCGGTTATTAACCAGGCTAAGGCAAGCACGCCCGAAGGGCGCGATGCGCTTCGGACTGTATTTGAGGGAGATCGGTCGAACGTTGGCGGTGAACTTCGCGCACAGGTAGATCGCATATCTGCGAATCACGAGGTCCGCAATCTTGAGAAGAGTCTTCGCGAAAAGACTGGCTCTTACCGCTTTGACTCCGCTCGTGGCCTGCTCGCGCAGCGTGCCGAGCTTGTTAATGAGCTGCGAGATCTCGCCGGTAATGTGAGCCTTTCCATCCCGGAACGGCGGCAGCGATTCCAGATTATCGAGTCGCAGATTCACGCGCTGGTACAAGACGCGCGGGATGAGATGGCCGACGGTGACCGCGAGACTGAAGTTCGCTCTATCACCTCGAAGCAGAAGGGGTTGTTTACTGTCCGGCAGCAGGACAGCCGAGAAGATGATTCGTGGCGCAGTCTTCTTCCCTCCGGTGAGGAATATCGAACTCTGGTTGCGGAAAACGCTCCGGGCACCGGTGGTTACGCCGTCCCCGATAAGGTCGCCAGTGAATACGTTGACCACCTGCGCGCGGCGTCCGTTCTTCTGCGAGCCTCGATCAATGTGCATCCATTCGACGGCGGCAGCTTCATGCTGCCGAACCTGACGGGTTCTGGTTCCTCCACCGTTGTTGCGGAGGGTGCGGCGATTCCAGAGAACTCGGCCACCTTCGGCCCTCTCGCTTTTGAGCCGATCAAGTATGCCGACCTTTACAAGGCGAGCGGCCTTCCCCATGAGGGAGTTGATCGGGTCCGTCATGGTGAAGAACGTTGCCTCAAGGTGGACTTCGATGCATTCCAGGGCACGGGAACAGGGTCTTCAAGGGGCTTATCAGCCTTGGCGCGACCACGAACCTTCCCGCTGGGGCTACCGCAAACCGCTGGGACGACGTGCACGATGCCTACGCCGCTATTGAGGCGGCGGGTGCGACTCCGGGTGTTATCTTCGCTTCCCCGGATCAGGCCAAGGCGTTGCGAAAGGCCCGCGAGAACGGAACTTCGGGGGCGTACCTTGCCGGCACGGTGACCGATCCTGCGGCAGTGCGTGGCCTCGGCCTGCCTATCCACGTGAGTGCGAATATTCCGGCTCGCCACGTGATTGTGGCCGATCCCTCGCGAATTCACATGGGCGCGCGCTCGGAAGTCCGGGTTGCCATGTCGGAGCACATGGAATTCGATAAGGATGTGTCGGTCTACCGGATCGCGGGACTGGCAATCGCCGAGACTGCTTCAGTGCAGATCCTCAAGGCAGCCGCCAGCTAGCAGAGAACCAACCAGAATTTCAGGGCACCCAGCCGGCGGCTGGGTGCCCCTCATTTTTTACGCCCGGAAACTGGCAACCGCTCGGAGCCAGACAGGGAAGCCCCTGCCATCCACCACGGGGGCAGTGAACGACAGGGGCGGTACTGGGCTTGCCGTTCAGTGTTCTCGCCGTAGGACCGGTGCTCGGGTCGAAGCGTTGCGCCACCACCACAAGCCCCGGCACGCTGGCAGAGAGAGGCCGAAGAACGCCCCGCACCGCGCGCACCATGGCAACCCGTTCTCGGGGTCTGTAGGGCACTCAGCAGCGCAGCGCGGGCACGTCTTCACGGGACCTCTCTTAGGCGATTACGTCGAACTCTCCGGCCTTCACGCCGTCCGTGAGCCTCGCCCACTGTGCGGACGTCATGGTGACGATGGTGTCGGGTCGCTCGCTGTCCCGCAACGCCACCACTCCCGGCACGTTCAGTGCCACCTCAGGGCAGTTGTCCACACGGGCGTCACGGCATGCCGCCGCCGTGACGAACTCGAATTCGGGCCGTTGGGTCATGGTGTCAATTCCCTTCGCCGTGCTGCGGGGAAACGGTCTCCGCGCCGTCGTGCAACCCGCCCCGGCCGCTCGACCTGTCCAGGGTTTCCACCACCGGGGCGGGAGCTGATCCCAAACGTCCACCCCTAGATCAACCTGGGGGCGTCTTTGGGAAGATCAGAAGGGAGCGGCCGTGTCTCTTCCGGGTGGCCGTAGTTCTTGTGCGCTCGCATCGCTTCCGTGGTTCTCATGGCCTCGGTGCGATTTCCGGAACGGGTGGCCCTCCGCACCTGCTTACGCAGTGATGCGCATTGAACGCATGAAGCAGGGTCCACTTGACCGCTTCGCGGTGCAACCAAGTTCAGTAACTCCTGAACAGACATGGCTACTTACTCCCTTAAAGCTTGCCGGTCGCGGCAAGGGTGATGATCGCGCCGCAGGATGCGGCGACCAAGAGAATGAAGGACAGCCAAGCCATATGGCCGAAAAAGCGCCTCACCATGCTTCGCGGGATTCGTCGCGCACGACGAAGGCGAACGACGTACAGACTCGGCGGAATGACCGGTGATTGCTCCGGGCTGTGTGGCTCATACATTCCACGTCGACCGCCGCCGTGTCCGCGGAGGGCGACGCTTCCCAAGCACAGTTCAGGCACTGCGCTTCGTAGGTGACATCCGTGTCCGGGTGTTGAGTGATGCGGTGCAAGACGTGCCGGTACGCGGCTCGAATGGCACCCATCACTTCCGCCCCGTGCGGCGGTGGCTTCCCGTTTTCGGGTGAGCGGCCAGTTCCACGTTCGCATCCGTCGCCGCCGAGAAATCCCCACGTTCTAGTGCCTCTGCGCGCTGTGTATCCAGCGCGGCGCAGACGCGGCACCCCTTGAACGGCCGAGGCGGATCGGCAGGGAGCGGCAGGTACACGGCTTCTGCCATTGTCGTGCTCGTCTCGCTCATTGCTGAGTGCCTCCCTGAAGCGGGTCCCTGTGGCAAGCAATGGTTCCGTGGCGAGTGGACTCCGCCTAGCCTGTTTCCTGTTCCCGCAAGAATCCGTCACGGATGCTGGCCAGGGTGGCGCGCATATCCTCGCCCGCGAGCGCCGTTGCGGCAAAGCGCTCGAACTTACGGACGTACAGGGATACGTCTTGGGGGTCGGTGACGACAATCTCTGCGTGGATGGTCTCAACAGTGACTGTTCTGTCGTCCCGGATAACAAAGGCGTGGTTGGCTATGTCTTGTTGCTGTGCAGCCAGGGGAACGACGCGGATATCAATGTTGGGCAGCCGTGACAGAGACGCGAGTCGGTCTATCTGTTCCGCCATCCTGGTAGCTGATACGATTCGCCAGCGCAGTACGGACTCCGTGATAACGAAGCAGAGTTCCTTGGTCGAGTCGTAGAGGGCCTGTTGTCGCTCTATTCTCGCGCTGATGGTGCGCGTGAGAACGTCCTCGCCAAGGTCATGCCGGGAAAGGATTGCCCGGATGTATTCGGGTGTCTGGAGAAGGCCAGGAACCAAGGCCGGCTGAAAAAGCCGCAGACTCCTCATCTGCGCCTCTAGCGCCCTCGTCTGCTGCTGAGCCTTGTGCACCCCGATTCGTCGGACGAGACGCCAAGCCGTTGCCTCTGTTGCTGCCGCTCTGGCCGCTTCCAGGTACTCAGCTTTGACCTCATTCGAAACACCGATGGCTGTAAGAATGCCCTCAGCGTCTACGACGGACGGGGCGAGCTTGCCCGTTTCAATCTTGCTTAGCTTGCTTGCGGACATGACAGCACTGCGGGCGACGGATTTAGCTTCCTTCCCGGATGCCAGTCGAAGCGCCCGCAGTGCGGCCCCTAGTTCTGCTCTGTTCACTCGCCCCCGTGCTTTGCCCACCATTTCGGGAACGGCACGGAGTGAGCCATGGCCGTATCTCGGTACGCGACGAACTCGCCTGCCCGGTCTTCGCTCAGAACTTCCTGATCCGCGAAGGCTCCCGATTCGTCGTAGTGCATGACGACTGGAGTCTCATCCATCAGCCAAAAGTCAGGAACCCCTTCTAGGGGGTTCGGTTGTTCGGTGGTGTCGAGAATGAAGAACTCCTCGCCGCCCATCATGTTCTTCTGATAGCCCCAGCCCAACTCGAACCGCAGGTAGGGAGTGAGAGGCCGCGAGAGAACATGAACGCGATAGACGCGCTTGCCCTTGCTTGTGTGGGAACGGAGTTCTGACACCCAGCCTTCGTTGTAGTCGGCCGGCTGAGACTCCCTGGCGAGGAACGTTCGATAGGCGTCGACGTTCCCCGATTTGCTGTAGTCATCCAAGGTCTCTAGCCGGAACGCCTCTCGCTCGAAGGTGTCGAACAATTCGCCGAGAGACTTAGTTGCCACGAAGACCCTTCCGGATAAGATCAATTACAAGCTGTTCCGGGATTTCTACAATGGTTTCGTGTGCTGGAATTTCTAGGCCGTGGTCGTTCGGAGTCTCCCCCTGCACTAGCAGCGTGCCCCTGTCGGTCGCGTAGATCGTCGGGCAATCCTTGAGGTCGCAGGTGCTCACAAGCTTGGTGACCTTCACGGGGTTCCCTCCCTGGCCTGCTCCGTCATGTCCCGGTCGATGCTTCCGACCAACCGCCCTGAGGCGCAAGGGGTGAGAGTTTCCAAGACAGGAAACCGGGTCGGCCACGCCCCGATGCGGTGGTCTGCCCGGGACCGCGCAACGCTCAACACAGGGGATAGCGGGGGCGCATGGAGGCGGGACCTAGAGGGTTGGCAAAGTCCCTGAATCTCTCAGGACGTCTCAGGGGTACTCACGGCCTTCACGGTGAGTAGCCGCCGCTTCCGCCTGCTGGGCGTACTGACCAAAGCAGAGAACGGGGTGACCTTGGGGGGCTCCTGGGACTCCTTCGGGGACCTCTTAGGCAGGCCGAGAGCTCCTAGTGCCTCACGCTGCTCCTGGAGGCTCATGCGGGCGAACAGGGCCGCAGCATCGTCAAGGTGAGACACGCCAGCCCCCTACGCGCTTGCCAGAGACAGCTTGACGGCGAACCCCAGGAAGAGCGCCCCGGCCGCCGAGGTGGCTCCTGCGCTGAGCGTCCTCCGACGACGGAACGCAGCAGCAAGACGGGACCCGCCAAAGATGAGCGCAGACAGGTACAACACGCTTGCCACCTGGGCGAGTACGCCTAGAGTCACGAACCCCACGACCGGGTTGGACTCTGACACGAACTGCACGAAGAAGGAGATGAAGAAGAGGATCGCCTTGGGGTTCAGCAGGCTGATCACGAAGGCACGGCGGAACGGGCGCTCGGCGGCCGGCGCCGCGTCGGCCTCCGGGGCGCCGGCGTCCGTCAGTTCGTGGCGGCTGCGCCACATCGACCACGCCGCCCGCATCATCCCGATCGCCAGCCAGGTCAGGTAACCGGCGCCGGCGTACTTGACGATCCCGAAGAGCAGCGCGTTCGCCTGGAGCAGCGAGGCGACGCCCGCCGCGGACAGCACCATCAGGACCGCGTCGCCGCACCACACGCCCGCGGCGGCCGTGTAGCCCGTGCGTATGCCGCGTCGCGCGGCGACGGACAGGACGTAGAGGGAGTTCGGACCCGGCAGAAGAATGATCAGGACGAGCCCGACGAGGTAGGTCGGCAGATCGGTTACACCCAGCATGGGCGGAGTGTCGCATGTACGTACGACACTCCGCCTCCGCGTTTCACATGCCAGGCGCGCGGGTCACGTGTGAGTGACGCACCCGCCTCAGAACGCGTTCGTCGGGACGTACGTCCCCCAGACCTCGCGCAGCGCGTTGCAGACCTCGCCGACCGTCGCCCGGGCCCGCAGCGCGTCCTTCATCGGGTACAGGACGTTGTCCGTGCCCTCGGCCGCCTTCTTCAGCTCCACCAGCGCCGCGTCGACCACCGCCTGGTCGCGCTCCGCCCGCAGCTTCGCCAGGCGTTCCGCCTGCTGGGCCTCGATCGCGGGGTCGACGCGCAGCGGCTCGTACGGCTCCTCCGTCTCCAGCTGGAAACGGTTGACGCCGACCACGACACGCTCGCCGCCGTCCGTCTCCAGGGCGATGCGGTAGGCGCTGCGCTCGATCTCGTTCTTCTGGAAGCCGCGCTCGATCGCGTTGACCGCGCCGCCCATGTCCTCGACCTTCTCCATCAGCTCCAGGGCGGCGGCCTCGACCTCGTCGGTCATCTTCTCGACGACGTACGAGCCGGCGAACGGGTCGACGGTGGCCGTGACGTCCGTCTCGTACGCCAGGACCTGCTGCGTGCGCAGCGCGAGCCGGGCGGACTTGTCGGTGGGGAGGGCGATGGCCTCGTCGAAGGAGTTGGTGTGCAGGGACTGGGTGCCGCCGAGCACGGCCGCGAGGCCCTGTACGGCGACGCGCACCAGGTTGACCTCCGGCTGCTGCGCGGTGAGCTGCACGCCCGCCGTCTGCGTGTGGAAGCGCAGCATCAGCGACTTGGGGTTCTTCGCGCCGAACTCGTCGCGCATGACCCTGGCCCAGATCCGGCGCGCGGCGCGGAACTTGGCGACCTCTTCGAGGATCGTGGTGCGCGAGACGAAGAAGAAGGAGAGGCGCGGGGCGAAGTCGTCGACGTCCATGCCCGCCGCGACGGCGGTACGGACGTACTCGATGCCGTCGGCGAGCGTGAACGCGATCTCCTGCGCGGGCGACGCCCCGGCCTCCGCCATGTGGTAGCCGGAGATCGAGATCGTGTTCCACTTCGGGATCTCGGCCTTGCAGTACTTGAAGATGTCCGCGATCAGGCGCAGGGACGGCTTGGGCGGGAAGATGTACGTCCCGCGCGCGATGTACTCCTTCAGCACGTCGTTCTGGATCGTGCCGGTCAGCTTGTCGGCCGGTACGCCCTGCTCCTCGCCGACCAGCTGGTACATCAGCAGCAGGAGCGCGGCGGGCGCGTTGATCGTCATCGACGTGGAGACCTTGTCCAGCGGGATCCCGCCGAACAGGACGCGCATGTCGTCGATCGAGTCGATCGCCACACCGACCTTGCCGACCTCGCCGCTCGCGATCGCCGCGTCGCTGTCGTGACCCATCTGGGTCGGCAGGTCGAAGGCGACCGACAGGCCCATCGTGCCGTTGGCGATCAGCTGCTTGTAGCGGGCGTTGGACTCGGTGGCCGTGCCGAAGCCCGCGTACTGGCGCATGGTCCAGGGGCGGCCCGTATACATCGACGGGTACACGCCTCGCGTGAAGGGGTACTGGCCGGGCTCGCCCAGCTTCTCCGCGGGGTCCCAGCCCTCCAGGGCGTCCGGCCCGTACACCGGCTCAATAGGCAGTCCCGACTCCGACTCGCGCGCCATCTGCTGTGCCTCCCGCTGAACGTACTGGCTGGTAATGAACCGACCCTCGCGACGGACTGTAGCGGCGGGCGTGCGGCGGGTGGAGAGCCGCAGCCTGGGACCTTGCTCACAACAACGTAGCTCTTCCCGTCATGCGGTGCTTTCGCAACCGGGCGGAGCGGGAAACAGTCTTCACAGACATACGAGATACCGGGGCGGGGCGGGATGGACGAGAAGCAGCGGTACCGGGGGCCCATACGCGGACGAAGGGCGGCGGCAGCGGCCGCCACCGCCGCCGTGGTGGCCCTGACGGCGGGGTGTACGGCGCAGGCGAGCGGAGCCGGAGCGCCGGGCGGCACGCGACCGGGGCAGCGGTTTCCGCCCGCCGGACGGGGCGGCGGCCGGACCGGCGGACAAACCGGTGAGCGCCCCCACAGCGGCGCCCACCGGGTCCGCGGAGCAGTCGCCCGGCGCCGCCGCGAACGCCTCCCCGGCGGCCACGCGGCCGGCGTCGCCGTCCGGGGCCGGGCCCACCACCCGGCCGCCGGCGCCCAGGGTGTTCCTGGCGCGCGGGGCCGAGGGCGACCCCGTACGCGAACTCCAGGCCCGGCTCCGCCAGATCGGCCACTTCACCCGCACCCCCACCGGCCACTACGGCTCCGTCACGGCGGCCGCCGTCACGTCCTTCCAGGGCAAGCGCGCCCTGCCCCGCACCGGAACGACCGACACGGTCACCTGGGACAGGCTGCTCGGGATGACCAGGAAGCCGACCCGCGCCGAACTGCACCCCACGACCGCCGACCCGGTGGCCGCCCCCGACCCGCGCTGCCTGACGGGCCGGGTCCTGTGCGTCAGCAAAACCAGCCGCACGCTGTCCTGGATGATCGACGGGCGGGTCGTCTCGGCGATGGACGTGCGATTCGGGTCGCAGTACACGCCCACCCGCGAGGGGACGTTCGAGGTGTACTGGAAATCCCGGCACCACGTCTCGACGCTGTACGACAGCCCCATGCCGTACGCCCTGTTCTTCAGCGGCGGGCAGGCCGTCCACTACTCGTCGGACTTCGCGGCGCGCGGCTACGGCGGTGCGTCGCACGGCTGCGTCAACGTGCGGGACGAGGGGAAGATCGCGAGCCTCTTCGGGCAGGTGCGCAACGGCGACAAGGTCGTCATCCACTGGTAGCCGGGCGGGCCGGCGGCGGAGAGGCCTCGGAAGAGGAAGAGGAGAAGTGGCGCGGGCGGGACCGGGGGAACGTGTCCCGCCCGCGCCTGTTGCGCGGAGCCGAAGGTACGGGGGGAACCCCGGCTCGTCGCGCTGCCGATGACCAGTCGGCTCACTCTGTACTGCGTCACTGGCTCAAAAAACGTCACACCCCGCTGTGCGGTGGGGGAAAAGCGCAGGTCAGCGCGGTGTGTGGCGAGTGGGCCGGGGCGGCGCGGGCGCTTGCCGGCGGGCCGGGTCGGCGCGGTGGGGCCCCGGTGCGGCGGGCCGGTCAGCCCTGCTGGGACGAGGCGCCGACGGGCGCGGCGGACGGCTCGACCGTCGTCGGCGTGGACGGCGGGGTGTACGCGATCGACGGCATCCGGCGGTGCACACCTTCCGGGGCGCCCTGGCTCCCGTCGGTCCCGTCGCTCCCGCCGTTCTTGTCGGCGTCGCCCCGGCCGTCGTCGCGGCCCTCGCCGCCCGCGTCGCCGCCGGTGCGGCCTGCTCCGGGATCGCCCGCGCCGTCGTCGCTGCCGCCGGACCCGTCCCCGGAGCCGTCCCCGTCCAGGAGGCGGTCGCAGAAGCGCTCCACCCGGTCGGCGCCCTTGGCGGCCGCCTCCAGGCGTCGTTCGCGGTCGGGTGCGAGATCGCCGGAGCGGTAGTCCTGGCAGGCTTTGGCGGTCTTGCGATACCAGTCGCGGGAGTCCGCAGCCTCGCCGGCGCCGTCATCCGTTCCCGGTACGTCGTCGCCCGTCCGGCCGGGGAGCGTGGGAAGCACTCCGGTGCCGGACCCGGGTGAGGACTCGTGCGTACCGGCGCCCGCGCCTTCCCCGGAGCCGTCCCCGCTGCCCGGACCGCGGTGATCGCCGTCGGGGGTGCCGGTGGTTTCCGGGGTGGGCCCGCCGGGCTCGCCGGGTGCGGCGGTGGTGGTCCCGGGGTTGACGGGCGGCGGCGTGGCGGCGGCGGACACGGTGGACGCGGGCGCCGGGCCGCTGTCGCGGCCGAAGGGGCTGGGCAGTACGCCCGTGCCCGCCGCCACCGCGACGCCGCCGAGCGCGACACCTGCGAGTGCCCCGGCCAGTCCGATCCGTACGGGGCGGGCCCAGCGCACCGGCACGGCCGCCCTGCGTCCGATACGTATCGTGGAGAAGCCTTCGGGGGACGCGGCCCTCGCCGTGCGGAACGCCGCCAGCGCGGCCGCCTCGCCGGGGAGTTCCCGCGCCTCGTGGCCGCCGGCCCGGGCGACGCCGTCCAGTGCCGCCGTCAGGCGCTCGGCCTCGGCGCGTGCGTGTTCGCCGAGCGGCCCGACCGGCTCTCCGCGGAGCAGTCGCTCCGCCGCGTCCTTGTCGAGCCACTCGTAACGCTCGTCGGCCATCACATGTCCTTCTGCGTCCGCGCGCATGAATGCGTCACACCGGCGGAAGTCACCTGCCCCGGTCGCGGACGTCGCTGGGGCGGTACGGCGCCGAGCTCCGGCCTTCCGCCGGCCGGGCCCGCAACGGTACCGCTGACGGCCTCACCGCCTTCGCCGCCGATCCCCCCGCCGCCGCCCACGAGGGCGGCGTCCACGGCGGCGGCGTCCGCCGCGTTCAGCAGCTCCGCCAGCCGCTTCAGACCGCGGTGCGCGGCTGTCCGTACGGCGCCGGGGCGCTTGCCGAGGGTCTGGGCGGCGCTCTTCGCGTCGAGCCCGACGACGACGCGCAGGACGACGGCCTCGGCCTGGTCCTGCGGGAGCTGGGCGATGAGGGCGAGGGTGTCACCCGTGGCCAGGGCTTCCATCGCCTCGCCGGCGGTGTCGGAGGCGCCCGGCTTCGCGGCCAGTTCCGTCTCGTCACCGCCGACGACGGGTCGCCTGCCGCGCATCCGGATGTGGTCGAGAGCGCGGTTGCGCGCTATGCGCGCCGCCCAGCCCCGGAACCGGTCGGCGTCACCGCTGAACCGGTCGAGGTCGCGGGCTATCTGGAGCCACGCTTCGGAGGCGACGTCCTCTGCCTCCGGGTCGCCGACCAGCGTTCGTATGTAGCCCAACAGCCGCGGGTGCACGGCGCGGTACACAGTACGGAAGGCGTCTTCGTTCCCGTCCTGCGCCGCGAGCACCGCGGTGGTCAGCTCCGCGTCGTCCCCCCGCACTCCCTCAACCTGTTCCAAGTCGCAGCTGGTCACCACTGCCGCGCAGCTCCGCGCGAACCAGCACGCTACGGCGTTCCGAGGGGTCGCGTCCACGTCTTGTACAACGCGCAACTGCCTGCTGACAGAGAGCGCTGTGACAGAAAACGCATCCCCGGCGCTGAGAGTAGTACGGGCCGCCGCACGGTCCGCGGACGGCGACCGGGGCCTCTCCTGTGGGGGGTGGCGGCCCCGGTCGTCCTTCCTCGGCCGGCGGCGGCCCCATCTTGCGCCTTCGGGGCCCGCGTCACCGCGCGCGGGTTCCGCCCACGCCGTCGCCACGGGTGCCGCTGCCGCCCGGCCGGCCGCCGTCGCCGCTGTCGCCCTCGTCCTCGCCCGCACCCGCGGGCTTCGCGGCATCGTCGGGGTTCGCGGGATCCGCTGCCGTGCCGTCGTCCGGCTCGGCCTCGTCGTCCGGCTTGGCGTCGTCCGGCTTGGCGCCGTCGTCCTGCCCGGCCCGCGGCTGGTCAGGGATTCCGGACGAGGCGGCCGGCTTCGGGGTCTTCGAGCCCTTCGGTGCCTTGGTTGCGCCCTTGTCCCCCGCTCCCTGCCCCGGCGGCCGTTCCCCGCTCTCCAGCACGCCCTCGCAGTACTCCTCCACCGTCAGTCCGGCGTCGGCGGCGCCGGCCGCCAGCGGGGCGGGAGCCGCACCTGGGCCGGAGGCCGAGCGCCCGAGGGACACCAGGTACGCGACGCAGTGCGCCACGTCGTCCCCCGTCCGGGGCGGGCGCGCGGCGCCGGAGCGGGTGACGCCGGCCGACGGAAGGCGTGCCGCCCCCGCCCCGTCCTCGCCCGCCCGCTTCGCCCGGGGGGCGGCCGGGGCGCCGCTGCGGGTGGCGCCGGCCGCCGGAGCACCGGAGCCACCCGTACCGCCGTCGCCCATGCCGAACGGCGCCGGGATGATCCCGGTGCCGGCGGCCAGCGCCACCCCGCCCAGCGTCACCGTCGCCGCGATCGAGGCGAAGGCCGCGCCGACCGGCAGGGGGCCGCGCCGCCGCCGGGACGGCCGCCAGTCGTCACGCCTGCGGGCCCGCCACCAGCGGCCCCGGAGGGCGTGTGCCCCGGAGTCGCGCGCCTGGCGGTACGCGGCGAGCGCCGCCCGCGCACCGGCCTCCGTGCCCGCGCCGCCGGAGCGGTCCGTGGACCGGCGTACGGCGGCCAGCAACGCCTCGACCTCCGGGGTGGCCGGATGCTCGGCCACCGCGTCCTGATCGGACGCCCGTTCCCATATCCGTCTCATGTCTCATCCTTCAGCGTGCGCGGCGCCGCGGACGTCACAACGCCCGCCCGGCCGCCGTCCGCCAGCTGCTCGGCCAGCCGCTTGAGCCCGCGGTATGCCGACGTCCGCACCGATCCGCTGCGCTTGCCCAGCACGCGGGCCGCCGCGGGCCCGTCGAGCCCGACGACCACGCGCAGCAGCACCGCCTCGGCCTGCTCGCGCGGCAGCGTGGCGATCAGCTCCAGCGCCTGCCCGGTCGACAGCGCCTCGATCGCGTCGTCGGCGGTGTCCTGCCGTCCGGGAAGCTCCAGTACGTCCTGCTCGATCACCGAGGTACGGGGCCTGCGCTTCTGCTTGCGCAGGTGGTCCAGCGCGCGGTGGCGGGCGATGGTCGCCGTCCAGCCGCGGAACCCCGCCCCGTCACCGCGGAACCGCCCCAGGTCGCGCGCGATCTCCAGCCACGCCTCGGACGTCACGTCCTCGGCGTCCTCACCCGCCAGCCCCCGTACGTACCCGAGCAGCCCCGGATGCACGAGCCGGTACGCCGTCGCGAATCCGTCCTCGTCCCCCTGCTGGGCGCGCTCGACGGCAGCCCCCAGCTCCTCGTCGCACGCCTGTGTACGACGCCGCTCCCCGCCCTTGCCCACACGTCCCTCTTCGTGCCGACTCGGCACTGGTCACCGTGCCCATGCCCCTCGGGAGCACGAGGCCCCCCATTGCTCTGCGCCCGCGGGCACGGAAACGTCACAGCCCTCCCCCGCACGGGCCCACGACGAGGCTCCGGCGCCGGACCCGGCGCCGGAGCACCGCGCGGCCTATGTCCTGCGGGTGTCCGGCCGTCAGCCGCCCATCTGCGCCTTGATGTGACCGACGACCTCGTTGAACTCCTCGGTCGGCGAGAAGTCGACGTACTCGCAGTCCTCCAGGGCCTCCGGCACGTGGCCGGGCGCCCAGTAGAACGCCTGGCCCGCCTCGTAGACCTCTTCGCCGTCCTTGGTCCGCATCTTCAGCCGCCCCTTGAGCAGGTATCCCCAGTGCGGGCACTGGCAGAGGTCGTCGGGCAGGCCCTTGGCCAGCGGCCCCATGTCCGTACCTCTGGGAAACCGTGCGAAGGCGACGGTCATGCCTCCGCCGACCTCCCGCATGCGCAGTTCCACTCCGCCGCCCTCGATCTCGACGGGAGCGTCGTTCCGGGTCGTTGCCTGCATGGCTCCTCCACGGCGGGCTCTTGGGAGGCTCGGGATGTCCCGCCTCCTCCCAGTCTGTCCCCGGGCTCGCACCCGTGCGACACGGTGGAACCGCCCGGCGAACGGACGTCCGCCCGGCGGCCACCGGCCCGATCACCGCAGGTGAAGCTTGAGCTGTTCATGGCCGTCCGTGTGGTCCACCACGACTCCGGTGACCGGGTCGCCCACTTCGGGCCACATCACCAGCGACCCGTCGGTGCCGCCGTGGTGCATCCCGGCGACATCCGCGAAGGCACTGCCCGGCCGGCCGCCGTCGATCGAGATGAAGATGCCGAAGGGAGCGACACGGTCCACCGTGCCCGTCACCTCGCTGCCGAACGGGAACTCCTGCTTCAGTGCGGTCCAGGCGTCACGCATTCCGGGTCCCTTCCTCTGCGGCGGCCCCGGCTCGCTCATCGGGCCGTGACGCACGCCGTTCGGTGGCCTCGATGCGGACGGTGAGGTGCTCGGCCGTCGTGCGGTCGCTCACGGGCATCGCTTCAGGCACTGCCGCGGGCCCGGCGCGACGCCGCCGCACGCAGCACGCGCTTGCCCTCGTTCGAGAGCTGGAGGGCATGGTTGAGGCCGCCGCCCGAGTCCTCGGACAGCATGTCGAGGAGCTGGCACTGGCGGCGCAGCTCGCCGGCCGTGAGCGGGCTGATGCCGTCGGTGTCGCCGTCGCGGTACGCCTTCACCCGCGCCTCGTGGCCGCCCGGTTCGACGCCGTCGAGCCGCAGGTGGACCTCCAGCACCGCGGCCGAGCAGTCCTCGGCCCAGGCGCGCAGCGCGGGCCGGTCGTAGGCGGCGGGGACGGCGGCGGCCATCCGGATGGCGAAGCCGGCGAGTTCCCCGGGGGCGGCGCCCGCGACGCGCTCCACCACGGCGGCGACCCTGCGCAGCCGGCCGAGCCAGGCGTCGCCGCCCTCCACCGCGACCCACAGCGGTCTCAGCGCCTCGTCCGTGTCGAGACCTATGCGCTCGGCGCCCTCGACGTACTCCAGCAGCGGCAGGCACCGGTCCAGGCAGGCCACCGCGCTCGCCGCCAGGGTCCGTTCGTCGGCGCGGCCGATCAGTTCCACCAGGGTCACGGTGCCTCCCTCGGCACAGCAGGGCCCGCCCGGTGCGGCCCTTCTCCTTCCGACTGCGTACCGGGCCGCGATTACGTCACAGTCCGCTCATCGCCGCTCACAGTCCCAGCCGGTCCAGGAAGCGGGCGAAGAGCTCCTCGGCCACGGGATCGGCCTCTTCGCGCAGTACGTCGAGCAGCGCGCCCGGGGCCACCGTCCGGCCGGTCGCGGCCGCCCATTCGACCGCTTTCGCCGCGGCTCGCTCCGGTGGCAGGAAGAGGTCCTCCAGCACCAGTCCGTCGGCGCCCAGGTGGCCCGCCATCGCCTCGCGTCCGAGGCAGCCGAACCAGGACCCGGCCGCCTCGGCGGAAGTGGCGGCCTCCACGACCACGCAGGCGCTGTCCATGACGAACGCGAAGATCGCGGGTGTTCCCGTCTCCCCGCACACCCCCCGGGCGAGCGCCCCCATGTCACCGACCTGCGGCTCACTGGGCCGCGCCCACACCTGCCAGCCGTCGCCCCGCGTCTCGTGGAGCGACAGTCCCTCCCGTACCTCGGCGAGCGAGGCCAGCTCGGAGAGCGGCCGCGCGCTGCGGCCCACGACGAAGTAACCCCAGAAACCCATGCCCCGCTCCCCCCATGGTTCCTACAGTGCTGTCACATTCTGCCTGCGCCGAGTGACTTCGCGGGCGGCTGGGTCGACGCGAAGGGCAGGGTGGCGGCCTTGTCGCTCTGCATGCGCGTCAGCGCGCGTACGAACAGGATCGCGAGCGCGGCGGCCGCGATGTCGAGGAGATCGGCGACGATCATCTGGTCGAGGGCGCCGAGGAGCGCGCCCGGCTCCTCGGCCTTCGCGTAGCGCTTGACGGCGTGACGGCCCAGGAGCGCCGCCACGACCCATGCCGTCCACCACGCGGTCAGGACGGTGTGCGGCTCCTGCTCGCGGGCGTCCGGGCCGTGGGGGTCCCGCCTGCTGGCCGCCCAGACGTCCACGGCAACCCCTCGCGGGAGCCAGAAGTTGCCGATGGGGACGAACCAGGAGCCGATCGCCCAGCCGGGCCCCTTGCGCTGGAGGTCCGGGGCGAAGACGCCGGCGTTCTTCCGCACCCGGGAGAACCAGGCAATGAACACGACGGCCGTCGCGAGGAAGACGGCCGAGTAGGCCGTGGACGAGACGGTCATCAGGGTGTCGGTGAGGTCCAGGTCCTCGACGGGCACGGCGGCGAAGCCCTCGGTCACCCGGTCGTCCCAGTGGCCCCGGGCCCGGAACGAGACGAACAGCGAGAACACGTCGGCCACGACGACGGCGCCGAGCAGGACCGTCACGGCGCGGGCGAGCCCGACCGGCGAGCGGGGCGCCGCGGGGGCGGCGGGCAGCGGCGCGGGCGGGCCCGGCGGCGGCGCGCCGTTCGCGGGGGCGGCCGCGCAGCCCTCGCAGGGCCCTGTGCCGGTGGTGGCCTTCTCGGTACCGCAATTGGCGCACAGCACGGCTGGGCGACCCCCCAAGGTGACGGGACGCCCCTCCCCCGAGGGGTGGCGACGGCGCGGGCGCCGACCGGCGCGCGCCCGCGGAACATACGCCGCCGCCGGCCGGGCCGTCCATCGCGTTCCCGGGCCCGGCGGGCCCGTCGGGCGGCCGGTCGGCCGCTCAGCCGGTCAGCCGGTCAGCCGGTCCGCTGCGACAGGGCCTTGAAGCCCTCCCAGTCCAGCGTCGGCGTGCCCGCGTCCCAGGTCTTCTGCGCCAGGGCGCGCATCGGGAGGTGGATGCCGCGCGCGACCTGCTCCTGCGTCTGGGCGTTCGCCAGGTCGCACCAGATGGCCAGGCGGCCGCCCAGGATCTGGTCGGCGTAGCGCGCGGGCACCGGGGTTGTGCCGCGCAGGACCAGCGGGGTCCAGGACTCGTAGATGCGGCGGCCCGTCGGATAGGTGAACGTGTTGGGCTCGCCGAGTACGTAGTAGAGGTACTCGTCGTTGGCGTTGACCACCTTGCGGCCCTCGCTCAGGTACTCCTGCGGCTGCCGGGCGCCGATCTCCTTGCCGGTCCAGTACTCGACCTCACGGTCCTGGTCGGACTTGACCACACCGCCCGCGTGCAGGCCGTCGTTCCACGCCTTGAGGATCTTGCCGTGCGGGCGCAGGGCCGCCGCGCGGTCGTTGAGCCAGCCGGTGGCGAGGTCCTGGACCTTCGCGTTCGGGCCGTACTTGCGGACCGCCTCGCCGGCGAGGCCCGGGTACGAGAGCTCCGGGTTCCGCTTGAGCAGGGCGGCGTACTCGTCGCCGCCGAGGTGCACGTACCTGCCGGGGAAGACGTCGGCGTACTCGCTCAGCAGGTCGTCCACGATCCGCGCCGACTTCGGGTTGGCGATGTCCACCGCGCCGGGCGTCGCCACACCGCGCGTGTCGCGCAGCTGGAGGTCCGGGTGCGCGTCCATGACCGCGCCGAGGTGGCCGGGCGAGTCGATCTCCGGGATGACGGTGATGTGGCGGCTCGCGGCCAGCTTCACGATCCGGCGGACCTCGGCCTTGGTGAGGTGCTGCTCGGACACGATCTCGGGGTGGCTGTCCGACTCGATGCGGAAGCCCTGGTCGTCGGAGAAGTGCAGACCGAGCTGGTTGAGCTTGAGGTCGCCCATCTCGCGGACGGTGTCCTCGATCCAGTCGGCGGTGAAGTGCTTGCGCGCGGTGTCGAGCATCACTCCGCGCTGCGGCTTGGCGGGCTTGTCGTGCACGACGCCCTCGGACAGGCGGCCGTCGGCGGCCAGGGCCTGCTTGACGGTGCGGGTTCCGTAGAAGACACCGGCCTCGTCGGCGCCCGTGACGCGCACCCGGCCGTCGCGGACGGTGAGGGTGTACGACTCGGGCGCGCCGCCGGGCTTCAGCGCCAGCTCGATGTCGCCCGCGCGGCCCGCCCCCGCGGCCGAGAAGCCGCGCTTCAGCTCCTGGGCCAGGAGCCGGCCCTCGTCGCCGAGGGCACGGTTGTCGCCCGGCGCCACGACGACACGCGTGGAGCGCTGGGGCTGCCAGCCGGGGCCCTTGGCCGCGTCGTACTGCCGCACCGAGGGGACGGCGCTGGGCGCCTTGGTCGGTCCCGCCTTCACAGGCGGCGCGGCCTTCGCGGCGGGCGCCGACCGCTTCGGCGGTGCGGACGAGGCGGGTGGCGCCGCCGGCTTCGGCTGAGCCGCCGGTTCGGCGGGCGACGCCGGTGGCGCGGACGGCGCCGGCTTCGCGACGGTGGCGACGAGCGGGACGATCAGGGAGACCGCGGCTACGGCCAGCGGCCCCCGGAATTGCGACATCATTGGGCGAACGATGCCCAATCAGCCCCCCATACGTCCACCAATCGTCCAGTATGTGTGGCCAACCTCTCCCGTTCGGGTGAGGTTCGCGCATCCGTCGGACAGCCTTACCGGAGCGTCGATAGCGTTGCGTCCCTTCCGTCCCAGCCTTCCCGGTCTCGTCCGCCCCACCCCTCCCCGCCGGCCCCCTTCCGAGGAGCTCCCGCTGTCCAGCGAATCGCCGGGACGCACGGCCGTACCCGCGCAGTGCCGGGGGCCCGTCGCCGCCGGTCTCGACCGGTTCAACGCCGCGCCCTGCGACGCCGCCGAGGCCGCACTGATCACCTGCTGCGCCAGCCTGCGCTGGGCGCGCCGGGTCGCCGCCCACCGCCCGTACCCGGATGTCGACGCGCTGCTGGCCGCGGCCGACGAGGCGGCGTACGACCTGTCACGGGACGAGATCGCCGACGCGCTGACCAGGGAGTCCTCCACCGGTCTCGGCGAGGGCGCTCCCCCCGCCGCGCTCACGGCGCTGCGCGCGGCCCACGCGGCGTACGAGAGCAGCTTCGGCCACGCCTTCGTGATCTGCCTGGACGGCTACCGGCCCGAGGAGCGGCTCGACCACGTCCTGGCGGGCATCCGGTCACGGCTGGGCAACGAGGCTGAGGAGGAACGGGTGGTCGCCGCCGACGAGCTGCGCCGGCTCGCACGGGGACGGCTCGCCCATCTTGTTTCGGATCCCGGGAAAGCGGATGTTTGTCCGACAAACACCGATCTCGCAGGCCACAGCGGTTGCGGGGACCGCCCCGATAGCCCGTCCGTGGCTGTTTGATTGCCTCTTTGATCACACCAGTGGACCCCGCGCGAACGAACCGACAAGTCGTCGCTACGATGGCCGGGGCCGGTGGACCGTACCCGGCCGGGCCAGACCGACACTGAAGCCGGCATGGCCCCTATCCCCGCTCCCGGAGGGTTTTTCCGTGCCGGCTGGAACGCTGTATCGCGGCCGGGAAGGTATGTGGTCCTGGGTGGCTCATCGAGTCACCGGCGTCCTCATTTTCTTCTTCCTGTTCGTGCATGTCCTCGACACCGCTCTCGTCCGCGTCTCTCCCGAGGCATACGACGATGTCGTGGCCACCTACAAGACCCCTCTCGTCGCCCTGCTCGAGTACGGACTTGTCGCCGCCATCCTCTTCCACGCGCTGAACGGCCTGCGGGTCGTCGCCGTGGACTTCTGGTCCAAGGGCACCAGGTACCAGAAGCAGATGCTCTGGGCCGTCATGGGCATCTGGATCGTGCTGATGGCAGGCGCCCTCTACCCCGTGCTCGGCCACGCCGTACGCGAAGTCTTCGGGAGCTGACGCAGATGTCGATCGAGACCAATTCCGCGGTTGGCCCCGTCGAGGGTGAGAGCCTGTACGACGTCGACAACCCGGCTCCCCTCATCGAGGCCCCCCGCGCTCGTACCAAGAAGACACCCAGGTCGACGCGCACGAACTTCGAGCTGTACGGCTGGCTGTTCATGCGGCTGTCCGGCATCGTGCTGGTCGTCCTCGTCCTCGGCCACCTGCTGATCCAGCTCGTGCTGGACGGCGGCGTGTCCAAGATCGGCTTCGCCTTCGTGGCCGGCCGCTGGGCCTCGCCGTTCTGGCAGACCTGGGACCTGCTCATGCTGTGGCTGGCGATGCTGCACGGCGCCAACGGCCTGCGTACCGTGATCAACGACTACGCGGAGCGGCCGAACACCCGCTTCTGGCTGAAGAACCTGCTGTACACCGCCACGGTGTTCACCGTCCTTCTGGGCACGCTGGTGATCTTCACCTTCGACCCGAACATCCGCTAGGCCCGGGGCTGAGGTAATCCACCCATGAAGATTCACAAGTACGACACCGTCATCGTCGGCGCCGGTGGCGCGGGCATGCGCGCGGCCATCGAGTCGACGAAGCGCAGCCGCACCGCCGTGCTGACGAAGCTCTACCCCACCCGGTCCCACACGGGCGCCGCGCAGGGCGGCATGGCCGCCGCGCTGGCGAACGTGGAGGAGGACAACTGGGAGTGGCACACCTTCGACACGATCAAGGGCGGCGACTACCTGGTCGACCAGGACGCCGCCGAGATCCTGGCGAAGGAGGCCATCGACTCGGTCCTCGACCTGGAGAAGATGGGCCTGCCGTTCAACCGCACCCCGGACGGCACCATCGACCAGCGCCGCTTCGGCGGTCACTCCCGCAACCACGGCGAGGCCCCGGTCCGCCGGTCCTGCTACGCGTCGGACCGCACCGGCCACATGATCCTCCAGACGCTGTACCAGAACTGCGTCAAGGAGGGCGTGGAGTTCTTCAACGAGTTCTACGTCCTGGACCTGCTGATGCAGGAGGTCGACGGGGTCCGCAAGTCCGCGGGCGTCGTCGCCTACGAGCTGGCGACCGGCGAGATCCACGTCTTCCAGGCGAAGGCCGTCATCTTCGCCTCCGGCGGCACCGGCAAGTTCTTCAAGGTGACGTCGAACGCCCACACCCTGACCGGTGACGGCCAGGCCGCGGCGTACCGTCGCGGGCTGCCGCTGGAGGACATGGAGTTCTTCCAGTTCCACCCGACGGGCATCTGGCGCATGGGCATCCTGCTGACGGAGGGCGCCCGCGGTGAGGGCGGCATCCTCCGCAACAAGGACGGCGAGCGCTTCATGGAGAAGTACGCGCCGGTCATGAAGGACCTCGCGTCCCGTGACGTCGTCTCGCGCTCCATCTACACGGAGATCCGTGAGGGCCGCGGCTGCGGTCCCGAGGGCGACCACGTCTTCCTCGACCTCACGCACCTGCCGCCGGAGCAGCTCGACGCGAAGCTCCCCGACATCACCGAGTTCGCGCGTACGTACCTGGGCATCGAGCCGTACACGGACCCGATCCCGATCCAGCCGACCGCGCACTACGCCATGGGCGGCATCCCGACGAACGTCAGGGGTGAGGTCCTCGCGGACAACACCACGGTCGTTCCCGGTCTGTACGCCGCCGGTGAGGTCGCCTGCGTCTCGGTGCACGGCGCGAACCGTCTGGGCACCAACTCGCTGCTCGACATCAACGTCTTCGGCAAGCGCGCCGGCATCGCCGCCGCCGAGTACTCGGCGGCGAACGACTACGTCGAGCTTCCCGAGGACCCGGCGTCGCTCGTCGTCGCGCAGGTCGAGCGCCTGCGCAGCAACACCGGGGCCGAGCGGGTGCACGACATCCGCCGGGAGCTCCAGGAGACGATGGACGCCAACGTGATGGTGTTCCGTACCGAGCAGACGATCAAGACGGCCGTCGCCAAGATCGGCGAGCTGCGCGAGCGTTACCTCAACGTCTCGATCCAGGACAAGGGCAAGCGGTTCAACACCGACCTGCTGGAGGCCATCGAGCTGGGCAACCTGCTCGACCTGGCCGAGGTCATGGCCGTCTCCGCCCTGGCGCGCAAGGAGTCCCGCGGCGGTCACTACCGCGAGGACTTCCCGAACCGCGACGACGTCAACTTCATGCGCCACACCATGGCGTACCGCGAGGTCGGCGACGACGGCACCGAGTCGATCCGTCTCGACTACAAGCCGGTCGTCCAGACCCGCTACCAGCCGATGGAGCGTAAGTACTGATGGCTACCCCGACTCTGGACAAGGTCGACGACGCGAAGCCCGCGGCCGTCCCCTCGCCGTACATCACGGTCACGTTCCGGATCCGCCGCTTCAACCCGGAGATCTCCGCCGAGGCCGAGTGGCAGGACTTCCCGATCGAGATCGACCCGAAGGAGCGTGTGCTCGACGGTCTCCACAAGATCAAGTGGGAGACCGACGGCACGCTGACCTTCCGCCGCTCGTGCGCGCACGGCATCTGCGGCTCCGACGCGATGCGGATCAACGGCAAGAACAGGCTCGCCTGCAAGACGCTGATCAAGGACATCAACCCGGAGAAGCCGATCACGATCGAGGCCATAAAGGGCCTCACGGTCCTCAAGGACCTCGTGGTCGACATGGACCCGTTCTTCCAGGCGTACCGCGACGTCATGCCCTTCCTCATCACGAAGGGCAACGAGCCGACGCGCGAGCGTCTCCAGTCCGCCGAGGACCGCGAGCGCTTCGACGACACCACCAAGTGCATCCTGTGCGCCGCGTGCACGTCCTCGTGCCCGGTGTTCTGGAACGACGGCCAGTACTTCGGCCCGGCGGCGATCGTCAACGCGCACCGCTTCATCTTCGACTCGCGTGACGAGGGCGGCGAGCAGCGCCTGGAGATCCTGAACGACAAGGACGGCGTGTGGCGTTGCCGTACGACGTTCAACTGCACGGACGCCTGCCCTCGCGGTATCGAGGTCACGAAGGCGATCCAGGAAGTGAAGCGCGCGCTGATCACGCGTCGCTTCTGATCCTGGCCGTGTCCGGCTCCGGACGCTGCTGATCCGTACGCGCACGACGGCCCCGTTGCCCGGTTCTTCCGGGCGGCGGGGCCGTTCTGTGCCAGGATCGGGGGGAATGCGCAGCAGGCCGAGGGGAGCACGGAACCATGAGTGATCCGAACCCGTACGCGGCGGACGGCGACCCGAACGGCGCCTACCAGTGGGGCCCGGTCCCCGGCTACGGCTACCCCGACGCCGCCCCGGGCTACGGCTACCCGCAGCATCCGGTGCCGTACGCCGGACCGCCGCCCGGTTTCGCCGCCGCGCCGCTCATGTCGGTCGGTGACATCACCGTCATGCCCGACTCGATCGTCACCCCGTCCGGCACGATGCCGCTCAAGGGCGCGGTGTGGACGGTCACCGACATGTCCCGCACGGAGGAGAGGATGCCGGCGGTCGCGATCGTGCTGGCCGTCGTCTTCTTCGTCTTCTGCCTGCTGGGGCTGCTCTTCCTGCTGATGAAGGAGAAGGTCACCACCGGCTACGTCCAGGTCACGGTGACCAGCGGCGGCCGGCACCACTCCACGGTCGTCCCGGCCCTCGGCCCCCATACGTTTCCCCTGGTCATGGGCCAGGTCAACTACGCCCGCTCGCTCTGCGCCTGAGGCCGGCCCCGAATCAGGGGTACGCACTGCTTCCTCAGTCCTGGGAGGGGATGTCCAGGGCGGTCCCGTACAGGCGGGAGACCCGGATCAGGATCACCACGCGCCGGTCGGGCAGCGGCTGCTCGCCGGGGGCCGCCCCGTCGGCCGGGTCGACGATCTCCGCCTCGCCCTCCGCCACGGCGAACGACCAGACGTCCGGGCCGCTGACGTGCAGTGAGGTGTGCGGGTCGCGGCGCAGCTGGCGGACCTTGAGGCGGTCGGCGGTGGAGGAGACCCGCAGGACGCGCTCCTCGGCGTTCCAGTCGTAGAGGACGGTCGACAGGTGCGGGTGGCCGGTGCTCCTGACGCTCGCGAGTACGCCGAACTGCTGCCGGCTCATCAGGAGGGAGAGCTCCTGGTCGGTGAGCACCCGGGGGGCCGGGCCGTCGTTCTTCGTGGTGCCGGTGGTGGTCTCGGTGGCGGTGTTCTCGCTCATGGGATGCAGCCTTTCGGTGGTCGGGGTGGCTTGCGGTTCGGTGCGGTGGGGTGGGGCCGGGTTGTCGGGTGGGGCGGGGTGAGAAGGCGGGTCAGACGGCCGCGGCGTGGGCGGGAGCGGGCGCGTCGGCGGCCGGCTCCGGGTCGGCCTGCCGCTCGGGCTCCTGCGCGGCCTGCCGCTCGGGGCGGCGCAACATCGTGAAGGCGACCGCGAAGGCGGTGACCAGGAGCCCGGCGCCGACCCCGAAGGCGAGGTGGTAGCCGCCGGTCAGGGCCTCGGCCGCAGTCCGGCCGTCCGCCGCGAGGCTCTCGGTCCGGGAGGCGGCCAGGGTGGACAGGACGGCGACGCCCAGGGCCATGCCGATCTGCTGGGTCGTGTTGAACAGGCCGGACGCGAGACCGGCGTCCTCCTCGTTCGCGCCGGACATACCGAGTGTGGTCAGCGCCGGCAGCGCGAGACCGAAGCCGGCGGCGAGCAGCATGACCGGGAGGAGGTCGACGGCGTAACTGGCCTGTACGGGGACGCGGGTGAGGAGGGCGAGGACGCCGACGAGGAGCACGATGCCCGCCAGCAGGACGTTGCGCTCACCGAAGCGGGCGTTCAGGCGGGCGGAGACTCCCAGGGAGACGGCACCGATGACGGCGGCTGCCGGGAGCATCGCGAGGCCGGTCTCGGCGGCGCCGTATCCGAGCACCTTCTGGAGGTAGAGGGCGACCAGGATCTGGAAGGAGAAGAGCGCGGCGACCATCAGGATCTGGACCAGGTTGGCGCCGGAGACGCTGCGCGAGCGGAAGATCCGCAGCGGCATCAGCGGGTTCTTCGCGGTGGCCTGACGGACGAGGAACGCGGCGAGCAGTACGGCGGCGAGGGCGCCGAGGCCGAGGGTGCGCACCGAGGTCCAGCCGTACTCCTCGACCTTGACGACGGTGTAGATGCCGAGCATCAGGCCGGCGGTGACCAGGGCGGCGCCGAGGACGTCCGCGCCCGCCCTCAGGCCGAGGCCGCGGTCACCGGGCAGGACGCGCACGGCGATCGCGAGGACGGCGAGCCCGATCGGCAGGTTGATGAAGAAGATCCAGTGCCAGTTCAGCGCGTCGGTGAGTACGCCGCCGAGGACCTGGCCGATGGACGCTCCCGCCGCCCCGGTGAAGCTGAAGACGGCGATGGCCCTGGCGCGCTCCCTGGGCTCGGTGAACAGCGTCACGAGGATGCCCAGGCTGACGGCGGAGGCCATCGCGCTGCCGATGCCCTGGAGGAAGCGGGCGGCGACCAGTACGGCGGGCGAGGTCGCCACTCCGGCCAGCAGCGAGGCGGCGGTGAAGACGGCGGTGCCGGCCAGGAACATGCGCCTGCGGCCGATCAGGTCGCCGAGCCGCCCGGCCAGCAGGAGCAGGCTGCCGAACGCGATGAGGTAGGCGTTGACCACCCAGCTGAGGCCGACGGGGGTGAAGCCCAGGTCGTTCTGGATGGCCGGCATCGCCACGGTCACGATGGAGCCGTCGAGGATGATCATCAGCGTCCCGGTGGCGATGACCCCGAGGGCGAGCCGGCGCGAGCGCGGGGCGGCGGGAGAAGCGGGCGGCGGCGCGGAGTCGGATGCGGCAAACATGCGGTCTCTCCTGTCAGTTGGGGCGACAGGAGAGACCGTAGCAGATGGTTTTGTTGCAGACTATTTTTTTCGGTCTTACTTTTGGCTCCGCCTCGGGACCTACCTGGACTGGCGCGCCCGGCGGGCGGTGCGCGGGGCCTCGACGGGCCTCGCCAGACCGTCGTCGACCAGGCGGTTCAGGGCGCGCAGGAGGGCTCCCCTGTCCGCCTCGGGGAGTGTGGCCAGGGCGTCGCGATGCACGCGGTCGACGATCTCCTGACTCTTCCCGGCGACGCGGGCACCCTCGTCGGTGACGGCGATGATCCGGGCCCGCCGGTCCGTACTGGAGGGGCGGCGCTCGGCCAGGCCCGCCTTCTCCAGGCCGTCCACCGTCACCACCATCGTGGTCTTGTCCATGTCGCCGATCTCGGCGAGCTGGATCTGGGTGCGCTCCCCCTCCAGGGCGTGGACGAGCACACAGTGCATGCGGGCGGTGAGGCCGATCTCCGCCAGGGCGGCGGACATCTTGCTCCGCAGGACGTGGCTGGTGTGGTCGAGGAGGAACGACAGGTCCGGTTCGGTGCGCGCGGGCGTCATGGCGGTCATACCTGCCAGCGTAGAGCAATTCGATCCGAGGCGGATTATCCAGAAGAGACCTTAATGAAGCGCGCCCACTGACTTGAACATGTTCAAAAATCAGCCTAGATTCATTCCTGCCAGCCTTTTGAACACGTTCAAGAAGGGGTGGGGTATGGACCTCACTGTTGTCGCCTACGTCGCGTACCTGCTGATCAGCGTCGCGCTCACCGTCTGGGTCGCACGCACCCTCAGCCGCAACGGGCGCATTTTCATCGCCAGCGTCCTGCGCGGGGACGAGAAGCTCGCCGACGCGGTCAACCACCTCCTGGTGGTCGGCTTCTACCTCGTCAACCTCGGTTTCGTCGCCCTCTACCTGAAGGCGGCGGACGCCGTCGAGAACGCCCGCGGGCTCTTCGAGGCGCTCTCGGTGAAGCTCGGTGTCGTACTGCTGGTCCTCGGCGTCATGCACCTCGGAAACGTCTGGGTCCTCAACAAGATCCGCCGGCGCTCCCTCATGGAGCGTGAGCAGCTCCCCCCGGTCCCGCCGCAGGGCTGGACCACCACCGTGCCCGCCGGGGCGTGAGCACGATGAGCCGACTGACCGTCAGCGGGCTGACGATCCTGTACGACGCCCAGTGCCCCCTCTGCGTCCACCTGCACAACTGGCTGCTGCGCCAGCGCCGGCTCGTGCCGCTGGACCTGGTGCCGGCGGGGTCGGTCGAAGCGCGGCGCAGGTTCCCCGTTCTCGACCACGACCGCACCCTGCGCGAAATCACCGTCATCGGCGACAAGGGCCAGGTCTACGGCGGCCTCGCCGCCTGGGTGGTCTGCCTCTGGGCGCTGGCCGACCACCGCGCCAAGGCCCACTGGCTCGCCACCCCGGCCGGCGCCCCCTTCGTACGGGTGACGATGCTCGCGGCGGCCAAGTACCGCGACGCGAGGATGGCCGGGGCGGGCACGGGTGCGACGGCCGGAGCAGGCGTCCCGGTGCCCTGCGACGACCGGTGCGCGGTATCCGGTTAGGCTCGGACACCGTGACTGAAGACAAGGCCCCCAAGAGCGAGCAGACCCGCACGCTCATCCTCGAAACCGCCCTCCAGCTCTTCCAGGACCGCGGTTACGACAAGACGACCATGCGGGCGATCGCCAAGGAGGCGGGAGTCTCCACAGGGAACGCGTACTACTACTTCGGCTCCAAGGAACACCTGGTCCAGGGCTTCTACGACCGGATCGCCGCCGAACACCAGGCGGCGGTCCGCCCCGTACTGGACAAGGAGACCGACCTGGAGGCGCGGCTGGCCGGGGTGCTGAAGGCGTGGCTGGACATCGCCGCGCCGTACCACGAGTTCGCCGCCCAGTTCTTCAAGAACGCGGCCGACCCGGAGAGCCCGCTGAGCCCCTTCTCCCCGGAGTCGGAGCACGCCCGCGAGGCGGCCATCGCCGTACACCGGGAGGTGCTCGCGGGCTCCAAGGCCAAGGTCGCCGAGGAACTGCGGGACATCCTCCCCGAGTTGATGTGGCTCTCCCAGATGGGACTCGTCCTGTACTGGGTCTTCGACCGGTCCGAGGACCGGGAGCGCAGCTACCGCCTCGCCGAACGCGGCGCCCGCCTCACCACGCGCGGGGTCGCGCTCGCCCGCTTCCGGGTGCTGCGTCCGCTCGTACGCGAAGTGCACGAGCTGTTCACGGACTTCCTGCCGGGGATGGCCCAGGCGGCGGCAGCGCGCAAGACGGCCTGAGCCTCCGCCTCTACAGCCAGTCCAGCGCCCACAGGCGCCACACGCCCGTACCGTCCGACAAGTACTGCCCGCCGGAGACGTCCTTGCTGCTCAGTACGTAGTCCTTCTTCTGCCACAGCGGCACGAGCGGCACGTCCCGCGCCACGATCAGCTGGAGCTTCCTGAAGGATTCCGCCGTGCGGCCCCGCTCGCTCGACCGCTGGGTGTCCAGGATCAGCCGGTCGATCTCGCGGTTCGCATAGCCGTTGCCGAGGCTGTTCCCGCTGCCGACGAGCGGCTGGCTGAAGTTGTCGGGGTCGGGGAAGTCCATGACCCAGCCGACGGTGTACGCGTCGAGCCGGCCCGCCATGTAGTCGGCCTGGAAGTCCTCCCAGTGGTCCTTCTCCACGAGCCGCACCGCGAACAGGCCGCCGCTTTCGAGCTGCCGTTTCAGCTCGGCCGCCTCCTGCCTGGCCGCACCGCCCAGCGCGTACCCGAGGTCGATCCGGACCGGGGTCTGCACGCCGGCGCCGAGCAGCAGTTGCCGGGCCGCCGCCGCGTCGTGCGTGGAGTTCCGGTCGAAGAAGGGCGTGCTGTGGCCGGTGACGCCCTGCGGGATCAGCGAGTAGAGCGGTTCCACGGTGCCGTGGTAGATCGACGAGGCGATGCCGGAGCGGTCGACGAGCGCGGCGGCGGCCTGCCGCACGGCGCGCTCGGCCAGCGGCGAGTCCTTGCGGACGTTGAAGACCAGGTTGCGGATCTCCGAACCGCCCGCCTCGTTGATCCGCAGGTCCGGATCGCCCGGTGCGAGCCGGGCGATCACCGACGGCGGCATCTGCCGGTGCGTGACGTCGACCTTCTTGGCCTTCCACGCCCTGTCCAGGTGCTCGGACTCCTTGAAGTACCGGACACTGATCGCGTTCTTGACCTGCTCGACCGCTCCCCGGTACCTGGGATTGGGTTCCAGCCGGGCGCCGACGCCCTTCTCGTACGACTTGAGGACGTACGGTCCCGAGCCGTCCACCTCGTCACCCCTGCGCAGCTTGCGCGCCGGGTACGCGGCGCGGTCGACGATGGCCCCCGCGCCCGTGGCGACCTTGTACGGGAAGGTGGCGTCGCGGCTGGAGAGGTCGAAGGTGACCGTGAGGCCCTCGGCCCTGACGGACTTCAGCGACGCGAAGAGGGACTTGGGCCCGACGTCGGAGCTGATCGCGAGGACCCGGTCGAAGGAGTGCTTGACATCCTCGGCGGTGAGCGGGCGCCCGCTGGAGAAGGTCAGGTCGTCACGTAACTCGCACTCGTACGTCCGGAGCGTCTCGTCGACGAAGCCGCAGCGGCTCGCGGCGTCCGGAACCGGCGAGGCGGCGCCCGGGTCGAAGGTCATCAGCGACTGGTACAGGTTGCTGTAGAGCGCCCACGATCCGGCGTCGTACGCACCGGCGGGATCGAGTCCCGAGACGTCGTCGGTCGTACCGACCTTGATCGGGGCGTCGTTCCCGCCCCCCGGGGACAACAGCTGCCAGCCACCGACACCGGCGGCGAGCAGGACCGTGACCATGGCGATAATCCGTAATCGGACCGACCTCATGACTGCCGCGCTCTCCTCGTCGCCCACCTGCCGGCATGCGTAAGATCCGCACTCCCCCCGGAGATCCGCACCAGCCAACCACACGAACTGCGCCCGAGGAAAGGTCAGTTGCCCGTCCCGCTCACCCTTTCGGGGGACGAGTCGGCTCGCGGTCGCCGGGCGTCACGCAGGAGAGTGCGGTTCATGCCCGTGCGCTACGCCTGGCGGGATGCCAGTTCGACCACCGTGATGTCGGAGTCCGCGCCCACGCGCACCGGGGGGCCCCACGCGCCGGCGCCCCGCGAGACGTACAGCTGGGTGTCGCCGTACCGCTCCAGACCGGCCACCGTGGGGTTCGCCCGGGCGGCGATGTAGTTGCCCGGCCAGAGCTGGCCGCCGTGCGTGTGGCCGGACAGCTGGAGGTCCACTCCGTGGCGTACCGCGTCGTGGACGACCACCGGCTGGTGGGCGAGAAGGACCGACGCGCGGGTACGGTCCCGGTCGCCCAGGGCCCGTACGAAGTCGGGGCCCTGGCCCTCGCTCTCCCCCGCGATGTCGTTCACACCGGCGAGGTCGAAGCCGGCGATCTCGACGCGGTCGTTCTCCAGGGGCCGCATGCCCAGCTCGCGCACGTGCTCGACCCACTGCTCGGCGCCGGAGAAGTACTCGTGGTTCCCGGTCACGAAGAAGGTTCCGTGCCGGGACCTGATCCGCGCCAGCGGCTCGGCGGCGTGGCCCAGGTCGGCCACGCTGCCGTCGACCAGGTCGCCCACTACGGCGACCAGGTCGGGCTGGGCGGAGTTGATCGTGTCGACGATCCGCTGCGTGTGGGCGCGCCCGAGGACCGGGCCGAGGTGTACGTCGCTGACGACGGCGATCCTGAACCCGTGCGCGGAACGCGGCAGTTTGGCCAGCGGCACCCGGACGCGCTTCAGCCGCGGGCCCCGCATCACGCCGTACGTCCCGTATCCCACCGTTCCCAGCGCCGCCGCGGCCGCGCCCGCCCCCACCACCCGCGAGACGAACAGCCGGCGCGAGAAGTCCCCGGAAGCCGTGGAGCCGCCGGGCCCGCCGGGCGCGACCGGTGCCACGGGTACGGGCGGCGCGGGCTGCGTCACCGTGTCCGTGTCGCCCGGGCCCGGCGCGGGGGCGGCGGCCGCCCCGGCGGCGGCGCGCGGCGGGGCGGCCTGCCCCGCACCGGCGTCCGGGCCGCGACCCGTCGGGGGGGAACCGGCGGCCGGGGTCCCGTCGGCCGGGGCCGCGGGCTCCCGCCGCCGCAGCGCCCGCCGCAGCAGCGGCCGCACCGCCTCGCCGACCACGAGCGCCATCACGAGGTACAGCAGCACGGCCAGCCACAGGTACCCCGGCCAGGCCACCACCTGCTGCACCCAGAACGGTGCGCCGGCCCGCGCCCCGACCAGGGCCCCGACCGCCAGCACCGGCAGCAGCACCGCCGCCACGGTGCCGACCCGGCGCAGGACGCTGCCCGGCGCGGTCGTGTCACGGACCAGACGCCGCCAGACGTACCAGTGCGCCCCGGCCAGCAGGGCGACGACCGACAGCGCGACGAGTACGAAGACGACGACCACAGTTATCCCTGGCTCCGCTCACGTCGCAGGGCCCGCACACCACGGAACCCGATCACCCCAACAGCCGTCCCCAGAAGAAAGGACGTGACGGCGAGCAGCAGATGGACCCAGAAGTACGTGGTCGGGTCACCCGCGTCGTCAAAGGCGAGCCCGCTGCTGTCCTTCGCCAGATTCTTGACGAAAGTGACCCAGATGAACCAGCTCCACACCCCGAAGGCGAGCAGGAACCAGGAGACGGAACGGCTGAGCTTCATGGGCCCAGTATCGCCGCAGGTCCCGGACCCCCGCCGCCGGGGTGGGAACATCCTTGCTGCGCCCACCCGGCGCACGTCGCGGCGGGTCACCACCGCCATGTCCACAACCACCCCGGTGCCCTGTACGTTCTCGTTCGTGTCCGTCGTAAAAAAGACCGCGTTGACGGTCCTCTCCGCCGCGCTGCTGCCCGCACTCACCGCACTGCCCGCGCACGCGGCGCCAACGGACGACAAGCCCGGCAAACGGCAGCCGCAGCCCCCCGCGATGATGTCGACGGTCGGCGGCGCGCAACTCGGCCTGCCGGGTACGCAGGTGAAGCTCGGCCGGGGGGCGCCCGTTCTCCCGAAGGAGCTGAGCGGCCGGTCGTGGATCGTCGCGGACGCCGAATCCGGCGACGTACTCGCCTCGCACAACTCCCACTGGCGGCTGCCGCCCGCGTCCACCTTGAAGATGCTCTTCGCCGACACGGTCCTGCCGCGGCTGTCCAAGTCGCAGGTCTACAAGGTGAAGGACACCGACCTGGCCGGCATCGGCGAGGGCAGCAGCCTCGTGGGCATCAAGGAGGACCACACGTACTCCGTCCACGACATGTGGCTGGGCGTGTTCCTGCGGTCGGGCAACGACGCCGTGCACGTCCTGTCGGAGATGAACGGGGGGTGGGACAAGACCGTCGTGGACATGCAGACGCACGCGGACGAGCTCCAGGCACTGGACACCACCGTCGTCTCGCCCGACGGTTACGACGCGAAGGGCCAGGTCAGCAGCGCGTACGACCTGACGCTCATCGCCCGCAGCGGCATGCAGAAGAAGGACTTCCGCGAGTACTGCTCGACGGCGAGCGCCACGTTCCCCGGCGAGAAGAAGAAGGGGAAGAAGCGCGAGAGCTTCCAGATCCAGAACACGAACCGTCTGCTGACGGGGGCTTGGGGTGTCGAGCCGTACAAGGGCATGGCGGGCGTCAAGAACGGCAACACCACTCACGCGGGGGCGACGTTCACGGGTGTCGCGCAGCGGGGTGACAAGGTGCTGCTCGTGACGGTCATGAACCCGTCCGCGAGCGAGGGCAGCGCCGTCTACAAGGAGGCCGCCCGCCTGCTGGACTGGGGCTTCGAGGCCGCGGGCAAGGTCACGCCGGTCGGGGAGCTGGTGCCGCCGAAGTCCGCGGCGACGGGCGGGGGCGCGCCGACCGCGCCGGGCGGGGGCGGCAAGAGCGCCAAGGGGGGCGGCGCGAGTGACAGCGCTGCCGCCGCCGACGACGCGCGGACGCGGCTCGCGGCGAGCGACGACGCCGCCAGCGGCGTCGGTACCGCGCTGGCGGTGGCGGGCGGCGTGCTGGTGGTACTGGCCGCCGGGGTCTTCCTGGTCAACCGGCGCTGGCCGCTGCCCGCCCTGACGCGCCGCCGCCCGCGCCCCTAGGGGGCGGGGTGCCGGGCCGCTCCTGGGGGGTGTCGGTGGGTGGGGTGTCGGGCGACGTGCCGGTGGGTGCGGTGCCGGGCGACGGGGTGTCGGCGGGTGGGGTGCCGGTCGGTGTCTCCTCCGCCTTCTTCCCGCCCGCCGCCCGCTCCTCGTCCGCCGCCCGCTCACGGTCGTGCCGCGTCGCCGTCCAGGCCGCGCAGCACAGCAGCAGCTTCGCCGTGAGGTTGATCCACAGCAGCAGCGCCACGGGTACGCCGAACGCCCCGTACATGCTCTTCGCCGCGACGCCCTTCATATAGCTGCCCAGCAGCACCTTGAGCAGCTCGAAGCCGATCGCGCCGATCAGCGACGCGGTGATCAGCCGGTGCCTGACCGGCTGCACGCCCGGCAGCAGGGTCAGGACGTACAGCAGGATCAGGAAGTCCGCGCCGACCGCGAGGGCGAGTGCGGCGGTCTGCAACAGCACGCCGCCCGCGCCGCTGTCCGACACGCCGGTCCGCTCGGCGGTCCAGTCGACGGCCGTCGAGCCGATCGAGGAGGCGGCCCAGGAGGAGAGCCCGATGAGGCCGAGGCCGGCCAGTACCCCGCCGTCCTTGAGCTTGCGCAGGAAGATGTTGCCGTCGTCGGCGTCGTCCAGGTCCCAGACGGCCCGCAGGCACTCCCGCATCGAGCCGACCCACCCGATGCCGGTGAAGAGCAGCAGGGCACCGGCGACGACGCCGACGGTGCCCGCGTTCTCCACGAGGGACGCGAGGTCGAGCTGCCCGGAGATGCCCGGCACCTGCTCGGCGATCTTGCTCTCCAGACGGTGCAGCTGATCGTCGGAGAGCAGCGCCGCGCCGATCGCGGCGGCGACGGTGATCAGAGGGAAGAGCGCGAGGAAGCTGATGAAGGTGATCGCGGCGGCCAGCCGGGTCCAGTGGACGCGATCGAGCGTCTCGTACGTGCGCCATGCGTGCGTCGCCGACAGCCGCGTGACGTAGGGGCCGACGACGGGCAGGTTCTTCAGCCAGTCCATGACGTGCGCCTACCCTCCGGGACGAAAACCAGCGTCCGTGTCCCCCAGAAGCGCAGACAGGTAGCGAGCGCCATGCCGACGACCGCTCCCGAGACGGTGTCGGCCCGCGGCGAGGTCAGGCCGAGACCGTAGTGGGAGACGGCGAGGCAGAGGAGTTGTACGAGCGCTCCGGCGACGTTGACGGCGAAGAAGAGCGCGTACCGCCGGGCCCGGCCGCGGCCCGTCGCCCTGCGCCGGTAGGTGCCGAGCGCGTTCCCGGCGTACGCGACCGAGCACCCGGCGACGAAGGACACCGCCTTCGCTGCGAGCGGGTCCCACCCCAGCGGGCCGCGCAGCCCTACGAACAGGGCGAGGTCGACGGTGTACGCGCACCCGCCGGCCAGCACGAAGCCGCGCAGCTCGGACAGGCTCACGCCCCTCGCGGCCGGCCCTCTCACAGATCGGCCACCGCGAGCCCGTACAACGCCACCCATACGAGGCCGATGACCGCGAGTCCCCGGTCGCGCAGCACGACGTCCTCGGGGGCCCCGGCCGTGCCCCGGTCGGCGAACACGGCGTACCGCAGCACCGAGAGGATGAACGCGACCATCGACAGCTGGCGCCACGGCAGCAGACCGCCGTTCGCCGTGCCGCCGCTCTCCAGGGCCCACAGGCAGTACCCGAGCACGGCGACCCCGGCCGCGAGCTGCCAGACGAAGCGCAGGTAGCCGGTGGTGTACTCGTCGAGGAGGGCGCGGGTGGCGCCGCGCTTCTCCGGGCGTCCCGCCATCTGCACGGCCTCGGAGTAACGTTTCGCCGCGACCATGAAGAGCGCTCCGAAGCCCGCGGTGATCAGGAACCAGCGGGAGAGCGGGATGTGCAGCGCCACGCCGCCGATCATGGTGCGCATCAGGAAGCCGGTGGTGACGACGGCGAGGTCCACGACGAGGACGTGTTTGAGCCACACGCAGTACGCGAGCTGCATGACGACGTACGCCGTGAGCAGGGCGGCCGTCATCGCGTCGCAGAGCAGAGCCGCCGCGACCGGCGCGAGAACGGCGAGCAGAGCCCCGGTCGCGTACGCCACGGGTACGGGGACCTGCCCGGCCGCGACGGGGCGGCGGCACTTGACGGGGTGCGCGCGGTCGGCCTCGGCGTCGCGCGCGTCGTTGATCAGGTAGACGGCGGCCGCGGCGGCGGTGAACAGGACGAAGACGACGGCCAGTCGCCCCACCGCGAGGTACGAGTCCAGCTCGCCCGCGGCGGCGGGTGCGGCGAGGACCAGGACGTTCTTGACCCACTGGCGGGGGCGTACGGTGCGCAGCAGGGCGGCGGGCAGGCTCAGCGGCCGTCGTCCCGGCGCCCGGCGGGGCGCGGTGCGGCGCGGCCGGCCGATGACGGCGGGGGCGGCGGCTGTTGTGGTGGTGCTCACGGTGTTCGTGGTGTTCGTGGTCGTCGTCTTGGTGGTGGTGCCGGTGGTGCTGCTGCGCTCAGACATGCGCGGCGCCCCTTTCGGCGACAGCCGCACCTACAGCGCCGGCGGCTGGAGTGAGGAGTGACGTCGGGCAGACAGGTGAGGCCGCGTGGGCGGTTGGGGGGGCGGCCACCGGACCGGTCATCCAGGCCGCGCCGAGGCCGGCGGTGATCCCGCCGAGCAGGACACCGGCCACCACATCCGTCGGGTAGTGGACGCCGGCCACCAGCCTGGACACGCACATCGCGGCGGCCAGCGGCGTCACCACGCGGTGGCCGGCCGGGCGCAGCACACCGAAGGCCACGGCCGCGGCGGCTGCCGACGCCGCGTGGGAGCTGGGGAAGGAGTGCCGTCCGGCCGTACTCACCAGGGGCTCCAGGACGGCGAGTTGAGGGCGGGCCCGGCGTACCGCCAGCTTGACGGCCATGCTCGCGAGGTGCGCCGCGCCGATCAGCGCCGTCCCGCGCAGCCAGGCGTGCCGTCGCTGGTGGTCGGCCCCCGCGCCCAGCAGGCCGGCGGCGATCCAGACGGCGCCGTGCTCACCGCACCAGGAGAGCCCCCGGGCGGCGGCCGCCACGCGTGGGTCCGTACCGCAGTCCCGCATGGCCGACAGCAGACAGCGATCAACCTCTCGCATCTGTCACCCCTCTTCCGTAGCGGCGACCCGGCCGGTCGGCCGGGCTCAGGCAAGGGGCGACTCTGCTCGGATTAAGCAGACTAGTCATGTTAATTGCCGACGACACACCACCAATCACCCATTTGCGCAGCACACCAGGCGATTACTGAACTATGATGTTTAGGGGCGATACGGTCACTGTCATGCCTGTCGACACCGCCCCTGTGGAAGTGACCGGTTGGGGCCGCACCGCCCCGACCACCGCGGCCCGCCTCGTCCGGCCGCGTTCGTACGAGGAGGTGGCGGACGCGGTCCTCGACTGCGCGGCGGACGGGGCGCGCGGCGGCATCGCGCGCGGACTCGGCCGGGCGTACGGAGACGCGGCGCAGAACGCGGGCGGCTGCGTACTCGACATGACCGGCCTCGACCGAGTCCGTACGATCGACGCCCGGGCGGGCGTCGTGGTGTGCGACGCGGGCGTGAGCCTGCACCGGCTGATGGAAGTGCTGCTGCCGCTCGGCTGGTTCGTGCCGGTGACGCCCGGGACGCGGTACGTGACGGTCGGCGGCGCGATCGGCGCCGACATCCACGGCAAGAACCATCACGGCTCGGGGTCCTTCTCCCGCCACGTCGTCTCGCTCGATCTGCTCACTTCCGACGGCGAGGTACGGACCGCCCCCTCCGGAACGGACCTCTTCGACGCCACTGCGGGCGGCATGGGCCTGACCGGCGTCATCCTCTCGGCGACCGTTCGACTGCTCCCCGTCGAGACGTCGCTGATGTCGGTGGACACCGAACGCGCCACCGACCTCGACGACCTGATGGCCCGTCTCACCGCCACCGACCACCGCTACCGCTACTCGGTCGCCTGGATCGACCTGCTCGCGCGCGGCGCGGCCATGGGGCGCTCGGTGCTCACCCGGGGGGATCACGCCCCGCTGGACGCGCTCCCGGCGCGCGCCCGCCGGGAGCCGCTCGCGTTCCGGCCGGGCAGGCTCCCGGCCGCGCCCGGCTTCGTACCGGAAGGGCTGCTCGGCCGTGGGTCCGTGGGGCTGTTCAACGCGCTCTGGTACCACAGGGCGCCCCGCGCGCGCCGCACCGGCGAGATCCAGAAGCTGTCGACGTTCTTCCACCCGCTGGACGGCGTCCCGCACTGGAACCGCGTCTACGGGCGCGGCGGATTCGTCCAGTACCAGTTCGTCGTCGGGTACGGGCAGGAGGAGGCGCTGCGCCGGATCGTCGGGCGCATCTCGGGGCGGGGCTGCCCGTCGTTCCTCGCCGTACTGAAACGGTTCGGGGACGGCGATCCCGGCTGGCTCTCCTTCCCGGTGCCCGGCTGGACGCTCGCGCTGGACATCCCGGCGGGGCTGGCGGGGCTCGACGGCTTCCTCGACGGGCTCGACGAGGAAGTGGTGGCGGCCGGCGGCCGCGTCTACCTGGCCAAGGACTCCCGGCTGCGGCCGGACCTGCTGGCCGCGATGTATCCGCGGCTGGCGGACTTCCGGGCACTGCGCGCCGAAATCGACCCGCGCGGCGTGTTCACGTCGGACCTGTCCCGCCGGCTTTCCCTCTGACGGGGCGGATCGTTCGCTGTCCCGCCGGCTTTTCCTCTGACGGGGCGGACCCTTCACCGTCCGCCCGGCTTTCGTCCCAGCAGCCTCAGGAGCGCATTCATGAAGGACGCCTTCGGCACCCCCCAGTCCCTGCTCGTCCTCGGCGGCACGTCGGAGATCGCCCTGGCCACGGCCCGCCGCCTGATCGCACGCCGCACCCGTACGGTCTGGCTGGCCGGCCGGCCCTCCCCCGCCCTCGAAACGGCGGCCGCCGGACTGCGCGCGCTGGGGGCCGAGGTCCGTACCGTCGCCTTCGACGCGCTCGACCCCTGCGCCCACGAGGAGAAGCTCGGCAAGGTGTTCGCCGAGGGGGACATCGACATGGTGCTGCTGGCCTTCGGCGTACTCGGCGACCAGGCGCGCGACGAGGAACAGCCGCTGTCGGCGGTCAGGATCGCGCAGACGAACTACACAGGGGCCGTCTCGGCCGGCCTGGTGTGCGCGAAGGCGCTCCAGGGGCAGGGCCACGGCTCGCTGGTGGTGCTGTCGTCGGTGGCGGGCGAGCGCGCCCGCCGCGCGAACTTCATCTACGGGTCGAGCAAGGCCGGCCTGGACGCCTTCGCGCAGGGCCTGGGTGACGCGCTGCACGGGACGGGCGTGCACGTCATGGTCGTACGCCCCGGATTCGTCCGCTCGAAGATGACGGCCGGCCTGCCGGAAGCCCCACTGGCGACCACGCCGGAGGCGGTGGCCACGGCGATCGAGACGGGGCTGCGGCGGCGCTCGGAGGTGGTGTGGGTACCGGGAGAGCTGCGCGCGGTGATGGCGGCCCTGCGCCACCTGCCCCGCCCGCTGTTCCGGCGGCTGCCGGTGTGAGGGGCCGGGGACGTGTGGGTCGGTGAGCGGCCGGGGGCGGGGGCCGAACCGGCCGGTGAGGGGCCGGGGACGTGTCGGTCGGCTCTTTCCCGCCGAGCGTCACGGTCCAGCGGCCGGCTGACCCGCCCGCACCGGCCCGGAAAGGCGCGGGCAGGCGGGAACGGCCCCGCCAGGCGCTTCCCCGGGGCTCAGGACCGCAGCGAAGGCGCCGCGGGCTGGTCCACCGGTGAGTTCTGCGCCGGCACGACACCCGCCGGCCCACCCCCGAACGCGTACTCGCGCAGCTTGCGCCACACCCCGTCCGCACCCTGTTCGTACAGCGCGAACCCGGCGCAGGCCCACTCCGCCTCGTAGTCGGAGAGCTCTTCGTACGCCCGGTCCATGCCCTCCTCGGAGATGCCGTGGGCCACCGTGACGTGCGGGTGGTACGGGAACTGGAGCTCGCGCACGAGCGGCCCCGACCCGTCCCTGACCCGCTTCTGGAGCCGTGCGCAGGCCGCCGCACCCTCGACGACCTGCACGAAGACGACCGGGGAGAGCGGACGGAACGTACCCGTACCCGCCAGCCGCATCGGGAAGGAGCGCCCGGACGCCGCGACGGCGGCGAGGTGCGCCTCGACGGCCGGCAGCAGCGCCGCGTCGACCTCGGTGGGTGGCAGGAGGGTGACATGCGTGGGGATGCCGTGGGCGGCCGGGTCCCCGAAGCTCACGCGCCGCTCCTGGAGCAGGCTGCCGTACGGCTCCGGGACCGCGATCGAAACGCCGAGCGTTACGGTCCCCACGTCGTTCTCCTCCGTCGTCCGGTACGTCGTCCTGTGTGGTGCTGCCAGTGTGCAGTGTGGCGGGCAGGCCGCCCTCGTGGCCAGAGTCCTTGGTCCGGACTTCGGGCCGGGCCCGCGCGATCAGTGCTTGGCGGGCAGCAGACCGACCTTCTCGTACGCCTGTGCGAGCGTCTCCGCGGCGACCGTACGGGCCTTCTCCGCGCCCTTCGCCAGGATCGAGTCCAGCGTCTCCGGGTCGTCCAGGTATTCCCGCGTGCGCGTGCGGAACGGCGTGACGAACTCCACCATCACCTCGGCGAGGTCCGTCTTGAGCGCGCCGTACATCTTGCCCTCGTACTTCTTCTCCAGCTCGGCGACGGTCTCGCCGGTGAGCGTGGAGTAGATGGAGAGCAGATTGCTGACGCCCGGCTTCTCGACCGCGTCGTAACGGATCACGGTGTCCGTGTCCGTGACCGCGCTCTTGATCTTCTTGGCGGTCACCTTGGGCTCGTCGAGCAGGTTGATCAGGCCCTTCGGCGTCGACGCCGACTTGCTCATCTTGATCGCCGGGTCCTGGAGATCGAAGATCTTCGCCGTCTCCTTGAGGATGTACGGCGCCGGGATGGTGAACGTGTCGCCGAAGCGGCCGTTGAAGCGTTCCGCGAGGTCGCGGGTCAGTTCGATGTGCTGACGCTGGTCCTCGCCGACCGGGACCTGATTGGCCTGGTAGAGCAGGATGTCCGCGACCTGGAGGATCGGGTACGTGAAGAGGCCGACAGTGGCGCGGTCGGAGCCCTGCTTGGCGGACTTGTCCTTGAACTGCGTCATGCGGGACGCCTCACCGAATCCGGCGAGGCAGTTCATGACCCAGCCGAGCTGGGCGTGCTCGGGCACGTGGCTCTGTACGAAGAGCGTGCAGCGGTCCGGATCGAGGCCGGCGGCCAGCAGCTGGGCCGCGGCCAGCCGGGTGTTGGCACGCAGTTCGGCGGGGTCCTGCGGAACGGTGATCGCGTGCAGGTCGACGACCATGTAGAAGGCGTCGTGCGATTCCTGGAGGGCGACCCATTGGCGCACGGCGCCAAGGTAGTTGCCGAGGTGGAACGAGCCTGCGGTGGGCTGGATGCCGGAGAGCACGCGGGGACGATCAGAGGCCATGAACTCATTCTCTCAGGTGTGGAACCCAACTCGGTTCTCCGGTGTATCAAGAGTGTGAGGACGCGGGAGGGGACCCTGGAGGGGGGCCGCATCGGCATCGACGATGCTGCGGCGATCGCGCGCGTACGGTCCGGGGAGCCCGAGGCGTACGCGGAACTGGTACGCGCCCACACAGGAATCGCGCTCAGGGCGGCTGTGGCGCTGGGTGCGGGGGCGGACGCGGAGGACGTGGTGCAGGCGGCGTTCTTCAAGGCGTACCAGTCGCTCGGGAGCTTCAGGGACGGCTCGGCGTTCCGCCCGTGGTTGCTGCGAATTGTCGTGAATGAGACGAGAAACACACTGCGCTCGGCGGGTCGGCTGCAGGCCGCGACCGGGCGGGAGGCAGCGCTGCTCGGCGCCGGACCGGTGATACCGGAATCGGCCGATCCGGCGGTGGCGGCGCTGGCGGAGGAGCGGCGCGCGCAGCTCCTGGCCGCGCTGGACGAGCTGAACGACGACCAGCGACGGGTCGTCACGTACCGCTACCTGCTGGAGATGGACGAGGCGGAGACGGCCGAGGCCCTGGGCTGGCCCCGGGGCACGGTGAAGTCCCGCCTGAACCGGGGGCTGCGGAAGCTGGGCCGGATCCTGCCGGGCGCTTGGGAGGGGGGTGATGAGCATGAGCACGGGGGACGGTGATCGGCCCGGCGACCCGTCCGGCGAGGCGGTCGGTGCGCGGGGCGACGGGGCAGCCGGCGGGCAGGGCGACGGGGGCGCGGGCAGCGGCAGGGGCCCGGCGCGGGGACGGGACGGCCGCGTGCCGGGGGATCTGGGCGAGGCGCTTCGCGGGCTGGGGCGCGGGCTGCGGGTTCCGGATGTCGACGGGCCGACGATGGCCGAGCGGGTACTGGCACAGATCGTCGCGGAGGCGGTGGCCGTACCGGTGGCGGAGCCGCCGGGGCGCGCGGAACGGCTGCGGGCCTGGGCGCGGCGCCGGTGGCGGCGGCTGACCGCCGCACTGTCCGGGCTGGTGGTCGTGCTGGTGCTCACGCCCCCGGTGCGCGCGGCGGTCGTGGAGTGGTTCGACTTCGGCGGCGTGGAGGTGCGGTACGACCCGAGGGCCTCGGCGCCGCCGGAACGGCCCGGCGCGTCGGGGCGGCCCGGCTGCCGGGAGGGGCTGACCGTGGCGGAGGCGTCACTGCGGGCCGGCTTCGAACCGGCGCTGCCGGCCGGGCTGGGTGAGCCGACGGCGGCTTCCGTGTCGGCCGACCGGCGGGTGCTGTCGGTGTGCTGGGGAGAGGTGCGGATCGACGCGTTCAGGGCGACCATCGATCCGCTCTTCCACAAGTCGACGCCGGTGCCCGCCGCTTACACCGAAGTGGACGGTGAGACGGCCCTGTGGTTCCCGGAGCGTCACCGGCTGACGCTGCTGCTCCTGGACGAGGCGAGCCGCCCGTACGCACGGCAGATCAGGGCGGCGGGCCCGACGCTGCTCTGGCAGCGGCCGGAGGGGCTGACACTGCGGCTCGAAGGCGTGCGCTCCATGGAGCGCGCGGTGGACATCGCGGAATCGGCGGACTGAGCCGGCGGAAGCGGAACCGGAACGGTCCGAGCGGTGTATGAGAAGTGAACACCGCGGTGAGTGACACCGGACCGAGAGACACCGGATGGAGTGACACCGGGTCGAGTGACACCGCAGCGAGAAGCGACGCGTCGACGGGGGACGAACCATGCGCTTGTTACGACGACTTGCCGCCCTGACGGGGGTGGTGCTCTCGATGGTCCTGCTGGGCGCGTCGCAGTCCGTGGCGGGCGGACCGACCAGCGTGCTGGTCGTCTCGCCGGAGAGCGGGCAGGCCGATGCGCTGTACCACACGGCAGCTCGCTACCGGGAGTTGGAGAAGTACCTGGGTTCCGGGGAGGTGGACGGCGTTCGGGGGCGGCCGCTGGACATCGACGGCGCCGTGGGCGAGGGCGGCACATGGCGCCGGCTCACGGTGCACTGGCTGCGGCACGACGTGTCGGTGTGGCGGGTGGACCGCGTGCATCTGCCGAGGTCGGCCGGGCCGATCTGGGTCAGTACGCGGACGGACGGTTCGGCCGCCCCGGCCGAGCGCTGGCATCTGGCCGACGATCCGGCGAAGCTGCGTCGCCTGCTGAGCGCGCTGGGCGTCCTGGGCGACAGGAAGGGCGGGGGCGCGGCGTCGGAGGCCGGGCCGGGCGGCGGCAGCGACTACCCGCCGGACCTCGTCAGCAGCTACGGAGCCGCGCCGGCCGGGTCGGACGCGGGCACGCCGGTCCGGGCCGGCGGCGGCGGCAACCCCGGCTCGGCTGACTGATGGTGGCCGATACCGGGGCTGGCGGCCGGAACCGTGGTCGGCTTCGCCGGAATCACCCTGATCCGGCGCGGCACGGCCCGGCGGAACGCGGGACCGCGGGATCCCGGCCCGCCGGGGCCGCGCCGTCAGCTCATCGATACGTGAGGAGGACGCGACGCGAGGCGCCCCGCCTCAGTCCGTCGGGAGGCCCGGCGCCGGGAAGGCGGCCATGAGGTCCGCGACCTCGGCGCGGATCGCGGCGAGTTCGTCCTCGTCTCCGGTGCGGGCGGCGGTGACCCCCCGGTCGATCCAGCCGGCGACGGCCGGCATGTGTTCCGTGGCCAGACCGCGTGAGGTGAGGGAGGGGGTGCCGATGCGGACGCCGGACGGGTCGAACGGCTTCCTCGGGTCGTACGGAACGGTGTTGTAGTTGACGACGATCCCGGCCCGGTCGAGCGCCTTGGCCGCCACCTTGCCCGGCACGTCCTTGGGGGTCAGGTCCATCAGGATCAGATGGTTGTCGGTGCCGCCCGAGACCAGGTCGAAGCCGCGCGCGAGCAGCGCCTCGGCGAGGGCCTTGGCGTTGTCGACGACCGCGTGCGCGTAGTCACGGAAGGAGGGCTGCGCCGCCTCGTGGAGGGCGACGGCGATGGCGGCGGTGGTCTGGTTGTGCGGGCCGCCCTGGAGGCCGGGGAAGACCGCCTTGTCGATGGCCTTCGCGTGCTCTTCGCGGGACATCAGCATCGCGCCGCGGGGGCCGCGCAGGGTCTTGTGGGTGGTCGTGGAGACGACATCCGCGTGCGGGACCGGGGACGGGTGGGCGCCGCCCGCGATCAGGCCGGCGATGTGGGCGACGTCGGCGACGAGCACGGCGCCGGACTCACGGGCGATCTCCGCGAACGCCGCGAAGTCGATGGTGCGGGGGAGGGCGGTGCCGCCGCAGAAGATCAGCTTCGGGCGCTCCTTGAGGGCGAGGTCGCGCACCTCGTCGAAGTCGATCAGACCGGTGTCGTGGCGTACGCCGTACTGAACGCCGCGGAACCACTTGCCGGTGGCCGAGACGCCCCAGCCGTGGGTGAGGTGGCCGCCCATCGGCAGGGCCATGCCCATCACGGTGTCGCCGGGCTCGGCGAAGGCGAGATAGACGGCGAGGTTGGCGGGTGAGCCGGAGTAGGGCTGGACGTTGGCGTGGTCGACGCCGAACAGGGCCTTGGCCCGGTCGGTGGCGAGCCGCTCGACCTGGTCGATGTTCTGCTGGCCCTCGTAGTAGCGCCGGCCCGCGTAGCCCTCGCTGTACTTGTTCTGGAGGACGGTGCCGGAGGCTTCGAGTACGGCCTGCGAGACGTAGTTCTCGCTGGGGATCAGGCGCAGGGTGTCGGCCTGGAGCTGCTCCTCGGCTCCGACCAGTGCGGCGAGTTCGGGGTCGGTGGCCGACAGGGCGGGGTGGCTGAGCGGGAGAGTCATGATGTCCTCCGGGGCGAGCGGTCAGTGTCCGGTCGTGATCCCGGGGTGCCCAGGCGGGCGGCACCTCGTGCTGTTGTTCCCCGCACGGCTTCCCCGCGGTCCGTTCCGCGTACGCCAGTCGCCGTGCGTACCGGCCACCCTAGCGGCCGCACCGCAAAGCATGGTTTCTTCGTCCGGCATGCGAGCGACGATAGAAAAGGGGCACCATCCCTGCCCCTCGCCGGATGGACTTGTTTCGACGATCGGAGACCCCGTGTCGACCACCCAAGCCGCCATCGCCTCTGCGGAGGCCCACAGCGCGCACAACTACCACCCTCTCCCCATCGTTGTGTCGTCGGCGGACGGCGCCTGGATGACAGACATCGAGGGGCGCCGCTACCTCGACATGCTCGCCGGGTACTCCGCGCTCAACTTCGGCCACGGCAACCGCCGGCTCGTCGACGCAGCCAAGGCTCAGCTCGAACGAGTGACGCTGACCTCCCGTGCCTTCCACCACGACCGGTTCGCCGAGTTCTGCACGCAGCTCGCCGACCTGTGCGGCATGGACATGGTGCTGCCGATGAACACCGGGGCTGAAGCGGTGGAGACCGCGGTGAAGACGGCCCGCAAGTGGGGCTACAAGGTCAAGGGAGTGCTGGACGGCACGGCGAAGATCGTCGTCGCGGCCAACAACTTCCACGGGCGTACGACGACCATCGTCAGCTTCTCCACGGACCACGAGGCCCGCGCGGACTTCGGCCCCTACACGCCGGGCTTCGAGATCGTCCCGTACGGCGACCTGACCGCGCTCGAAGCCGCGGTGACCGAGAACACCGTGGCCGTGCTGCTCGAACCGATCCAGGGCGAGGCGGGGGTCCTGGTCCCGCCGGCCGGATACCTGGCGGGGGTGCGGGAGTTGACCCGCCAGCGGAACGTGCTCTTCATCGCCGACGAGATCCAGTCCGGCCTCGGGCGTACGGGCCGGACCTTCGCCTGCGAGCACGAGGGCGTCGTCCCCGACATGTACGTCCTGGGCAAGGCGCTGGGCGGCGGCGTCGTGCCGGTGTCCGCCGTCGTGTCGTCGGCCGAGGTGCTGGGGGTGTACGGGCCGGGCGAGCACGGTTCGACGTTCGGCGGGAACCCGCTGGCCTGCGCGGTGGCGCTGGAGGTCATCGCGATGCTGCGGACCGGCGAGTACCAGCAGCGCGCCACCGAGCTCGGCGACCACCTGCACCAGCAGCTGGGCCTGATGGTGGGCGGCGGCGCCGTGGAGGCGGTGCGCGGCCGGGGGCTGTGGGCGGGCGTGGACATCCACCCGTCGCGCGGCACCGGCCGGGAGATCTCGGAGAAGCTGATGGACCGGGGCGTTCTGGTCAAGGACACCCACGGCTCGACGATCCGGATCGCCCCGCCGCTGGTGATCAGCAAGGAGGACCTGGACTGGGGCCTCGACCAGCTGGGCGCGGTGCTGGCGGGATAGGCGGCCGGTACGGCCGGGAAGCGTTGCGCGCCGTGCGTTCGCTGTGCCGTCACAGCGAACGCACGGGGCGCGGCCGCCCTGGTGGCGGGCTCAGTTCACTTGCGTCGCACAGGCCGTGGTGGCCATGGTCTCGAAGAGGACCTGAGCGTTCTGCCGGACGGTGACCCGGACGCGGGACCTGCCGAGACCGTCGGCCTCCATTCGCTCGGTCTCGACCCAGCAGGGCGCGTCGAACTCCGCGTACCGGGTGAAGGTCGTCTTCATGGCCAGCGGGACGACCGGTACCGAGCCGCTGGTGAGCTGGACCGCCTGGCGGGCGGCCTCCAGCAGCAGCATGCCCGGCGCGTGGTCGACGGGGTGGTCGAAGAGCACCGGGTGCGTGACGTCGGTCCGCAGCAGCCAGCGGCCCTCGGCTCCGCCGGGAGCGAGAACCACGTCGTCGCGCCGGTCACGGCCGACCAGATGCGGCGCCACCGGCTGCGGCATCGCGATCATGCCGGCCAGCGCGGTGTCCAGATCGCCGTACTCGCCGCGCAGCCGCCGGTACACGGCGGGGGCGTGGCTGGTGAAACGGGCGGTCGCGCTGGCGAGGAACCTGCCCTCGCGCAGGACGAGGAACTCCATTCGCATACCGACCAGTCGGCTCGATCTTCGGACGATGTTGTGGCAGCTGACGCGCAACTCCAGTTCGGCCGGCACCGGCGCCATGCGCAGCGCCTCCGGCTTGAGCGTGTAGTGCATGTCCTGCCATATCAGCCGGTGCCCGAACGGCACGCCGTACGCGACGTGCGACAGCAGCGGGATCGTCTGACGGATCGTCTCGGCCAGCAGCAGCGGATCGTGCAGGCCGTAGGACGGGCCGTAGAAGGCATGCGCGCGGGGCCACTGGGCAGTCACCGAGAAGCAGTCGTCACCGGTGTCCTTCCAGCCGGTCAGGAACACTTCGGCGGCCGCGGCCCGGTGCACGAACTCCTTCGGAACCACAGTGGTCAGCTTCTCGTTCCCGAACCCCCCGAAGCCGTGCTGAAAACCGGACCGCGCGATCTGGAAACCGGTGTGAGACATGGTGGCACGCGTGCTGGACAAGCGAGTTCCCTCCCCTTGGAACAGGCAAAAATCACCAGGCGCCGCAGGCTCTGCGGGCCAGGTGCACACTGATAAGATACTGGCTGGATGGTTTTTTTCTACCCCCGTTCGAGAGGTATCCATGGCGAAGCCCAAACAAGAGCGAGCGATCAAGACGCGCGAGACGCTCATCAACGCCGCCGCGGCCGTGTTCGAGGAGCACGGCTTCACCACCGCGAGCATCAACGACATCCTGGCCCGGGCGGGTGTCACGCGCGGAGCGCTGTACTTCCACTTCCCCTCCAAGGAGGAACTGGCGCAGGGCGTCATGTCGGCGCAGGGCGACTCCCTCGAACTCCCCCAGGGGGAACCCGGGCTCCAGACGCTCATCGACACGACCCTGTACCTCGCGCGCGAACTCCAGACGAACGTCCTGCTGCGCGCGGGTGTGCGGCTCTCGATCGAGCAGTCCTCGTTCGGAGTGCAGGACACCACGCCGTACGAGCTGTGGGTGAAGGCGTTCCGCGAACAGCTGGACGCCGCCAAGGTGCGGGGCGAGCTGCTGCCGCACGCCGACCCCGGCGAACTGTCCGAGCTGCTCGTCGCCGCGTACAGCGGTGTGCAGTTGTTCTCCCAGCTGTTCACCAACCGGGCGGACCTCCCCCAGCGCATCGCCGTGCTGTGGCGCGCGCTACTGCCCGGCATCGCCGTCCCGGGCGTACTGCCGCACCTCAGGGCCGAGGGCAGCGCCGTGGATTAGGGGCGGAAACAGCGACAGAACCAGCGAACGGAAGAACCGGGGTCCGAACGGGGGGCTCAGCCGGCGGACGGGCCGGACGCCCTGCCCGACGCGTCCAGCGTCCGGCCGGCACCGGTCTCCACCAGCGCGGGCAGGACGAGACCCCAGATGCGCGCCAGCCATTCGAACGCGCCGTCCGCCCGGTCGCGGTCCGGGTCCGCACACAGGGCCGGGTCCGGTCCAAGGGGTTCCGGTCCGAGTGGTTCCGGTCCCACGCGATCCGGTCCGAGGGGTTCCAGCGCGACGGCGTCCGGCCCGGCAGGAGGCGCTTTGACGTCCGGCAGGTCCCTGAGGGCGAAGAACTCCGCCCCGCAGATCATGGAGACCACGAGAGCGGTGACGGCGTCGCGGCAGACGCCCGGCCGAAGCGCGCGCTCGGCCTCGGCGCGCACCAGCAGCGCCTGTACACAGCCGAGCCAGACCGCGTAACAGTCCAGCGCCGCGTCGGCGCTTCCGCGTTCGCGCGAGAGCAGTACGCCGGCCCGTACCACCCTGTCGTGCCGCACCAGACGGGCCAGCGCGTGGGTCAGATCCATGAGGACCTGAAGCGCCGGTACGCCGGGCCGGTCGAGCCCGGAGAGCACCCGGACGGATCCCTCGCAGGCCCGCGACTGAACAGCCCTGGCCAGTTCGTCCTTGGTGGCGAAGTGGAAGTACAGGGCTCCCTTGGTCACTCCGGCCGCGGCGCTGATGCGGGCCATGGTCGCCCGCTCGTACCCAATGGATTCGAACACTTCGGCCGCCGCGACGACCAGCCGGTTCCGGGTCCGCCTGGCTCTTTCCTGCTCCGCCACGCCGCACCCCGATCGACTCTTCGTCGCCTGTAGTTCACTGAAACAAAAAACCTACCAGATGGTTTTCAGTTGCCGTACCCCGCGCGGAGTTCCCGGCCCGTTCGCGCCAGGCCGTCACAAGGGCTGCACGGCCCGCACCCGTCGGGCGTTCGCCAGCGTGGCCAGCGGCTTCAGTACCGCCGGATCGAACGGCGCCGGCACCGTGCGGCCCTCGAACCGGCGCGGCAGATCGGGGTTGGCGAGCGCGCCCGTACCGACCGACAGCAGATCGGCGTGCCCTTCCTCCAGTACCCGCGCGGCCCGGGCGGGGTCGTGCATGCCGCCGTTGGCGATCACGGGCAGCCCGGTGGACTCCCGGGCCACGGCGGCAACGGTCCGGCCGTCGTCCAGGCGTTCGTCGGTGAACCAGTCCCGGCCGCTGCCGGCGATGTGCAGGTAGTCCGCTCCCGCCGCGCAGGCCGCCGTGAAGACCGTCTCGGCCTCGCAGGCCCCGCCCGCCCAGCGGTGGGTGTGGTCGTTGACCTTCGCCTGGGAGAAACGGACGCCGACCGTGAACCCGGGCCCGGTCGCGGACCGTACGGCGGCGACGGTCTCCCGCATCAGCCTGACCCGTTGCCCGACCGGGCCGCCGTAGCAGTCGGTGCGGAGGTTGGTGTAGTCGGTGAGGAACTGGTCGAGCAGATAGCCGTTCGCCGCGTGCACCTCGACCCCGTCGAAACCCGCCTCCCGTGCGCGCACGGCGGAGGCGGCGAAACCGCGGACGGCCTCGGCGATCTCCTCCTGGGTCATGGGCACGGGAACCGGCCACGCGCCCCCGCCGCCGTAGTTGGCCAGCTGCTCGCCGCGCGGCCGCACGGCGGAGGGCCCGGCGGTGACCGGCCGGAACCGGTTGCCCTGGGCCAGCGCTCCGGCGTGCATGAGCTGGAGCACGATCCGCGAACCCGCCGCGTGCACCTGGTCGGTGACGCGCTGCCAGGCGGCGGTGTGCGTGGTCGACACGATGCCGGGCTGGTTGGCGTAGCCCTGGCTGTACGCGCTGTCCGTGTACGTGCCTTCCGTGATCATCAGGCCGAAGCCGCCGTGGGCGAAGTCGGCGTAGTACGCCGCCATCTCGGCGGTCGCCAGCCCCTGCGCGGTGGCGGAGACGCGGGTCATCGGGGCGACGGCGAGCCGGTTGCGCAGGCGCAGTCCGGCGCAGTCGACGGGCGCGAGGGCGCGGTGGCGCCATGGGGAGGGGGTTGTCATGCGGAGGTCTCGATCCGGGTCGGAACGGATGATGCGACGACGTGCGGGACGCGCGGAGCGGCCGGCACGGGCGGAGTCGGTGGCGCGGGCCGGGTTGCCTGGTCCAGGAACGCCCGGTACCAGGGGGCGTACGCGCGCATACGCGCCTGGAAGCCGGGCCCCGGCAGGCAGCCGGTGAGCTGCCACACGGAGCAGCTCCGGTACCAGTGGTCCGTCGCCAGCAGGGAGAGCTGACGCTCGGTCACCCGGCCGGGCACGGCCGCCAGGCGCGCGCGGTACTCGTCGTACGTCAGGTCCTCCTGGGGCAGCGGGAGACCCACGCCCAGGCACAGCTCGATCAGCAGGTCCCGCAGGGAGACCGGCTCGGGGTGGCTCGCGTGGTGCACCGTGCCGGGCGGCAGCACCGGGTCGTACGACATGGCCGCGGTGGTGAGCAGCCGGGCGAGGTCGTCGACGGCGATCACGGACAGCAGCGCCCGGCCGCCGTCGCACCAGGCGGGCACCCGGCCGAGCAGTTCGGCCACGGCCGGGACGACCCATTCGTCGCCGGTGCCGTAGACGAGGCCCGGCCGCAGGACCGCGCCGCCCGCGGCGAGCACGGCCCGCTCGGCGAGCAGCCTGCTGCGGCTGGTGGGTGACACCGGCGCGGGCACGACGTCGTGTTCGCCGATGCTCCGGTGCGGCCCGCCGCCGTAGACGGCGGTGGTGGAGACCGTGAGGACGCGGCGGGTGCCGGCCCTGGCGGCCTCGGCGAGCACGGCGTGGGTGCCGAGCTCGTTGACGGCGGTGCAGAGCCGTTCGTCGGGGCCTATGTAGCAGGCGAGATGGATCAGGACGTCGATGCCGTCGCAGACCCCGCGCAACGATTCGGGGTCCGTCACGTCGCCCTGTACGTACTCGATGCCCGGGTCGATGACGGGCCGGCTGACCCTGGGTCTCGGGACGTTTCTGACCAGGGCCCGCACCTGCCCGCCGGTCCCGCCGTGCCGCGCGGCGAGGTCGCGCAGTACGGCGGAGCCGATGAAGCCGGTCGCGCCGGTCACCAGGATGCGGGGGCCGTCGGCGGCGGGCACGGTGGCCCCGGTGATGGTCTTCACTGGTCCTCCGTTCATGCCGAGCGCACCGGCTGGAGCTGGAGCGTGCCGAACGCGGCGAGTTCGCCGTCCTGTTCTACGGCCACATGCACCGGCACACCGCCGCCGCGCGCGGAGCCGACGACCTCGGCGGTGACCCGTGCGGGGCGGTCGAACCGTACGTACCGGGTGAACTCACCCGCGAAGTCGAGCGAGAGGACCGTGCCGCACCCGGCGGCGAGCTGGGCGGCCTGGCGCATGGCTTCCATGAGCGCCATGCCGGGGACGGAGTCGGAGGCCGGGTCGCCGAGCGCGGGGTGCACGCGGTCCACGCGCAGTTGCCAGGCGCCGGCGGTACCGGTGGGGGCGAGGAGTACGTCGGCCGGGTCGGTCCGCCCGACCAGCGCCGGGGAGACCGGGGCCGGCAGCGCGGGGGCCGGGTCGGCGGCGGGCTCGTTGACGCCGCACAGCCGCTCGTACTCCTGGGGCGAGACACACGTGAAGGTGGTTTCGCCGCGGCCGATGAGCGCCGTGCCGCGGTAGAGGTCGGCTGTCGCGCGCATGCTGGACAGTTCGGCCGCGGACCGCTTGACGTCGCGGCACACGATCCGGACCGTGACGCCGGTGGGTGCGGGGCCGACGCGCAGGCCGACCGGGGAGAGCGTGTACTTCAGGTTCCACATCAGGAACCGGGCGCCCCGCGGGACGGCGAAACCGGTGTGCGCGACCGCGAGCGCGGACTGTCGGATGATCTCGGCGGCCAGCAGCGGATTGTGCCAGCGCTCCAGCACCGGCCCGAACAGGCCGTGCTCGCGCGGCCAGCGGGCCGAGAGTTCGAAGGTGCGGTCGTCCTCGGCCTGGCAGTGGGTGATGAGTCCCCCGGCCGGCGCGTCGCGCTCCGCGGTGACAACCGGCGGCTCAAGCAGTACAGCCATGTTCGCGCATCCCCTCAGTGACGGTTCGACGCGTAAAACATACCTGCCCACCGGTTTTTTTTCTACCGGATAGCGAAAACGGGGCGGAAACCGCGCACAAAAAGCCGGCCCCCGACGGTGGTCGGGGGCCGGCGATCGGTCGTGCGGCCGCGGCTATCCCTGGCGCAGCAGCGACACCAGGGCCGCCGTACGGGAATCGACCGCGGCGGCGTCCAGTGCCGACGCGAAGTCATCGTCGAAGGTGGCGGCGGCCTCCCGCACGACCCGCTGCCCCTGATCGGTGATCCGGGCGTACGTCGCCCTGCGGTCCGCCTCGCAGATTTCCCGGCGGGCCAGTTCGCCACCCTCCAGCCGGCCCATGAGCCGGCTCACCGTGGACGGATTCACCCCCACGGCCTCCGCGAGGTCGTTCATGCGCAGGCTGTCGTCGCCCGCGTCCGCGAGCTTGGACAGAGCCATGTATTCGAGCGGGGTGACGCCGTGCCTTCTCAGCATTCGCTTTTCGAGCGTGCCGCTCGCCTGACCGACGAGAATGGTCAGCTGCCGGTAAAGGTCCAGGCCGGCAAGGGTTGCCGTGCCGTTCGCCGCCTCGGCCATCGCGGCCACCTCCTGCCCCGGGCGCCGAGCGGCGCCCCTCGGGCAAGTGTAATGCTTACGCAAGCAATTATGCAGAGCAACGGCCCGGGGAGATCCCGTACAGAGGTCAGAGACCGTACCGCTCTCGGTAGAAAGCGAATCGGCCAGCCAGCGCACTTCGGGAAATCCCGAATTCCGCCGGCCGGAAAGGGACGCAGCGATTCGCCGCCCGCGCCGTACGTGCCGCGAGCGCGGCCACGTTGCCTTCGACCACCGGCACCTGCTCCACACCCATGAACGCCAGGACCCTGCGGACCTCTCCCTTCGGCGCGCCCACCAGATCCGCGTGGCGAACGTCGAGTATCCGGCCGCGCGGAACACCACGGCGGGCGGCCTCCATGGCCGTCAGCCCGCGCTCGACACGGTCCGTCCATTCCCGTCCCGTCTCCAGCGGATCGCTGCGGGCACTGCCCAGTCCGCGCAGCGCGTGGCTGATTCCCGCGGTGGCGGTCACCGTGCGCAGCGGGTCGTGGTGGACCACGATCACGCGCGCGTTCGGGTAGACCTCGAACAGGTTCCCCAGGTGCCCGGCGTGGAAGGGGTCGCGCAGTAGTGGGGCCGGCCCGGGAATCCGGTGGCACAGCGCCTGGAGCTGCTCGCGGTGGAAGTGGTACGCCTCCGTCATGGAGCCGTCCATGAGCCGGTCGGCGTATCCGGGCACCCGCCAGGACAGCGCGAACGTCAGGCTCTGGAAGGCGTTGCCCAGCAGCCAGGAGCAGCCGCCGGGGCGCGTCGCCGCGCGCAGCAGTCCGGCGGGCCGGCCGTGCAGCGCGCGGGCGCCGGCTTCCGCCTCCGCCCGCCCGCGCCCGATCAGGGCGCGGAACTCGCGCGGACCGGCCGCCCGGGCGACCGGTTCCGCCAGCTCCCACAAGGTGGGGGCGTCCACGGCGGGGTGCTCGGCCAGCAGGTTGTGCAGCAGCCCCGCGCCGCTGCCCGGCAGTCCGGTGACGAAGACCGGCGCCGGCTCGATGTGCGCTATCGCGGGTACGGCGCTGCGCAGCATGCGCAGCTGCACCGGCCGGGTGAGCGCCGTGCGCAGCCGCTGGGCGACGGTGGCCGCTCCCCCGGTGGTCAGCGCGGCCTCCGAGTTCAGCGATTCGACGAGGCGTTCCAGCTCGGGCAGGAACCGCACCGAGCAGCCGCCGGGGGCGCGCCGCGCGTCGGCCAGCAGCGCCTCCAGGTCGAGGGTCGCGCGCCCGGAAGGCCCGGCGAGCACCCCCGTCACCGTGCCGGCGACGTGATCGCCGGGTCCGCGTGGTGCGTACGACGACGCTCCGGAGCTCCGCGCCTGACGGTCATCGCTGTACATGGCCATCCCCACCCCGCTCGTCGCCACAGTAGAACCCCCCGCCGCTCGGTCCAGCTCTCCGGCGGTGTGGCCGCCAAAGACTCGGTGGGCAGTCAGCGGGGAGCCGCGGACCGTGCAGCGCACGGGCCCACGCCCCCTCGTGACTACCCACCAGGAGACTATACCGGACGTCCGGTTTTTTTCTACCCCTTGAAGGCTTCAGTGGACCGGTCGAACGGCCGCGAGAGCCGCCCCCACCTCCTTCTCGAAGGTGCCGGTCGCTTCGTCGACCGCCGCGAGACCCGCCTCGGTGAGCCCGGCGTAGGTGGCGCGCCGGTCGTGGTCCCCGATGCGCCGCCGCACCAGACCCGAGTCCTCCAGCCGGTTCAGCAGCCTGCTCACCGTCGACTGCGTCAGCCCCACCGCCTCGGACAGCTCCTGCACACGCAGCACCTGTCCCTCCGTCTCCTTCAGCGCCGACAGGGCGAAGAAGCCGGAGAGACAGATGCCGTGGCGGCGCAGCATCGCCTTGTCTACGGCGTGACCGACCCGGCCGGTCAGCACGATCAGGTCACGCCAGTGGGCGGCCTCGCTCAGCATCCGTCGATTCCGCAGGTGGCCCCCCAGTCGGCGGGCGCCCCTCCGGCCTCGGCGGCCGCTCCCTCGGCCGCGGTGTTCTCCGCCATCGCGGCCTCGGCCTGGGCGGCGTCGATCGCCTTGCGGAGCTGGGCGGGGTGCGGGACTCCCTCGATGCGGTGGGTGCCGCCCACGATGATCGTGGGCACGCTCTGGATCAGGTTCTTCTCCGCCGTCGCCAGCGCGTCCTGGTGTGCCTGCCGGTAGGTGCCGTCCTCCAGGGCCCGGCGGAATTCCTCGGCCGGGAGGCCCAGTTCGGCGGCGATGCCGGTCAGTACGTCGATCCGGCCGATGTCCAGGCCCTCCTGGAAGAAGGCCCGCAGCACCCGGGGCGTGTACGCCGTACCCTTTCCGTGCTCCTTCGCGAACTGGTAGCCCTCGAAGGCCGTCCCGGTGTACGGCTGCGGACAGACGTCCGGCAGCTTGATGTCCACCTTCATGCGGCGCGCCATCGGGTAGACCGCCCGCTTCCAGACGGTCTGGAGGTACTCGCCCTCCGGGTGCAGCGTCGGCACCGGGTGCGGGCGGAGCTCGAACGGCATCCACTCGATCTCGACATCCTCGCCCTCCACGGCCTTGAGCAGCGGTTCCTCCGCCAGCAGGCAGAACGGGCAGACGTAGTCGGACCAGACCTTGATGTTCACTGTCATGCGGTCGGCTCCTTCGGGCTCGGTACGGTGCGGGTGGGATCGGGACCGGGGTCGTTCAGTGGTGCAGTCGTACGCCGCGCCACTCGTCGAAGGGCCGCTCCGAGCCCTCCACAGGAAGCGCGGTGACCTTGAGGGGCCACTGCGTGGGGTCGGTGGCGAAGACGCGGTAGGAGTCGGCGTAGTCGAAGCCGGCCCGGGCGGCCATGTGCCGGTCCGCCGCGTACACGATGTGCTGTACGCCGAAGTGGAGCGCAGCCAGGTAGCACAGCGCGCAGGGCTCCCCGGAGGCGATCAGGGTGGACCCGGCGACGGCCCGCAGACCGTGCTGCTTCGCCGCCGCGCGCAGGGCCACGATCTCCGCGTGGGCGGTCGCGTCGCGGTCCTCGCTCACGGTGTTGACCCCGGTGCCGAGCAGCTCGCCCCGGCGTCCGACCACGAGGCCGGTGAAGGGGATGCCGCCACGGGCCACGTGCTCGGAGGAGAGCCGGACGGCCTGGTGCACGTACTCGACAAGCCGCGGGTCGGCGTCGGAGAGCGACGCGGAGGCGGAGGGGGGAGTGGTCATCGGGTCGGCTCCTTGCCGGTTGTGGGGTGGTGACTGAGGACCACGGAGGTGAGGACCTCCGTGGCGGTGAAGGCGTAACGGCCCTGCACCCTCAGGCCGCTCAACGGCCCCGGGGCGAGGACGCGGGCCCAGAAGCGGCCCGAGGTCAGCCGGGCGGCCGGGACGGTGACGGTCACGTCCTGGAAACCGAGCGGCACCCCGGTCAGCGGGTGGAGTGCCTTGTAGAGCGCTTCCTTGGCCGAGAAGACGAGGGTCGCCCGCTCCTCGGCCGGATACGGGTCCCGTTCGCACCGGTCGAGTTCCTCCGGCCGGCAGACCGCCCGGGCCATCACTTCCGTCACGGTGGTCCGCTGGGCGGCATCGAAGCCGATCCCGGCCGCCAGCGCGGCCGGGGCGACCGCCGCGGCGCAGTAGCGGCCACTGTGCGAGATGGAGCCAACGGCCCCTGACGGCCAGCGGACCCCGCCGCCGGGGGCCGGGAGGAGCAGCTCCGGCCGCAGCCCGATCCTCGCGAGCCCGGCGCGGGCACTGTGCCGGCCGGCCCGGAACTCCCGTATCCGCCGCGGTACGGCGCCTGCCAGGTGCTGCTCCTCGGCGACGGGGAGCGGCTGCTCCCACATGGCGGCCGCCGCCTCGGTGAAGACCACCCCGCGCGGAAAGAGCGAGCGCCCCGTACGGACCGCCGCGCACACGCCCGGTGTCAGCCCCGCCGCGCCCACGCCCGGTGTCAGCCCCGCCGCGCCCGCGCCCGGTGTCAGCCCACCGCGTGGAGGCGGCGCTCCGCCTGTTCTTCCGCCGTGCGGTAGTTCAGGAAGCCGTTCAGGGCCTCGGCTCTGCGCAGCGAGCCTTTGTGCAGCACCATTCCGTAGACGCACGTGTCGTCCTCCCGCCAACAGATCAGCGGTTCGGTGTAGCGACCGCCGTCCTGTGTCATGAACTGCGCGACGAAGCCGTCAGCCGGCAAGAGGGCCATCAGTACTCCCGAAAAGTCGCCCGTACGAGGTGATTTCTCCGGCCGCCTCGGCGGCCCCGGCCAGGTGGAGCGCGTGCCAGAACAGCACCTGGTTGGCCGTGAGGACGGAGAAGCCGAGCTCCTCCTCCAGGCCCTTGATGACACCGACCGCGCGGATCCCGTTGCCCGCGACGAGCACCGCGTCCGGCTCGTAGGACGCCACCTCGGTGCGGATCCAGGCGGAGAGCGCCTCGGGGGTGATCTCCTTCTGGTTGCTCGGCAGTCCGCAGGGCCCGTGGTGCACGACGTGCAGCCCCTGGTCGGTGAAGTACTTCGCGCCGAGCCCGGAGAGTTCGTCGTCGAACCACGGCGGGTTGACCAGCGCCAGGCGCTCCGCTCCTAGTGCGCGCGCCGCCGCGACGGCCGCCTTGGTGGTTCCGGTGATCGGGATGCCCCGCGTGCGCTCGGCAAGCCGGTCGTACAGCTCCTTCTCGCCGGCCACACCGACGACGTACGAGGAGCTGGTGAAGCCCATGGCGATCGAGTCGATGGGCGAGGCGGCGAGCAGTTCGGTGGCGATGTCCACGTGCGGCGGCTCGATGAACGCGTATACGGGCGAGTGCGGGATCTTGGGGTCCATCTCGCCGCCGGGGCGCATCGCCCCGAAGTGCAGGCGCGAGCCGTGGATGAAGACGTCCTCGGGGGCCATCGCCTGGAGCTCGGACTCGGGGCCGACGTCCGCGTGCGGGACGACGACGCCGACCCGGGCGCGGGCCCGCCAGCCGTCTGTGGGGGTGGTGACGTTGCTCATCGGTTCTCCAGGAGGAAGTCGGCGGGGAAGCGGGGGCTCAGGACGCCTCGGCGGCCAGCGAGCCGCCCGCCACCGTGCCGTCGCCGTGCACGAACTTCGGGTGCTTGGCCCGCATGTTCGTCATCACGTAGTCGTAGGGCAGGTCGTCGAACTCGCCGTGCATGCGCAGGAACTGCATGGCCTGCGAGGAGTCGCCCTCGTCCCCGTCGAACGGGTGGTAGAGGCTGTCGCCGGTGCCGTCGAACTCCAGCGGCGTCATCCCGTACAGCCGGCACAGCAGCTTGTTGAAGACGGGGGTGGCCTTCATCCAGCGGCCGTCGAGGAAGACCGACGTCAGGCCGTGGAAGAACACATCGCCGCCGATGTGCTGCTTGAGGCGGTCGGAGGCCAGGTGGTTGCGTACGTCGCCGTAGACGAGGCGGCTGGGTATGCCCACGGCGCGGACGGCGGCGGCGTACAGGATCGACTTGTGGAGACAGAAGCCCTGCCCGCCGACGGCTATGGAGCTGGCCCGCAGTCCTTCGCGGGACAGGTCCGCGTCGTACACCTCGTAGAAGACGTGGTCACGGACCGCGTAGTACAGCTCGACGGCCTTCTTGGCGGCCGGGGCGTCGCGGTCGGTGACCCAGCGGTCGACGAACTCCTGGATCTCCGGGGCGTCGTGGTCGAGGAAGTAGGTGGGTCGCAGCAGGTACTCGAAGGTGTCGGGGCTCTGCTCGGTGACGACGGTCATGGCACGTCCCTCCAGGGACTCTCGTACGGGTGCGGGAAGTGATGCGGTGGAGATCAGAGGCCGAGCATCGACGCGATGCGGTTGCGCTGGATCTCGGACGTACCGGAATAGATGGTTCCGGCGAGCGCGTTGCGCACGTCCTTCTCTATGCCGTGTTCGGTGAGGTAGCCGTAGCCGCCGAATATCTGGAGGGCGGTGAGGGCGGTGGCCTTGTTCGCCTCACTCACCGTGATCTTGGTGGCGGCGACGTCGATCGTGCTGTCCTTGTTGGCGACGACCTTCTCGGCCGTGTCGTAGAGCCACTTGCGGGCGGTCTCGACCGCGATCTTCATGTCGGCGATCTTGTGCGACACGCCCTGGAACTTGCCGATCGGCCGGCCGAACTGCTCCCGGCTCCTGGCGTACGCGACGACGCGCTCCAGCCGGTGCTGCATCTCGCCGAGGTTGATGGAGAAGGAGAAGAGGATCTCCCGCTTCATCACGTAGTCGAGGATGAGGAATCCGGCGCCCTCGGAGCCGAGCATGTTCGAGGCGGGGACCCGCAGCTCGTCGAAGAACACCTCGGCGAGCGGCGAGCTGTGCAGGCCCATCTTCCTGATGTTCGGCCCCACACTCAGGCCGGGGGTGTCGCGCTCCACGAGGAAGACGCTGATGCCCAGCGGGCTGCCCGCCTCGCCGGTGCGCACGTACAGCAGAAAGACATCGGCGATCGTGGCATTGGAAATGAACATCTTGGAGCCATTGATGACGTAGTCGTCACCGTCCTTGACCGCGACCGACTGGATGTTCGTCGCGTCCGAGCCGTGGTCCGGCTCGGTGATGGCATGTGCGCCGATCAGACTGCCGTCCAGGATCCGCGGCAGATAGCGGTCCTTGAGCGCCTTGGAGCCGAAGCGCTGGAGCGGGATGCCGGTGGAGACGATCTGGGTGGAGGCGGAGAAGTTGAGCCCGGCGTCACGCGAGTGGTAGCCGAGCCCCTCCAGCGCGTACATCGTGGTCGGCAGCGACTGGCCGCGGCCGCCCCACTCCTCACGGAAGGGCACGGCCAGCAGTCCGGACCGCTGGATGGTCTTCCACTTGTCGTACGGGAACTCCTCCTTCTCGTCCCACTCGATGTGCCCCTCGTTCAGCTCGTCCGCCAGGGGGACCATCAGGTCCCGGAACTCCCGCTGTTCAGCCGTCCACGTGATCATTTCGGTCCTTAGGAGATGAGGGTCGAAGGGGGATGCGCCGGCCCGCTCGCCGTCGAGCGGGCCGGCGCGGTGTTGGGGGAGGGGTGAAACGGAAACGGAGTGGACAAGAACGGACTCAGTAGCGTGAGTAACCGTCCGCGCTGAGCGAGTGGACCTCGTCGCCGCGCAGGGCGGGGGCGAAGGCGCACACGAGGCGGAAGTCCTCGTTCTCCGAGGCGATCAGCAGATGCGCGTCGTGTTCGTCGAGGGCGTACATCATTCCCTCCGATATCTCGATGCGCTCGCCCGCGACCGTCTCCACCGCGCCACTGCCGGAGATGCAGTAACAGGCCTCCAGGTGCTGCTGGTACTGGAGCTTGGAGACCGTGCCCTTGAACACGACGGTGTCCGTCAGGGAGTACCCCATGCCGTCGGCCTCGGTCAGGAAGCGCCGGCTCAGGCCGTTGCCCCACTCCACGTGCTTCACGTCGGACAGACCGCGAATGATCATTTCTGTTCTCTCCTCAACGGGATCGCTGTCGATGGGTACGCGGAAAAAAGGGATGCGGTACGGCTCAGACCGCCGTGGCGGGGGCCTTCGCCCCGGTGACGAAACGGTCGATGGCCTCGACGGAACGGAAGTTCTCGGCGGCGATCGGTATGTCGTCCAGCGGGAGCTCGAAGGTCTCCGAGACCCAGGAGATGACCCGGATCAGGCCCAGGGAGTCGATGACGCCGTTGTCCACCAGGTCGTAGTCGGCGGCCAGTTCGGAGGCGTCGACGTCCGGCAGGAACTGGCTGGTGACGAACTCGGTTATCCGGTCGGTCGTGGCGCTGGTGTCTCTGCTGCTCATGCTGCGTTCCTCTCGGTCTGGTTCTTCTTGATGAGGTTGCGGTCGGGCTTCCCGGTCGGTGTGCGCGGCAGCGGTACGTCGCCGACGACGATCGATCCGGGGATGGCCGGGCGCGGGAGCGACGCGGCGCAGTGGGTGCGCAGCGACAGGCCGCCGAGCCCCGAGCCCTCCCGGCGCTGCACCAGGGCGTGCAGGCGCACGCCGGCCAGCTCGTCGGGGAGGGCGACCACGGCCGCCTCCCTGACATCCCGGTGCTGGAGGATGACCTGCTCGACCTCCTGCATGTTGGTCCGCACACCGCGGACCTTCACGTGGAAGTCGTTACGGCCCTCCAGGACGTACGCACCGTCCTGGCGACGGGTGACCATGTCGCCGGTGCGGTAATAGGCGCCGAGGTGGGCGCCGTCCGGGTGCGGCACGAACACGCCTTCGTTGCGCGCGGTTTCGAGGTACCCGGAAGTCTGGAAAGGGGTGGCGACCAGCAGTTCGCCGGTGCCCTCGCCGGGGATGATCCGCCCGTCCTCGTCGAGCAGCAGGGCGTCCACACCCGGGAGCGGGCGGCCGATCGGAATCTTCTCGTCCGGGGAGAGCCGTTCGGCGTCGACCGTGTGCATCAGACTGTCGTTGGTCTCCGTACAGCCGAAGAGATTGTGGAAGCGGGCGGCGGGGAAGAGCGCCGTGAGCCGGGTCAGCAGGGCGTACGGCATCGCGTCACCGGTGAAGATCACGTGCCGCGCCTGCCCGAAGACCGGCCCATCGGGCCGCGCGGCCTCCGCCGCCTCCGCCGCCTCCGCCAGCAGGCGGTAGAACATCGGCACGGCCTGGACGACCTCCGGGCCCTCCTGCTCGAAGAGCCCGAGCAGATACGCCGGATCGGTGGCCCGGTCCTGGTCGACGAGGACGACCTTGCCGCCGGCCGCGAGGGTGGACCAGACGTCCAGCAGCGACAGGTCGAAGTTCAGGGGGGCGTAGCTGAGGACGGAGGTGCCCGGCGCCACGAACTGTCCGGCGCCCCAGTCGAGGAAGTTGTCCACGGCCGCACCGAGCAGCGGGACGATCTTGGGGGTGCCGGTGGAACCCGAGGTCGTGAGGAAGAGCGACGCCTGGGCGGCCGGCGGCAGTACGAAGCCCTCGGCGCCCGGGGGCCCCGCCACCTCTCGTGCCCCCACCGTGGGGCGGCCGCCTCCGGGCTCGGTCGAGACCGTCAGGACGTGGGAGCAGGATGCCTGCCGGCCGAGGGTCTGAAGGACGTCCTCACCGAGCTCCGGCGAGGGCAGCAGGATCTGCCGCCGCTCCATCAGAAGGGCGATGACCAGGGCGATCGCGCCGGGCGACTTCTTCACGGAGAGGGCGACCGGCCGCCCGGCGGGGAGGCCGAGGTCCGCCAGCTGCGTACGGAGGTCCTGGGCCGTGCTCAGCAGGTCCCCGTAGGTGACCCGCTCCTCCCGGAAGACGAGGGCGGTTCCGTGCGGTCGCAGTGCCGCCTGGTCGGTGAGGTGGTCCAGGAATCCCTGGGAAGGCATGGTCTCCTCGCAATCGCTTTGGCAGAGGGGTGGGAACCCCGGCCGCCTGGCGGGGAATCGGTACTGGCGGCCGGGGTTCCGTCTTGAGGGGCCGGCGCGGCGGTGCGGGCACGGGGCGCCGGAGTGGCGGGAGCGCGGTGGAGCCGCGGTGGCGGTGCGCGGTGACGCTCCCGGCGGGGTGGCTCTGCTCGCGGAGGAGCACCGGCCGGACCGCCGGCCGGAGCCGGCCGGTCAGATGCCCGAGGCCAGCTTGAGGCCGATGATGCCGCCGACGATCGACGCGAAGCACAGGACCTTCTCCTTGGTGATCTTCTCCTTGAAGATCACCGAGCCGAGGAGGACGGTGCCGACGGAGCCGATGCCGGTCCAGATCGCGTAACCGACGCCGACGTCCAGCGTCCGCAGCGAAAGACTCAGGGTGAAGATGCCACCGGCGGCCGCCAGCAGGGTGAAGACGGAGGGCCACAGGCGGGTGAAACCCTTGGTGGCGTTAGTGCCGAGGGCGAAGGCGACCTCGAAGACGGAGGCGATGAGCAGCCAGATCCAGGCCATGACGTGGTTCTCCTTGGTGATGTGGGTTCTTGGGGGGTGCGGCGCGGCGGCCTTCAGGCCACGGGGAGCGGTATTGGTGCGGGTTGTCGTGCTGCGGGTCGCCGCGCCGCCTGCTGTTCTGCCGCGAGTACCTCGTCGACGACCTTGGTGAGGAAGGCGCGTTGGGGCATGCCCTCGACCTTGGTGCGGCCCTCCCCGATGAAGAGGGTGGGGACGGTCTTGATCCCGAGGTCCTCGTGTGCGTGGCGCTGGATCCGCTGGTGCGTCTCGTAGTAGCGGCCGGTCCGGAGGGCGGTGCGGTAGCGGCCGGCGTCCAGGCCCAGTCCGCCGGCCAGTTCGGTGAGGACCTCGACATCGCCGATGTCGCGCTCCTCCACGAAGAAGGCCGTCAGAAGTCGTTCGTTGTACTCGGCTCCCTTGCCGTGCTCCAGCGCGAACTGGTAGCCCTCGAAGGCAAGCCGGCTGTACGGCTGCGGTGACACGTCCGGCAGGACGATCGGCGACTCCAGGCGGGCCGCCATCGGGTAGACCACGCTCTTCCAGATGGTCTGGAGGTAGTCCCCCTCGACCAGCAGGGTCGGCGTCGGTTCCGGTCGCAGCTCGTACGGATGCCAGGTGATCTCCACGTCCTTGCCCTCGGTCGCCTGATCCAGGACCTTCTTGGCGAGAAGGCAGAACGGGCAGACGTAGTCGGACCAGATCTCGATCTTCAGAGGCATGTCGGTCACCCGTCGGTCGTGGTGGCGGGCCGCGTCAGCGGACCGGCTCGGGGACCGTCGCAGTGGCCGGCGCGGTCGTCGCCTCGGCCTCGGCCGAGCCGCGGTCGACCAGCTTGAGGCCGATGATTCCGCCGAGGATGGCGACGAAGCAGATGACCTTGCCGAGGTTCAGCGACTCGTCGAAGATCACCGTGCCGAGGAGGACGGTGCCGACGGAGCCGATGCCGGTCCAGATCGCGTAACCGACGCCGACGTCGAGCGTCTTCAGCGCGAGGCTGAGGAAGAAGATGCCGAAGCCGGCGGCGACCGCGGTGATCAGGGACGGTACGAGCTTGGTGAAGCCGTCGGTGGCGTTGGTGCCGAGGGCGAAGATCACCTCGAAGACCGAGGCGATGAGCAAGTAGATCCAGGCCATGTCGAGATCCTTCCGTATTCATTGCTTGCGCAAGCGTTGCTTGTGCACGCAATATTGCACCGGGATGGAGAGCGCGTCAACCCGGAAAAGTGAAGACGTCAGGAAGAGGGGGATTCCCGTGCGGCACAGGGAAGTTCGGAGCGCCGGAGGCAGAGAGCTGGAGCACCCGCCCCGGGAGGAGATACGGCTGGAGAGCGTTCTTCAGGCTCTCGCCGACCCGGCCCGGCTACAGGTCGTCCGCGTACTGGCGGCGCTCGACGAGGAGGGCCTGGCCAGTTGCTCCGCCGCTGCCGCCGGGCTCGGGGTGAGCAAGTCGACGTCGACGCACCACTTCAGAGTGCTGCGGGTGGCCGGCGTGATACGGCAGCACTACCGGGGGACGGCGAAGATGAACACGCTGCGGCGGGCGGATCTGGAGGCGCGCTTCCCGGGACTGCTGGTGGCGGTCGTGGGCGCGGCGGAGCCCGGTCGCCGGCCGGGCCCGGCATGATCCCGGTCCGGTGACCGAGGGCCCGCTTCCGCGCCTAAAGGATCACGTGCGGCAGGAAGCGGGCGTACTCGTCCGTGATCAGGCCCGAGGACTCCCGGATGCCGAGGCCCGCTGCCTCGTTCTCGACGACCCACGCGCCGAGCACCACGCGGTTGCCGTCGAAGTCCGGCAGGGGTGCCAACTCCTGGTAGCAGACGGGCTGTTCACCGACGACCGGTGAATGGGCGGTCCCCGGTCCGTGGATCGTGACGCCCGCGCCCTCGCGGCCGAGCAGCGGCTTGGCGACGAAGCCGGGGCCGTCGGGGGCCGCCAGTTCGCGCGGGCCGTCGAGATACGCGGCGAGCAGGTTGGGGTGGCCGGGGTAGAGCTCCCACAGGATCGCGAGCAGCGCCTTGTTGGAGAGCAGCATCTTCCAGGCGGGCTCGATCCAGCAGGTGCTGCCGGTGCCGCCGCCGTTGTCGAGGGTGTCCAGGACGTGCGGACCGAAGCGGTCGGTCGTCAGCCACTCCCAGGGGTAGAGCTTGAAGCAGCTGCGGATGAAGCGCAGCCGGCCGTCGACGAAGCGGCCCGAGAGCCGGTCCCAGCCGATCTGCTCCACGGACAGCGCCTCGGTGGCGAGCCCGGCCTGCTGGGCCGTCTCGCGCAGATAGGCGACGGTCATCAGGTCTTCGCCGAGCTCGTCGCCGTCCGAGTGGACGAAGTGCACGGGACCGGGCGGCAGGAGGTGCGCCTGGTGCTTCCAGGCGTCGACGAGCCGCTCGTGCAGCGAGTTCCACTGGTCGGCGCCGGGGAAGCGCTCCTCCATCCAGAACCACTGCGGGCTGGCCGCCTCCACCAGCGAGGTGGGCGTGTCGGCGTTGTACTCCAGCATCTTGGCCGGGCCCGTGCCGTCGTACCGGAGGTCGAAACGCCCGTAGACGGAGGGGAGTTCGGCCCGTCGCCGCCACGAGGTGGCGATCCTCGACGCCAGGCGCGGGTCCGTGATGCCGAGGTCGGCGAAGCGGTCGTGCTCGACGATGTGCCCGGCGGCGGCCAGGCACATGGCGTGCAGTTCCTCGACGACCTCCTCCATCGCCTCGACCTCGGGCAGCGAGAACTCGTAGTACGCGCTCTCGTCCCAGTACGGGCGCAGCGACCCGTCCGGGAAGCGGGTCAGCGGGTAGATGAGGCCCTGCTCCTCGACGGTCTGCTGCCAGCCGGGGCGCGGTTCGATCGTGTGTCGCTTCATCGGTGAGTGCCTGGTGCCTGAGCCCGGGGGCCCTGTCAGCCGCCGCCGGAGCCGGAGGAGCCGAAGCCGCCCCGGTCGACCGCGGACTTGTCGAAGCTGCCGTCCGTGACCTTGCCGTCGCTGACACGGCCGCCGTAGTAGTACCTGCCGCCGTTGCCGTCGTCGTCGCACTTGTAGTCCGGCAGCACTTCCTGCGTGACCGGGTCCACGCAGCGCCGGTCCGGCTCCGAGCCGCACGCGGTGAGCGTCGCCGCGAGCACGCCCATGCCGCCGAGCAGCACCGTGCCCGACCTCAGTTTGCGCCGTCGTGCCGCCATGTACCGGCCCCTCCCCCGTCGTTCGATCTGATTCTCAAGGCCGTCCGACAGACTAGATGGCCCGCTCCCGCCGGTGGAACCGGGTGCCCGATCTTCGCCCCTCTAGAGTCGGTTTGTGCTCCTTGGGATGATCTGCGCGCTCAGTTCGGCGGTCTGCATCGGTACGGCCTCCGTGCTCCAGGCCGTCGCGGCCCGCGCCGCGAAGCCCGGCACCGGCAGCGGGGTCGACGTGACGCTCCAGCTGCGCGCCATGCGCCAGTGGCGCTACCTCGTCGGCCTGGCCCTCGACGGCCTCAGCTTCGCCCTCCAGATCGTCGCCCTGCTCACCATCCCGATCTACGCCGTCGAGGCGTCCCAGGCCGCGAGCCTCGCCGTCACCGCCGTGGTCGCCGCCCACGTGCTGAAGGTGCGACTGAGGGGCCTGGAGTGGACCGCGGTGGGCGTGGTCAGCGCGGGCCTGGCGATGATCGGGCTCTCCGTCGGGCCGGAGGGCGAGAGCCAGGGCCCGCCCGCTCTTCCTTACGCGCTGCTCGGTGCCGCCTTCGCCGTACTGGTCGCGGGCGCGGTGGCGGGCCGCCTGCCGGGCCGGGCCCGCGCGCTGGTGCTGGGCTTCGGGGCGGGCACGGGATTCGGGGTGGTGTCGGTCTCGGTGCGGCTGATCGACGACCTGGCCCCGTCGGCGCTCGCCGCCAATCCGGCCTGGTACGCCCTTCTGCTGGCCGGCGGCACGGCGTTTCTGCTGCTCACGTCGGCGTTCCAGCGCGGCTCGGTGACCACGGCGACGGCGGGCATGGTGGTCGGCGAGACGATCGGCCCGGCCCTGGTGGGCGTGGTGTGGCTCGGCGACCGTACCCGCGAGGGCCTGGCCGTACCGGCGGCGGTGGGTTTCGTGGTGGCGGTGGCGGGCGCGCTGGCGCTGGCGCGGTTCGGCGAGGCGTCGGACGCGGTGACCGACGAGGCGTCGGCGGCCCCGCGGCGAGGCCGGGGACCGGGTCACGGCGGTGCGGGAACGAGGGCACCCGGTGACCACCGTGAAGGGTGAGGGGCCCGCCGGGAACTCACCGGGATGGTTTATCGTTCATCTTTACGTGGGGCGGAACGAGGCGCCCATGGGCGGCCCGCCGCACCCACCCCCGTACGAGCCCCGGCCGGCCTCCCCCGTCCGGTCGGGGCTCCCCCCTCCTCCGACGGCTCCCGGGCAGGCCGCCGCCCCCGCGCCCCCGGCCGTCACGGCAGTGCCCGGCACAGCGCGTCCAGCGCACCCGCCCACGCGCTGTCCGGCGGCGTCGCGTAGCCGACGACCAGCGCGTCCCGGTCCCGCCGGGCCGACGGGTGCCGGAAGCCGTCCACGCCTGCCAGCGCGAGCCCCTGCCACGCCGCCGCCTGCACCACCGAGCGTTCCGTGCCGGGCGGCAGCTCCAGCACCGCGTGCAGCCCGGCCGCGATCCCCGTCACCCGTACGTCCGGCGCCCGCTCCGCCACCGCCGCCACCAGCTGGTCGCGCCGCCGCCGGTAGCGCAGCCGCATCGAGCGCACATGACGGTCGTACGCCCCCGAGCCGATGAACTCCGCCAGCGTGAGCTGGTCCAGCGCGCTCGATGCCCAGTCCACGGCCCCCTTCGCCGCCGTCACCTCCTCGACCAGCGGCTCCGGCAGCACCATCCAGCCCAGCCGCAGCCCCGGCGCCAGCGCCTTGCTCGCCGTCCCCAGGTAGACCACGCGCTCCGGATCGAGGCCCTGGAGGGCGCCGACCGGCTGCCGGTCGTAGCGGAACTCGCCGTCGTAGTCGTCCTCCAGGATCAGTCCGCCGGTGGCGCGCGCCCAGTCGACCGCCGCCGTGCGCCGGTCCGGATGCAGGGCGAGACCGATCGGGAACTGGTGGGCCGGCGTCAGCAGCACCGCCCCCGCGCCCCGCAGCCCCGCCAGCTCCCCGGTGCGCGAACCGTACGCGTCGAAGCCGAGGGCCGCGGTGCGCAGCCCGGCCTCGGTGAGCAGGTCCCGGTGGAAGCCGAGACCGTACGACTCGACCGCCACCTCCCGTACGCGCCGCTGCCGCAGCACGCCGGCGAGGAGCGTCAGCCCGTACACGAACCCGGAGCAGACGACGACCCGGTCCGGCGTGGCCCGTACGCCGCGCGCCCGCGCCACGTACTCGGCGACCGCGGTGCGCAGCTCGACCCGCCCGCGCGGATCGCCGTACCCGAACGCCTCGTGCGGCGCCGCCGTCAGCGCGCGCCTGGCCGCCTTCAGCCACTCGGCACGCGGAAAGAACGCCAGGTCGGGCCTGCCCGGCACGAGGCTGTACGCCGGCTCGCGCCGCACGGCCCGGCGCGCCGCGGCGGCGGGCACCGCCCTGCGCGGCGCGGCCCGCTCCGCCACCCGCGTGCCCGAGCCCTGGCGGGCGGTGAGCCACCCCTCGGCGACCAGCTCGGCGTACGCGTCGGCGACGGTGTTGCGGGCGACGCCCAGGTCGACGGCGAGCGAGCGGGAGGACGGCAGCCGCGTCCCCGGGGCCAGCCTGCCCGTACGGACGGCTTCCCGCAGGGCCTTCGTCAGGCCCGTACGCAGCCCGGAACCGCCCAGCTCCACATGCAGGTCGACCCCGGAGGTGGCCCATGAATCCGTCATGGAAATGGACCATACCGGTGCGCCAACAGCGCCGTAGCGTCGTTCCCATGACTACCGACACGTCCACCGCGACGCCCCAGTACGCCCACGAGCACACGCCCCGCCTGGAGTGGGCGAAGCTCGTCCCCGACGTCTACAAGGCCATGATCACGCTCGACGCGGCAGCGAAGAAGGGCCTCGACCCCCTGCTCGTCGAACTGGTCAAGATCCGCGCCTCGCAGATCAACCACTGCGCCTTCTGCGTCGACATGCACTCCAAGGACGCACTCGCGGCGGGCGAAACGGTCGAGCGGATCGTCCAGCTCAGCGCGTGGGACGAGTCGCGGCACTTCTACACGGAGCAGGAGGCCGCGGCCCTCGAACTGACCGAGGCCGTGACCGTCCTGACCGACGGATTCGTCCCCGACGAGGTGTACGCGAGGGCCGCCGAGCACTTCGGGGAGCCGGAACTGGCCCGCCTGATCGCACTGATCAACACCATCAACGCCTGGAACCGGTTCGCCGTGACGACCCGCATGGTCGCCGGCCACTACACCCCGGGCGCCTTCGCGCACTGACCACCGCGCACGGAGACGCGCCGAGGGGCCTGCCGCCGGGCGGCAGGCCCCTCGTAATGCGCTGGAAACCTACTTCTTCGGCATCCAGGTCTTCCACGTCGACTCGTTCGCCTTGACCCACTTCTCGGCCGCGGCCTCGGGCGACAGCTTCTCGTCCGCGATCATCAGGGCGACCTCGTTCTGCTGCTCGGTCGTCCACTTGAAGTTCTTCAGGAACTCCGCCGCCTTGCCGCCGTTCTTCGCGAAGTCCGCGTTGAAGAACTTCTGGAGCGGCGTGTTCGGGTAGGCGCAGGCGACCTTCTCGGGGTCGGCGTCGCAGCCTTCCTTGTACGCCGGCAGCTTGACCTCGACCATGTCGATCTCGGCGTTCAGCCACTGCGGCGTCCACCAGTACGTCAGGAACGGTTTCTTCGCCTTCGCGTACTTCTTCATGGCCGTGATCTGGCTGGCCTCGGAACCCGAGTAGTTCGTCTTGAGGTTCAGCTTCAGGTTCTTGATGATCGCGTCGTCGTTGGTGACGTAGTCCGGGGACCCTTCGAGGATCTCGCCCTTGTCACCGCTCTCCGCGGTCTTGAACTCGTCGGCGTACTTGTTGAGGTTCTTCCAGTCCGTGACGTCCGGGTGCTTGTCCGCGAAGTACTTCGGCACGAACCAGCCGATGTGCCCGGTGACACCGAGGTCGCCGCCCTTGACGACGGTCTTCTTGGTGTCGACGTAGCTCTTCTCCTCCTTCGGGTGGCCCCAGTCCTCCAGGATCCCGTCGATGTCGCCCTTCGACAGCGCGTCCCATGCGAGGACCTCGCCCATCTGCTGGGTCTTGACGGTGTACCCGAGCTCCTTCTCCAGGAGGTACGCCGCGACCGCCGTGTTGGCCTGCGCGCCGACCCACGAGGGGACGGTCAGCTTCACGGTCTTCTTGTCACCGGCCTCGTCGCTCTTGCCGGTCTCGGCGGCGCCGCACCCGCTGAGGGCGAGCAGGCCGAGGGCGGCGGCGGTGGCGGTGGCCGTTCGGATGGTGCGGCTGTTTCGCGTATTCATGCGCATGGTGAGGGTGACTCTCTTCTAGGCAGGAATGAAGCAGAAGGGGGGCCGGGTCCGGTCAGTTGTCGTGACGACGACCGGAGCGGCCCGTACCGGGCTGGGTGAGGCGGTCCAGTACGAGACCGAGGCAGACGATCGCGGCGCCGGCCGTCATGCCGACCCCCATCTCGCCGCGCGACAGCCCCTTGACCACGTCGTAACCGAGCGCGCCACCACCGACGAGGCCGCCGACGACGACCACGGCGAGGACCAGCACGACACCCTGGTTGACCGCGAGCTGGAGCGCCGGGCGGGCCAGCGGGAGCTGCACCTGGAGGAGCTGCTGCCGGGAGCCTGCGCCCAGGGAGCGCGAGGCTTCCAGGGCGGCGGGGTCGACCTCACGGATGCCCTGGGTGGTGATGCGGACGACGGCCGGCAGCGCGTACACGACGGCCGCGATGATGGCGGAGGCGCGCGTGACACCGAACAGCGCGACCACCGGGATCAGGTACACGAACTGCGGCATCGTCTGCATCGCGTCGAGCACCGGCCGCATCCACCGTTCGAACCGGCCCGCCCGCGCTGCCGCGATGCCGAGCGCGAAGCCCAGCAGCAGCGTCACGAAGAGCGCGGCGATCACCTGGGACAGCGTGTCGAGGGACTTCGTCCACACGCCGAGTACGCCAATGGCGCCCAGCGCGAGCGTCGAGGTGAGCGCGGTCGCCCAGGTCCCGACCAGCCACGCCAGCCCGGCGACGATCAGCAGCAGCGCCCACCAGGGCAGCCACACCAGTCCGTCGCGCAGCGGGTTGAGCACCCACAGGGTGAAGTTCTCCGACCACACCTCCGTGCCGCCGAGGACGGGGATGCCCGAGGCGAGGTGCTCGGTGATCCAGTCCTGGGCCCTGTTGACGGGTGTGGAGATGTCGTACGTCCAGCCTTCCGGCCAGGACCGCGTGAGCAGCGCGCGTCCGGCGGCGGCGACGACCGCGGTGACGACCGCGACCAGCGCCCAGGCGCGCCACCCGTGCAGCAGCCGCGAGCCGCCGGGCACGGAGGCACCGATGCGCTCGCCCGCAGCGGCGGTCGTACGGTCGAGCCAGACCGCGATCAGCACGATCGGGATGCCGGCCGCGAGCGCCTTGCCGACGTCGACCGTGGACAGCGCCGAGTAGACCTCTTCGCCGAGACCACCGGCGCCGACGAGCGCCGCGATGACGACCATCGAGAGCGCCATCATGATCGTCTGGTTGAGGCCGAGCAGCATTTCCTTGCGGGCGAGCGGCAGTCGCGCCGTCCACAGCCGCTGCCAGCCGTTCGCGCCGAGCGAGGCCGACGCCTCCAGGACCCCGGCGTCGGCGCCGCGCAGCCCGAGGGCCGTGAGGCGGGCCATCGGCGGGGCGGCGTAGATGACCGTGCAGAAGAGGGCGGCGGGGGTACCGGTGCCGAAGACGAGCACGAACGGCAGCAGGTACGCGAAGGCCGGCATGACCTGCATGGTGTCGAGCACCGGGCGCAGCATCCGGTGGAAACGGTCGGAGAGTCCGGCCGCGAGCCCGAGCAGGATGCCGAGTACGGAGGCGAGGGCCACGGCCACGACCATCAGCGCGATGGTGAGCAGCGTGGCGTCCCACATGCCGAGCACCCCGCACACCGCGAACACGACGGCGGCGACGGCGGCCGTCTTCGCGCCGCGCCGGCCGAGTCCGGCGGCGCGCCACGCGAAGAGCACGGCCATGGCGGCGAAGCCGGCCCAGCCGAGCGCGTCGAGACCGCTGTAGACGGCGTCGACCGCGTCGGTGGCGGTGTTGGAGAGGTGCAGCAGGAAGTACAGGAAGAGGGGGTGGGTCTCGCGGTTGTCGATGACCCACGCGTTGGCGTCGTCGAGCGGACCCGACACGTCGACGGTCAGCCCGGCGGGCCAGCTCCCGCCGCCCCACAGCGCGATGCCGAGCGGTACGAGCAGCAACGCGGCGACGGCGAGCGGCAGCAGCTTGCGGCCGGCGCGGTGGCGTACGACGGCGGCGAACCGGCCGGGGGCGCGCCCTGCTGCCGGCTTGTCCTTCGCGGGCCGCGCCGCGGGCTCGTTCGCGGGCTCCTTCGCGGGCGCGGTGACGGCCGCCGTCATGCGGCGACCGCCTTTGCCGTATCGATGCCCGCGACGACGGCGAGCAGCCCCTGGTGGTCGACGATGCCGATGCAGCGTCCGTTCTCCATCACGCGGGCGGGCTCGCCGGTGCGGGCGACGGCCTCGATGGCGGACGAGACCGTGGCGTCGGGAGAGACGGACGCCCCGGTCTCCGTCTCGCGGGCGTCGCCGGCCGGTCGCATGGCGGTGCGTACGGTCATGACCTGCTCGCGCGCGACGTCACGGACGAAGTCACGTACGTAGTCGTCGGCGGGCGAGCCGACGATTTCCTCGGGGGTGCCGAGCTGCACGATCCGGCCGTCGCGCATCAGCGCGATCCGGGTGCCGAGCCGCAGCGCCTCGCTGAGGTCGTGGGTGATGAAGACCATCGTGCGGCCCTCTTCGCGGTGCAGGCGGACGACCTCTTCCTGCATGTCGCGGCGGATCAGGGGGTCGAGCGCGCTGAACGGCTCGTCGAAGAGCAGCACTTCGGGGTCGACGGCGAGGGCGCGGGCCAGACCGACGCGCTGCTGCTGTCCGCCGGAGAGCTGGCCGGGACGGCGCTCCTCCATCCCCGCGAGGCCGACCTTCTCGACGACCTCGGCGGCCTTGGCGCGGCGCTCCGCCCTGCCCATGCCCTGGATCTCCAGGCCGTAGGCGATGTTGTCGATCACGGAGCGGTGCGGCAGCAGGCCGAAGTGCTGGAAGACCATGGAGGCGCGGTGCCGGCGCAGTTCGCGCAGCCGCGACCTGTCCATGGAAAGGACGTCCTCGCCGTCGATGGCGATGGCGCCGGAGGTCGGCTCGATGAGGCGGGTCAGGCAGCGTACGAGGGTGGACTTGCCGGAGCCCGAGAGCCCCATGACGACGAAGACCTCCCCCTTCTGCACGTCGAAGGAGACGTCGCGCACGGCGGCGGTACAGCCGGTGCGGGCCCGCAGCTCCTCGGCGGTCAGTTCGGCGCATTCCTTGTCGGCGGGTATTCGGTCCGCCTTCGGGCCGAACACCTTCCACAGGTTCTTTACGGAGAAGACCGGTTCGGCGGCGTTCGTCTGTTCAGGAGCGGTCATCACGCATCACCTCCCGGTGCAGTTGTTGAGGCAAGCAGTTCGGCGCACTTCTCCCCGACCATCAGGACCCCGATCATCGGGTTCACGGCGGGCATCGTCGGGAAGACGGATGCGTCGGCGATGCGGATGCCTTCGAGCCCGCGGATTTTCAAGTCCGGTGACACTACGGCAAGTTCGTCGAAGGAGTCACCCATCCGGCAGGTGCCGGCCGGGTGGTACACGGTGTGGGCGACCTTGCGGGCGTACTCGCTGATGTCCTCGTCGGAGGTGACGTCGGGCCCGGGGCAGACCTCGCGCTTGAGCCACTTCGCGAGCGGCTCGGCCTTGGCGATCTCGCGGGCCATGCGGATGCCGTCCACGAGGGTCTGGGCGTCGTAGTCGTCCTCGTCCGTGAAGTAGCGGAAGTCCAGCGCGGGCTTGACGGCCGGGTCGGCGCTGGTCAGGAAGAGGCGGCCGCGGCTGTGCGGCTTGGGGATGTTCGGCGTCATCGACACACCGTGCTCGGGCCGTTCGTAGCCGAGGCGTTCCGGGTTGTCGGTGAACGGGATCTGGTAGAAGTGGAACATCAGGTCCGGGCCCCGGCTCGCCGGGTCCCGGCGTACGAACAGACCCGCGTCAGAGTCCATCGCCGAGTTCTCGGGTATCGGCCCGTCCGTCTCCCAGACGATGACCGACTCGGGGTGGTCGAGCAGGTTCTCGCCGACGCCGGGCAGGTCGAGCACGACGGGGATCCCGAGCGCTTCCAGGTCGGCCTTCGGGCCGATGCCGGAGTGCAGCAGCAGCCGCGGGGTGTCCACCGCGCCCGCGCAGACGAGCACCTCGCGGCTCGCCTCGACGAGTACCTCCTCGCCGTCCTTCGTACGGACGTGCACGCCGGTCGCCCGGGTCCCGTCGAGCTCCAGCCTGTACGCCCAAGTCTCCAGCATGAGGTGGAGGTTCGGCCGGTCAAGGAAGGGGTGCAGGTACGCGACGGAGGCGGACGAGCGCTTGTTGTTCTCGGGGTGGTAGGCGAGGTCGAAGAAGCCGGCGCCCTCGTGGAAGGGCTGCATGTTGAACCCTTCGACGCGGGGTACGCCGATGGCCTCCTGCGCCGCGTCGACGAAGTCGCGGGCGATGGCGTTCCGGTCCTTCTCGTCGACCGGCACGATGTTGTTGCGGAGCTTGTGGAAGTACGGCGCCATGGAGGCGGCGCCCCAGCCCTTGGCGCCCGCGGTCTCCCACTCGTCCCAGTCGGACGGCAGCGGCTGGAAGGCGATCAGCGTGTTGTGCGAGGAGCAGCCGCCCAGGACGCGGGCGCGGCTGTGCCGGATGTGGGAATTGCCGCGTGGCTGCTCGGTCGTGGGGTAGTCGTAGTCGAGTTCACCGCCGAGCAGGCCCATCCAGCGGCGCAGCGTCAGCACTTCGGGGCGGTCGACGTCGGAGGGTCCGCCCTCGATCACGGCGACGCGGACGGACGGGTCCTCGGTGAGCCGGGACGCGATCACCGAACCCGCGGTGCCGCCGCCGACGACGACGTAGTCGTATACAGGCATGGGTTACTGCTCCTCTTTCGTGCGACCACGGGAGGTCGGGCCCGTCCGGCCGTAGGGGGCCGGGGTCCCGGGGGGACCGGTTGTGGGAGGGGAAGGGGACGGGGAGGGGGAAGGGGGCGGGGAGGGGGAAGGGCCTCCGTCAGCCCGCGAACCAGCGCACCGGGCGCGGGTCCAGGTTCTGGTAGATGTGCTTCGCCTCGCGGTACTCGGCGAGGCCCGACGGCCCGAGCTCTCGCCCGACACCGGACTTGCCGAACCCGCCCCACTCCGCCTGCGGCAGGTAGGGATGGAAGTCGTTGATCCACACCGTGCCGTGGCGCAGCCGTCCGGCGACGCGCCGCGCGCGCCCGGCGTCGGCCGTCCACACGCCGCCGGCCAGCCCGTACTCGGTGTCGTTGGCGAGGGCGACGGCCTCGTCCTCGGTACGGAAGGTCTCCACCGTCAGGACCGGCCCGAAGACCTCTTCCCGTACGACGCGCATCTCGCGGTGGCACTGGTCCAGGACGGTCGGGGCGTAGAAGTACCCGCCCTCGGGCCGTACGTCGGACGGCTCGGGCCGGCTGCCGCCGGCGCGCAGTACGGCGCCCTCCTCCAGTGCAGAGGCGACGTACATCTCGGTCTTCGCCAGCTGCTGCGCGGAGACGAGCGGTCCGCATTCCACGCCGTCGGCCGTGCCGCGGCCGAGGCGGATCTTCGCGGCCCGGCGGGCGAGTTCGGCGACGAAGCGCTCGCGCACCGACTCCTCGACGATGAGCCGGGAGCCGGCCGAGCAGACCTGGCCGCTGTGGATGAACGCGGCGTTGAGCGCCTGGTCTACGGCGGTGTCGAAGCCCTCTTCGGTGGCGCAGGCGTCGGCGAAGACGACGTTCGGGTTCTTGCCGCCCAGCTCCAGGGCGACCTTCTTCACGGTGACGGCGGCGGCCTGCATGACCTTCGTACCGCTGGCGAGGCCGCCCGTGAACGACACGAGGTCGACATCGGGGTGCTCGGACATCCGCGCGCCGACGGGGTCACCGGCGCCGGTCACGAGGTTGGCGACACCGGCCGGCAGTCCCGCCTCGACGAGCAGCTCGACGAGCGCGACGGTCGTCAGCGGGGTGATCTCGCTGGGCTTGAGCACGAAGGTGTTGCCCGCGGCCAGCGCCGGGGCGATCTTCCAGCTGGCCTGGAGGAGCGGGTAGTTCCACGGCGCTATGAGCGCGCAGACTCCGACCGGCTCGTACACGACGACGCTGTGGATGTCAGGCGAACCGGCGTCCACGACGCGGCCGGCGCCCTCGCCCACGACGAGGTCGGCGAAGTACCGGAAGGCGTCGCTCACGCAGTCGACGTCGACCCGGCCCTCTTCCAGCGTCTTCCCCGCGTCGCGGCTTTCGAGGAGTGCGATCTCCTCGCGGTCGCGCTGGAGCAGCTCACCGACGCGCCGCAGCAGCGCGGCGCGCTCGGCCACCGGGGTACGGGGCCACTCGCCCGAGTCGAACGCCGCACGGGCGGCCGCCACGGCGGCGTCGACGTCGGCTGCGCCGCCCTCGGCGACGACGGCGAAAGGCTTGGCGTCAGCGGGGTCGATGATCTCGCGCGTGGCGCCGGAAGCGGCTGCCTGCCACTTCCCGCCCACATGAATGGTCTGTTGTCCCGACACGTCGCGTTTCGCCTTCCGTTCCCGATATGTACCGCCAGTAAAGACCGGCGACCGGGAGCCCTCCCCCCAAAGCCGATAACCATGCGCAATGAGTGGCCGAAAGTGCCCTGCATCACGACCGTTACGGATCAAAAACGGTCAGAAGGTGTCATTCGGTTGGAAGTTTTCGATCACCGTACGGAGGATTTCCTGCTGCCGCGGCCACTCCCCGGCAGGCGCCGCGACCAGCACGGCCCACAGGTCGCCGCCGTCGACCCGGAAGACACGTTCGACTCCCCGCCGGCGCCCGCCGCTCTCCTCGCTGTCGTACTCGTAGACCAGCTCGGCCGACTGCCCCTCGTTCACGGCGCCGTCCACCGGGCCCACCCGGATCTCGTCGTACCCCTCGGTGCCGCTCCGCAGCCCGCCGGACGCCAGGCGCACGGCCTCGCCGGGGCTCATGCCGGGCTCGGTCACCTGGAAGACCTGCACCAGCGAGGCACGGTCGGCCGTGCGGTAGAAGACGCGGTCGTTCTCCAGGCTGCGCTCCCAGTCCTCGGGGACGGCGGCGGTGAAGCCCTCGGCGTCCGCCACCAGCCGGTACCCGGCCGGCACCCGCGGGGAGCCCGTCCCGGTCGGCTCCGCGGTCTGCGGTCCGGTCGGCTCCGCGGCGGTGCTCTCTTCCGGGGCGGTCGCCCCGGTGGCGGGCGAGGTGCTGCCGGCCGACTCGACGGCCTGCGGCGCTTGCGCGCCCGTACGCCCGGAGTCCTCGCCGCGGTGGCCCAGCGTGAACCACACGCCCACCGCCCCCAGTGCCAGTACGACGACGGCGGCCCCGGCGGCGAATGGCGAAATCCGGCCCCGTAACGACCGGGCGCCGCGTTCGGCGCCGCCCGGTCCGGCGAGGTCGTACGACGGGGGCCCGTCGGCCGGGGCGAGCGGATCCGCCGGCGGCACCGAGGGCAGGGGTGGCAGCGGCGGCGGCACCGGGACATGCGGAGCGGGCGGCCCCGCGTCACCGCTCTCCCAGCGCTGGGCCTCGTCGTTCCAGTACGGCCCGGCCATCGGGTCAGCCCCCCAGCAGCGATCCGACCGCGGCCACGGCGGCGGCGCCCGACGCGAGGACCTCCACGCTCGGGCCGGCGGCCGTGAGCGCGGCGCGCAGCCGGGCGAGACGGCCCGGCGTGGCCCGGCCCTCCTCCTCGATCTCCTCCTCCGTGGAGACGAGCTCGGCGTCGAGGACGGTGGTCGTGTCGGTGGTGACGAGCCGGTCCAGGTCCGCCCGGAGTTGGCGTACGGCGAGCAGCAGCTCTTCGTGGGCCGGGTCGCGGGGCGGGGCGGCGTGGTTCGTCGTGGTGTTGGTATTGGTCACGGTGTTGCCGCTGCCGATACCGATGGCGCTGTTGTTCACGGTCCCGAGGTGGACGGACCGCTGCTCATCAGGTGTTCCCACTGCGTACTCCCCCATCGTTGCCAGTGCCGTTGGCGCTGCCATTGCCGTTGCCGCTCTTGCCGGCGGCGCCGCCGGTCCTGCCGGCGACGCCGTTGTTGTTGGTCGTGATGTGGTTCTTGTCGCCGATGCCGATGGTGCTTCCGTGCGCGGACTCGATGAAGACCGCACCGGCCCCCACATTGACGATCTTCTGCTCGAACTCGTCGGTCTGCCAGCCCGCTTCGTACAGCGCCAGCCGCACTCCGCCGGTCACCCGGTCCTGCACGCTCTTCAGGTAGCGGTTGATGTCCATGTCCTGGAAGAGCGAGGCGTCCCAGTCGGAGCCCAGCTCACGCACGGACCGCGCGGGCCCGTCGGGCAGCGCGCCGCCGTTTCCGCCGGTGAGCATCTTCCACCCGCTGACGGCGCCCCGGCCCAGCGTCGCGAGCGCGTCCCCGAACGAGCGGGGGGTGTGGGTGAGCGCCCAGACGACCTTGCCGAACCAGTTGTTGTTCCGGTGCCGGTGGGCGATCCGGTCGGCGTCCTGGAACAACTTCCGTACGGGAAGCAGTACATGGGGCGCCACCTCCAGCATCAGCATGCCGCCCTGGGTGTGGACCCGTACGAAGACCGTGACCACGACCTCTTCGTTCCAGCCCCCGACCCGGATGCGCAGGAAGTGCCGACGGCTCTCGCCGCCCTCCTCCACGGACCCTCTCCGGTGGGCCTCGAACCCCGCGGAGTCGTACGGCGCCTGGTCGCGCCGGGTGAGCCCGGTGACCGGCAGGAAGACGCACTCGTCGGTCCTGAGCTCCCGCAGCCGGTCGCGTACGGCCGCCGCGAGCTGCGGCGATCCGTGCGGCGAGGGGATGCGCAGCGCCTCGACCAGAGGGACGATACGTTCGATGATCTTGGCGTTGTCGATCGCCTCGGGAGTGCTGCCCTTGCGCGGACGGAGCTCCACGGAGAGATTCCACGGCTGGTACGGACTGCCCGCGCCGCAGAACGGCTGCGAGGCGCTGTACATGACCAGCGGGGCGTGCTGCTCGACGCGGAGGTACCGCGCGAGCCGGCCGAAGCGCACGCCCGTGCCGCGCTCCGCGGGGTCGGCCGCGTGGTTGGGGAACCGCTGGGGGGACAGCTCGCCGGTCAGGATGCGGGCGAACTGGCCGCGCCGGAGCGCGACGACGGTGGTGAGTACACCGAGCAGCGCGAGGATGCCCCAGGCGGTACCGGCGCCGCCGAAGGGGAGGCCGGACCCGGCGACGGGCCCGAAGAGGTCCTCGGGTTCGAAGGAACCCGCCTGCCCGAAGGCGCCGGAGTCCCCGTAGCCGTCGTACCCGCCGAATCCCCCGCTCGTACCGCCCTCGCCGTACCCGTAACCGCCGGAGTCCTCCGAGTCCCCGAAGCCGAAGGCGGCCACGACCAGACCCGCGAGGACGAAGGCCAGCACGAGGCGCCCGTACCAGCGCAGCAGGAAGGCGGGGATCCGGCGGTACAACGGCGGCTGCCGGCTGCTGCCCCTGAGCCATCCGGAGAGGCTGAGCATGAGGCAGGGGCCCACCAGCATGACGAACATGCCGCCGGTCAGCGGGACGGCGAGCACCCACAGCACCACCACCCCGGCGGCCCAGGCGAGTTCGGTGCGCCGGGCGCGCAGGGCGTGGGCGAGTACGCGGGCGGCGTCGAAGCCGTACGACGGGGCGGCGATGCGCTCCTCGTGGACGTACAGCTCGTCGATGACCGCGTCCCGGTACCCGTCGTCGAGGTAGACCCCCGCGCACAGCAGCCGGGTCGCCTCACTGGCGGCGGGCGCCACGGGATCTCTGCCCCGCAGATCGTCCCGGTCACCGGGCTGGGTGGGTAAGGCCGTTTGAGACACCGCGTCCCTTTCGCCGCACGGGCTCAGCTGCGTGAACCGCCGTTCGGGCGGCGCGAGTTCAGCTGGAAAGGGGTGACAGTCTAGTCCCCTTGTGACGCGTGCGGCGATCCGGTTTCGTGCCGCCGTCAGACCTTCGCGGACACACCGTCGGGTTCGTCGGCGGGCTCGTCACGCACCATCAGTCCGGCGACCCACAGCGGCATCAGCCAGTGCGTGGCCAGGACGGCGGCCAGGACCGGCGCGATCAGCCCTTCGACCGGTACGCCGCCGGTCCAGCCGGCCGCACCGACGCCGAGCGCGGCGGCCAGCAGAAGTCCGGAGGTCAGCCGGTGCGCACGGGCGCGGGCCCGGTCACGCTCGGCGAGCTGCCGCTCGTCGAGCACGCGGCCCCGCAGTTCGAGCAGGCCGCGGGTGGCGGTGTTGATGACGCCGGTCGCGAAGCACCACGGGAGCAGCAGGGCCAGGATGACGACCAGGGCCCAGTCCCGGCGCTCTCCGAAGACCACGATGTTCCAGCACACGACGGAGGCGGCCGTCATGAGGATGTGAGCGCCGACGAAGAGCCGCCGGCGGGTGGCCGTGGAGTGAAGGGCGGAGCCCTCCTCACGGTTCATCAGCGCGAACATGCGCCGGTCGTGCGTGGTGATTTCGGCGGTCTGCCCCTGCCCTGCGGTCATCACTGCTTCCTCCCGTAGACCTCGTCGGTGAGCGGCCGGAACGGCCGGAGGGAGAACAGTGCCTCCACCGGCAACTCGAAGAACTCGGCGATCTTCAGGGCCAGGTCGAGGCTCGGGTTGTACTGCCCGCGCTCGATGTACCCGATGGTCTGGTAGTGCGCCCCGACAGCCTCGGCCAACGCCTGCCGCGAAACCCCGCGCTCGGCCCGAACCATCGCCAGCCTGTTGTGCACCTGCTCGCTCATGTATAAGAAGTACTACATCGCGATGCAGGTTCGCAAGGCACCTCCCCCGGAACGCGACAACGCCCCCGGCAGCCGATTCGATCGGCCGCCGGGGGCGTCGGTGGTGCGTACGTACTAAGGCACTCAGATCAGGCCGAGCTCGCGCACCGCGTCGCGCTCTTCCTTGAGCTCCTGCACCGACGCGTCGATGCGCGCGCGGGAGAACTCGTTGATGTCCAGGCCCTGGACGATCTCGTACTTGCCATCCTTGCAGGTGACGGGGAAGGAGGAGATGAGACCCTCCGGCACGCCGTACGAGCCGTCCGACGGGATGCCCATCGACGTCCAGTCGCCGGCCGCCGTGCCGTTGACCCACGTGTGCACGTGGTCGATGGCCGCGTTGGCGGCAGAGGCGGCCGAGGACGCGCCGCGCGCCTCGATGATCGCCGCACCGCGCTTGGCGACGGTCGGGATGAAGGTGTCGGCCAGCCACTTCTCGTCGTTGACGACCTCGGCGGCGTTCTTGCCGGCGATCTCCGCGTGGAAGATGTCCGGGTACTGCGTCGCCGAGTGGTTGCCCCAGATGGTGAGGCGCTTGATGTCGGAGACGGCGGAGCCGGTCTTCTTCGCGAGCTGCGACAGCGCGCGGTTGTGGTCCAGGCGCGTCATCGCGGTGAAGCGCTCGGCCGGTACGTCCGGGGCCGCCGCCTGCGCGATGAGCGCGTTGGTGTTGGCCGGGTTGCCGACGACGAGCACCTTGATGTCGTCCGCGGCGTTGTCGTTGATGGCCTTGCCCTGCGGCTTGAAGATGCCGCCGTTGGCGGACAGCAGGTCGCCGCGCTCCATGCCCTTCGTGCGCGGGCGGGCGCCGACGAGGAGGGCTACGTTCGCGCCGTCGAAGCCGACGTTCGGGTCGTCGGTGATCTCGATGCCCTGGAGCAGCGGGAAGGCGCAGTCGTCGAGCTCCATGGCGGTGCCCTCGGCGGCCTTCAGGCCCTGCGGGATTTCCAGGAGACGCAGCTTGACCGGCACATCCGCGCCGAGCAGGTGGCCGGAGGCGATGCGGAAGAGCAGCGCGTAACCGATCTGGCCGGCCGCGCCGGTGACGGTGACATTCACGGGAGTGCGGGTCATGGCGATCTCCGTAAGACAGCTGGCGGTGGGGGTCCCTGCCCCTCGTTGCTGAATATCCCCGCACGCCCAGGCGTTTGTTGGGCGCCTGAATCTTGACGTGAAGAGATATCCAGCGGTCAGGCTATCCGACCCCGGGAGCCCCGGTCTCCCGACCCCGTGTGGTGCGGCGCACATACCCCCGAACGCCGGGACGGCCACCCGCGCCAGAGGGGGTGCGCGGGCGGCCGTCCGACCGGGGTGCCGTGCACCCGTGGGGGGATGTCCCGCGCCTGCCCCGTTCCGGCGCGGGCATTCACCCTTCTTCGGTCTTTCTTCGGTACTTCTTCGGCCGCCTTCGGTCCTACTGAGCGGTGCAGCCCTTCACGCCCGACACGAGGGTCGCGCACGCCTTCGCGTCGGCGCCCTTGGGCACCGCCACCATGGGGGTGTACGCGTCCCTGTCGGCGTCGACCAGGCCGTTCTGCGCCCCCGGCCGGTCAGCGGCAGCGGCGCCGGAGGCGATCTGCACCTTGTCGCCCACGGTCGCCTGCGTGATACGGGCCCACGCCGCGCCGCACGTCTTGCTGTACCGGACCTCGACGAAGGCGGTGCCGACCGTCGCGCTCGCCGTCGTTTCGGCGAACTCGCCCCCGCAGCCCATGGCCTCCGGGTCCTCACCCGTGCAGTCGTCGCCGGCGCACTTGACGCCGGCGGGCAGCTCGGGGGCCGAAGTGGCCGGTCTGGGCTTCGGCTTGTCCTTCGCCACGGGGTCCTTGTCCGTGCCGCCGAGGCCGGTCAGCAGTACGGCGGCTGCGACGACCAGCAGTGCGCCGACGACGCCCGCGAGGAACATCGTGGTCTTCCTGCGGCGGCGTTGGCCGTCCGCCGATCCGGGTCCCGGTCCCCCGCCGTTGCGCTGCGGGGATATGAGGAAGTCCTGCGGCGCGCCCGCCGGCGTACGCCCGCCCGCCCCATTGGCCGGCGCACCCGCGCCGCCGACACCCGGCCCGCCTGCGCCCGGGGCCGGGTCCGGCCCGGGGCCGACGGAATGCGCGCCGGGCCCCATGGCCGTACCACCGAAGCCGATTCCCGCGGGCGGGGCGGCCGGGTCCGTCGTGGTGCGGCGGCCCGGCCGGCCGCCCTTCGCGGGCGCCGGCGTCTGCCCGAGTTCACCGAGCGCGGCCCGCGCCTGGGAGATCCGGATCGCTTCCATGGTCATGTCGTGGCGCATCTCGGAACGGCTCCAGGCGCGCTCCGCGAGCTCCCACATGGTGGTCAGATGGCCCGCGTTCGTACCGGTCACGTCGGCCAGGGCCAGGACCGCGCCCTTGGGCGGGAGCAGACGTCCGTTCAGATAGCGCTCCCAGGACGTCTTGCTGTACCCGGTCCTGTCCGCCACCGCCGCGATGCTGAGCCCACTCCGGTCAACGAGCCGGCGCAGCTGGCTTGCGAACTCCTTGACCTGCGGATCGAGCTCCTCCGGTAGAGCTTTCCAACGAGCCATTGCTTCCCCCTTGTCCCCCCAGTACGTGCCTGATGTACCCCGTGCTCCCGTGTCCCCGTGCCGCACACCCCTTCGCGCGCCCGCGTTCCGGGCCGTCAGAAGGGATGCGCCGAGCCAGGATGTCAGTTCCCGGGGCAGGAGCGCACGGGAGCATCCGGGAGTCCGGCGCGCCCCTTGCGCGCCCCCTCCCGAGTTCCCGGAACAGTCTCCCACCGCGGCGCCTCGGCGCGTTCCACAAGCCTGCTGTTCGCGCCGTGCCCGGACCGTGGCGGAATGGTCACCTCCGTGCCACAGGCGTCCGGCAGCCCTTGATCGGAATTGACGCGTACCTGACGCTGAAAACCGTGCCGTCGCCCGTCCTCCCCCGGGGGAGAGGACGGGCGCGTCACGCCCGCGGGCGGCCGGGCGTCGGACACCACGGCCGGACTCAGGGGCACGGAAGCGCGGGGCGGGGCCGAGCGGAACGCTCTCGCCCCTAGCGCACCGCGAAGCGGACCGCCGACTCCAGGAACGGGATCTCCAGCCACGGGCCGGGCTGCGCCATGAGCGCGAGCAGCACGATGGCGGTACCGAGCAGGCCGTACGTCGCCATGTCGGTGAAGCGCGAGCGCACGGCCAGCATGCCGACCGACGGGATCAGGCGGCGCAGCACGGCGCCGGCGATCAGGGCCAGGCCGATCAGCAGCGTGCCCAGCCGGAAGCCGATCCCGAACGCGTCGACCGCAACGAGCAGCAGCCCGACCGCGGTCGTCCCGAGGACGGCCAGGAACGGCCACTGGCGCACCGGGGCCGCACCGGACGCGGCGCGGCCGCCGCCCTCGGGACGCGCGGTGTCCCGCGTGAACATGGGGAAGCGCCGCGTGGTGCGGACGGGCCCCTCCGGTCCGGGGGCGCTGACGACGCCCTTGGCCTCCGGTTCGGGCTCGCCCGTCCCGGCCGGCCCGCCCACGTCGCCCGCCCGGTCGGCGGCGGGCGTGTCCCCGGCGCCGTGGGCGTCCGGCGCACCGTGGGCGTCGGGCCTACCGGGCGCGTCCGGCGTTCCGTGGGCGGCGTCCGGCGTACCGGCCGCTCCCCCGGCGTCGTGCCCGCCCGGCGCGTCCTGGCCGGCGTCCGCGTTCACGGTGACGTCCGCGGCGGCGGCCGGTTCGTCCGGAGTCGTAGCAGCACCCATGGGAGGCGGTTCCTTCCCGCTCAGCCCGTGGCCACGTCGTCGGCGGCGCGCTCCGCCGCCTCGACGACGTTGACCAGCAGCTGGGCGCGGGTCATCGGGCCGACGCCGCCCGGGTTCGGGGCGACCCACCCGGCCACCTCCGCGACGCCCGGGTGCACGTCGCCGACGATCTTGCCGTCCTCGTCCCGGCTCACGCCGACGTCGAGCACGGCGGCGCCCGGCTTGACGTCCTCGGGCTTGATGAGATGCGGCACACCCGCCGCGGCGATGATGATGTCCGCCTGCCTGAGGTGCGCGGACAGGTCACGCGTACCGGTGTGGCACTGCGTCACCGTCGCGTTCTCGGACTTGCGGGTCAGCACCAGCGGCATCGGGCGGCCGATGGTGATGCCGCGGCCGACGACCACGACGTTCGCACCCTTGATCTCCACGTCGTGGTGACGCAGGAGCTGGACGATGCCGTACGGCGTGCACGGCAGCGGGCCGGGCTCGCCGATCACCAGCCGGCCGAGGCTCATCGGGTGCAGGCCGTCGGCGTCCTTGGCCGGGTCCATCAGTTCCAGGACGCGGTTGGTGTCGATGCCCTTGGGGAGCGGGAGTTGCACGATGTAGCCCGTGCACTCCGGGTTCTCGTTCAGTTCCCGTACAACTGCCTCGATCTCCTCCTGGGAGGCGGTCGCGGGCAGTTCGCGCTGGATCGAGGCGATGCCGACCTGGGCACAGTCACGGTGCTTGCCCGCGACGTACCACTTGCTGCCCGGGTCGTCACCGACCAGCACGGTGCCGAGCCCGGGGACGATGCCCTTGGACTTCAGAGCCGCCACGCGGGCGGTCAGGTCGGACTTGATCGCGGCTGCGGTGGCCTTGCCATCGAGAATCTGGGCAGTCATGCCCCCATCCTCGCGGATGGACCCGCCCAGGTTCCAATCAGGCCGCCCTGGCCGAGGTTGCACTTGCACAACGCATAGGCATACCGACTGGACAAAGACACGAGTGAACTACAACGATGATCGGCGCAGTGCCGCGGACAGCGGCGGGGGGGCACCGCTCGATACCTTGTGACGTTCCTCCGCTCGGGCCGCGACGTCCCCAGCACTTCCAACGGAGGAACACCGCCATGAGTTTCGGCGACCCGAACAACCCGTACGGCCAGCAGCCGCAGCAGCCCCCGCAGGGCCAGCCCGGTTACGGCTACCCGCAGCAGGCGCCGCAGGGCGTGCCCCCGCAGCAGGGTTACGGCTACCCGCAGCAGGGCGCACAGCAGCCGGGTCAGCCCTACGGCGCGTACCCGCAGCAGCCGGGCACCCTCCAGGCCAACAACGGCCTGATCAACGTCCCGGTCCTGGGCACCGTCCAGGTCGCCACGATGGGCCGTCGCTTCGGCGCGCGCGTCATCGACGCCGTCATCATCTCGGTCCTGTACTTCATCCTCAGCGCCGTCGGTTTCGCGGGCGTGTTCGGCGCTGCCGAGGGCATGGAGGACTGCAACAACCTCGACCCGCTGGGTTCGGCGTACGAGGCCTGTGTCAACGACCAGGCCGAGGCGGCCGGTGGCATGCTCGCCGCGTTCTTCGGCGTCATCCTCATCTTCTTCCTGGCCACGCTGCTCTACGAGTGGCTGATGATCTCCTTCCTGGGCGCCACGGTCGGCAAGCTGGCCCTCGGCCTGAAGGTCGTCAAGGAGAACACGGGCCAGGTCCCCGGCATCGGCGGCGGCTTCATCCGCTGGATCATCCCGATGGCCGGCGCGCTCCTGTGCGGCATCGGCCAGCTCCTGGTCTACCTCTCCCCGTTCTTCGACAACTCCGGGAAGCTCCAGGGCTGGCACGACCGTGCCTCCGGCACCCTGGTCATCAAGAAGTAACGACCGTACGCACAAGAGGCCGCGACCCCGACGGGGTTGCGGCCTCTCGCGTTTGCGCGTCAGTGGAAGAAGTGGCGCGTACCGGTGAAGTACATCGTCGCGCCGGCCTTCTTCGCGGCCTCGACGACCTGCTCGTCACGGACCGAACCGCCGGGCTGGACCACGGCCTTGACGCCCGCGTCCAGCAGGATCTCCAGGCCGTCCGGGAAGGGGAAGAACGCGTCGGAGGCGGCGTACGCACCCTGCGCGCGCTCCTCGCCCGCCCGCTCGACCGCGAGCTTCGCGGAGTCGACGCGGTTGACCTGACCCATGCCGACACCGACGGACGCGCCGCCCTTGGCGAGCAGGATCGCGTTGGACTTCACGGCGCGGCAGGCGCGCCAGGCGAAGGCCAGCTCGGCCAGTTCGGCGTCGGACAGCGCCTCGCCGGTGGCGAGCGTCCAAGTCGACGGGTCGTCGCCCTCGGCCTGGAGCCGGTCGGTGACCTGGAGCAGGGCACCGCCGTCGATGGCCTTTACCTCGACCTCGTCGGACGGGGCGTCGGAGCAGATCAGCACGCGGATGTTCTTCTTGCGGGCCAGCACCTCGACGGCGCCGTCCTCGTACCCCGGAGCGACGATGACCTCGGTGAAGATCTCGGCGACCTGCTCGGCCATCTCGACGGACACCGGGCGGTTGACGGCGATCACGCCGCCGAAGGCGGACAGCGGGTCGCAGGCGTGCGCCTTGCGATGCGCCTCGGCGACGTCCGCGCCGATGGCGATGCCGCAGGGGTTCGCGTGCTTGATGATCGCGACGCACGGCTCGGTCTGGTCGTACGCGGCGCGCCGCGCGGCCTCCGTGTCCGTGAAGTTGTTGTACGACATCTCCTTGCCGTGCAGCTGCTCCGCCTCCGCGAGGCCGCCCGTGCCGGAGGTGTAGAGGGCCGCGGGCTGGTGCGGGTTCTCGCCGTACCGCAGCACGTTCTTGCGCGCGTACGTCGAACCGAGGAAGTCGGGGAAGCCGCTGTCGTCGGCCGCCGCGTAGTCGGCGGCGAACCAGGACGCGACGGCGACGTCGTACGCCGCCGTGTGCTGGAAGGCTTCGGCGGCGAGGCGCTTGCGCGTCGTCAGGTCGAAGCCGCCGCCCTTGACGGCGTCGAGGACGTCGGCGTACCGCTCGGGGCTGGTGACGACCGCGACCGAGGGGTGGTTCTTGGCGGCGGCGCGGACCATCGAGGGGCCGCCGATGTCGATCTGCTCGACGCACTCGTCGGCGGTGGCGCCGGAGGCGACGGTCTCCTTGAACGGGTAGAGGTTCACGACCACGAGGTCGAAGGGCTCGACACCGAGCTCCTCCAGCTGCGCGCGGTGGGCGTCGAGCCGCAGGTCGGCGAGGATGCCGGCGTGCACGCGCGGGTGCAGCGTCTTGACCCGGCCGTCGAGGCACTCGGGAAAGCCGGTGAGCTCCTCGACCTTGGTGACCGGGACGCCGGCCGCGGCGATCCTCCCGGCGGTGGAGCCGGTGGAGACGATGGTCACGCCCGCCTCGTGCAGGCCGCGGGCCAGCTCTTCGAGGCCCGTCTTGTCGTAGACGCTGACCAACGCGCGGCGGATGGGCCGCTTCGTACCTTCGGCGGTCACTGGATAACTACCTTTCGTCCCTCAATGTGAAAGCCGTTACGGGCCAGGCGCCCCACGACATCGACGAGCAGCCGTCGCTCGACTTCCTTGATGCGCTCGTGCAGAGCGGCACCACCGTCTTCGTAATCCTCGTCCCGGACCTCGACCACGCCCTGCGCGATGATCGGGCCGGTGTCCACACCGTCGTCGACGAAGTGGACCGTGCATCCGGTGACCTTCGCGCCGTAGGCGAGGGCGTCGCGTACGCCGTGGGCTCCGGGAAAACTCGGCAGCAGGGCGGGGTGGGTGTTGACGAACCGGCCGCCGAAGCGGGCGAGGAACTCCTTGCCCACGATCTTCATGAAGCCGGCCGAGACGACGAGATCAGGCTCGTACGCCGCCGTCGCCGCCGCCAGCGCGGCGTCCCACTCGTCGCGTGACGAATAATCCTTCACGCGGCAGACGAAGGTCGGCAGCCCGGCGCGCTCGGCACGCTCCAGGCCCGCGATCCCGTCCCGGTCGGCGCCGACGGCCACGATCTGCGCGCCGTAGGCCGCGGGGTCGTCGCCGATGGCGTCGATGAGGGCCTGGAGGTTCGTACCGGAGCCGGAAACCAGCACGACGAGGCGGGCCGGCGTACCGGGGGGACGGGCGGGGGGAGGCGGGGAGGCCACGGCGGGTCTCTTTCTCGCGGTGGTGCGGTTTGTATGGTCGTACGAACGAATCGCGCTCCCGGATACGGGGAACTCTACGAAGACGCCAACCGTCGGCAACGATACCGGCACACCGAGCGGCCCCCACGGGACGGGTCCGTGGCCGGGAGGTAGCGTCAGGGGACAGGTTCGTTCTGCGGACCGGGACAATCCGTCTCCGGACGGGAACAGATCGACACACAAGACCCTCTGTGCACGGGTCTGAGGGGAAGACGTTCACCAGATGACGGACCGAAGCCGCCGTGCGGCTCTCCGCCTGCCGCTCGCCGCGACGCATGACGGACAGCGGGGTTCCCAGTTGCTGCTGCGGGACCGCCAGTCCTCATCGACCCCGCCTCCGTCGCCGAGGGGCGACGACAATCCCTTCGCGCCGCCGCCCGAGGGGCAGCCCGATCAGCCGTGGCAGCCGCGCAAGCCGGCGAGCGGCGGCGGCGAGGACGACGGGGACGGCGGACAGGACAACCCGCCCCCGTCCCGCGGCAGCCGCTGGAGCCCCCGCCAGCCGGGCCGCCACAACGGCGGCTTCGGAGGCCCCGGGCGCCAGGGCGAGCCCGAGGGGCAGGGCGGTCAGGGCGGTGGAGGCACCGGCCCGGGACTGCGCTGGGACCCCACGGACCCCGCGCAGCGCCGGGCGCGCTACGCGCTGCTCTCCGGCATGTGGGCGTTCTTCTTCGCCCTTTTCGACCTCCCCGAGGTCGCGCTCCTGCTGGGGGGGCTGGCCCTGTACTGGGGCATCAGCTCGCTGCGGGCGAAGCCCCGCCGCGGCCAGGACGCCAAGGGGAACGACGGCACGGCGGTCAAGGCCACCCCGGCGCCGGCGGCGGGCAGCAGCCGGCCGCAGACGACGGCGGCGGTGAGCGGCCTGGTCACGGCGGTGCTCGCCCTGACGATCGTGGCGACGACCTTCACGGTCCAGTTGGTCTACCGCGACTACTACACGTGCGTACAGGACTCCCTGACCCAGTCCGCTCAGGTGTCCTGCAACGACCTGCTCCCGAAGCCGCTGCGACCGGTCTTCGGCGTGAAGGAGTAGCCCGCTAGTCCGGGGCGGAGGCGGGCGGAGGCGGTTCCGGGGCGGCGGACGGCGGTGGCGGATCGCCGCCGTCCCCGTTGTCCCCCTCGTCCCCGTTGTCGGTGCCGGACGGGGAAGCAGCCGGGGGTGAGGCGGGAAAGCTCGTCATGAGACCGCCGGACGCCTCCTTCAGGGCCGCCCATCTGAGTTCGCGGGAGCCGCTGTCGTGCCAGGCGGCGCCGACAGTGGCGCCGGGGTCGCCGACGGGGAGGAAATCGGCTTCGCTGTCGTACGGTCCCGAAACGTCGTCGCCCACAGCACCGCGACCACCGGGCCGCCACCACGCTCTCGCCTCCACCTGACCGGCGGCTGTCCCGGCGCCACCGTCGCCGCCCCGGCCGAACCGCCACCACCGGCGCCCGGCACCGCCCGGTACCTCCTGCGCCTCCGGTGCGGGCGACTCGCCGGCGCCCCGCCTCCGCCACCACCCGCGCCCCGCCGACCCGGCATCGTCGACGACCTCTTCGGCCCCGGCATCCGCCGTGACGACCGCCTCGGCCCCGGCCGCCCTGCGCCAGGAGCGCGGGGTCCGGTCGCGCAGGCGCCAGGCGCGCAGGACCAGCGCGGCCGGAACACCCAGCGTCACGGTCCACACCAGCGCGGCCCCGCCCGTGAGCCACCACACGGGCCCGAACTCCGACAGCGCGCCCACGCCCAGCGGGCCCCCGGCGAGCGCCGCCAGTACCGCCGTCCCCGCCCCGCACACCACGCCTGCCAGCGCCGCCGAGGCAGCCGTCTGCCGGACGGTCCAGGCTTCCTCCCGTACGGCGAAGGGCGGCGCGGCCGTGCGTACGGTGAACCACGCGACGCCGCCCGCCGCCACGACCGGGACAGCCAGCGCCGCCCAGTGGACCGGGGTGGCCCCCTCGCCCGACGGCAGCGCCGCGACCAGCGGAAAGTGCGGCAGCGCCGGGGCCCCCACCACACCGAGCGGCGAGGCACTCGCGCCCGCGCCGAGGGCGAACCCCGGCCCGAGCCCGTACGCGGCGCCCCACATCGCGGCGTTGGGCGCGAGCGCCAGAAGCACCAGCAGCAGCGCGAAGCGCCCCGACCAGTCTCCCGCGAGCTGCAAGAACGTCCCCTGCGCCACGCCCCCGTGCCACACCAGCGAGGCCAGCGCGAGCACCGCACCGCCCCCGATCAGCATCCCGGTCCCCGCCCCGGCCGCCCGCAGCGCGACCCGCAACCGGGGGCGCGCGACGCCCTCCCGCGCCCACCGGGGCATCCAGTCCGGCAGCGGCCCGCGAGGCCGCCCCTTGGCCGTCCAGACCCCACTGGCCGCGCCGACGGCCGCGACGAGCGGCAGATGCAACGCGGCGCTGACAGGAGACGCGGGCAGCGGCCCCCCGTACGCGTACAGCAGCGCGGCGCCGCCCACACCCGCGTACCCACCGACAACTCCCCAGAAGGCGTCGACCCCGGCGCCGCGCGGCGGCGCACCACCACTCGCCCCCGCACCCCCGTACCCACCCACGCGGAGCCCCGCGCCGCCCTCCCCGTCACCACCGTCTTCACCGTCGTCCCCGTCCATCGCGTCCCGGGCGGCACGATGGGCGAGCCACAAGGGCAGCGCCGTGAACAGCATCGGGGTGAGCCCGACCGGGGCGGGAACGCCGGAGAGGGTGTCGTACCGGACGAGCTCGGCGCCATGGGCGATGAGCCACAGTCCGGCGGCGACCCGGAGCGCTCCGCCGGGCCCGCTGTCGGGGTAGGGCGAACTGATCCACAGCACGATCACCACGACGGCGAGCGAGCCGAGGCCGAGCCCCGCGGCGATCACTCCCCGCACGAAGCAGGCGGCCCGTACGGAGGAGCGGCTGTGCACGGTCGGCAACCAGGTACCGCGATGGGTCACTTGAGTCACGCGGCCATGCTGTCAACGACACGCGCTTAATCCATGTAACAGGCGAATGACTGCCGTGTCGCTCAATATACGTTTATGTACTTTTTCGCCCGGTGCAGCGCTGCGGGGGGAATTTCATGACGCAGAGCACCCAAACCGCCCCCGCCGACCCGTTGCCCTCCCCCAAGGAGCGGCGCAGGCTGCGCGAAGCGAAATCGCTGACCCAGGAGCAGGTGGCGACCGCCCTGGGCGTCTCGCGCGAGACGATCAAGGCATGGGAATCCGGCCGCGTGAACCCCAGGCGCCGCAAGCGCGCGGCGTACGCGAAGCTGCTCGCCTCATTCCGGGACGAGACCCGCACTCCGGCGGCCGGCACCACCCCCGCATCGCCCTCCACGGTGCCGGGAGGGGACGCGCCGGGGCGCCCCCCGCAGGGCGTCGAACACAACCACCCCGCAGGCAACGCAGCGGTGACAGCACGTTCGACGCCCGAGGAGACGCCCCGGCGCGCCACCGACCCCCACGCCCCCGGGGAAACGGCACCCGACGCACCTGCGGAAAGCTCCAACGGCGCCCTGGCCCTCACCCCCGCCCAGGCGTTCGACGCCCTCTACGGCCACAGCGCCACCGCCCTGCTGAGCCAGGCGTACCTCCTGACCGGGAGCCGCCCCCTGGCCCGGGAGACGGTCGAGTACGCCTTCCGCCTGGCCTGGGAGCGCTGGCCCGCCGTGGCCACCGACCGCGACCCCGCCGGCTGGGTCAGGGCGGCGGCGTACGAGTACGCGCTCTCCCCCTGGCACCGCCTGCGTCGCGCGCACAAGCGCCACGAACGGCCCCCCGCCGACCGCGACCGCCGCGTCCTGCTCCAGGCCCTGCTCGACCTCCCCCCGGTCCACCGCCGCACGCTCCTGCTGTACGACGGCCTGGGCCTGGACCTCCCGGACACGGCGGCCGAGACGGAGGCGAGCACACCCGCCGCGGCGAACCGCCTGCTCAACGCGCGCGCCGCACTCGCCCAGCGGCTACCGGAACTGGCCGGAGCCGGCACGCCCGCCGAGCAGTCCGCGCTGCTCCAGGAGCGACTGCGCCACCTGGCCGAGCTCGTCACGGCGACGCCCGTCAAACTGCCGCCCGCCAAGGCCGTACGGATGGGAAGCGAGCGCAGGTCCCGGTTCTGGACGCGCGCGGCCCTCTTCTTCACCGCCATGATCGTCAGTGCGACGGGCTTCACCCTGGTCACCGCCCCCACGCGGTACGAGCCGCCGCGAGCCCCCGGCGAACCGGTGCGCGGCGTCCCGGTGCACGCAGGCCCGCAGCCGCTGACCCCCCAGGACGAGGAACTGCGCGCCCTGCTCCACGACTCGCCGATGACCGGGCCGCCCCGGCTGGTCCCGGAAACCCGCTGACCGCCGAACGCGGACGGGCCCGTACCCCCTGACCAGGGGATACGGGCCCGTACTGAGTCACCACCGCGCCGTACGGAACACCGACGGCGGCGGCGAACTAACCCGCCAGGATCGCGCGAGCCAGCTTGGCCGTCTCGGTCGGCGTCTTGCCGACCTTGACGCCGGCGGCCTCGAGGGCCTCCTTCTTGGCCTGTGCGGTGCCAGAAGAACCGGAGACGATGGCACCGGCGTGGCCCATGGTCTTGCCCTCGGGCGCCGTGAAGCCCGCGACGTAGCCGACGACCGGCTTCGACACGTTCTTGGCGATGTAGTCCGCGGCACGCTCCTCGGCGTCGCCACCGATCTCACCGATCATCACGATCAGGTCGGTGTCGGGGTCGGCCTCGAACGCGGCGAGCGCGTCGATGTGCGTCGTACCGATGACCGGGTCGCCACCGATGCCGACGGCGGAGGAGAAGCCGATGTCACGGAGCTCGTACATCATCTGGTAGGTCAGCGTGCCGGACTTCGACACGAGACCGATGCGGCCGGGCTTGGTGATGTCGCCCGGGATGATGCCGGCGTTGGACTGGCCCGGGGTGATGAGACCGGGGCAGTTCGGGCCGATGATGCGGGTCTTGTTGCCCTTGGCACCGGCGTACGCCCAGAAGGCGGCGGAGTCGTGGACCGCGATGCCCTCGGTGATGACGACGGCCAGCGGGATCTCGGCGTCGATCGCCTCGACGACGGCGGCCTTCGCGAAGGCCGGCGGCACGAAGAGGACCGAAACGTCGGCGCCCGTCTTCTCCATCGCTTCCTTGACGGAGCCGAAGACCGGGACCTCGGTGCCGTCGAAGTCGACGGACGTACCGGCCTTGCGCGGGTTCACGCCACCGACGATGTTGGTGCCGTCGGCCAGCATGAGCTTGGTGTGCTTCATGCCCGTGGCGCCGGTCATCCCCTGGACGATGACCTTGCTGTCCTTGGTGAGGAAGATAGCCATGGTGTTGGAGTCCCTCGTCCCTTACTTCGCAGCCGCGGCGAGCTCGGCGGCCTTGTCGGCCGCGCCGTCCATGGTGTCCACGCGCTGAACGAGCGGGTGGTTCGCGTCGGAGAGGATCTTGCGACCCAGCTCCGCGTTGTTGCCGTCGAGGCGCACGACCAGCGGCTTGGTGACTTCCTCGCCCTTGCTCTTCAGCAGCGCGAGCGCCTGGACGATGCCGTTGGCGACCTCGTCACAGGCGGTGATGCCGCCGAAGACGTTGACGAACACGGACTTGACGTCCGGGTCGCCGAGGATGATCTCCAGGCCGTTCGCCATGACCTCTGCGGAGGCGCCGCCACCGATGTCGAGGAAGTTGGCGGGCTTCACGTTGCCGTGGTTCTCACCGGCGTACGCGACGACGTCCAGTGTCGACATGACCAGACCGGCGCCGTTGCCGATGATGCCGACCTCGCCGTCGAGCTTGACGTAGTTGAGGTTCTTGGCCTTGGCGGCAGCCTCGAGCGGGTTGGCTGCGGCGTGGTCCACGAACTCCTCGTGGCCCGGCTGGCGGAACTCGGCGTTCTCGTCGAGAGACACCTTGCCGTCGAGGGCGATGATGCGGCCGTCGGCGACCTTCGCGAGGGGGTTGACCTCGACGAGGAGCGCGTCCTCGGCGACGAAGGTGTCCCACAGCGTCACCAGGACCTCGGCGACCTGCTCGGCGACCTCGGCCGGGAACTTCGCCTGGGCGACGATCTCGCGGGCCTTCTCGATCGTCACGCCGTCGTTGGCGTTGACCGGGACCTTCGCGAGGGCCTCGGGGGTCTTCTCGGCGACCTCCTCGATGTCCATGCCGCCCTGTACGGAGGCCATGGCGAGGAAGGTGCGGTTCGTACGGTCGAGGAGGTACGAAACGTAGTACTCCTCGGCGATCTCGGGTGCGGTCTCGGCGATCATCACCTTGTGGACCGTGTGGCCCTTGATGTCCATCCCGAGGATGTCCGTCGCCCGGGCGACGGCCTCGTCCGGCGTCGCGGCGAGCTTGACGCCGCCGGCCTTGCCGCGGCCGCCGACCTTCACCTGCGCCTTGACGACCGACTTGCCGCCCAGCCGCTCAGTGGCCTCGCGCGCCGCCTCAGGCGTTTCGATGACTTCACCGGCCAGCACCGGTACACCGTGCTTGGCGAAGAGGTCCCTCGCCTGGTACTCGAACAGGTCCACGCGCGTCCGTCCCTTTTCTGGTGATCGCGGTTCGTTGCGTTCTCTCCAATGGGCGTGCCGCGAAGGGCAACGTGACGGCGCAGTCACAAGGAAGGCGTAACGGTGTCCGGTACGCGGCATGTCCGTCTCGCAGGTTATCCCCGTGGGCCACAGGTCCCTAAATCGCAGATCACACCTGGGCGGTGATACCGGTCACAGCCGGTCACCGAGCGCACGTGCTACGCGTCCGTCACGGGTCCGCGGTGGGTGGTGGGGCCGCGACACCGGGCTGCGGCAGCGGACGGCGGCACCGGGCTGCGGGTCGGGCTGCGGCACCCGGCTACGGCACGGGCTGCGGCACGGACGATGACACGGAGCCGGGCGGCCTCCACCCCAATGGAGACCGCCCGGAAAGCAACCAGCCCGCCGGCCGGCTGCCGTGGATGTCCTACGGGTCAGACGCCCTGAGTGAGGTACGACGCGTAACCCGGGGTAACCGACTCGGCCGCGTGGTGGGCGCCGGAGACGGCGTTGCCGGCGAGCGGCGTCGAGGCGACGGTGCCCGACAGGTCCTGCGCGAACGGCTGGACGTCGGACACGACGCCGCCGGCGAACGGCGACACGTCACCGACGACACCGTGCGCGAGGGTGTGGACGCTGCCGCCGACGCCGTACGCGACCGGCTCGACGTGGTCGACGACGGTCCGGACGAGCGGCTGGACCGCGCCGTGGACGCCACCCGCGAACGGGCCTGCCTCGGAGACGACGCCACCCGCGAACGGCTGGACGTCGCTCACGACACCGTGCGCGAACGGCGCCACGTCACCGACCGCGCCGTGGGCGAGGCCGTCGACGTCGCCGACCGCCTGGCCGGCGACCGGGACGACACCGTGCACGGCGCGGGCCGCGATCGGCGGCAGGGTGTCCTGGGCGACGGCGTGGGCGAGCGGGGTGGCGTGAGCGGGCGACTGCTCGGCCTCGGCCGCGAAGGCGGACAGCGGGCCGAAGAGGTAGTCCACCTCGGCCGCGGCGACGTCGGAGGCGTCACCGGCGGAAGGCACGGCGGGCAGGTCGGGCACGTCGGCCGCGGAGGGAGCGGCCGGCAGGTCGTACGAGGGCAGGTCGTACGAGGGCAGCACGGCCGAAGCGTCGTGCCGCACGTCCCGGACATCGACGTGCTCGGTGACCTCGGCGTCCGAGACGACCCCGGCGACGGTGTCCTCCACAGCGCCGGACGCCTGGCCGAACGTGCGGTTCGCGGCCTCGCCCTGCACCGCGTCCTGCACCCGGTCCTGGACTCCGTCCTGCACCCCGTCCTGCACCTGGTCCGGCGTCGACAGCGGTACCGACACGGGCAGCTCGGCCGCACTCGCGGCGGCGGTGCCGAGGGCCCACATGCCGCCGGCGGTGGCGGCGACGGCGATGGAACGGCGGATGTTCTTGTTCATGGTTACGTCAGATCCTTCGAATTCTTGCGGCTGTCCGGGTGATTCCGGATGACGGGCAGACCTGTCCCGCCCCCGCGCGGCAGGTCATGGAGCGGGGACGGTCCGCCCTAGCCGGGGAATTCGAGAACTTCGTGCGGCCGGTCGTGCGTCGGTGCGGCGGTCGCGGGCAGTGTGGCTCCGCGCACCAGCCCGAACCGGGCCCCGGCCGCGACCGCGGCCGCGTGCTTGTCGCCGGGGCGCGACGAGTTGCCGTCGCCGGCCGAGTGCCTGACGCCGTCACCGCACGGGGCGGAAGGCGCCGGTGCGGGGGCCTCCCCGCACTCCACGCGGCCCGGACGGCGGTCCGCGTCTTCGCGCAGCGGACCTGTCGCGTGGTACGCCGGTCCGGTCACGACCGCGACGCCGGTCACGGACGACGTGCCGGTCACGGACCCGCGCCCGGCAGACTGCGCCCGGTCGTCGCCAGACCCCTGGTGCACGGACGGCTCGGCGCCGCCGCCGGACGGTGTCGGCACGACGGGCCGTTCGGTTACGGGCAGATGCCGTACGGGCAAGTCCCCTGCCGCGACCGGAGGGGAAGGCACCCCGGCCGCCGGCAGACCGGGCACCGCCGGCCGGTGCTCGGCCACGCGCTCCCGCAACTCCCCGAGCGTCCGCGTGACGCCGCGCACGACGTCACCCGCCGACTCCGGCCCCAGGGCCTCGCGCACACCCCCCGGCGCGCCGGGCAGCCCGAGAGAGTCCGTGGGGACGCCACCGGTCGCCGGGGCCGGGGCCGGCGCCGTCACCGGAGCCTGGGCGTGGGCCTGGGCGGCGTCCAGCTTCGGGGCCGGGGGCGCATCCGCAACAGCGGTGGACACCTGATGCCGGGCGTCCGGCAGCGGCGCCTCGACGGCATGCGCCTGCCCGCCCCACAGGAACCCTGCCGCCAGCAGGCCGCCCAGGAACAACACCACCCGCAGCGCACGCCACCGACCCGCCCGGCGCAGTACGCGCAGGGCGGCAACCGGGAGAGCGACCACGGCAGTCAAGGGAAGGGGCCTTCGCGGAGTAACGGAACGACGAAATGCGAGACGACGAACGACAGAACGACTGAACGACAGAACGACAGAACGACGGAGGTGATGCTCGCACGAGCCTCCTGGGGGCACGCAAGTCGGATGTTACTGATGGGTCGCCATGTCGGGTATGGGCAGGGGTCGTTTTTCGATCGCAGCCGCCATCACCTCCGGAAAGAGGTCCGGCGTACAGGCGAAGGCAGGGGTGCCGAGGGCCGCCAGTCCCGCCGTGTGCTCCCGGTCGTAGGCGGGAGCGCCCTCGTCGGACAGCGCCAGCAGGGCCACGAACTGCACTCCCGATGCCTTCATCGCCGCGACCCGCTTCAGCATCTCGTCCCGTATGCCGCCCTCGTAGAGGTCACTGATCAGTACGACGACGGTCTCGGCGGGCCGGCTGATCTGCGACTGGCAGTACGCGAGGGCGCGGTTGATGTCCGTGCCGCCGCCGAGCCGGGTGCCGAACAGCACGTCGACCGGGTCGTCCAGTTGGTCGGTGAGGTCGACGACGGCGGTGTCGAACACCACGAGGCGGGTGCTGACGGAGCGCATGGACGCGAGGACCGCTCCGAAGACCGACGCGTAGACGACGGAAGCCGCCATCGACCCGGACTGGTCGATGCACAACACCACGTCCTTCTTCACGGACCGCGATGCCCGCCCGTGTCCGACAAGCCGTTCGGGCACGACCGTTCCGTACTCGGGGAGGTAGTTCCTCAGATTGGCCCGGATGGTCCGGTTCCAGTCGATGTCCCGGTGGCGCGGGCGGTTGACGCGGGTGCCGCGGTCGAGCGCGCCGGTGATCGTGGCCCTGGTGCGGGTGGCGAGGCGCTCCTCGAGGTTATGGACGACCTTGCGGACGACGGCGCGGGCCGTTTCCCGGGTCGTCTCGGGCATCGCCTTGCTGAGGGAGAGCAGCGTCCCGACGAGGTGGACGTCCGCCTCGACGGCCTCCAGCATCTCGGGTTCCATGAGGAGCGCCGACAGTCCAAGGCGCTCGATCGCGTCGCGCTGCATGACCTGCACGACCGAACCGGGGAAGTACGTACGGATGTCGCCGAGCCAGCGCGCGACGGACGGCGCGGAGGCTCCCAGCCCGGCCGTACGGCCTGCCGCGCCCTGGGCGTCGCGCCCTCCGCCGTACAGTGCGCCCAGCGCCTGGTCCATGGCGGCGTCCCCGCCACCCAGGGCGCACCCGGTCCCGTCGGCCGCCTCCCCGCCGAGCACGAGCCGCCACCGCCTGAGCCGCTCCTGTGCGGCACCACCGCCCACCGGGCGGCCCGACGGCTGCCCCGACCCGTCGGGACGCCCTGCGGGCCTCGTGTCCCCGGCCACGGGCCGGGGAGGGACGACCGGCCCGACCGGCCCGACCGGCCCGAGCAGGAGCCGCAGCACCGGCAGCACTCCGTCGGCCCGCTCCCGGTCGAGCCCTGGGCCGAAGCCGGCCGTGGACTCCGTCCCGGCGGCGTGCACGGCGGACGGGCCGCGCCGGATCAGCTCCCCCAGCGTGCGCCGCACTCCCGGCTCGTACGCCGAGAACGTGCGGCGAAGCAACGGCAGTACGCCGGTGAACGCGTCGGGGGACACGCCGGTCAGCCAGGTGTCGACCAGGCCGAGGAGCCGCTCGTCGTGCACGAGCAGCATCCCGCCGCCGGATGCTCCGCCGACGAAGCCCTCGATCCACGCCGCCGCGTCGGCCGGCGGCGTCGCGGACGACAGTGCGAGGGACATGAGCCGCGCCGCCTCGTCCTCCGCGAGCCGCCCGTCGTCCAGCAGCAGCCGCGCCGCCCGGCCGCGAATCACTCCGCCGACACTGTCCCGTCCCGCGAGCCGGCTCAGCACCGCCGCCCAGCGCCCGCGTACATCCCGGCGCTCGCCCGGCGCGGTCCCGGCCAGGAGGCCGATCGCCGCGTGGACGGCGTCGAGGTGGCGGCGCATGTCCGCCGCACCGTCCGCGTCGAGGCCCGTGCAGGCGGGCGGAAGGCCGACGCAGATCCGCTCCGCGAGACCTGCGGCGACCTCGCCCAGCGCCGCCGTGTCCGTGCCGCGCACATCGCCGTACCGCAGGGAACGGGCGAGCGCGGGAAGCGCCTGGGCGAGGTGCCCGACGTCCGCGTCGAGCGCCGCACGGTCGGCCAGGGCCCGCATGACCACCGGGAGTGCGTCGGGCAGACCGGCCAGCAGGCACTGCTCGGCGAGCGCGGTGACGTCGGCGAGCGCGGTGGCCGAGACGGCCCGCGTCTCGGCCACCGCGGTCGCGGCGGAGAGCACCGTGGTGCCCCACATTCCGGCCTCCGCGACGCGCACCGACAGCTCGGGCTCCCAGCGCAGCCGCCAGCTCTCCCGGAACGTGCCCGTGCTCCCCCGCGCCTCGGCCGGCTCGCCCCAGCCGACGGACAGCAGCCGCAGCCGGTGCAGCAGCCGGCTGCGCGCGGCGTCGGTCTCCTTGCGGAGGTCGAGTTCCAGCTCCCGTTCCTGCGGTTCCGGCCTGAGCCGCAGCCCCCGCTGGGTGCGGGTCAGATCGCGTTGCAGCGGTACGACGGGCGCTGTGTCCGGGACCTCGCCGAGCACGTCCCCGACGACGAGCCGGTCGTGGACGAGCGCGAGCGGTACGTCGGACCCCTCGCACATCACGGCCCGCACCGCGTCGGTCGTCTCGGAGAGCCCCGCGAGCGGACGGCCGCGCATGACGGCGAGCGTCTCGGCGAGCCGGACGGCCTCGATGACGTGGGCCGAGGACACCGGCCGGTCCTCGGCGCGCAGCAGCCCCGCGACCTTGGTCATCCAGCGCTCGACGGGCCGGTCGGAGGCACCGAAGAGGTGCCCGTACCAGCCGGGCGAGTCGATTCCGGCGCCGTATCCGCTGCGGCGGGCCAGCCTCCGGTGGGTCCAGGGCACCCAGGTCATCTCGGCCCTGACCCTGGGCAGCCCCTTGAGCGCCGCGCGGTCGGCGGTGGCGGTGGCGACCTTCTCGCCGAGTGCGGGCAGGTGCCAGGCGCCGCAGACCACGGCGAAGTCGTCGCCGAACTCCTTGCGCGCGGCCCGCATCCGGAGCCTCATGTACGCCTCGCGCAACCGGTCGCGGGGGTGCCCCCCGTCTCCGTACGTCTCCCGCAGGGCGCCCATGGCCTCGGTGAGTGCCTCGAACGCTGCGAACGGATCGGCGGCCCCGCCCCCGCGGTGCTCGACCACGTCCTCCCACCACCGCTCGGGATCGTCGTACCCGGCGGCCTCCGCGAGCACCCCCACCGGATCGACGGCCAGGCCGGCCTCCTCCGCGTCCCCCTCGCCCTCGCCCACCTCCTCCGTCAGCGCCAGCGAGTGCGCGGCCGGCAGGTCGATGAATCGGACCGGTACGCCGTGCGCCAGGGCCCAGCGGATCGCGACCCACTCCGGGGAGAACTCCGCCAGCGGCCAGAACGCGGCCCGGCGCGGGTCGTCGGTGACATGCGCCAGCAGGGCCACGGGCGGGCGCATCGCCTCGTCGGCCGCGAGCGGCAGCAGCGCGTCGGCCTCGGGCGGCCCCTCGACCAGTACGGCGCGGGGCCGCGCGGCGTCGAGCGCGCCGCGCACCGCTCGCGCCGAGCCCGGCCCGTGGTGGCGCACGCCCAGCAGCAGGGGGCCCGGTGTCATCCCGAGACCTCCCGGCAGGCGCGGTAGAAGTCCTTCCAGCCGTCCCGCTCGCGGACGACCGTTTCCAGGTACTCCTGCCAGACGACGCGGTCCGCCGCCGGATCGCGCACGACCGCCCCGAGGATGCCGGCCGCCACGTCCCCGGATCGCAGCACGCCGTCCCCGAAGTGCGCGGCGAGGGCCAGTCCGCCCGTGACGACGGAGATCGCCTCGGCCGTGGACAGCGTCCCCGAGGGCGACTTGACCTTCGTACGCCCGTCGGCCGTGACGCCGTCGCGCAGCTCACGGAAGACGGTGACGACGCGCCGGATCTCGTCGAACCCGTCGGGCGCGGCCGGCAGGTCGAGCGAGCGTCCCATCTGGTCGACCCGCCGCACCACGATGTCGACCTCGGCCTCCGCCGTCGCGGGCAGCGGCAGCACGACGGTGTTGAACCGGCGGCGCAGCGCGCTGGAGAGGTCGTTGACGCCCCGGTCGCGGTCGTTGGCGGTGGCGATGAGGTTGAAGCCGCGAACGGCCTGCTGCTCCTGCCCCAGCTCCGGGATGGGCAGCGTCTTTTCCGACAGGATCGTGATCAGGGTGTCCTGAACGTCCGCCGGGATGCGGGTGAGTTCCTCGACCCGTGCGGTCATGCCGTCGGCCATGGCCCGCATGACGGGACTGGGCACGAGCGCGTCGCGGCTGGGCCCGTGCGCGAGGAGCCGGGCGTAGTTCCATCCGTAGCGGATGGCTTCCTCGGGCGTCCCCGCCGTGCCCTGCACGAGCAGGGTGGAGTCACCGCTGACAGCCGCCGCGAGGTGCTCGGACACCCAGGTCTTGGCGGTGCCCGGCACACCGAGCAGCAGCAGTGCCCGGTCGGTGGCGAGCGTGGTGACGGCGACTTCGACGATCCGGCGCGGGCCCACGTACTTGGGTGTGATCACCGTGCCGTCGGGCAGCGTCCCGCCGAGCAGGTACGTCGCCACGGCCCACGGCGAGAGGAGCCACCTGGCGGGCCGCGGCCGGTCGTCGGCCGCGGCCAGTGCCTTGAGCTCGTCGGCGAATGCGTCCTCGGCGTGCGGCCGCAGGGCCCGGCCGTGGTCCGCACGCGCGCCGGCCTTGGTTTCGGGCACGGTCATGGATCCCCCTCCAGATTTCCCGGATGTGGGATCCACCGTGCACCACGCCACTGACAATCGACCGTCGCCGCAGGTCAGGGCCCAAATGCCTGGCTGCGGAAGCTACTTCACGATCGGCGAGACCGCGATGCAGCCGAGCAGGGCCTTCTCGCCGGTCGCTTCCTTGATCGTCTCGCCCTTGTAGACGACCTTGCAGGTCAGGTCGGCCGTGTCCGTCAGGCTGATCGGGGAGACAGCGGGCGGCATGATGCCGCGCAGCGTGACCGTCTTCTTCCACGGCAGCGTGGGCTTCTTGACCGTCTCCATCTTCGGGTCCATGGCCGTGCCCTTGCCGCCCGAGAACTCGATGGACTCGACGCCCTTGCCCGTGACCTCGTACGTCACCTCGTACTTCTCGTCCATGGACTTGTCGACCTGCTCGGCGGCCTCGTCCTTCACGGCCTCGGTCGCCTCGGAACAGGCCCCAAGGCCGAAGGCGAGACCGGTGACCGCGGCAGCGCAGACGGCGGTACGGATGAAGCGGTTCATGTGGGATCCCCCCGGATCTGGAACGCATGTCAGGAGATCGCACCCAATCGCAAAGACCAAGTCGAGTCAAGCCGCGAGTGATCCGCCAAAACCGCAGGTGGAGGCCGATTGTCAGTGGCGGCCCGTAGCGTCCTTCCCATGAATCAGCAGGGGGTGCGCTGGACCGCGCAACAGGTGCTTGCCCTGGCTCCTGACGATGCGTCACGCAGGGCCGGGCTCACGCTTGGCGCGTCCGCGCGGTGGTCGGAGGCGGGAAGCAGCGCTTCTGGGGCGGTATGGGGGCTGTGCCAAGGCAGTGGCGGCTCCCCCTACCGGACGGTGGTCGACACGACGGGCACCCGCCCTGCCTGCAAGTGCAGTTGCCCGAGCCGCAAGTCCCCTGCAAGCACGCGCTGGGACTGCTGCTCCTCCGGGCAGCCGACGAACCAGCCGTGCGGGTAGCCCAAGTGCCCAAGTGGGCCTCCGAGTGGCTGGAGGCACGCGGCACCGGGCAGGGCGGACAGGAGATCCGCGACCCGGCGGGCCCGCCCGCGAAGACGGCGAACCCCGAAGCGGCGAGGCGCAGGGCCGAGCAGCGGGCCGAGCGCATCACCCTGGGCGCTTCGGAGCTGGAGCAGCGCCTCGCCGACCTGCTGCGGGGCGGTCTGGCCGCCGCCGAGCAGTCCGGCTACGGGCTGTGGGAGGAGACGGCCCGCCGCATGGTCGACGCCCAGGCACCGGGGCTGGCAGCGCGGGTAAGGGAGTTGGGCGCCGTACCGGCGTCGGGGGCGGGCTGGCCGGCGCGGCTGCTGGAGGAATGCGCGCTGCTGCATCTGCTGGACGCGGCGTGGCTGGCGCGTGACCGGCTGCCGGAGCCGCTGGCGGCGACCGTACGGAGCCGCGTCGGCCTCACCGCCGCCGCCGACGGCCCTCCGGTCGCCGACCGCTGGCTGGTGCTGGCCCAGTACGACACCTCGGACGCCAGGCTCGTCACACGCCGCACATGGCTGTACGGACGGGAGTCGGGGCGTACGGCGCTGGTGCTGTCCTTCGGGGCGGCGGGCCGGGCGCCCGAAGTGGCGCTGCCCGCCGGCCTGATGCTTGACGCGGAGCTCACGTTCTACCCGGGCGCGGGGCAACTCAGGGCCGACGTGGGCGCGTCCCCGGTCCCCCCGGTCCCGCTCGACGCCCCGCCGCCCGGCGTGGGGGCCGCGGAAGCGGTCCGCGCCTACGGGACGGCCCTGCGCGACGACCCATGGCTCGACTCCTGGCCGGTGACGCTGAGCCGGGTCATACCGATCCCGTCGAGCGAAGGCTGGCAACTGGCCGACGCGGAGGGCGACCTCGCCCTGCCCGTAGACCCCGGGGCGCTGTCCCGCCCCGGCCTGTGGAAGCTGGCCGCCCTGTCGGGCGGAGCCCCCGTCACGGTCTTCGGGGAGTGCGGCCACCGAGGCTTCACACCGCTGACGGCCTGGCCCGAAGGCTCGGCGGAAACCGTCCCGCTGACCGAACCCTGACCACACGGAGGGCGAGATGACCAGCGCCACCCCCGCACCACACCCCACGCGGCCGGAAGGCCCCACACCGGCCACCACCACAGCACCTCACCGCACGCTACCGGGAGGGCGCACGGGCGGCACCACCACACCCGCACCGCACTCCATGCCGCCGGAAGGGCGCACGGGCACCACCAGCCCCACACCGCACCCCCTGCTGCCGGGAGAGGGCACAGGCGGCACCACATCCGCACCGCACCCCACGGTGCCGAGAGAGGGCGCGGCCGGCACCACCCCCGCATCGCCCTCCACTGTGCCGGGAGGGGACGTGCCGGGGCGCTCCCCGCAGGGCGTTGAACGCAACCAGCCCTCAGGCAACGCAGCGGTGGCCGCACGTTCGACGCCCGAGGAGACGCCGCGGCGCGGCACCGACCCCCACGCCGCTGCATCCACCCCCACCCCCGAGTGGCAAGACCTGGTCACCACCGCCCTGCTCGGCACCGACCGCCGTACGCCACGTACGCCACCCCCCGGCACCCCCACCGCCCCGGGCAAGGACACCCCGGCAGCGCTGCTCGACGCCGCCGCGCAGCAGACCGTACGCCGCAGGGCGGGCCTCCTCCCCGCCCGCGCAGCCGCCCGTCCCGCCCCGCCCCGCACGACCCCGCCCCCCACTGCCCCCGGCCGCCCACCGCCGACTGGCGCAGTTGCTGGCCGGCCGCTCCTCGTCCCCACCTCCGCCGGGGGAAGGCGCGGCACCGCCCCCGACCTCACCGAGCTGCTCCCCCAGTGGCTCGCCGCCGCGAACCGGCGCCGCTTCCAGGCCCCGCCGGCGCTGCTCCCGACGCTTCTGGACGCCGCCCGCGCCCGCACCGACCTGCGGCCACAAGCCCTCGCCCTGGCCGGGCCGCGCGGACTGTGGCTGGCGCGGCTCAATCCGGACTGGAGGTTCGCCCTGCGCGGCGCGCCCCACGGCGGCGGCACGATGCCCGACCCCCAGGACACGGCGGCCGTCTGCCGCCTGTGGGAGGAGGGCCTGTTCGCAGAGCGGGTCGGCGTCCTCGGCGCCGTCCGCGCCCACGCCCCGGCGGCCGCACTCGCCCTGCTGTCCGGCACCTGGGCCACCGAGCGCGCCGAGGACCGCCTGATGTTCCTGGACTCCCTGCGCTCCGGGTTGTCCGACGCCGACGAGCCCTTCCTCGAGCAGGCGCTCTCCGACCGCAGCCGCAATGTACGGGCCACCGCCGCCGAGTTGCTCTCCGCGCTGCCAGGGTCCGCGCTGGCCGCCCGGATGGCGGCACGGGCCACCACCTGCGTCAGCCTGGACCGTTCCGGCCGCACGACCGGGGGCGAGCGCATCGCCGTGGAGGCCCCGCACGAATGCGACGCGGACATGCAGCGCGACGGCGTGTCCCCCAAGCCCCCGGCGGGGCGGGGCGAACGGTCCTGGTGGCTGGGCCAGCTGGTCGAGTCGGCCCCGTTGGGCACCTGGTCGCAGAGACTCGGCGGCCGTGCACCGCAGGAGATCGTCGCCCTGCCGGTGGCCGACGGCTGGAAGGAGGAACTGCACGCCGCCTGGTGCCGCGCGGCAGTGCGCCAGAGGGACCCCGCCTGGTCGCGCGCGCTGCTCGGCGCGCCGTCCACACCGCCGGCCACCGGCCCCGGCACGTCGTCGCTGGCCGAGCGGGCGCAGCTGCTGGCGACCCTGCCGGAGGACGAACGGGCGGAGTGGGTGGCCGCGTTCGTCGCGGCGCACGGCCTCTCGGAGGCGTTTCAGCTGCTCGGGGTGTGCACGGTGCCCTGGGCGGAGCCACTCGGCCGCGCGGTGGTCGACGCGCTGGACATCGCGCGGGACGCGGGGAGCTACCCCTGGAGCTTCAGCGGGGTCATGGGACTGGCGGAGCGCTGCCTCGACCCGGGCGAGGCGGGCCGCCTGGAGATACTCACGACAACGCCGGACGAGCAGGAGGACGCGTCGCCCGGCGCTGCCGGGTACTGGTCCGAGGCATTCCAGCGCCTGGTGGGCACCCTCCGCCTCAGAGCGGCGATGCTGTCGGAGCTGTCGGAGGGCTAGACCGCCAGGCGGGGCAGGCGGGGACGCCGCTCAGGACCCGAGCGGCCGAACCCGGACCGGACGCCAGCCGACCCCAGCCCCAAGACAGGGCCGACCCACGACCTAGCCGACCTCAGGGCCCGGTCCAGGGAGGGCCAAACCCGGGCCCCGGCCGGCCCAGGGCCGATGGCCAAGCGAGGCAAGGCAAAGCGAGGCCAGGGCCGAAGGCCGGGGCCAGGCCATGACCAGACCCAGCCCCCGAAGCCACCCCGCCTAAGCCTGCGCGCCCTGACGGACGTGGCCGTTGACCCACTCCACGATCGACTGAGTGGTCGCACCCGGCGTGAAGATCTCCGCGACGCCCTTCTCCTTCAGCGGCGCGATGTCCGCCTCCGGGATGATGCCGCCGCCGAAGACCTTGATGTCCTCCGCATCGCGCTGCTTGAGCAGCTCGATGACCTTCACGAAGAGCGTGTTGTGCGCGCCCGAGAGGATGGACAGCCCGATCGCGTCGGCGTCCTCCTGAATGGCGGTGTCCACGATCTGCTCGGGCGTCTGGTGAAGCCCGGTGTAGATGACCTCCATACCGGCGTCGCGCAGAGCCCGCGCGATGACCTTCGCACCGCGATCGTGTCCGTCGAGTCCCGGCTTGGCGACCACCACGCGGATCGGCCCGGTCACACCCATCACTGCCTCCATGTACCGACTGCGCCGTCATTGGCACGCGCCCCGCACCAATGCGGACGGGGAAGTGAACGAACGTTATCGACAGCATCCCGCAACCACCCGTTTCACGGTGGACAGGGAGGGGGAAATCACACATGGGACATGTTCGCTATGCGTCGTTCCTGCCACATCAGGCGCTACGGCGGCACAAGCCGCAGCACCCGGGACGACCGCAGGGGAGCCACGACGAGGTCGAGGCGTGTCGCCGGTCCACCGTGCCGTCAGCCGCACGGCACGGTGGACCGGACCCGCCGAGCTCCGCCGCTGTGTACGGCACGTACGTACGGCACCCCATGAGGGCACACGGGGGACGGAGCCGCGCCCCGGCGTGCCGATCGGGAGGTCGGCCATGAGGGTCCTGCCCTTCTTCTTCCTGCCACGTCTGGGACGTCTGCCGGGTTTGCCGGGTCTGCCAGATCTGCCGGAGCTGCGCCTGTCGGCCGCGCTTCTGCGGGCCACCGCCCTGGAGCTCGCGATCCTCGCCGGCCACCTCGTTCTCTACCCGGCGGGCATCGCCCAGGAACGCCGGGAGACGGCGCGCCGGCCCTCCGACCCGATGATCGTGCCGCCCGAGACCTCCCAGCTGCCCGCCACCGGCCAGGAACACCTCCCCGTCGTCCTGCTCCACGGGTTCGTCGACAACCGCTCGGTCTTCGTCGTTCTGCGCCGCTCCCTGGCCAGGCACGGCTGGCGCCACCTGGAATCACTCAACTACTCGCCGCTCACGTGCGACATCCGCACGGCGGCCGAGCTGCTGGGGCGCCACATCGAGGAGATCTGCGACCGTACGGGCCGGTCTCGGGTGGACATCGTCGGCCACAGTCTCGGCGGCCTGATCGCCCGGTATTACGTACAACGTCTCGGCGGCGACGTGCGCGTACGCACGCTCGTCACGCTCGGCACCCCGCACTCGGGCACCAGCGTCGCGCCGCCGATGAGCGCCCACCCCCTCGTGCGGCAGATGCGGCCCGGCTCCGACGTGATCGAGGAGCTGAGCAGGCCCGCGCCGTCCTGCCGCACCCGGTTCGTGAGCTTCTGGAGCGAGCTCGACCAGTTGATGCAGCCGGTCGAAACAGCGTGCGTCACCCACCCGGATCTCGTCGCCCAGAACGTACGGGTGACAGGAATCGGCCACCTTGCCCTTCCGGTCCATCCGGCGGTCGCCGCGGGCATCCGGCAGGCCCTCGAGGAGCAGGACACGGCAGCAGGCGCCTCGGGCACGGTCTCCGTCGCCTGAACGCACCCAACTCCGGTCGAACAACGGTCGAACGCAGCACCAAGGCTGTGCCCGCCGTCCACCAAAAGGCGGCCGAATGCCCGTTTCCGGAACGCGGAAAATCTGGCGAAGATTGTCGCCGTCCCTTACCGCCGGGTACAGTCGCGCCACTGCTTTGCCTCTGGGGTCCCCTCCCGGACCCCAGCCCCCACAGGTCCTGCATTGCCGAGGCGAGAGAGAAGTTGGTGGACGACCAGCACGCCCACGCCGGGTACGACGGCTACTCCACCGGCAGCTTTCAGACAGATCCCCTCTTCGGAGCGCTCCCTTCCCAGGGGACCCACTACGAAGCGGGCCACAGCGGCCAGTACGACACCGCCCACTGGGACACCACAGGTACCCAGCAGCCGGCCGGTTACGCCTACGGCACGCATCAGCACCCACAGCAGCAGCACGACACCACCGGGGCATGGCCCGCCCCCGCGCATCAGACAGCGGCCGACATTCCGGCCCAGTCCACCGGCCAGTGGGACTCCAACACCTGGAACCAGACAGGCCAGTTCGGGACGGGACAGCTGGAGACCGGGCAATTCGAGACCGGGCAATTCGAGACCGGGCAGTTCGGGACAGGCCAGTTCAACACCAGCCACTTCCCCACCGGCCCGTACGAGACGGGCCAGTACGACTCGGCCCAGTTCACCCAGGCCGCCGACGCCACCGGCCAGTGGAGCACGACGCCGGGGTACGACACCGGCGCGTACGACGCCACCGCCTGGAACTCCGGCCACACGGACGGCCACACCGGCGTGTACGAGACCGCCACGGCGCAGCAAGTCTTCTACGAAACAGCCGAGTTCCCCCAGGCCGATCTCCTCGAGAACCCTGCGGCGTACGAACCGGACGCATCCCAAGAAGCGCCGCACGAAGCGCAGGACCGGCACGACGAGCCCGCCAACACGCCCGAGGCGGAACACGAATACGCCTCGGAGTACGCGCCCGAACACGAGCCTGAACACGAGCCGGAAAACGACCCGGACCTCGAACACGCGCCGGCCGCGGAACCGGCCGTCACCCGCGCCGCCGCCCCCGGCTCCCGCTCGGCCCGCCGCAGCGCCGGCAACTCCGGCCGCGGCCGCCGCCGTACACCCGCCAAACGCTCCGCACTCCTCACCGTCGCCGTCCCCTCCGCCTGCGTGATGGGTGTGGCAGGCATCGCCGCCGCCTCGGTCGGCAGCGTCGGCGGCGGCGCCCCCGCCGAGGAGAAGAAGGACACCACCACGACCGCGTCGGCGGCCGACCCCGGTTCGGTGAAGCCGGTGGCGGTCAACAACAAGCTCGACACGCAGCTGGCCAACCTCAGCACGGACGCCGAGGACTTCGCCGACCGCGCCAGCCGGACGCAGGAACGTATCGACCTCCAGGCCCGCCAGGCCGCCGAGAAGAAGCGCAGGGCCGAGGAGGCCGCCCGCAAGGAGGCCGCCCGCCCGAAGTTCGCGCTCCCGGTCGAGCAGCACGGCCTCAGCGCGTACTACGGCCAGGCCGGTGTCAACTGGATGTCCGTGCACTCCGGCATCGACTTCCCGGTCGGGTACGGCACACCGGTGATGGCCGCGACGGACGGCACGGTCCGCACGCAGTTCAACACCGCTTACGGCAACATGGCGATAGTGACCGCCGCCGACGGCACGGAGACCTGGTACTGCCACCTCAGCAGCACCAAGATCCGCTCCGGCTCCGTCCAGGCCGGCGATGTCATCGCGTACGCCGGCGATTCGGGCAACTCCACCGGCCCGCACCTCCACTTCGAGGTGCGCCCCGGCGGCGGGTCGGCGATCGACCCTCTGCCGTGGTTCCGCGGCCACGGCCTCAGCCCGACGTAGACGGCGCGCGCCACCTGCTCAGCGGCCTCGGACCACAGGGACACACCGGGCCGGACCCCCACGCCCCGGCGTCCCGGAGCCCGGGCAGTCGGCACCCAGCCCAGGCGCGCCACGCGGCGCCCTCGGCCAGCGATTCGGCGCGCGCCCACGCGCGCGCGCCCCCGATGCCCGTTCCGCGCCGTACCGCGCCGTACCGCGCCCGTCGGAAACCCATCGGAAACCGTCGGAGACCATCGGCGCCCGCGCGCCGCGCCCTACAGCTTCTCGACGGGCGCGTACCTCAGCAGCAGCTTCTTCGGCCGCTCGTCGCCGAAGTCGATCGTCGCCTGCGCGTCCGACCCCGTCCCCGTCACCGTCATCACCGTGCCGAGCCCGAACTGGTCGTGCGTGACCCGGTCTCCGACCGACAGCGCGACCACCGGCTTGTCCGACGTCCGCCGCGTGGCGAAGCCGGAAGCGCCGCCGCCTCCGCCCCGCGACCGCGAGGCCAGCGAGGACGACAGCGCCGAGGCGACGCCCGAAACCGGACCTGCCGGTACCTGCGCGCCCTTGCGCTTCCACGTCAGGTAGGTGTCCGGGATCTCCTCCAGGAACCGCGACGGCGGGTTGTACGAAGGCTGCCCCCACGCACTGCGCATGGAAGCGCGCGTCAGATAGAGCCGCTCGCGGGCGCGCGTGATGCCGACGTACGCGAGCCGCCGCTCCTCCTCCAGCTCCTTCGTCTGGCCGAGCGCACGCATGTGCGGGAAGACGCCGTCTTCCATGCCCGTCAGGAAGACCACGGGGAACTCCAGCCCCTTCGCGGTGTGCAGGGTCATCAGCGTGATGACGCCCGACCCTTCCTCGTCCTCGTCGGGGATCTGGTCGGAGTCCGCGACGAGCGCGACCTTCTCCAGGAACTCGGCCAGCGTGCCGGGCTCGTCGCTCTCGCGCTCCTGCTCGAACTCCAACGCCACGGCGGCGAGCTCCTGGAGGTTCTCGATGCGCGTCTCGTCCTGCGGGTCGGTCGACGCCTGCAACTCGGCGAGGTAACCGGTCCGTTCGAAGACGGCTTCGAGGACCGTGGCGGGCCCGGCGCCGGACTCGACGATCGTACGGAGCTCCTCCATCAGCGTGTTGAAGCGCTTCACGGCGTTCGCCGAGCGGGCCGCCATGCCGTACGCCTCGTCCACGCGCCGCAGCGCCTGCGGGAAGCTGATCTTCTCGCGCAGCGACAGCGCGTCGATCATCGCCTCGGCCCGGTCGCCGATGCCCCGCTTCGGTACGTTCAGGATGCGGCGCAGCGGAACGGTGTCCTCGGGGTTGGCCAGGACGCGCAGGTAGGCGAGGACGTCCCGGACCTCCTTGCGCTCGTAGAACCGGACGCCGCCGACGACCTTGTAGGGCAGCCCGACGCGGATGAAGATCTCTTCGAAGACACGGGACTGGGCGTTCGTACGGTAGAAGACGGCGACGTCGCCGGCCTTCGCGTCGCCCGCGTCGGTCAGCCGGTCGATCTCCTCGGCGACGAACTGCGCCTCGTCGTGCTCGGTGTCCGCGACGTACCCGGTGATCAGGGAGCCGGCGCCGGCCTCGGTCCACAGGTTCTTCGGGCGGCGGTTCTCGTTGCGCTCGATGACGGCGTTGGCGGCGGTGAGGATGGTCTGCGTGGAGCGGTAGTTCTGCTCCAGCAGGATCGTCTTCGCGTCCGGGTAGTCCTCCTCGAACTGGAGGATGTTGCGGATCGTCGCGCCGCGGAAGGCGTAGATCGACTGGTCGGCGTCGCCCACCACGCACAGCTCGCCGGGCGACCGGCCCTCGCCCGAGGGGCCCACCAGTTCGCGTACGAGCGTGTACTGAGCGTGGTTGGTGTCCTGGTACTCGTCGACCATGACGTGCCGGAAGCGCATCCGGTAGTGCTCGGCGACGTCCGGGAACGCCTGGAGCAGGTGCACCGTGGTCATGATGATGTCGTCGAAGTCCAGGGCGTTGGCCTCACGCAGCCGTGCCTGGTACATCGCGTACGCCTGCGCCAGCGTCTTCTCGAAGCCGTCGGCGGCCTGACCCGCGAAGGTCTCCTCGTCTATCAGCTCGTTCTTCAGGTTCGAGACCTTGGCGCTGAACGCCTTCGGCGGGAAGCGCTTCGGGTCGAGGTCCAGATCGCGGCAGACGAGTGCCATCAGGCGCTTCGAGTCGGCGGCGTCGTAGATCGAGAACGAGGACGTGAAGCCGAGCTTCTTCGACTCCCGGCGCAGGATGCGCACGCAGGCGCTGTGGAAGGTGGAGACCCACATGTGGCCCGCGCGCGGGCCGACGAGCTGCTCCACGCGCTCCTTCATCTCGCCGGCGGCCTTGTTGGTGAAGGTGATCGCGAGGATCTGGCCGGGGTGCACACCCCGCTTGGCCAGCAGGTACGCGATCCGGTGGGTCAGGACGCGGGTCTTGCCGGAGCCGGCGCCGGCCACGATGAGCAGCGGCGATCCGGCGTGCACGACGGCGGCGCGCTGCTCTTCGTTCAGCCCGTCGAGCAGCGCGGCGGCGTCCACGACGGGGCGCGGCGCGCCGTCCCTGTAGTGCGCGTCCCTGGGCGCCGGGGGCGCGTCGAAGGCACCCCCGAAGAGGTCGTGCGGGACCTCCTCCGGGGCGTGCTCCTCGGGGGGCGGCGGGGCTGTGTCCTTTGCGTACTCCGTGTGCTGGAGATCGGCCAGGAAGCTGTCGTCAAAGAGGCTGCTCATCGTCTACCAAGCTTAGGCGGGACCACCGACAGCCCGCCCCGGATTCCCACCAGCGGCAGCCCGCGACCGGGGGCCGGACCGGAGGAAGCCCGGCGCCGCCACGCCCGTTCGCCCGCGGCCGCCGGGTGTGACCTTGCGCACGCGCCCCCGGCGGTCGTCACTGGGTGGCGCGCACGGAGCACGCAACGGGACCAACTCGGCCATGTAACGGAAATGTATCGGGCATATCGAACATCGGGCTTCCCAGCAGTCATAAACCTTGGCTAGCGTGCCGGATCGGACAGCTCGTACCCCCACCGGCGAACAGCGCCGGAGCGTGCCGTCCACGCCTAATCCGGCCTGCCCAGAGGCAGTTCGGAGCCGGGGACCCACGCGCACGACCTGGGGTGAATCAGTCCGCAGTCCCGCGGACCGTAGGGCACCTTCCGTTCCGCCCGAACCCGACAGCTAACCCGGTAGGCGGTCCACGGAAGGAGATGCCGGCCTTGGCGTCGCATCGCAAGCCGCGTACCCGGGTGACCCGAGTACGCACGACCGCACCCGCACTGGGTATCACCACGGCCGCAATCGCCTCGGTCGGTCTGCTCGCCCAGTCAGCGGGGGCGGCACCCGCCGCGCCGACGGCTCCCCAGCCGACCGTCGAAGAGGTGCAGAAGAAGGTCGACGCCCTCTACCGGCAGGCCGGCACGGCCACACAGCAGTACAACCTGGCCAAAGAGGCCACGGACCAGCAGCGCAAATCCGTCGACGGCCTGCTCGACGCCGTGGCCGATCGCACCGGGAAGCTGAACGAGGCGCGGCGCAAGCTCGGCAACTACGCGGCGGCGCAGTACCGCTCGGGGGCGGTCACCCCGACCGCCGCGCTGCTCCTCGCGGACAGCCCGCAGGCGTACTTCGACCAGAACCGGCTGATGGACCGGATGACGGAACGCCAGCGGATGGACGTCACCGACTTCGAGAAGCAGCAGACGGAGGCGGCGAAGAAGCGCGCCGAGGCGACGCGGAGCCTGGAGAGCCTCACGGAGTCGCAGGCCACGCTCAAGTCCTCGAAGCAGGACGTGCAGCGCAAGCTCGCGGAGGCCCGCGATCTGCTGTCGCGGCTGAGCGCGCGAGAGAAGGCGCGGCTCGCGGAGCTGGAGAAGAAGCGCGAGGCGGAGGCGCGGCGCAAGGCCGAGGCGAAGGCGAAGGCGGAAGCCGAGGCCGAGGCCAGGGCGGAGGCGGAGGCGGAGCGCCGGCGGGAGCAGGCACAGGCGGACGAGAGCGGAACGGAGGCGGGTACGGGTACGGGCAGCGGCGCGGACACCGGCACGACTCCCGGAACCGGCACGGGCACGGGCACCGGAACTGGCACCGGCACCGGAACGGGCACCGATGCCTACGCCGCCAAGGCCGAGAAGGTCCTCGCCTTCGCCCGCGCCCAGATCGGCAAGCCGTACGTCTGGGGCGCGGCGGGCCCCAGCTCGTTCGACTGCTCCGGGCTGACCCAGGGCGCCTGGAAGGCGGCCGGTGTCGATCTTCCGCGTACCACCTGGGACCAGGTGAACGTCGGCACCCGCGTCGCGACCGACAACCTCAAGCCGGGTGACCTCGTCTTCTTCTACGACGACATCAGCCACGTCGGCATCTACATCGGCGGCGGCAAGATGATTCACGCTCCGAAGCCCGGCGCGTACGTCCGCGAGGAGTCGATCTACTACATGCCGATCTACGGCAGCGTCCGCCCCGCGTAGGGAATCCGGGGAAGCACCGGCACCGGTCGCGGCGTGATCCGAACACCGGAATCACGCCGCGACCGGTGGTACGCGGCGGTGCGCAGCCCTCAGGTCCAGAGAACCGCGATGAAGATGTTGGCGACGGTCAGTCCCCCGACCGCCCCGAAGACCGCCTTCTCGACCTTCTCGTCGTCGCGCTTGACGTACACCAGCCCGAGGATCACGAGCAGGACGGCGAGCTTGATGCCGATCTTGAGGTTGTTCACCGCCTGGTCGTCGGCCTGATTGAGTCCCACCAGCACCACGCCCGTGACGAGCATGGTCAGCGCGCCGTGCAGCATCGCCGGGACGAAGCGGGCGGTGCCGGAGCCCATCGCCTTCATCTGCGTCAGGAAGCCGCCGAGCAGCGAGGCGATGCCGATGATGTGCAGGCCGACGAAGACATTGATGAGTACGTCCATGAACCGGAGCCTAGCTCTGGCCATAGCAGGCCCCGACGCCAGGTTCGGGTGGCATCGCAGTTTTGGTCACGGCAGAGCGGAATGCTTGCTTCCGGCGCGATTCCGCTTTTCAACCACGCTCATACGCAGGCCGATTTCGAGCACTGTCGGTCAACCCTCCGCTCCCCCGTGACCCCCAGGTTTAGCGTCCTTCCCCAGGTGACCGACTCCCCACCGCCGTTCCTCCCCGGAGCGGCAGTCGGCCACCACCGCCGAGAATCCGGCGGCGGTCCCGCTCCCCTGTGCGGGCCGCCGTCGGGTGCGAGCGGCTCGACGTACAGCGACGTACAGGACGGAAGGACGTGGACGCCCTCGTGGCCACGCACCGAAAGCCCAAGCAGCGCACGCTCACCGGCAGCACCGCACGCACCGCCCTCACGTTCGCGCTGGCCGGGGCGGCGAGCACCACGGCGTTCGACGGCGTCGGGCACGCGGAACCCGCCCTCACCCCCGCTCAGGTGAAGGCGAAGGTCGATCAGCTCTACCACGACGCCGAGGTCGCCACCGAGAAGTACAACGGTGTGAAGGAGAAGGCGGACAGGTCCGGCGAAGCACTGGACGAGCTGCGCGACGAGGCCGCCCGCAGGACCGAGCGCCTCAACACCACGCGCGACGCGCTCGGTTCCCTCGCCACCGCGCAGTACCGCACCGGCGCCGTCGACCCGGCCGTGCAGCTCGCGCTGACGTCCGACCCGGACGAGTACCTGGAACGTGCGGCGATCGCCGACCGTGCGGGCGACCGGCAGGCCGCGGCCGTCACCGGGGTCCGGCAGCAGCTGGGCGAGATCGCACAGCTGAAGGCGGAGGCGGACGACCGGCTGGCCGAACTCACCGCGCAGCAGAAGGACTTACGGAGACACAGATCGAAGATCCAGGACAAGATCGGCGCCGCCGAGAACCTGCTGTCCCGGCTCACGGCCGAGCAGCGGGCGCAGTACGCACGGCAGGACGGCCACGGCGCATCGCCCGCCGCCGCTTCCCGTGCCGACCGGACCGACCGTACCGACCGGACCGACGGAATCTCCGGGAGCGACCGGACTGGCGGACGCACCGGTCCGGCGCAGACGGCGCCCAACTCGCGCGCCGGGCAGGCGGTCTCCTTCGCGTACGGAGCGATCGGCAAACCGTACGTCTGGGGCGCCACGGGGCCGTCCGCCTTCGACTGCTCGGGCCTGACGCAGGCGGCCTGGAGGGCGGCGGGCGTCTCGCTGCCCCGTACGACGTACACGCAGATCAACGCCGGCCGGCGCGTCTCACGCTCGGAGCTGGCCCCCGGAGACCTGGTCTTCTTCTACTCCGGCATCAGCCACGTGGGCCTCTACATCGGCGACGGCCGGATGATCCACGCGCCGCGTCCCGGCGCCCCGGTCCGTGTGGCGCCGATCGACGAGATGCCGTTCACGGGAGCGACGAGGCCGGCCTAGGGCTCCGCCGGTGGCCGTGCGTCCGGATGCGGGTGCGGCATGGAGGTCTCGGACCCTGGAGACGGGGTAGGCGACGTATGCAGAGCACGCGGGTGAGCACGCGCGTCATGTCACGTCGTGCCGCATGCGCGCCACACGCCACAACCGTGAACGGAGGGCCACCATGCCGGGCATCATCAACCGGATCAAGCAGTACGCGAGCAGCCCCCAGGGGCGCCGGACGATCGCACAGGCACGCCGGGCGGCGTCCGACCCCCGCAAGCGCAGCCAGGCCAAGCAGCTGCTGGGGCGGCTGCGGGGCCGGCGGCACTGAGCGCGGGCGGTGGGGCGAGTGCCGCCTCACCGCCCAGTCACCGATCCGCTCGGTGGCCCGGCCCACCGGGATGCCCGAGTAACTGTGCCCGACCAGCACCACGTCGCGCAGATCCAGTCGTTCGGTCTCGCCGACGATGTCCTGGCCGCGTCCGAGATCAATTGCCTTGAGGCGGCCGACCCCGGTGTGGGACGGTGCGCCCATGCCCAGCGATCGTCGTATCCCCCTCCCCAGGTCCGTCGGGGAGGCCATCACCGCGGAACAGACCGCCGGTGACCGGCACCGCCCGCGCTACCTCTACTTCTGGGGCCACCGGCCCACCCGCGGCGCCGCCGCCGGGCCCGGCTGCCTCAGCCAGTGGTGGCCCGTGGAATTCACCGAGGACGGGCACACGTACCGCTCCGCCGAGCACTACATGATGGCCCACAAGGCATGGCTCTTCGACGACCCGAAGTCCGCCGCCGCGATCCTCCGTGCCGAACACCCCGCCGAGGCGAAGGCCCTCGGCCGCCGGATCTCCGACTTCGACGAGCGGACCTGGCGCGAGCACCGCTACGGCATCGTCGTACGCGCCGGCATCGCCAAGTTCGGTCAGCACGAGGCCCTTCTCCAGTACCTCCTCGCCACCCGGGACCGCGTCCTCGTCGAAGCCAGTCCACTCGACCGGATCTGGGGCATCGGTCTCGCGGCCGACGACGCGCGCGCCGCGTCCCCCACCACCTGGCGCGGCCTCAACCTGCTCGGCTTCGCCCTCATGGACGCCCGCGACGCGCTGACCGACGCGGGCGCGGGTACGTCGTGACCCGTCACGCGGCGGCGCTGTGACGCGGTGGCCCCGTAACGCGGCTACCGATGCGTGGGAAGCGGCCGCGTGACGGTCAGACCAGGCGGCGCGCCGTGGCCCATCGCGTCAGCTCGTGCCGGTTCGAGAGCTGGAGCTTGCGCAGTACGGCCGACACATGCGACTCGACCGTCTTCACCGAGATGAAGAGCTGCTTCGCGATCTCCTTGTACGCGTAACCCCGTGCGATCAGCCGCAGCACCTCGCGCTCCCGCTGCGTGAGCCGGTCCAGGTCCTCGTCCATCGGCGGAGCGTCCGTCGACGCGAACGCGTCCAGCACGAAGCCCGCGAGCCGGGGCGAGAAGACGGCGTCGCCGTCCTGCACGCGGAAGACGGAGTCGACCAGATCGGTGCCCGTGATCGTCTTCGTCACGTACCCGCGCGCACCGCCCCGGATCACGCCGATCACGTCCTCCGCCGCGTCCGACACCGAGAGCGCCAGGAAACGCACCGGGTTCTCCACCGCCCCCATCAGCGGCGCGCACCGGCGCAGGACCTCCACGCCGCCCCCGCCGGGCAGGTGGACGTCGAGCAGGACGACCTCCGGGCGGGTCGCCGTGATGACCGTGACCGCCTGGTCGACGTCCGCGGCCTCGCCCACCACCTCGACGCCGGTCGTCGCGGTCTGCCCGATCTCCGCCTGCACTCCCGTACGGAACATGCGGTGGTCGTCCACCAGCACCACCCGCACGTGCCGGCCGGGCCTCTCCTGGGTTCCCTCGGTCTCGGTCATCCGTCCGCCGCCCTCTCCATCTCAAGCTCGACTTCCGTGCCCCCGTCGGGCGCGGAACGCAGCCTCGCCGTGCCGCCGTTGCGCTGCATACGGCCGATGATCGATTCTCGTACGCCCATACGGTCGCCCGGTACCGCGTCGAGATCGAACCCCGGCCCCCGGTCCCGTACGGACACGAAGACCGTCCGGCCCTCGACCTCCGCGTAGACCTGCACCGCCCCGCCCTCGCCACCGTACTTGGCGGCGTTCACCATCGCCTCGCGCGCTGCCTGCATCTGTGCGGCCAGTTTGTCGTCGAGCGGGCAGTCGCCGACGACCACGACCTCCAGCGGTACGCCGTGCTTGTCCTCGACCTCGGCCGCCGCCCGCTTGACCGCCTCGGCCAGGGTGTCGGGCTCCTCGGACTCGTCCTTGCCGGTGCCCTCCGGTTTGTAGAGCCAGTTGCGCAGTTCCCGCTCCTGCGCCCGCGCCAGGCGCCGCACCTCGCCCGGGTCCTCCGCGTTCCGCTGGATCAGCGTCAGGGTGTGCAGTACCGAGTCGTGCACATGCGCGGCGACCTCGGCGCGCTCCTGGGCCCGGATGCGCATCAGGCGCTCCTCCGACAGGTCCTGCGTCATACGGACCAGCCAGGGCCCGGCCAGCAGGGCTATGCCGGCCACGACCGCGAGCGCCGCCGTCAGTACGTTGCCGAGCTGTGCGGCGGACCCCCGTACCACCAGGAACGCGGTGAGCCCCATGCCGACCAGCGCCACGCCCGCCAGGCCGCGCGCGAGTTGCAGCATCCGGCGGCGGCGGGGGGTCTCCGTCCAGTGGGCGCGGCGCGCGTTGTCGGCCTGGCGCCATACGAGGACGACGCCGAGGCCGATCAGCAGGGCGGGCCAGACGTAGCGTCCGGCCTGACCGCCGACTTCGACATGGGTGACGAAGGTGACGGCGCCGACGAGCAGCGCGATGAGCGCGAAGACCTGGCCCTTGTCGGGCTTGCGCAGTTTGCGCCGTCCGTCGGGCGTGGTCTCGAACGCCGAGCGGGGCGCGTCCACACCGCCGACGCCGAGCGGCACCACGAACCAGAAGACGGCGTACAGCAGCGCGCCGAGCCCGTCCGAGAGGAAGAGCACGAAGAACACGATCCGCACCCAGACGACGGGCAGTCCCAGGTGCCCCGCGAGCCCGCGCGCGACACCACCGAGCATGCGCCCTTCGGCGCTGCGGTAGAGCTTGCGCGGCTGCGTCTCCTCCGGTTCGGGTGCGCGGGAGCTCGCGGCTCGGCGGGGCGTGGCGACTGGCATGTCCCGATGGTCACACGTGCGTGTGGGGCGGGGCATCAGGGTCGTCCCCCTACGTGCCCCTGACCTCTGCCCGGTCGGCTCCGGAGGGGCTCACGCCGGTCGCGGTCCGAGCCCGTGCGCCGGGGTGTCGACGACGCGGGTCGCCAGCCGGTGAGGGGCGGGGCCCACGGCTCATCCGGGGGCGAAATCAGGGATTCACCAGGGTCGGGGCGGGTGCCGCCGCGCCGTACCGCCCCTCACCATGGACGTATGACTCAGCCGTACGACGCCGCCGCTCCCCCGGCCGCCGAAGACCCGCAGCCACCGCTGCGCCGCAGCAGGCGGCAGAAGGTGGTGGGCGGCGTCTGCGGCGGGCTCGGCCGGCACTACGACCTCGACCCGGTGATCTTCCGGATCGGCCTCGGCGTACTGGCTGTCACCGGCGGTCTCGGCCTGATCTTCTACGGCTTCGCCTGGCTGTTCATCCCCCTGGACGGCGAGGAGGAGAACGAGGCCCGCCGGCTGCTGACGGGGCGGGTCGACGGCGCCACCCTCATCGCCGTGCTTTTCGCCCTGGCCGGCTGCGGCCTCTTCCTCTCCATGCTGAACAACGGCACCGTGCTCGGCTTCGCCGTCCTGCTCTCGGTCGCCCTCACCGGCGCCACCTACTGGTCCCAGCGCCGCCGCCTGGTCGACCCCGAAACAGGTCCGGCCGACCCGGTGACCGCGCAGGTGGCCGCCGTCGCGCCGCCCGAGACCCAGGCACCGCCCGGCCCCGGCGCGCCCTCCTGGTGGCGGGACCCGATCATCAAGGACGGTACGACGGGCCCGGTCGGCACGGGCTACCTGTGGGGCCCCGAGGACACGGTCGTGACCAAGGCCCCCGGCCGCACCACGGGCCCGGCGCCCGCCACCGGCCTTCCACCGCGGCAGCGGCCCGGCCAGGCGTCGCGCGGGCCGCGCGGCATCGGCGGACGGGTGTTCCTGCTGGCCGTACTCGCGGCCGGGCTCGGCACGGGCCTGACGTGGGACGCCCAGCCGCTCGGTACGAGCCTCCAGATCGGCCTGTCCTGTGCACTGGCCGTCTTCGGGCTCGGCATCGCCTTCAGCGCGTTCCTCGGGCGTACGGGCGTCGGCACGATCCTGCTCACCGTGGTCACGGCGGTGATGCTGGCGGGCGCCTCCGCGCTGCCGAAGGAGATCTCCACGGACTGGATGCGTACGACCTGGAAGCCCGCCTCCGCCTCGGACGTGCGCCCCTCGTACGAACTCGGCTCGGGCGTGGGCACGCTGGACCTCAGCGGCGTACGCGTCCCGGCGGGCTCGTCGGTGGCCACCCGGGGCGAGGTGGGTGCGGGGCAGCTCAGGGTCGTCGTACCGAGGGACGCGACGGTGGAGGTCCACATCACGGTGGGTGTCGGTGACATCCAGCTGCCGGGGCAGAAGCGGCAGGACTTCGACGTCCGGACGGACCAGGACCGGAGTTACACGCTGAAGCCGGTGAACCCGCCGGCCTCACCGGCCCCGCCGGCCCCGTCGGCCCCACAAGCCCCAACAGCCCCGTCGGACAACGCAACAGACCAGCCGGACCAGCCGGCCCCGTCACAGCCGTCACCGCCGTCACAGCCGGCGCAGCCGACGGACCCGTCACAGTCGGCGGACGCCACGAAGCCGGCCGGCACCAAGCCCGCCGGGACCCTTCAGCTGCGTCTCGAAGTCGGCGTCGGACAAGTGGAGGTAACCCGTGCCGCGAAGTGACTCCCGGGACGGTGAGCGTCGCACCGGCCGGCGCCCCCCGCGCTTCCGGCACGAGTTCAAGCCCGGCAAGCTGATCAGCGGCCTTGTGGTGCTGGGCACGGCCGCGGCGTACACCGGAGACGCCACGGGTGACTGGCAGATCCCCGCCCACCTGGGGCTCCCCGTCATCTTCCTCGGGCTGCTGCTCGCCGGCGCGGCGAGCTGGACGGCCTACAGCGTGCGCCGCCGGCGCGCCGCGAGGGCGGCGTCGACCGAGAAGTACGCGGCTCCGGCGAGCACCAGCGGCAGCCAGGCCATGAGGTAGATCAGGTCGTTGCCGTAGTAGTACGGATCGGACGCCCAGCTCACGGTCAGCCACAGGCTCAGCGAGATCAGCGCCCCGCCGAGCGCGGCCAGGCGGGCCAGGACTCCGAGGAGCGTGCCGATGCCGACGGCGAGTTCGCCGATCCCGATGGCGTATCCGAAGCCCACCGGGTTCTTGAGCGCGAGATCGACGAGGGCGGGGATCGCCGACGTGTCGCGCACGCCGCGCATCATCTCGCCGATCGAACCGGTGCCGCTCGCCGACATGAACTGACTGTCCGTGAGCTTGTCGAGGCCGGCGTAGATGAAGGTGACGCCCAGGAAGATCCGCAGGGGCAGCAGCGCGTAACGGCGCGCCGTGGCCCGCACACCGCGCCCGTACGGATCGTCACCCATGCCCGCGCCCCTGCCGGTGCCCGTCATGCTGCCGTTGCCGCCGGCCCGATACCCGTGAGTCATGGTCTGGTCCCGCCTCTCCGAAGCGTCAGCGCCGCCCGTGCGGCGCGGGCACGATTGTGCCCGCGCCTCTCGAAGAGGGATACGTACGCAGCGGTGATCCGGCTCAAACGGCAGGTCACGGGTGTTGCTCAGTCGGTGACGTCGATCGTCACCCGGTCGGTCTCCGCACCCGCCGCCGTGACGACCTGCACATCGACGCGGCCCGGCTCGACCTCCACCGGCACCGGCACGGTCAGCACCGTGTCCGTCGGGTTGGCGAAACCGCCGGGCACCGGGATGAGCGGCACGTGGACGTGCACCGTCCCGATCCGTACGACCATCCGGGCCAGCCGGTCGGGGGTCGCGGCACCGGGCGGTACGAAGCCCGCACCACGGATCTCGATGTCGTCGCCGGTGCGGATGGGCGCGTCGAGGTCGCCCGCCTCCCTGGCCCGTACGACCGACAGCACCACCGGCCGACCGCCCTCCGCGAACTTCCCCGCGAAGTACGTCGCCGCCGACACCACGACCAGCAGGGCCAGGCCCCACGGCAGGTCGGGCAGCTGCTCGGGCCGCCGGGCGAGACGTACCGCCGCGAAGACCACCGCGACCGCGTTCACCAGGACGTACTGCACATCGGCGAAGTTGCCCCGGCCCGCGTCGTCGGTGAGGAGGTCGGCGGCCCGGGGGCGGTCGGCCCGTACCTTCTGGAGCAGGCGGGAGAGGACGCGGACGGTCACCACATGGCGTACGACGACGGCGATGGCGCAGGTCAGCGCGAGCACGGTCAGCATGCCGAGGCCACGGGCGAGTTCGAGACCGGCGATGAGCGCGTCGCGGTCGGCGTGCTCGGAGGCGCCGGCGAGCTGGATCGCGATCACCAGCACCGCGAAGACGACGAGCAGCACCCAGCTCCCGGCGACGGCGCGCGAGGTCGACAGCCGGTTGTCCTCCCCGATGAGGGGCGCCAGGAGGCCACCGCGCGCCCGGTGGGTGCGCGCGGCGGCGGTCAGCAGGGCGGCGGTGACGAGCGCGGCGACGAGGCCCGCCGTGCGGGCCGTGGTCCAGCCGCTCCCGATGGCGGTGAACGCCTCGGCGAGCGTCAGCACGATCACGCCGCCCCACACCACGAACAGCGTGGAGCGCCACACCATGGCCAGCCACGCCTCGCCCGCCTCGCGGCTGCGTTCGGCGACCGCGCGGGCCGACTGGGTCAGTTCGTCCGACACCCACTGGCGCGAGGCGCCGGCGGAGTGGGCGACGGCGGCGGGCAGGCCCTCGCCCGCGGCCAGGCCGTCGCGCTTGGCGAGGAAGGCGGCCACCGCGCGGTGGTGTCCCTCGCGGGCGCCGTGCGGGCAGTCACCGCACGTGCAACCGCCACTGTGCGTGCTCTGTCGTGCCTCTTGCACAGCCACGGAAGTTGCCGCCCTCTCGAACCCGCCGAAGGGAACCTCCCTCCGGCGTAGGGGAATTCTGCCGTACGGAGGGGGGTCTCCGCTTCACCCGTAGGGGGCTACGCGAACAGCTCCGGTTCCGCCCTGCTGATGCGGCGCCACAGCGGCTGGTGGTTGATCCACGCGACGAGGTCGCCGCCCAGCTGGTCCCGGGTGGCGACGGCGTCCTTGTGGTCGATCGGCACGGGCCGGCCGGCCGCCTTCGCGGCGAGCTGGACCTGGCAGCAGCGTTCCATCGCGATGAACCACCAGGCCGCCGCGTCCACCGAGTCCCCGACGGTCAGCAGCCCGTGATTGCGCAGGATGACGGCCTTGTGCGGTCCGAGCGCGCCGGCGATCCACCGTCCTTCCTCCTCGTCGACACTGACGCCGGTGTACGCGTCGTACAGGGCGTGGTCCTCGTAAAAGGCGCACGCCTCCTGGGTGATCGGATCGAGCAGCTCGCCCAGCGCGGACAGCGCGCGGCCGTGGACGGAGTGCGTGTGGGCGACGGCCACGACGTCCGGCCTGGCCCGGTGCACCTGCGCGTGGACGAGAAACGCCGCCTGGTTGACGTGGCTTCGGCCCTCGACGACCTGGCCCTCGCCGTTGACGAGGATCAGATCGCTCACGGTCATGTCGGCGAAGGACAGTCCGAAGGGGTTCACCCAGAAGCAGTCGGCGTACTGCGGGTCGCGTGCCGTGATGTGCCCCGAGACGCCTTCCTCGTACCCGTACTGCCCGAACAGCCTGAGGGCGGCGGCCAGCCGTTCCTTCCGGTACTGGCGCTCTTCGGCGGCGGTCGCGTGGGTGGGCGGCATCGCGAAGTGCAGCTGCTCGACGGGTACGGGCGCCGGGACGGGCGCGGGTGTCTCGGACGTCATGGAGCGGAAGCTACCGCGCGGTACGGCAGGTGAACAGGGGTCTGCGGCTTGTCGCGCGCGGGCGGCTACAGCTCGTCGATCGCGGACAGGTCGATGTCCACGGAGAAGGGAACCGACAGCTTGAGCCGGTCGTGGTGGATGCCGACAAGGCCGTACGCCTTGGTGGCGGGGTCGAGTTCGTAGACGTACACGACCGGACGGCCGTCGTCGCCGCGTTCCACTCGCCAGAAGTGGGCGATGCCTCCCTGGGCGTAGATCTGCGGCTTACGCTCACGGTCCCGCTTCTCCGAGTCGGGTGAGACCACCTCCACCGCGAGGAGCACGTCCTCGGCCCGGTAGTGCGTCTCCTGCGAGTCGGTCACCGCTGCGGCGCGGATCACCGACACATCCGGCTCGGGGCCCTGCCTCTTGTCGACGACGACGGTCATCTCCCGCCGCACCCGAAGATCCCTGGGCACTGTCGTGCGCAGGCCTGGGACCAACAGGTCCATCGCCAGAGAGTGGAAACTCCTCTGCGGGCTCACGAAAACCAGGCTCCCGTCGATCAGCTCGGTGTGCGGCGGGAGGTCGGGCAGCGTCAACAGGTCGTCCACGGTGTAGCCGTCCTGCGGCGGCACCGGCCACGAGATCTCGGTGGGCAGCGGCTCAGCGGTCATGGTTCCTCCCATGGACGGGATTCTCGGGCCTGAGGCCAGCGTACCGAGCGGGTACGACGATGCCGCCGCCCAGACGGATGAGCGACGGCATCGGCGTTGACCCCGCACCTACTGAGCGGGGGTCACTCCCACTCGATCGTGCCCGGCGGCTTGCTCGTCACGTCGAGCACCACGCGGTTCACGTCCGCCACCTCGTTGGTGATGCGGGTGGAGATCTTCGCCAGTACGTCGTACGGCATCCGCGTCCAGTCCGCCGTCATCGCGTCCTCGGACGAGACGGGGCGCAGGACGATCGGGTGACCGTACGTCCGGCCGTCACCCTGGACGCCCACGGACCGTACGTCCGCCAGCAGCACGACGGGACACTGCCAGATGTCGCGGTCGAGACCGGCCGCCGTCAGCTCCTCGCGGGCGATCGCGTCGGCGTCGCGCAGCAGGTCGAGGCGCTCCTTGGTGACCTCGCCGACGATGCGGATACCGAGGCCGGGGCCGGGGAACGGCTGGCGCTGGACGATCTCCTCGGGGAGGCCGAGCTCCTGGCCGACCATCCGGACCTCGTCCTTGAACAGCTGGCGCAGCGGCTCGACGAGCTCGAACTCGATGTCGTCGGGCAGGCCGCCCACGTTGTGGTGGGACTTGATGTTGGCGGTGCCGGTGCCGCCGCCGGACTCGACCACGTCCGGGTAGAGCGTGCCCTGCACGAGGAACGCGACGTCCTCGCCCTCGGCGCCGGCCTCGGCGACGATCTCCGCCTGGGCCTGCTCGAAGACGCGGATGAACTCGCGGCCGATGATCTTCCGCTTCTCCTCGGGGTCGGAGACCCCGGCGAGCGCGTTCAGGAAGCGCTCCTGCGCGTCGACGACCTTCAGCTGGACGCCGGTGGCCGCGACGAAGTCCTTCTCGACCTGCTCGGTCTCGCCCTTGCGCATCAGACCGTGGTCGACGTACACGCAGGTCAGCTGGTCGCCGATGGCCTTCTGCACGAGCGCGGCGGCGACGGCGGAGTCCACGCCGCCGGACAGGCCGCAGATGGCGCGCTTGGTGCCGACCTGCGCCTGGATGGAGGCGATCTGCTCCTCGACGACGTTGTGCGTGGTCCAGTCGGGCTCGATGCCCGCGCCCCGGTAGAGGAAGTGCTCCAGGACCTGCTGGCCGTGCGTGGAGTGCATCACCTCGGGGTGGTACTGCACGCCGTACAGCTTCTTCTCGTCGTTCTCGAAGGCGGCGACCGGCACGACGTCCGTGGACGCGGTGACGGTGAAGCCCTCGGGCGCGGCGGAACAGGCGTCGCCGTGCGACATCCAGACCGACTGCTCGGTGGGGGTGCCCTCGAAGAGCGTGGAGCCGGCCTTGGAGACGGAGAGCGGAGTACGTCCGTACTCGCGCGCGCCGTTGTCGTCGACGGCGCCGCCGAGCGTCGTGGCCATCAGCTGGAAGCCGTAGCACATGCCGAAGACCGGAACTCCGGCCTCGAAGATCTCGCGGTCGAGCGTCGGGGCGCCCTCGGCGTACACGGAGGACGGGCCGCCGGAGAGGATGATCGCCTTCGGGTTCTTGGCCAGCATCTCCGCCACCGGCATGGTGCTGGGGACGATCTCGCTGTAGACGCGGGCCTCACGGACACGGCGGGCGATGAGCTGGGCGTACTGCGCGCCGAAGTCGACAACGAGGACGGCGTCGGGGGCGGCGGGGGCACTGCTGGCACGGGGCGGCCTTCCGGCGGTGAAGGGTGTCGGGACTGTCAATTCTAACGGGGGCCCGGCGTTCGCTTCGTCTCACCATACGAACCCCGGCGGCGACCGCAGGACGGCTGCGGGCATACTGGCCCCATGCACGAGCAGCTGAGCTTCCTCTTTACCTATGGCACCCGGTCCGACCGGTGCCATGGTCGAGCTGCTTGAGCTACTGACAAGCGACTTCACAGGCGCCCCGGGCCGACAAGGCCCGGGGCGTTCTGTCGTTTCCGGGCCCGATCGCCCCGGGGGCCGTACCCTCACCCACCAGGAGTTACGGACATGAGCACCCCCACCGCCACCGCCACCGCCACCGCCACGGCTGCGAAGACGAGCGCGACCGAGAAGACCGGTGCCCGCACCGACCAGGCCGCGGACCTGATCGGCAATGCCCGGGAGCGCATCGACTCGCTCGACGACAGGATCATCGGCCTGATCCAGGAACGCATGGCCGTCTCGGCCGTCATCCAGGAGGCCCGCATGACCTCGGGCGGGCGCCGCGTGAACCTGTCGCGCGAGATGGAGATCCTGGGCCACTACAGGGACGCCCTCGGAAAGCCCGGCACGGCGCTCGCGATGACGATGCTGGAGCTGTGCCGGGGCCGCATCTGAAACCGCGTCCGGGACGGACCTGAGTTCGGGCGCATCCTCACCCGTACGGCGCGTGACCGGGCCCGGCGGAGGTTCGTTGGTTCCGGTGTCCGCACCAGCCAGGGGCGGCGCGAAGGTAGAGAACCACGCGTGGCTCCGCCGGGGCGTGCGGCGTACTGCACGTACGTCGTGGGACCTCGCCCCGGCGCGTGTGACCGGTCGGCAGGGGACAGCAGCCCGGTCACCCGAGGCGGCCGGTTCCGGGGACGCCCGGAACCGGCCGGCCGTGTCCCACGGTCCGGCCCGTCCGGCCCGTCCGGCCCGTCCGGCCCGCCAAGGGTCCAATCCCGTCCCGTCATGTCCCGGATGTCGTCGAAACTGTTGCGCGGCGCGTGGCCCGGCAGCACGATGCGAGGGCAGCCCGCGTACGCCGGGCGGTCGCTGCCCCTGATCGGCACCACCCCGAGCGCCCTTCGTGCGCCGGGCAGGCCACCGGCGCTCGAAACCAGCGGCGCACCCCCCGGCGCCGCCCCCGCGGCACCGGCGCTGCCCTGACGCCGGTGCTGACGGCCCGGGGCCCCGTGGATCTCCCCCGTCCGCGGGGCCCTTCGCCGCGGCCCGAAGCGGTGCGGCGGGCGAGGTCGACGAAGCGCATGTGACGGACGCCACATAAGAAACGCGTGAGGTTCCGGGCAACCCTTTACGCCGGTCACAGGTCATCCATGCGAACCAACGGCCACCCGTGCACCCCCACTCACGGCGGCCCTCACATCTCGTATCGCCGTCCCGCGGTACGCCAGACTTTCTGAGGTCTACATGAAGCTTCGCCGCGCCATGGCCCTTGCGGCCGCGACGGCCGTCATAGCTCCTGCCGCTTTCCTGGCTGCGCCGGCCGCGTACGCAGAGGGTGACCCCGCTTCCACCACGCAGACGGAGACGACCGACCCGGGCCAGACGGACCCCGCGGCCGAGACCGACCCGGTCACCGACCCCGACGCCGAGACCGACCCGGCGACGGACCCCGAGACCGACCCCGAGACGGACCCGGCCACGGACCCGGAGACCGACCCGGCCACCGACCCCGAGACCGACCCGGCCACTGACCCGGCCACGGACCCGGAGACCGACCCGGTCACGGACCCGGAGACGGACCCCGTCACGGACCCGGCCACGGACCCGGAGACCGACCCGGCCACCGACCCGGAGACGGACCCCGTCACGGACCCGGAGACCGACCCGGTCACGGACCCGGAGACGGACCCGGCCACCGACCCGGAGACCGACCCGGGCGAGGAGGACCCCTCCACCGACCCCGGTGAGGAGGACCCCTCCCTCGACCCCGAGGAGGGCGAGGAGCCGATCTGCGAAGAGGCCTCCATCCAGGTCACCCTCGGCGGCTTCCCGAACAAGATCGTCGCGGGCAGCGGCTGGAAGAACTTCACGTTCAACGTGGAGAACACCGGTGAGAACGACATCGACAGCCTGGGCGTCTACACCGTCGCCACGTACCTCGACTCGGCGGGCGACGAGGACAAGCTCGTCGACAAGTACGCCCACTTCGAGTACAAGGACCCCGAGTCCGGCCAGTGGGTCAACGACCTGGACGGAACCGGGTTCAACAACGGCTTCTTCTTCGGCGAGTTCGCGCTCGACGCCGGCCAGAAGGTCAGCATCGATCTCCGCGTGATGATCGACAGCGGCGCGCCCGCGGGTGACGGCCTGGCGATCGCCGCCGGTGGTTACGACAACGGCGCCGAGGACGAGACGTACAAGTGCTTCGAGAACGGGAACGTCTACCCGTTCGCCGTCGTCAAGGCCGGTACCAAGCCGGGCCCCGTCGAGGACTCGAAGCCCAGTGGCCAGAAGCCCCCGGCCGACATCAAGCCGCAGGGTGACGTCCGGGCGATCCCGGTCACCGGCAACCTCGCCGAGACGGGTTCCTCCTCGGTCCTGCCGACCATCGGCATCGTCGGTGGCATCGCCATCGTCGCCGGCGCGGGTGTCGTCTTCGCGATGAAGCGCCGCAAGGACGACGCGATCGCGTAACAACGCACCGCGCGCAAAGCGGAGAAGGCGCTGCACTCGGAGGGGGGTGCAGCGCCTTTTCCGTGCTCGGGCGCTACTTCTTCGGCGGAATCGCCGGCATGCCGAGGAACGGCAGCCGCAGCGCGCCGAAAGCCTCCTGCGGCACCGCCGGTGCCTTCGGCTCGATCGCCGCCAGGCGCTCGTAGGCCGCGCCCTGCGCCGGGCGGACGTCCGGCTCGCCCTTGTTGGGCCAGTACGACATGGCCCGCTCCGCCTGCGCGGTGATCGTCAGTGACGGGTTGACGCCCAGGTTCGCCGAGACCGCCGAGCCGTCGACGACCGAGATGCCCGGGTGCCCGTACAGCCGGTGGTACGGGTCGATGACGCCCTGCTCCGCCGAGGCGCCGATCGCGCAGCCGCCGAGGAAGTGCGCGGTCAGCGGTGTGCCCATGAGCTCGCCTATGTTGCTGCCCGCGAAGCCGTTGATCTCTTCGGCGAGGATCGTCGCGGCGCGCGCCGCCTCGGGGATCTGCTTCGGGTTCGGGGCGCCGTGTCCCGGGCGGGCGGTGAGCAGGCCCTTCCCGATGCCGCCCGGCTTGCGGTGCGTCGTCAGGGAGTTGTCCAGCGACTGCATGACGAGGCCGATGATCGTCTTCTCCGACCAGCGGTAGTTGGAGAGCGACCGCAAGGTCAGCACGGGGTGTCGCGCGACGTTGCCGAGCCATCCCAGGGCGCGCGGGAACTTCTCGGCGTACGGGACCTGGAGGATGGACATCGCGCCCATCGCGTTGGAGCCCCTGCCGTAGCGGACCGGCTCGATGTGGGTGTTGGCGTCGGGGTGGATCGAGGACGTGATGGCGACGCCCCGGGTGAAGTCGGCCTTCGGCGCGCCGTGCTTCTTGCGGTAGCGGCGGTTCGTGGTCTGCGAGCCGACGAGGGCCTCGGAGTTGGTACGGGTCAGTTCGCCGAGCTTCGCGGAGACGCGCGGCAGGTCGCCCCGGTCCTTCATGGTGTGCAGGAGCGTCTGCGTGCCGTACGTACCGGCGGCCACGACGACCTGGCGGGCGCGCAGGACGCGCGGGGCGGTCTTGCGGCGGGCGTCGGTGGGAACGGTGGCGACGCGGTAGCCGCCGTCCGGGTGCTCGGCGAGGCCGACGACGGACGTCATGGGGTGGATCACGGCGCCGGCCTTCTCGGCCAGGTAGAGGTAGTTCTCGTTCAGGGTGTTCTTCGCACCGTGCCGGCAGCCGGTCATGCACTCGCCGCATTCGGTGCAGGCTCTGCGGGACGGGCCCGCACCCCCGAAGTACGGGTCGGGAACCTCCGCGCCGGGCCGGGCCGTTGTCTCACCGTCGGCGTCCTTGCCGTCGCCGTAGAAGACACCGACCGGCGCCATGTGGAACGTGTCGCCCACCCCCATGGCCTCGGCGGTCGCCTTCAGGTGGACGTCGGACGGCGTCATGGTCGGGTTCAGGCGCACCCCGAGCATGCGCCTGGCCTGGTCGTAGTACGGGGCGAGTTCGTCCTGCCAGTCGGTGATGTCGGCCCACTGCCGGTCCTGGAAGAAGGGAGCGGGGGGTACGTAGAGCGTGTTGGCGTAGTTGAGGGAGCCGCCTCCCACCCCCGCGCCCGCCAGGACCATGACGTTCCCGAGCAGGTGCACGCGCTGGATGCCGAACAGGCCGAGCGCGGGTGCCCACAGGTAGTTCTTGATGTCCCAGGAAGTCTTGGGCAGGGTCTCGCGGGTGAAGCGGCGGCCCGCTTCGAGGACGCCGACGCGGTAGCCCTTCTCCGTCAGGCGCAGCGCGGAGACGGACCCGCCGAAGCCGGACCCGACCACGATGACGTCGTAGTCGTACCCGGCGTCGTCGTGCGCGGAATCACCCGCAGCCTCCTGGCTGCGGACAGAGCTCTCCTGTGACATGGGCGCTCCTCGTCGAAAAGGGCTGGGATCAGCGGAAACGCAGGACCTTGAGCGCCTTCAGGCTGGTGCTCATGAACGCCGCGTACTTCTCGTCGTCCATGCCGAAGGACGGGGCCATCGGGATCAGCCGCTGGTGGGCGACGGTCTGGGCCTCGGTGTACTTGAGGATGCCCTCGGAGCCGTGCCGGCGGCCGAGGCCGGATTCCTTCATACCGCCCATCGGCGCCTGGACGCTGCCGTAGGCCGGGGCGTACCCCTCGTTGATGTTGACCGTGCCGGTCCGCAGGCGGGCGGCGACGGCGTGGCCGCGCTTGCCGTTCTTCGTCCAGACGCTCGAATTGAGGCCGTACGGAGTGGCGTTGGCCTGCTCGACGACCTCGTCCTCGTCGGTGAACCGGTAGATGGAGACGACGGGGCCGAAGGTCTCCTCGGCGCACACCGCCATCGGCGCCTCGACGTCGTCCAGGATGGTCGGCTCGAAGAACAGCGGGCCGATGTCGGGACGGGCGACGCCGCCCGCGACGAGGGTGGCGCCCTTGGCGACGGCCTCCTCGACGTGGCGCCTGACGTTCTCCAATTGGCGCTCGCCGGCCAGCGAGCCCATGTCGGCGCCGTACGCGAGGGACGTGCCGAGGCGCATCGCCTTCGTACGGGCGGCGAACCGGGCGACGAAGTCGTCGGCGATCGACGCGTGGACGTACAGCCGCTCGATGGAGATGCACAGCTGTCCGGCGGAGGAGAAGCAGGCACGGACGGCGCCCGCTGCGGCCTTCTCGACGTCGGCGTCCTCCAGGACCAGCATGGCGTTCTTGCCGCCGAGTTCGAGGGACACGCCGATGAGGCGGGCGGCGGCGCCCTGGGCGACCTCGCGGCCGGTGCGGGTGGAGCCGGTGAAGGAGACGTAGTCGGCGTGCTTGACGATCTCGGGGCCGACGACCGGGCCGTCGCCGAGGACGACCTGGAAGACCTCGGCGGGCAGTCCGGCCTCGACGAGGAGGTCGCGGGCCCACAGGGCGGTCAGCGCGGTCTCCGTGTCGGGCTTCATCACGACGGCGTTGCCCGAGACGAAGGCGGGCAGCGCGTCTCCGATCGACAGCTCGAGGGGGTAGTTCCAGGGTGCGATCTGGCCGACGACACCGCGCGGCTGGCGCAGCTCGGTGACCTTCGTCAGGGTCGGGATCGCGCCGGTGCGCCGCTTGGGCCTGAGGTACGAGGCGGCCTTGCGGCCGTAGTGGCGGGCGGCTATGGCGACGGCCTGGACCTCCTCGTGCGCGTGGAGGCGGGCCTTGCCGGTCTCCAGCTGTATGAGGTCGAGCACCTCGGCCTGGCGCTCCAGCACCAGGTCGTGGAAGCGGAGCAGGATCGCGGCGCGCTGCCGTACGGGTACGGCGGCCCAGACGGGCTGGGCGGCGCGAGCCCGCGCGAAGGCGGTGGCGACGTCCTCGGGGGTGGACTCGGGCAGGTCGGCCAGCTTCTCGCCGGTGAAGGGCGTGTGGTTCGCGGTGCGGCCGGAGCCCACCACGTCGCGCGTGAGCTGGGCGACCACCTCGGGGGTGACCACGTCGGCCGCGGTGCGCGCACCTGCGGGAGCTGCGGCGATGGGGTTCGTACCGAGGGCGGCGGCGGGGGCCTGCGAGTCCGTCATGAAGGGGAGAGTAAGCCTCCCGCGAGCCTTTTGGTACCCGTCGGTAACGCTTTTCACCGGCCCCACACGACCATGCCAGTGTTCACTGGCAAATAAGCCCTGATCAGGGGCTTGTGCCCGGCCCCGGGCCCGGTTCGCGTTCTGTCCGCGGACTGGCCCGTGGGGCCGGCCCGCGGGCTGGTCCGTGCACCGGCCCGTGGACCGGCTGCCCCGGGACCGGCTGCCGGTGGACCGCGGGCGAACTGGCGGCGGACTGCCGGCGCACTGTCGCCGCCGGACTATCCGCGCGTGAACGAGTCCAGAGCGGTGTCGAAGTGCCGCTTGCCGTCGTCCTGCCGGCCGACCGGCGCCGAGACCCACACGTCGTACATCAGCCCGCCCTCCTCCCAGCACAGGTCGTACGTGTGCCGGTCCTCGTCGCCCGGTTCGAAGCCGTCCCGGACGAACTCCCACAGCGCGGCGGCCAGCCCGTTGTGCGTGGTCCGGGTGACCTTGCCGGCGCGGTACCCGGGGTGGTTGGCCGGCCCCTCGGCGTGCGCCCGTCGCATCTCGCCGAGGGGGCCGCCCGCCACCGGGCTCTGCTGGCGTACGCCGATCCTTATGCTCTTGTCCGGCGACATGTAGGAGACCTGGCTGTCGTCGGCGGAGCGTTCGTACCCCTCGGGGACGGCGAGCGTGAAGCCCGCCGGGTCGGTCACCCTGCGATAGCCGGCCGGGGGCGTACGGCCGGCGTCGGCCGTACCGGTCGGGGCGGGGTCCCCGTCGCCGGGTCGCGTCGACACGGTCGAGGTGACCGTGCGGGTGGGCGCGTCGCCCGTACGGCCGCCGCCCCGCCCTTCGCCGTCACCGTCGCTGTCGCGCAGGAACAGCGTCGCCGTCGCCGCGCCGGCCCCCGCCATCACGGCGACGAGAACGCTCGCGACGAGCGCGCCCCGGACACCGCCGGCCCTGGACCGCTTGGGGGCGAGAGGGACGTGCGCCTGCGTCGGGGTGAAACGCGGCGCGGCCTCGGGCGCGATCCCCGTCGCGAGGAACGCGAACAGCAGCCGCTCCGCCTCGGCCGCGCCGAGCCGGCGCTCCGGATCGCGCTCCAGGAGGCGTCGTACGACGGAAAGCAGCGGTCCGGCGGCGGCGGGCGGCACGATCGGGTCATGCATCACGGCGCACAGGACACCGCCGAGTGAGTCCCGGTGGAAAGGGGATTCGCCGCTCACCGCCGTACACAGCAGCACTCCGAGCGACCACAGGTCGGAGGCCGGGCCCGCCGGGCCGCCCTCCATCCGCTCGGGCGCGGTGTACTCGGGAGAACCGACGAAGGCCCCGGCGTCGGTGATCGTGGTGCCGCCGTCCAGCTGCGCGATCCCGAAGTCGGTGAGGACGACGCGGCCGGTCCCCGATTCCAGCAGCACGTTGTCGGGCTTGAGGTCACGGTGCAGCACACCGCGCTCATGGGCCATACGCAGCGCACCGACCAGCGCGAGGCCGATCCGCGCGGCCTCCCGGACGCCGACCGGGCCCTCGGCGGTGATCCGGTCCGCGAGCGAATCACCGTCGATCCGCTCCATGATGATGTAGGAGAGCCCGGTGCCGGGGTCCTCCACGATGTCGTGGACGACGATCACATGCGGGTGGACGAGCTGCGCCACGGTCCTGGCCTCGCGGAGGGAGCGCTCCCGCCGCAGTTGCACGTCGGCAGTGGGCACGCCCGGTTCGTCGCCGCCGAAATGGAGCTCCTTGACGGCGACCTGCCGGCCGAGCAGCTCGTCGGTGGCCTGCCAGACGGTCCCCATGCCGCCGCGCCCGAGCCGGTCGCCGAGACGGTAACGCCCGGCGATCAGACGGCCGCCGCCTCCGGTCCCCCCGGTCATCGCGTGTGAGTGGTCCACGTCTCCTGTCCTGCCCCGCGTCTAGGAGTCCCAAGGGCCTGGTCAGCCGCCTGTCACCCGGTAGGCCGCCGTGGCCTGTTCGTAGATCTCGGTGATCTCGTCCCGCTGGGCCTCGGGGCCGATGACCTGGACGACGTGGTACCGGCCTCCGACGATCATCGCGAGGTTACGGACGTACACATCGCGCCCACTGCTGTCCTGCCAGGTGAACTGGCCTTCCGCCATGGCCTGCCGGCCGACGTCGATGCGCCGCAGGCCGTTCTGGGTGGACCAGGAGGAGTCCCTGACGGGCTGGAGTTCACGCTCCTTCTTGAGCTGGTAGTCCATCGGGTCGCTGCCGTGCTCCTCGACCGTGTCGCGACCGGGCACGATCACCAGCTCGAAGCCGCCGCCCCGGTAGCGGACCTGGCCGGCGTCGTTGACCGGCCGCCGTTCCCAGTCCTTGTCGACGGCGATCTGGAAGCCCTCCGGGTCCTTGCGGAGCGCGTACCCCTCGGCGACGTCGCCGGCCGGGACGGAGGTCTGCGGCTGCTGGGAGCCGGGCGTCCGCTGCGCGGGCGGCGGCTTGCTCGCCGTCCCGGCGGAGGGCCCCGGCGTGGTGGGCGCGCCGGTGCTCCGGCTGTCGCCCGCGTTCTCGGGAGCGCCCGTGCTCGCGCCCCGGCTGCCGTCCTGGCTTCCGCCGTCCTCACCGGCCTTCGGCATGAAGACCATCGCGTAGACGAGGGCGGCGGTCAGGCCGAGGAGGATCAGGAGCAGGAGCGTGCGCCCCAGCGAACGCGGGCCGCCGCGCTGCTTCGACTGGATCCGCGGCTCCTTGATGCGCGGCTCGCGGGGAGGCCGTGGCCCGGCGGGCTCGGCCCTGGCTCTGGTCTTCTTGTGCCGGTGGCGGCCGTGCACGTCGGACGACCCGGCGCGGCGCCTGCGTCGTACGAGCTCGCCCCGGCGGCGCACGATGGGCAGACGCGCGGCGTCCACGGCCGGCAGCGGCACGATGTCCGCACCGGCCTCCGGCTCGGGCGCGGACCGTACGAGCGAGCGGAGCCAGCCGCGCAGCTCCTCGAAGTCGGGCCGCTCCGTCGGGTCCTGACGCAGCAGCGACTCGACCACGGGACGCAGCGGGCCGCACTCCTCGGCGAAGGCGGGGGGCTCGGCGCAGACCAGCTGCACCAGCTCTATGGCGCTCTCCTCCGGGTACGGGGCATGGCCCTGCACGGTACGGAAGAGGAGGGCGCCCAGGGCCCAGAGGTCGGTCGAGGGGCCGATGGGCGGGGCGAGCTGCCAGTTCCCGTGGACGGAGCCGGCCTGCTCGGGCGCCCAGCGCTCGGTGACCGCGCCGACAACGGCGATCCGCGCCTGGCGGGCCCGCTCGGCGGCGAGCGGAGTGGCGGGTCCCCGGTGGGCGGGCACCTGCCCGTCCTGGCCGCCGGCCACCACCTCGTCCCACTTGCGGGCCTGTCCCCGCGCGGGACCACTGGGCGTCTCGGCGCCGGCGGAGTCCTGCCCCCGGCGCAGGCCGTCTGCCCGCATGCCGTCGCCCGCGGGTGAGCGGGGGACCGCGCCGTGCCAGGAGTCGTCGTAGGCGCCGGACGTGGACGGGCGGCTGCTGCCGGCCCGGGCTCCGGGGGCTTCGGGGGCTGGGTTCGCCGCACCGCCGGAGCCGGAGTGCCAGCCGCTCACGGTGCCGGGCCCGGCCGGGCGGGCGCCGTCCTGCCGGGCGCCGTTCGGTTCGGGACGCCGGGCGAGCTCGGTGGAAGCGCCTTCGGGCGCGGTGTCCACGTACGGGCTGATCGCACGCGGGCCCCCGACGGCCGGACGCTGCGCAGGCAACACGCCTTCGCCGCCCGGGCGCTGCTCCTCCGCCACCCGCGCCGCCGCACGCGCGCCCGCGCGGTACGCCGCGATGGCCCCGGCGCGCGCGGCGCGGACCTCGGCGCCGGGGTTTCCGCCGCCCGCGGGCAGCGCCGTGCGCACACCGGCGCCGGGGGTGCCGGCGCCGTACGCGCCCGGCTCGGGCCCGGACAGCTCGGGCCCGGCCGGCTCAGGCAGGGGAGCCGCACCTGCGGCGTCGCCCCAACTGCCGCCGTCGTCCTCCGTGTCCGCCGCGGAATCCGCCGGCACCGGCACGGGGGCGTATCCGCAGAGCGCCTCCTCCGCCGCGCCGGCCGCGAGGCCGGTCAGGACGATGCGGCCGTCGTCGCAGACGAGCACCGTACGGACGGTGATGTTCCGGTGGGTCCAGCCGTGCGCGTGCAGCACCCGCAGGGCGGTCAGCACGTCGGCGGCGATCTCCGCGGCCCGGTAGGGATTGAGCGGCTTCTCGGCCAGCAGCGCCGCCAGCGGGCGCGCCGCCACCAGTTCACTCACTATCCACAGCGAGCCGCCCTCGGCGAAGACGTCGAAGACCTGGTCGAGCCGCGGGTGGTCGGGAATCTGCGCCGCGGCCTGCGCCGCCTCGATGGCCCGCCGCACGGCGGGATCGGCCGGCCGCCGCGTCGTACGCCCGGCAGCACGCCGCTGCGCCGCCGCCCCGCCGCCCTCGCCGTCCAGGAACTCGGCGTCCACGACCTCGGGTAACGGCACCTGGCGGACCAGGACTTCCTGGCCGCTGTACGTGTCGAATGCCCTGGTCTCGACCAGTTCGTACGCGTCAGAAGGCGGCAACGGAAGGCGGTAGCGGTCGGCAAGTACCCGTCCCGCGTAGTCGTCCACGACGCCTCCCCAGAGCGCGCTGTTCTCCGAACCAAGTGACCGACACCAAGTGACCGACACCAAGTCGTCAATTACGGTCGCGTACGGTCAGTCCACGAGCTCTCACGATACGTGGCCGGACCGGACCGCGCCGCCGGGTCTCGCCAACCCGGCGGTAATGTGTGTCAGTCCTTCGGCTTGAACGTGTCGAACGCGGTCTCGCGCAGCGTCCGGCACTCCTTGCCGTTCCACTCACTGGCCTTACAGGTCACCATGATGGAGTAACCCCGCCTGGCGTCCACCTTGAAGCCCCGGTTGAGCACGTGCGTGCGCATCCCGTTGCTGTCGCGCTCGAACTCCCAGTCGGCGGTGGTGGGGTAGCCGTTGTAGTCGACGGGCCGTATTCCGAGGTGCTTGTAGTTGTTGCTGGTCGCGGCCACTCCGAGCCGGGCAGCGGCCCAGGCCGCCTCCGCGTCGTCCTTGGGACTGGCGTTGAAGTCGACCTGAACGCGCGGGTAACCGCCGTTCCTGTTGTAGATGCCGCCGGAGCTCACGCCCGCCACGTCGTTCATCCTGAACCCCTTGGGCATGGCCATCGTGAAGTGGAAGCGGTCGTCACTGACCTTCACGTAGCCCTCGGGCAGCGCGCCGTCCTTCGGCGGGTCCTCCGTCTTGGAATCGTCGTTGCCGTCGTCGTTGCCGTCGTCCTTGCCCTGACCGGAATCCTGGGTCTGGCCGTTGCCCTGACCCTGCCCCGTGCCCGGAGTCGCGTCCTTGCCGGCGTCGGCTTCCTTGCCCTTGTCCGTGCCGCCCTTGGCATCGCCACCGGCGGTGGCGCCGCTCGAAGAGGACGTCTCGTCCTTGGACTTGCCCTGCGGCTTGTCGTCCGGACCGTTCAGCGCGACAGCGAGCACCGTGCCGAGCACCGCGAGCGCCGCGACCACCGCCACTATCACCAGCGTGCGACGCGGCACGACATCGGTGAGCGAGGCCCGCGCCGGCGGCCTGGGACCCGCCGGGGACTGCGACTGCGACTGGGTACGCGCCTGCGCACCCTGCTTCTGCCTGGCGGCCTGGGCCGCCGCCGCGTTGCGTACGGACTTCAGGGCACCGCGCACCCGATCGCTCGCGGCCGGGCCTTCGTCCGCCGCCGCGGTGCTCTTGGCCGGACGCACCGCGCCGAGCACGTCGTCGGGGACGGGCGGCAGCGCCACCACCCGTGTCGCCTCCGGCGACGGTTCGGGCTCGGCGGGCTTGTCGGGCAGGTTGATCACATCGTTGAGGAGCGCGCGCGCACCCGCGTCGTCGAGCCGCTGCTGGGGGTCCTTGGCCAGCAGACCGTAGATGACCTCTTCCAGAGGGCCCGCGTTCTTCGGCGGGTCGAGCGGTTCGGTCATCACGGCCGTGAGGGTCGCGATCGCGGACCCCTTGTCGTACGGCGGGGTGCCCTCCACCGACGCGTACAGCAGACCGCCGAGCGACCACAGGTCGGCCGCCGGGCCCGGCTTGTGCCCACGGGCCCGCTCCGGCGAGATGTAGGACGGCGCGCCCACCAGCATGCCGGTCGACGTGATCGACGGATCGCCCTCGACCTGCGCGATGCCGAAGTCGGTCAGGACGACCCGGCCGTCCTCGGAGATCAGGACGTTGGAGGGCTTCACGTCGCGGTGCAGGATGCCCTGGCGGTGTGCGGCGCGCAGCACGTCGAGGATCGCGAGGCCGACTTCGGCGGCCCGACGCGGAGTCAGCAGCCCGTCCTGGCGCACGACGTCGGCCAGCGACTTGCCCTCGATCAGCTCCATGACGATCCACGGCCGGTCGTCCTCGTCGACGACGTCGTAGACGGTCACGGCGCCGTTGTTGCGGATGCGGGCGATCGCCTTCGCCTCACGAAGGGTGCGCGTGATGAGCCGGCGCTTCTCCTCGTCGTCGATGCTCGTGGGGAAGCGCAGTTCCTTCACCGCGACCGTGCGGCTCAGCGTCTCGTCGACGGCGCGCCAGACCGTACCCATGCCGCCCCGGCCGAGCACCTCTCCGAGCCGGTACCGCCCAGCGAGAAGACGCCCCTTGGGCTCCTTGGGCTCCTTGGACTGCTCCGCCTCCGACATGCGTCCCCTCTGCGATCCCTGATTTTCGCCCGCGATGGCTGCGTTCCAGGGTGATGCAGTAACACGCCCTGGCAGAGCCTTCATTGTCCCTCACCGCGCGACCGATCGTGGTCCCGGGTCGGCGGGGCCTTTCGGCCGGCCGAACAAAAGGGACCACGCGCAGGTCACAGCGGTGTCAGAGCCGTCGCGCCGAACCTCCCCGCCCCCTTGCCGAGTTCGCCGCATTACGGGCAGTCACTGGACCGGGGCGATGTCCGGGGCCCCCAGCCGCGCCGCGTCGGCCGTCAGGTCGTCGGGCTGGAGCTGCGACTCCCGCTCCGCCTCCACCCGCTTCTCGTAGTGTTCGACCTCCTTCGCGATCTGTTCCTTGTCCCATCCGAGCACCGGCGCCATCAACTCGGCGCACTCCCTCGCACTGCGTGTACCCCGGTCGAACGTTTCGATGGAGATGCGCGTGCGCCGGGTCAGTACGTCGTCCAGGTGCCGCGCCCCCTCGTGCGAGGCGGCGTACACGATCTCCGCCCGGAGGTAGTCGTCCGCCGCGCTCAGGGGATCACCGAGTCCCGGGTCGCGGGCGATCAGCTCCAGCAGCTCCTCGGTCAGCGAGCCGTACCGGTTCAACAGGTGCTCCACGCGTGCCACATGAAGTCCCGTCCGCGCCGCGATCCTCGCCCGCGCGTTCCACAGCGCCCGGTACCCCTCGGCGCCGGCGAGCGGCACGTCCTCCGTCACGCAGTCGGCGACCCGCTGGTCGAGGGCGTGCACCGCCTCGTCCACGGCGTCCTTGGCCATCACGCGGTACGTCGTGTACTTGCCGCCCGCGACCACGACGAGCCCGGGCAGCGGATGCGCCACCGTGTGCTCGCGCGAGAGCTTGCTCGTGGCGTCGGACTCCCCGGCCAGCAGGGGCCGCAGGCCGGCGTACACGCCCTGCACGTCGTCACGAGTCAGCGGCACGGCCAACACCGAGTTCACGTGCTCCAGCAGGTAGTCGATGTCCGCGCTGGACGCCGCCGGGTGCGCCTTGTCGAGGTCCCAGTCGGTGTCGGTGGTGCCCACGATCCAGTGGCGCCCCCAGGGAATGACGAACAGCACCGACTTCTCGGTCCGCAGGATCAGTCCGGTCGACGAGTGGATGCGGTCCTTCGGCACGACCAGATGGATGCCCTTGGACGCCCGCACGTGGAACTGCCCGCGCTCGCCGATCAGCGCCTGGGTGTCGTCCGTCCACACGCCGGTCGCGTTGACGACCTGTTTGGCCCTGACCTCGTACTCACCACCGCCCTCCAGGTCCCGCACCCGCGCCCCGACGACCCGCTCCCCCTCCCGCAGGAAGCCGGTCACACGTGCCCGGTTGGCGACCTGCGCGCCGTACTGCGAGGCCGTGCGCACCAGCGTCGTCACATAGCGGGCGTCGTCCATCTGGGCGTCGTAGTACTGGAGGGCGCCGACCAGGGCGTCCTTCTTCAGCGCTGGCGCGACCCGCAGGGCGCGCTTGCGCGAGAGGTGACGGTGCATCGGCAGTCCGCGTCCGTGCCCGGACGACACCGACATCGCGTCGTACAGCGCCACACCGGACCCGGCGTACCACCGCTCCCACCCCTTGTGCTGGAGCGGGTAGAGGAACGGCACGGGCTTCACCAGGTGCGGCGCGAGCCGTTCCAGCAGAAGGCCGCGTTCCTTCAGGGCTTCCCGTACGAGCGCGAAGTCGAGCATCTCCAGATAGCGCAGCCCGCCGTGGATGAGCTTGCTCGACCGGCTCGACGTGCCCGACGCCCAGTCGCGCGCCTCGACCAGACCGGTCGACAGCCCGCGCGTGACGGCGTCGAGAGCCGTCCCCGCACCAACCACCCCCGCGCCCACGACGAGCACGTCCAGTTCACGCTCGGCCATCGCCGCGAGCGCCTCGGCGCGCTCGGCGGGTCCCAGTGTCGCTGTCCTCACTGCTGCCTCCCGTAGTGGTCGGGGTGGCCGGGATCACATCCCCGCCTCCTCGATTCTGTCTGTGCCGCCCGTCTTCAGCCACCGCCTGTGGACAACACTCCCGCACTCCGGCTTCGCACAATGCCGCATAACGGTCATATTTACGCTTAGTCTGACATTGCGCTCGCTCGAACTGTCCACAGGGCTTGCGCGTTGCCTCCCCTCCGGCTATTGGGAAGGACGGCCCACCGCCATGCCCGCAGATCTCGCCGTCATCGGACTCGGCCATCTCGGCCTGCCCCTCGCCCAGGCCGCGGCCGCCTCCGGCATCGACACCATCGGCTACGACACCGACCCACGCCGTCTCGCGGACCTCGCCGCCGGGCGCGCGCCGGGCGACGGCTCCCTCACCGCCGCCGACCTGCGCCGGATGCTCGCCGGCGGCTTCCGTACTGTCAGAGCCCCGGCCGAACTGGGGCGGGTCCGTACCGCCGTCATCTGTGCCCCCACCCCGCTCGGCGCCGACCGTACGCTCGACCTGAGCCACGTCGGCGACGCCGCCAGGACCCTGGCGGCGCACCTGCGGCCGCACACCACCGTGCTGCTCGAATCCGCCGCGTACCCCGGCACCACGGAAGAATTCCTGCGCCCCCTCCTCGAAGAGGGCTCGGGGCTGCGAGCCGGCCGCGACTTCCATCTCGCCTACTCCCCCAGTCGGGTGGATCCGGGCAGCCGGCTGCACAGTTACGCCAGTACCCCCCAGGTCATCGGCGGCCTCACCCCCGCCTGCACCGAATCGGCCGCCGCCTTCTACGGGCGCCTCACCGACAAGGTGGTCCGCGCGCGGGGACCGCGCGAGGCCGAGACCGTCGGCGTACTCGAAACGAACTACCGGCACGTGAACATCGCCCTGGTCAACGAGATGGCCGTGCTCTGCCACGACCTCGGCGTCGACCTCTGGGACGTCATCCGCTGCGCCGAGACCAAGCCCTTCGGCTTCCAGGCGTTCCGCCCGGGACCCGGCGTCGGCGGCCACGGCGTACCCGTCGACCCCAACTACATCCCGCACGGCAACCGCACCCCCGGCCATCCCCTGCGCATGGTCGGGCTCGCGCAGGAGATCAACGGCCGCATGCCGCAGTACGTCATCCAGCGCTGCGCCACGCTCCTGAACGAGCACGGCAAGTCGGCCCGCGGCGCGCGCGTCCTGCTGCTCGGCATCACGTACAAGCCCGACCTCGCCGACCAGCAGGGCTCGCCCGCACAGGAGATCGCGACCCGCCTGATGGACCTCGGCGCCCAGGTCGGCTACCACGACCCGCACGTCCCCGACTGGCGCGTACGCGACGTTCCGGTGCCCCGCGCCGACTCCCTCTACGAGGCGGCCGCCAACGCCGACCTGACGGTGCTGCTGCAAAACCACCGTACGTACGACCTCCAGGCCCTCGCGGTGAAGGCCCAGTTGCTCCTCGACACGCGCGGGGCGTCCCCGACGGGGGCGACCCACCGGCTCTGAGCACGGGGAGCGCGGAACGCGGGGGTGCTCTGTCGTACGGCACTGCTAGCGTTCGGCGTCACTCGTCGCACGTCCGTGCGCATCCACGGTGCACCACATCCCTTGGGGGGGATCCTCACCATGAGCCAGTCCGTACCGCCGCCGCCACCGTCCGGCAACCCGTTCGCCGACAACGCCTACCCGCAGGCACCGGCACCGGCCCCGGCGCGCGACAACGTCGGTCTCGGTGTCGTGGCCGCCTTCGCCGCCGCGCTCGTCGCAAGCGGGATCTACGGCGCGATCTACGGCGCCACCGAGTACCAGATCGGCATCGCGGCGATCGCCGTCGGCTACCTCACCGGCCTGGCTGCCGGGAAGGCCGGCGGCGGCAACCCCGCGCTCCCGGTGGTGAGCGCGATCCTCACGCTGGGCGCGGTGTACCTCGGCCAGCTGCTCGGTTTCGCGATCCTCCTCGCCGACGTACTCCACCTCGGCGTGGCGGAGGTCTTCTTCCAGAACTTCCAGGAGCTGACCTCCATCTGGAAGGAGGAAGCGGGCCCCATGACCTTCCTCTTCCTCGCCATAGGCGCCTACGCCGCCTTCTCGGCCGCGAAGAAGTCGGCCTCCTGAGCGCACGCGAAGAGGCCCGGACCACCGCGTGGGCCGGGCCTCCCGCGTACCGCTCGGGTCAGCGCTTGTGCTCGGCCGGGGAGACCGTCACCTCGACGCGCTGGAACTCCTTGAGCTCGCTGTAACCGGTCGTCGCCATCGAGCGGCGCAGCGCGCCGAAGAGGTTCATCGAGCCGTCCGGGGTGTGCGACGGGCCGAGGAGGATCTCCTCGGTCGTGCCGACCGCGCCCAGGTCCATGCGCTTTCCGCGCGGCACGTCCTCGTGGACGGCCTCCATGCCCCAGTGGTGGCCGCGACCGGGCGCGTCCGTCGCGCGGGCCAGCGGGGAGCCCATCATCACGGCGTCCGCGCCGCAGGCGATGGCCTTCGGCAGGTCGCCGGACCAGCCCACGCCGCCGTCGGCGATGACGTGCACGTACCGGCCGCCGGACTCGTCCATGTAGTCGCGGCGGGCCGCGGCCACGTCGGCGACGGCGGTCGCCATCGGGACCTGGATGCCCAGCACGTTGCGCGTGGTGTGCGCCGCGCCGCCGCCGAAGCCGACGAGGACACCGGCCGCGCCGGTCCGCATCAGGTGCAGCGCGGCGGTGTACGTCGCGCAGCCGCCCACGATGACCGGGACGTCGAGCTCGTAGATGAACTGCTTGAGGTTCAGCGGCTCGGCGGCGCCCGACACGTGCTCGGCGGAGACCGTGGTCCCGCGGATCACGAAGATGTCGACACCGGCGTCCACGACGGCCTTGGAGAACTCGGCCGTACGCTGCGGCGACAGGGCCGCGGCGGTGACGACACCCGAGTCGCGCACCTCCTTGATGCGCTGCCCGATCAGGTCCGCCTGGATGGGAGCGGCGTAGATCTCCTGGAGGCGGCGGGTCGCGGTCTCGTCGTCGAGCTCCGCGATCTCCTGGAGCAGCGGCTCCGGGTCCTCGTACCGCGTCCACAGACCTTCGAGGTTCAGTACGCCCAGACCGCCCAGCTCACCGATGCGGATGGCGGTCTGCGGCGAGACGACGGAGTCCATCGGAGCGGCCAGGAACGGCAGCTCGAAACGATAGGCGTCGATCTGCCAGGCGATCGAGACCTCCTTCGGGTCCCGGGTGCGCCGGCTCGGCACGATGGCGATGTCGTCGAACGCGTACGCCCTGCGGCCGCGCTTGCCGCGCCCGATCTCGATCTCAGTCACGTGTGTGGCCTTTCCCTCTTGGTATGCCGTTCCAGTATCCCCGACACACACACGAGGGGCGGCCCCGGGAATCTCCGGGGCCGCCCCTCAGCGTGTACGTGCGAGATTACTTCCTGCTGTAGTTCGGTGCCTCGACCGTCATCTGGATGTCGTGCGGGTGGCTCTCCTTGAGACCCGCCGAGGTGATCCGTACGAACCGGCCGTTCTGCTGAAGCTCCGGAATCGTCCGGCCGCCGACATAGAACATCGACTGACGCAGGCCGCCCGCGAGCTGGTGCACGACGGCGGAGAGCGGACCCCGGTAGGGCACCTGGCCCTCGATGCCTTCGGGCACGAGCTTGTCGTCGGCGCCGACGCCCTCCTGGAAGTACCGGTCCTTGGAGTACGACTTGGCCTGGCCGCGGGACTGCATCGCGCCGAGCGAGCCCATGCCGCGGTACGACTTGAACTGCTTGCCGTTGATGAAGAGCAGCTCGCCGGGCGACTCCTCGCAGCCGGCGAGCAGCGAGCCGAGCATCACGGTGTCGGCGCCCGCGACGATCGCCTTGGCGATGTCGCCGGAGTACTGGAGGCCGCCGTCGCCGATGACCGGCACGCCGGCCGCCTTCGCGGCGAGCGATGCCTCGTAGATCGCGGTGACCTGCGGTACGCCGATGCCGGCGACGACGCGGGTCGTGCAGATGGAGCCGGGGCCGACGCCGACCTTGATGCCGTCGCAGCCGGCGTCGATCAGCGCCTGGGCGCCGTCGCGGGTGGCGACGTTGCCGCCGATGACGTCCACGGCGGAGTTCGACTTGATCTTGGCGACCATGTCGCCGACCAGGCGGGAGTGTCCGTGCGCGGTGTCGACGACGATGAAGTCGACGCCCGCCTCGATGAGCGCCTGGGCGCGCTCGTACGCGTCACCGGCGACACCGACGGCCGCGCCGACGAGCAGCCGGCCCTCGGCGTCCTTGGCGGCGTTCGGGTACTTCTCGGCCTTGACGAAGTCCTTGACCGTGATCAGGCCCTTGAGGATGCCCGCGTCGTCGACCAGCGGCAGCTTCTCGATCTTGTGGCGGCGCAGCAGCTGCACCGCGTCGACGCGGGAGATGCCGACCTTGCCCGTGACGAGCGGCATGGGCGTCATGATCTCGCGGACCTGGCGGGAGCGATCCGTCTCGAAGGCCATGTCGCGGTTGGTGACGATGCCGAGCAGCTTGCCCGCCGGGTCGGTCACCGGCACGCCGCTGATGCGGAACTTGGCACAGAGCTGGTCGGCCTCACCGAGCGTGGTGTCCGGGCGGACGGTGATCGGGTCGGTCACCATGCCGGACTCGGAGCGCTTGACGAGGTCGACCTGGTTGGCCTGGTCGGCGATCGAGAGGTTCCGGTGCAGTACGCCGACACCGCCCTGGCGGGCCATGGCGATGGCCATGCGGGCCTCGGTGACCTTGTCCATCGCGGCGGACAGCAGCGGGACGTTCACCCGTACGTTCTTCGAGATGTACGAAGAGGTGTCGATCTGGTCGGGGGCCATGTCCGACGCGCCGGGCAGCAGCAGCACGTCGTCGTAGGTCAGCCCGAGCATCGCGAACTTCTCGGGCACTCCATCGACGTTGGCAGTCATGCCTGACACCTTCCCAAATGGTCTTGCTCGGCGCGGATGTCCATGCTAACGGGATAGCGGGGTGTCTCATTCCACGAGCAAGATCACCTGCATTTTTCGTACGTTCACACGGGAGGACGTGGCGTCCGTACGGCGCGGCTACTGCCCGGCGAGCGCGCGCAGGCGGCTGAGCGCACGGTGCTGCGCGACCCGCACGGCACCGGGGGACATGCCGAGCATCTGCCCGGTCTCCTCAGCGGTCAGTCCGACCGCGACCCGCAGCACGAGCAGCTCGCGCTGCGCCTGGGGAAGATTGGCCAGAAGCTTCTTGGCCCACTCGGCGTCGCTGCTCAGCAGCGCCCGCTCCTCGGGGCCGAGCGAGTCGTCGGGCCGCTCCGGCATCTCGTCGGAGGGCACGGCGGTCGAGCCGGGGTGGCGCATGGCGGCCCGCTGGAGGTCGGCGACCTTGTGGGCGGCGATGGCGAACACGAACGCCTCGAAGGGGCGGCCGGTGTCCTTGTAGCGCGGCAGCGCCATCAGCACCGCGACGCAGACCTCCTGCGCCAGGTCCTCGACGAAGTGGCGGGCGTCACCGGGCAGCCGGCTCAGCCGGGTGCGGCAGTACCGCAGCGCCAGCGGGTGGACGCGGGCCAGCAGGTCGTGCGTCGCCTGCTCGTCGCCCTCGACCGCACGTCGGACGAGTGCACCGATCACCGTCGTCTCGTCGTCGCGCATCGGTCCATGGTGCCTTGGTGCCGAGCCATCCGCGGCACCACGTCCGTAGTTGTGCACCGAAGCGTTATGAGCAGGTACGCCGGAACTCATCTTCTGAGCCCTCCCCTCCCGCTCGACCGAATCGTCCCCGAGGAACTCCACCCCTCAAGGATGCGGCATCGGCGCCGGAACGGGGCACGGGCGTCCGTCACCCCGCCCGCCAGGTGGCGGACGGGGATCGTGATACCCGCGCGGCGGCGCACCGGCCCGGTCCTATCGGACCAGGCCCCAGCGGAAGCCGAGCGCGACCGCGTGCGCCCGGTCCGAGGCGCCGAGTTTCTTGAAGAGCCGGCGGGCGTGGGTCTTGACCGTGTCCTCCGAGAGGAAGAGCTCACGGCCGATCTCCGCGTTGGAGCGTCCGTGGCTCATGCCTTCGAGCACCTGGATCTCACGCGCCGTGAGCGTCGGGGCCGCACCCATCTCGGCGGACCGGAGCCGGCGCGGGGCGAGCCGCCAGGTCGGGTCGGCGAGCGCCTGGGTGACGGTCGCCCGCAGTTCGGCGCGCGAGGCGTCCTTGTGCAGGTAGCCGCGGGCGCCGGCGGCGACCGCGAGCGCGACACCGTCCAGGTCCTCGGCGACCGTGAGCATGATGATCCGGGCGCCCGGGTCCGCTGAGAGCAGCCGTCGCACGGTCTCGACGCCGCCCAGACCGGGCATGCGTACGTCCATCAGAATCAGGTCCGAGCGGTCGGCGCCCCAGCGGCGGAGAACCTCTTCACCGTTGGCCGCTGTCGTCACGCGCTCGACACCGGGCACGGTCGCGACCGCGCGGCGGAGCGCCTCTCGGGCAAGCGGGGAGTCGTCGCAGACGAGGACGGATGTCATGACTGTCCTCCGCGGCTCTCACAGCAGCTGCGCGTCACCTTGAGCCTCCAGGCTGGTACATATTTCGTCACCTGTGCGATTGACGCTCTCGGACACTTGCCCGATCGCTTGTTCCTTCAACCGCCTCGCACTCTCAACGACGGTCACTCGAAAGAGTTACGGGTCGGGCGGGCGCCATCAACACTCTACGTGAGGGCTCGGTTGCACAGAAGCGCATCGGGGGTCGCCATGCCCCCTAAGTAAAGCTATGCCCCATTTAGCGGCTTTTCTTCCGTTTTGCTGGTGTCTGTGGCTAGATTCGCAATGAGTCATATTTACATCTACTTGCACAAGTGGATGCCGCCTCACGGTCCAGACGCACTTCGATGCATCGATGCAAGGGGACAAGCAATGGCAGATTTCTCCCGCCTTCCCGGACCCAACGCCGATCTGTGGGACTGGCAGCTGCTCGCAGCGTGCCGCGGGGTGGACAGCTCGCTCTTCTTCCACCCGGAGGGAGAGCGGGGCGCGGCGCGGAGTGCGCGTGAGAACTCGGCTAAGGAGGTCTGCATGAGGTGCCCGGTACGCGCGGAATGTGCGGCGCACGCCCTCGCGGTGCGTGAGCCCTACGGCGTGTGGGGCGGGCTGACCGAGGACGAGCGCGAAGAGCTGATGGGGCGCGCGCGCAACCGTCTCATCACGGCGTCAACCGGGCCGTCGAGCCCGCCGACTTCCTGAAGGAACGTTTCTTCACGCGTCCGGCCGGGCCGGCGACCGCGGCCCGCACGATCGACTGCCTGACGCCGAGTGCCCAACGCCGACTGCCGGCCACCGACTGCCACCGACTGCCGACGCCGGCCGCCGACGACCCGCAGCCACGACCCGCCGACCACCGCCGTCGGCCCACCCACCGGCCCCGCGCGGCAGTCAGCGAGCCGCGGCCAGCGCCAGCTGGTCGAGCGTGGCCGCCACCGCGGGCACCTGAGCCAGGTCCGGAAGCGTGAGCGCCACGATCTCGCGCCGCACAGCGGGCTCCAGCGCCACGGTGCGCGCGCCCTTCGGACGTACCGACTCCATGGCCAGCTCGGGCAGGACCGCGACTCCCAGGCCGGCGCCGACCAGGCCGATCACGGCCGGGTAGTCGTCGGTGGCGAAGTCGATCCGGGGCGCGAAGCCCGCGCTCTCGCACACCTCGACCAGTTGCCTGCGGCAGCGCGGACAGCCCGCGATCCACGGCTCGTCGGCCAGCTCGCCGATGCCGACCCGGTCCGCCTCCGCGAGCCGGTGCCCCTCGGGAACCAGGCCGACGAGCCGGTCGGTGAGCAGCGGTCGTACGACCAGGTCTTCCCAGTCCTCGGTGGCGCCGCCGGGCCCGTACCGGAACGCCAGCGCCACGTCGCAGTCCCCCTCGCGCAGCATCTCGACCGAGCGCGGGGGCTCCGCGTCGACCAGTGACACGCGCGTGCCGGGGTGGGCCGCGCGCAGGGCCGCCAGCGCGGTGGGGACGAGGGTGGAGCTGCCGCTGGGGAACGACACCAGGCGTACGCGTCCGGCGCGCAGCCCCGCGATGGCGGCGACTTCCTCCTCGGCGGCGGTGAGCCCGGCGAGGATGCCGGCGGCGTGCCGGACGAGGGCTTCGCCCGCCTGGGTGAGGCGCATCTCGCGGCCCGTACGGATGAGGAGGGTGGTGCCCGCGGAGAGTTCGAGGGCCTTCATCTGCTGGCTCACGGCGGGCTGCGTGCAGCCCAGTTCGCGCGCGGCGGCGGAGAAGGACCCGGTGGCGGCCACGGCGCGCAGAATGCGGAGATGACGGGCTTCGATCACCCTTCAAGCATAAGCGCCCCTTGGGCTTGCGGCGGAATAATCGCGAGCGACTTTGAGTCACGGCCGGATAGCGTTCGGCTATGAAGCTGCTGACCGTGAACACCGGCCGTGCCGAGGCCGTCGACTACACCGATTCCCCGAGCGGCACGACCGGCATCCACAAGCTGCCCGCCGACGGGCCCGTGCGGGTGGCGGCGCCCGGCCCCAAGGGGACCGGGGCGAGCGGGCTGGCCGGCGACGCGGTGTGCGACACGCGCCACCACGGCGGGAACGACCAGGCGGTGTACGCCTTCGCCCGCGAGGATCTCGACTCGTGGGAGCGCGAGCTCGGACGCACGCTGGTGAACGGCGCGTTCGGCGAGAACCTCACCACGCTCGGGCTCGACGTGAACGGCGCGCTCATCGGCGAGCGCTGGCGTGTCGGCGCCGACTTGGTGCTCGAAGTGACCAGCAGCCGCATTCCGTGCCGTACGTTCGCGGACGCCCTCGGCGAGAAGGGCTGGGTCAGGCGCTTCACGCGGAGGGCCGCGCCGGGGGCGTACCTGCGGGTGATCGAGCCGGGTGAGATACGGGCGGGGGACACGATCGAGATCGTGCACCGCCCGGCCCACGACGTCACGGTCAGCGTGGAGTTCAGGGCGTCCACGACCGAACGCGACCTGCTGCCGCGCACGCTGGCGGCCGGTGAGGCGCTGCACCCGGAGGTCCTGGAGGCCGCGCGCAAGTACGTCTTCGTACAGTCATCGGCCGGAAAGCCTGGCGGGCGGGCGTGACACGTGGGGCACTAACGTGCCCCGCATGACGACTGCACTCATTACCGGAGCGACCGCGGGCATCGGCGCCGCCTTCGCGCGACGCCTCGCCACGGACGGGCACAACCTGGTCCTGGTGGCCCGCGACACGGAGCGGCTCCAGGAGCAGGCGACAGAACTCCACGACCTGCACGGCATCGAGGCCGAGGTGCTGACCGCCGACCTGTCGACCGAGGACGGGATCGCGTCGGTCGAGGCACGGCTGTCGGACCGCAGAAAGCCGGTGGACCTTCTCGTCAACAACGCCGGCTTCGGCAACAAGGGGCGCTTCCTCGAAGTCTCCATGGCCGATGAGCTGACGATGCTGAAGGTGCACTGCGAGGCGGTACTGCGGCTGACGGCCGCGGCCACGGCGGGGATGAAGGACCGGGGGCGCGGCGGCGTCGTCAACGTCGCGTCGGTCGCGGCCTTCGTGCCGCGCGGGACGTACGGCGCGTCGAAGGCGTGGGTCGTGCAGTTCACCCAGGGCGCGGCGCGGGATCTGGCGGGGAGCGGGGTGCGGCTGATGGCGCTGTGCCCCGGTTTCGTACGTACGGAATTCCATGAGCGGGCCGGGATGGGGACGGACAACATCCCCGGGTGGATGTGGCTCGACGCGGACAAGCTGGTGGCGGCGGCGATGGGCGATCTGGCGCGGGGGAAGACCGTGTCGGTGCCGGACCCGCGGTACAAGGCGCTGATGGGCGCGGTGAAGCTGGCGCCGCGCGGTCTGCTGGGCGGGCTCACCTCGAAGACCGGCCGGAAGTACGGGCCTCAGTAGTCCGGGCTCAGGCAGGTGGTCGATCCGTCCGTCCACGTCACCCGGACCGTGCGGCCGGTGACGCGTACGTCGGCGAGCGTGCTGACGGGCGCGGGCTCCGGCTCGGCGGTCAGGGAGGCGAGGGCGACGAAGAGCGTGCCGCCCGCCGTGGTGCGGCCGTCGAGGGCGGCGGTACGGGTCCGGGCGGCGAGCGAGGTCGATCCGGTGCGCAATTCGGTTGTGGTGGTGTAGCCGTGGACCGGATGGAGTTGCGCGGTCACCCGGTCGCCGGCCGGTTCGAGCGGGCCGGCCGCCCGGTCGTCGGTGGCCCAGCCGGTCTGGCGTACGGGGGTTCCCTCGGGGGCGCCGGTGACGAGATGGACGCGGAGTTCGGCGCGGCCGTGGGCCGCGGTGGCGGACACTACGCGGATGCCGGGGGCGGGGGTGTGCGCCGAGGCCACCCAGCCGGGGCCGCCGGAGAGTGGGATGGCGGGGCCGCGCCTGGTCCAGACGCCGTCTACGAGCAGGGCGAAGTGGTTGTCGGCGGTGTGGTGGTGGTCCGCGGCGCCGGCGCTTTCGTCCGGGGCGGCGCCCTCGTGCGCGTCGTCGGCGCCGTCGTGCGCGTCGTCGGCGCCTTCGTGGGTCGGGCCCGTGCGGGTGGAGTAGGCGAAGCGGGCGTATCCGGGGTCCTCGCCGGGGCCGGCGTGGTTGCTGCCGTGGTTGTGGAGGCGTACGAGACCGTCGGCCGCCGTGGACTGGATCAGCATGTTCGGCGGGCCGAGGGTGGTGACGGCGTCCCGGATCTCGGCGGGCAGCGGCTCTTCGGGGTCGGTCCAGGCCGGGTGGTCCGGCGGCAGAAGAAGGCCGAGGAAGCCCTTGGCCGCCCAGTAGGGAGAGGCCGGGCCGGAGTAGCTCTGGACGACCGGGGCGTACGGGCCGTGCCAGCCGAGGGTCAGCAGCCCCCGGTCGTCGACCGCGCCCCGGTCGAGGAAGTACCGCAGGGTGCCTGAGGCGAGGCGGCGGGTGGCGCCGGGGGTGAGCGGGGTGTGGCCGGTGAGTGCGCCCAGCCAGGGGGCGGCCGCGGCGGCGAAGCGGTAGGTGAGGGAGCGGCCGTACGGCATGGGGGCGCCGTTGGCGTCGAACATCCGGGTGGCGGCTTCGAGTTGGGCGCGCAGGCGGGGTCCGTAGCGGCCGAGGAGTTCCCGGTCACCGGCGAGGTGGGCGTGCAGGACGGGGTAGAAGTGCAGGGCCCACGCGTTGTAGTGGTCGAAGGCGCGGTTCGGGCCGTCGCTGTACCAGCCGTCGCCCAGGTGCCATTCCTCGACGCGGGCGAGGGAGCGGTCGACGGTGGCGCGGGCGCGGTCGGTCTCGATGCCGGCGTCCTGGAGGAATCCGGCGACGGTGAGGCCGAAGAGCCACCAGTTGTTGTCCACGGGGGACGGGCCGAGGGCGGGCCGCAGCCACTCGACGACGCGGTCGCGGGAGCGTTCGTCGAGGGTGTCCCAGAGCCAGGGCCGGGTGAGGCGCAGGGCGAGGGCGACGGAGGCGGCTTCGACGACGGCCTGGCGTACGTCGGCCATCAGCGGCCAGGAGTCCGGTGCGGTGGCCGACAACCCGCTGTCGCGGACGGGCTTCTCGGTGCCGGCGGCGAGCCCTTCGGCGTAGTGGGCGAGGTGCCCGTGCGGGTCGTGGCCGGCCGCGCCCGCGACGCGGAAGGCGGCGAGCAGGAAAGTACGGGCGTAGCCTTCGAGGCCGTCGGAGCGCGGGCCGGACCGGCTGGGGCGGGAGCCGGGCAGGTCGATCAGGGCGCGGCGCGGGGAGGCGTAGGGGCGTACGGCGAGCAGGAGCCGGTCCGCCGTCGCTTCCCAGTCGTCGCGGTTCCCGAACGGCATGATGCTCCCCTGGACTGCGGCCGGACCCGGTCCGGACTGCTGGGCGGGCGGACCGGACCGATGAGCGGGCGGCCCGGTCCGGGCGGCCGGACTGGCGCGTCGCCGGAATCTAGAGCCCGGGCGATCGAAACGTCAATGCATTGCGGTTGAATGATCGAAACTTCTATCGTTCGATCACGCTGGTTTCTGTGCCACACACTGCGAGGGGGACTGCCGCCGTGCGCGAGAGTGCTGCTGAACGTCACGACCGACTGCTGGGCCTGGTACGGGAACGGGGTTCGGCCCGCGTCTCGGATCTCGCCGGGCAACTGGGGGTGTCCCCCGTGACGGTGCGCCGGGACGTGGAGGAGCTGGCCGGGCGGGGGCTGCTCGACCGGGTGCACGGATCGGTGTCGTGGCCGCGGGGCCGGGGCGGTCCGGACGGGGCCCCGGCGGGTGCGGGCCGGGGCGCCGGCCTGGTGCTCGGCATGCTGGCCCCCTCGGCGACGTACTACTTCCCCGAGGTGATCCGGGGTGCGCACGAGGCGGCGGCGCGGGCCGGGGCCCGGCTGATCCTGCGGATCTCGGACTACCGGCCGGAGGAGGACCACGCGCGCACCGAGGGGCTGCTGGCGGCGGGCGCCGAGGGGCTGCTGGTGGCGCCGGGCTGGCGTCGGCCGGACGACCCGTCCGCGTACGGGGACTGGATCACCTCGCTGCCCGTGCCCACCGTCCTGCTGGAGCGGCAGCCGGTGCCGGGCTCGCGGCTGGACGGGACCGACCGGGTCTGCTCGGACCACCGGCACGGGGTGCTGCTGGCCGTGCGGCACCTGATGGAACTGGGGCACGGGGCGCCGCTGCTGATGGCCCGCGACGACTCGCCGACGGCTCTCGCCGTGCGCGCCGGGTACGCGGACGCGCTGGGCGTGCTGGGCGTGCGCGCGCCGCGGGACGTGATCGGTTCCGTACCGGCCGAGACGCACCCGGACCGCTTCGAGGCGGCGGTGCAGGCCCTGCGGGAGGCGGTCGCGTCGGGGACGGCGACGGCAGCGCTGATCCACAACGACGTGGACGCGATCCAGGTGGTGCAGCGGCTCGCGGAGCTGGGTGTGCGGGTGCCCCAGGACCTGGCGCTGATCGCGTACGACGACGAGGTCGCGGCGCTCGCCGACACGCCGCTCACGGCGGTGGCGCCGCCGAAGCGCGAGGTGGGGCGGCAGGCCACCGGGCTGCTGATGGAGCGGCTCGGGCACGGGCGGGGCCAGGGTGAGGAGGAACCGCGGCGGCATCTGACGCTCCTTCCGCAACTGCGGGTGCGGGCTTCGTGCGGAGCCACACCTGTCTGATCTTTTTTCGATCAATCAATCTTTCGCTCTTGACTTCGCTCATCACTGGCTCAAGGATCACGGCCAACGCAATCCCGCCGCCTGTTCAGGAGCCGTGTCGTGAGCCCCAGTTGGAACAGAACGTCCCCCCTCATAGTCGGCGCCGCCACCGCCCTCGCCGTTCTCACGGCCTGCGGCGGCAGCGGCACGGCGGAGAAGAAGTCCGCTGCCCCGGGAAGTGACGGCAAGCCCGTCTCGATCACCTTCTGGGGGTGGACGAAGGGTTCGAAGGAGGTCGTCGACGCCTTCAACGCCTCGCACGAGGACATCCGGGTGACGTACGAGGAGATCCCCTCGGGCAACGCCGGCGGCTACGCCAAGATCTCCAACGCCGTGAAGGCGGGCAACGCCCCCGACCTGGTCTCCATCGAGTACCCGATGCTCCCCGAGTTCGTCAGCCAGGGCGCGGTCCAGGACATCAGCGGTCACCTCTCCGACGACGTGAAGAGGAAGTTCCTGCCGCAGGCGGTCGAGCTGACCACCCTCGGCGGCAAGAACTGGGCCGTCCCCTTCGACGCCTCGCCGCAGGCCCTCTACTACCGCAAAGACCTGTTCGAGAAGTACGGCGTCGAAGTCCCCAGGACGTGGGCCGAGTTCCGCGAGGCCGCCGGGAAGGTCAGGAAGGCCGACAAGAAGGCGCGCATCGGCACCTTCTTCCCCGACGACCCGACCACCTTCCAGGCGATGGCCTGGCAGGCCGGCGCCCAGTGGTTCAAGGCCGAGGGCGACACCTGGAAGGTCGACACGACCGACGCCGCGACCAAGAAGGTGTCGGCGTACTGGCAAGGGCTCCTCGACGACGACCTGATCCGCAACAACGCCTCCTTCAGCCCGGAGTGGACCAACTCCCTCAAGAGCGGAGGCACCATCGGCTACCTCGGCGCTTCGTGGGGTGCGGGCGTCCTGTCGGCCACCCTGCCCGAGCAGAGCGGCAAGTGGGCCGTCGCGCCGATGCCGTCGTGGGACGGCAAGCCCGCCAGCGGCATGCTCGGCGGCTCCACGTTCGCCGTGACCAAGGACAGCGAGAAGACCGGGGCGGCGGTCGAGTTCGCCCGGTGGATGACGACGACCGAGGCAGGCGTCAGGGCCAGGATCTCCTCCGGTACGTCGAGCGCCTTCCCGGCCGCGGCGGAACTGCGCCCGGCGGCCAGGGCGGCGTTCGACGCGAAGTTCTACGGCGGCCAGGACATCTACCGGGTCTTCGAGGACGCCGGGGCCTCCATCAGCCCGAACTGGGCGTGGGGCCCGAGCACCGGCACCACCAACACCGTCATCAAGGACCAGTTCGGCAAGGTCACGAACGGCGGCGCGACGATCGCGGACGCGGTCGAGGCCGGGCACGAGGCGACCGTCTCCGAGCTGAGGAAGCGCGGCCTGAAGGTGGAGGGCTGAGAACCACGTGAAGGCCCGCACCCGCACCCATGCCGCCGCCGGCGTCCTGCTGACCCCCTTCTTCGTCCTGTTCACCCTGGTGATGGTGGTGCCGATCGGGTACGCGGTCTGGCTGAGCCTGTTCACCGAGAAGCAGTCGGGACTGGGCTTCGGCGGAACGGAGACCGTCTTCAGCGGCCTCGACAACTACACGGCGGCGCTGGGTGACCCGGCCTTCCGTGAGGGCTTCGCCGTACTCCTCGGGTACTGCGTGTTCTACATCCCGCTGATGATCGGCGGAGCCCTCGCACTCGCCCTGCTGATCGACTCCACGCTCGCCCGCGCCCGCCGCTTCTTCCAGCTCGCGCTCTTCCTGCCGCACGCCGTCCCGGGCATCATCGCCGCGCTGATCTGGGTCTATCTCTATACGCCCCAGCTCAGCCCGGTCGTCGACGCCATGGAGGCCGGCGGTATCGGCTTCGACTTCTTCGCACCCGAAGGCGCCCTCCCTTCCGTCATCAACATCGCGCTGTGGGAATGGCTCGGCTACAACATGGTGATCTTCTACGCCGCTCTCCAGGCCGTCGACCGCTCGGTCCTCGAAGCGGCCACGGTGGACGGGGCGGGCGCCTGGCGCACCGCGCTCAGCATCAAGGTCCCGCTGATCCGCGCCTCGGTCGTCATGGTCGCGCTGTTCACGGTCATCGGCTCGCTCCAGCTGTTCACCGAGCCGCTGATCATCAACAAGGGCACCGGATCATCCGTCACCTCCACCTGGACGCCGAACATGTACGCGTACACCGCGGCCTTCGACCGGAACGACTACGGGCTCGCGGCCGCCGCCTCCGTGCTGCTCGCGCTCACCGCCGCGCTGCTCTCCTTCGCGGTCACCCGCTTCACCGGCCGCAAGGGCAGGAAGGCATGAGTTCTCGCCGTACGAGCACCACCGCCGGCCGCTGGATGTCGAAGACCGCCGTCAACGGCGCGCTCGTCCTCGCCGTGCTCTACATGCTGCTCCCTCTCGTCTGGCTGGTCACGGCCGCCACCAAGGACACGGGCGGCCTGCTCGCCGGAAACGCCTTCTCCTTCGAGGACTTCAACCTCGGCGCGAACCTGTCCGCCCTGGCGACGTACAGCGACGGCGTCTACTTCCGCTGGTACCTCAACAGCCTGCTCTACGCGGGCGGCGGCGCCGTGGTCAGCTCGCTGATCAGCGTCGCCGCGGGCTACGCCTTCGACAAGTACCGCTTCAGGGGCAAGGAGAAGCTGTTCGGCGCCGTCCTGCTGGGCGTGCTGGTCCCGACCACCGCGCTGGCCCTGCCCATGTACCTGCTCGCCAGCGAAGTGGGCATCGTCAACACGTACTGGGCCGTCCTCGTCCCCGTGCTGGTCCACCCGTTCGGCGTCTACCTCGCCCGTGTCTTCAGCGCCGGCTACATCCCGGACGAGGCACTCGAAGCCGCCCGTATCGACGGGGCCGGCGAGCTGCGCGTCTTCTGGTCCATCGGTATGCGCATGATCATGCCGGGCTTCGTGACCGTCTTCCTCTTCCAGTTCACCGCCATCTGGAACAATTTCTTCCTCCCCCTGGTGATGCTTTCGGACCAGAAGCTCTTCCCACTGAGCCTCGGCCTGTACGCGTGGAACAGCAACGCCCACGGCGAGCCGGAGTTCTACCCCCTCGTCGTCACCGGCTCGCTCCTCGCCGTAGTCCCCCTGATCGTCGCCTTCGTCTCCCTCCAGCGGCACTGGAAGGCCGGGCTCACCGCCGGAAGCGTCAAGTGACGCGGGCAGGCGATGTCACGCGGCGCCGAGCGACGTCACCCGGCGTCGCGCCCACGACGCCACCCGGCGCCGGACGACGTCAAGCGACCGAAGAGGAGCCCGAGTTCCACCATGCACCACGCCACTGACAACCAGCCGTCCCTGCTGCTCGCCATGGGTCCCGGCATCGCGGAGCGCCTCTTCACCGACCGGCACCGCGCCCGCCTGGCCGAACTCTCGCGCACCGACCCGCACCTGGTCGCGTACGACCTCGCCGCCCCCGCGCCGCCCGTCGCGGCGGCGCTCGCCGAGGCCGAGGTCCTGTTCACCTGCTGGGGCGCCACCCCGCTCACCGCCGAAGTGCTCGACGCCGCCCCGAAGCTGCGCGCCGTCATCCACGCGGCGGGCTCCGTCAAGCACCACGTCACCCCGGCCTGCTGGGAGCGCGGCATCGCCGTGACCTCGGCCGCCGCGGCCAACGCCCTGCCCGTGGCGGAGTACACGCTCGCCGCGATCCTCTTCGCCGGCAAACGCGTCCTGTACGCCGCCGCCCGCTACCGCGCCCTGCGCGCCGGCCACGACTGGCGCGCGGAACTCGACGGCGCCGGGAACCACCGCCGCACCGTGGGCATCGTCGGCGCCTCCCGCATCGGCCGCCGCGTCATCGAGCTGCTCCGCCCCTTCGACCTGGACGTCCTGCTGTACGACCCGTACGTCGCCCCGCGCGAAGCGGCAGCACTCGGCGTCGCGCTCGCGCCGCTCGACGACCTGTGCGCCCGCAGCTCCGTCGTCTCGGTCCACGCCCCGCAGCTCCCGGCCACCCACCACATGATCGGCGCCCGCCAGCTGGCCGCGATGCCGGCCGGCGCGACGCTGATCAACACCGCCCGCGGCTCCCTCGTCGACGAGGCCGCGCTGCTCCCCGAGCTGGCCTCCGGCCGCCTGAACGCCGTACTCGACGTGACGGACCCGGAACTCCCGCCGCCGGACTCGCCGTTGTACGACCTCCCGAACGTGCTGCTGACCCCGCACGTCGCGGGCTCGCTCGGCGACGAGCTGCACCGCATGGCCGACCAGTCCCTGGACGAGCTGGCGCGCTACGCGGCGGGTCACCCCTTCGCTGATCCGGTCCATCCAACATCGCTGCACCACTCGGCCTGAACCGTCAGAAACCAGTCATTTCACTAGACTGGACGTATCTGACGAAGGTCGGGAGGCGCCATGAAATTCGTACAGATAATCGACTACAAGACCGAGCGGTCCGACGACATGAACCAGCTCATGGACAAGTGGGTCGAGCAGACCAAGGGCAAGCGGACGGCCACGCACAACATCATCGGCAAGGACCGGTCCCAGGCGAACCACTACGTCGAGATCGTCGAATTCCCGTCGCACGAGGAGGCGATGAAGAACTCCCACCTGCCGGAGACCGACCGGATCTTCCAGGAGATGGTGGCGCTCTGTGACGGTATGCCCTCGTTCACGGACCTCGACGTGGTCCGTGAGGAGCAGCTGAACGCGGCGACCGCCCGCCGCTTCTTCCACGAGGTCGCCGTCGGAGGGAATCTCGACACCGTCGACGAGCTGTTCGCGTCCGACTACCGGGACCACGACACCTTCAAGGAGGAGGAGAGCACCGTCGGTGCCGACGTCATCCGCAGCGACGTGACGAGCTGGCGCGACGCCTTCGACTTCCGCTTCGACCTCGACCGGCAGGTGTCCGAGGGCGACGACGTCGTGACGCTGTGGACGTGGACGGGTACCCACAAGGGTGAGTTCATGGGCATCGCGCCCACCGGGCAGCAGTGCACCATGACCGGTACGACGATCTTCCGCTTCCAGGACGGGAAGATCCAGGAAGGCTGGTGGCACATGGACGCCATGGGCCTGATGCGGCAGCTCGGCGCGATCGGCTGACCCGTCGGCCGCGGGGAACCGGCCCGTCCCCGTACGGGAAAGACCCCCGCTCCCCCCGCTGGGCAGCGGGAGAACGGGGGCCTTCGCGTGACGCGGAACGTCAGTGGGAGTGACCGTGGCCGTGGCCGTGGCCGGCGTCGGCCTCTTCCTCGGCCGGCTTCTCGACGACCAGGGTCTCGGTCGTGAGCAGCAGCGACGCGATGGACGCGGCGTTCTCCAGCGCGGAGCGGGTGACCTTGACCGGGTCGATGACGCCGGCCTTGACCAGGTCGCCGTACTCGCCGGTCGCGGCGTTGAAGCCGTGGCCCTTGTCGAGCTCGCTCACCTTGGCGGTGATGACGTAGCCCTCAAGACCGGCGTTCTCGGCGATCCAGCGAAGCGGCTCGACGACGGCGCGGCGGACGACCGCGACACCCGTGGCCTCGTCGCCGGTCTTGCCCAGGCCGTCCTCCAGCACCTTGGCGGCGTGGACCAGAGCGGAGCCACCACCGGAGACGATGCCCTCCTCGACCGCGGCGCGGGTCGCGGAGATGGCGTCCTCCAGACGGTGCTTCTTCTCCTTGAGCTCCACCTCGGTGGCGGCGCCGACCTTGATCACGCACACGCCGCCGGCCAGCTTCGCGAGGCGCTCCTGGAGCTTCTCGCGGTCCCAGTCGGAGTCGGTGGACTCGATCTCGGCCTTGATCTGGTTGACACGGCCGGTGACCTCGGCGGAGTCGCCGCCACCGTCGACGATGGTGGTGTCGTCCTTGGTGACGGTCACGCGGCGGGCGGTGCCCAGCACGTCGAGACCGGCCTGGTCGAGCTTGAGGCCGACCTCTTCGGCGATGACGGTCGCACCGGTGAGGGTGGCGATGTCGCCGAGCATGGCCTTGCGGCGGTCACCGAAGCCGGGGGCCTTCACCGCGACGGCGTTGAAGGTGCCACGGATCTTGTTGACGACCAGGGTCGACAGGGCCTCGCCCTCGACGTCCTCGGCGATGATCAGCAGCGGCTTGGAGGCACCGGCCTGGATGACCTTCTCCAGCAGCGGCAGCAGGTCCTGGATCGAGCCGATCTTGCCCTGGTGGATCAGGATGTACGGGTCGTCGAGGACGGCCTCCATACGCTCCTGGTCGGTCACCATGTACGGGGACAGGTAGCCCTTGTCGAAGGCCATGCCCTCGGTGAAGTCGAGCTCCAGGCCGAAGGTGTTGGACTCCTCGACGGTGATGACACCGTCCTTGCCGACCTTGTCCATCGCCTCGGCGATGAGCTCGCCGACCTGCGAGTCCTGGGCGGAGAGCCCGGCCACGGCGGCGATGTCGGACTTGTCGTCGATCGGGCGGGCGTTCGCGAGGAGGTCCTCGGAGATCGCCTTGACCGCGGCGTCGATGCCCTTCTTCAGGGCGGCCGGGGAAGCGCCGGCGGCGACGTTGCGCAGGCCCTCGCGGACCAGCGCCTGGGCCAGCACGGTGGCGGTGGTGGTGCCGTCACCCGCGATGTCGTTGGTCTTGGTCGCCACCTCCTTCACGAGCTGGGCACCCAGGTTCTCGTACGGGTCGTCGAGCTCGACCTCGCGCGCGATGGTGACACCGTCATTGGTGATGGTGGGGGCGCCGAACTTCTTGTCGATGACGACGTTGCGGCCCTTGGGGCCGATCGTCACCTTCACCGTGTCGGCAAGCTTGTTGACGCCGCGCTCGAGGGCGCGACGGGCGTCCTCGTCGAACTTCAGAATCTTCGCCATGGAGCTTCTCTGTCCTCTCAAACGAAATGCGCCCCGGGCCACCCGGCATTCGCTGGGGGCCAGGGGCGCAAATCAAAAGCAATCTTCGGGCGAATTACTTCTCGATGATCGCGAGCACGTCGCGAGCCGAGAGGACGAGGTACTCCTCGCCGCTGTACTTCACCTCGGTGCCGCCGTACTTGCTGTACAGCACGACATCGCCGACGGATACGTCGAGCGGCAGGCGCTCGCCGTTCTCGAAGCGGCCCGGGCCCACGGCCAGGACGACGCCCTCCTGGGGCTTCTCCTTGGCGGTGTCCGGAATGACCAGGCCAGAGGCCGTGGTCTGCTCGGCGTCGAGCGGCTGGACCACAATGCGGTCCTCGAGCGGCTTGATGGCAACCTTGGAGCTGGTGGTCGTCACGGTCCGGTCTCCCCCTTCGGAGATCTCACGGGGTTAACTGATGTGGGGTGGCGACCAGGTGGATCCGTCGTCGCGGGTGCCGGACCTGCCCGTCGCTACTGTTGGCACTCCCCAGTGGAGAGTGCCAACGCCGAGACTATGACGCGGTTAGCACTCGGTCAAGCGGAGTGCCAATCCGGCGCCGCCGTACGTGTAGGCGAACGGCCCCCCACCGGGGTCAGGGGCAGTCCTCCGGCCGGGCGCGCCATGGCTCAGAGGTAGTCCTCCAGCCGCGCCACTGCGAACCCCTGCTCCTGGATCCGGCGCAGCATCCGGGTCGTCATCTCGGTGATCGTCGCCCCCTTGAGCTCGGCCGGCCCCCGAAAGTGCGCCAGCACGATGTCGCCCGGCCGCAGCCGGTCGCCGTGCGCGTACCGCAGGTCGTTGATCTGCATCGACGCCCCCCACAGCACCACCGCCTCGGCCCCGCAGTCGCCCGCCGCGCGCAGTGTCTGGTTGTTGTACGCCCCGTACGGCGGCCGGAAGAGCCGCGGCCTGACCCCGAACCGGGCCTCCAGACGGTCCTGCTGGCCGCAGATCTGGGCGCGCTGTCCGGTGTACGGGAGGCCGGGCAGGTAGGTGTGGTCGATGGTGTGGTTCTGCACCGTGCTGAGCCCGCCGCCCGCCCGGCGCAGCCGGTCGAAGTGGTCGTACCCGGGCGAGGCGACGCTGTCCGTCAGGAACATGCTGATCGGCAGATTGAGCTCGTCCACCATGCGCACGAACCGCGGGTCGCGCTCGGCGCCGTCGTCGAAGGTCAGGAAGACGACCTTGTCGCGGGTCGGTACGCGGTCCACGACGAAGGGGCGTGCCGGTTTGCGGACCGGGGGCGCCGGCGCCGGAAGCAGTGGCGCCGGCAGGCCCCACCGCGCGTGCGCCGCGGCGCGCGGGGCCGGGGGGGCGTGCGCCGGGCGCGCCGCCGCTTGCGTGTCCCGGGTCTTCGGGGCGACGCTGCGCACCGCCTTCCTCCCCAGCCGCTCGATCGGCTCCACGGACTGCGCGCAGCCGGTGAGCGCCAGCGCACCGGCCGCCAGCAGTCCGGCCGCGAGCCGGTGCGCGCGCCTCACAGGTAGTCCTCCAGCCTGGCGACCGCGTACCCCTTCGCCGTGACCGTCTTCATGACCCGCCGGATCATGTCCGGCATGGTGCCCTTCCACTCCCCCTTGCCGCGGAAGTGCGTGAGGATGATGTCGCCGGGATGCAGGTCGCGGTCCCATTCCCGCCACTCCATCCGGTCCGGGAACGCCTCGGCCGCCCACAGCGGTACGGCCTTGATGCCGCAGGAGCGGGCGGCGCGCAGGGTGTCGGCGTTGTAGTTGCCGTACGGCGGCCTGAAGAGCCGGGGGCGCTTGCCGTACCTCTTCTCGATGACGTCCTGCATCCCGCAGATCTCGCGCTTCTGCTGGGCGTAGGTGAGGCCGGGCATGTACCGGTGGTTGAGGGTGTGGTTGTGCAGGGACACACCTCGCCCCTGCATCCGCTGGAAGTAGGCGTAGTTCTCGCGCACCAGGTAGTTGCTGAGGAACGCGCTGTAGGGGATGCCCAGCTCGGTCATCATCCTCAGCAGCTTCGGGTCCTTCTCCGCGCCGTCGTCCATCGTCAGGAAGACCACCCGCTCCTTGACCGGGACGGTGGTGAAGACGGGCGGCAGCCCCGGGCCCGCGCTGAAGCCCTTGCGGGTGGTGATCTTCGGTTTGACCGCGGGCGGCGGGGGCGCGGCGAGCGGGGTCCGCGCCAGCCCCCATTTCCTGGCGGCGGCGACGCGAAGGGTCTGGGCGCGCCGCAGCCGTTCGGCGTACCCGGCCAGATCCCGGGCCGGTCCCTGCCGGTCGGCCTGCTGCTGGCCGGCGGCGGGTGCGGCGGGCGCGCCCCGCTCGGGCGGGTCGGCGGCCCCGCCCGCGCATCCGGATCCGATGGCGGAGGCGAGGAGCACGGCCAGGACCATACGGACCTGCTTGCTCCCCTTCCTCGTCATTTCTTCCTTTTGTCGTACTAGTTGCATGGCTTTGGATACTGGCAGCGCGCGGCGGTGTCGCCCCGGCGACACCGCGACCGGGCACGCACGGTCCCCCGGCTGGCCCACAATTGACCGGGTGAACGACCTCGCAGCCTCCGACGCCCCGGATTCCTCGCACGCCCCTGACTCGCCTCAGGCCCCTGACTCGCCTCAGCCTCCTGACTCGCCTCCGGTTCCTGACTCGCCGCAAGCCCCGGACGCCACCGGCGCCCTGGAGTCCTTCGCCGCCCTGCGCACCGAGGAGGGCCGCGCCCTGCTCGCCGCGCTCCGCGACCACGACCCCGCCGACGAGCTGGCGACCGCGACCCGGCTGCGCCGCGAGCACCCCGCCGCGCTCGTCTCGGCCGCGCTCGGGCAGGCGCGGCTGCGGCAGCGGGCGGTGGCCAAGTTCGGCGCCGAGGACGCGTACCGGATGTTCTTCACCCCCAACGGCGTCGAGCAGGCCACCCGCACGGCGGTGGCGACGTACCGCGCCGGGCGCTTCGCCGCACTCGGCGTACGGAGCGTCGCGGACCTCTGCTGCGGCATCGGCGGCGACGCGATCGCGCTGGCCCGCGCCGGGATCTCCGTCCTGGCCGTCGACCGCGACCCGCTGACGGCGGAGGTGGCCCGCGCGAACGCGGAGGCGCTGGGCCTGTCCGCGCTCGTCGAGGTCCGCTGCGCCGATGTGACCACCGTCGACACCTCCGCGTACGACGCCGTCTTCGTCGACCCGGCGCGGCGCGGCGGCCGCGGCCGCATCTTCGACCCCGAGGCGTACTCCCCGCCGCTGTCCTGGGCGATCGGGGCGGCCCGTACGTCCGCGCACGCCGCCCTGAAGATCGCTCCGGGCGTCCCGCACGAGGCGGTGCCCGACGACGCCGAGGCGGAGTGGATCTCCGACGGCGGGGACGTGAAGGAAGCGGTGTTCTGGTTCGGTACGGACCCCGGGGCGGTCCGCGCCACGCTGCTTCCCGGCCCGCACTCCCTGGTCGGCACCGGGCTGCCCGACCCCGAGCCGGGCGAGGTCGGCCGCTACCTCTACGAGCCGGACGGCGCGGTCATCCGCTCGCACCTGGTGGCGGAGGTGGCGCGGCAGGTGGGCGGGCGCCTCATCGACGAGACGATCGCGTACATCACGGCCGACGAGCTCCACCGGACGCCGTACGCCACCGCGTACGAGATCACGGACCGGATGCCCTTCGGCCTGAAGAAGCTCAAGGCGCTGCTGCGGGAGCGGGGCGTCGGCGTACTGACCGTGAAGAAGCGCGGCTCGGCGATCGAGCCGGAGGAACTGCGCCGCAAGATGAAGCTGTCGGGGCCGCACTCCGCCACGGTCTTCCTTACGCGGGTGGCGGGCGCCCCGACGGTACTGATCGGCCACCCGGCCCGGTGACCGGAGGGCCGCCCACGGCCCGGCGACCGGGAGCCCGGTGACATGAGGGCCGCCCGGCGGCCCGGTGACCGGGAGCGCCGCCCACGGCGCGCGTCCCGGTTCCCGACGGCGGCCGCCGGGCTCGCAGCGACCGCTCCGGCGGCCGACGCCCGCCGGACTCAGACCTTCGCGCCGCTCCTCGCGCCCACCGGTCCCACCCGCACCGCCCACCGGTAGTGCCCCACGGCCTTCGCCGCGCCGATGAGCCCGGCCACCCACAGGATGACGCCGAGCCCGAAGGAGAAGACCGCGTCCACGTACGTCTCGGACCCCGGCCGCGCCGTCACGGCGAAGCCCAGCGACGACCACAGGCCGAGCCCGCACACCACCAGCGCCGACAGCAGCCACGCGAGGCTGAGCCCGGGAAGCCGCCACCGCGTGGCCGACAGGCCGTACTCGCGCCCCACCTCGGCCCAGGCCACCAGCAGCTGACGGATCGTACGGTCGCGGCGCACGCCCATCCCGAGGAAGATCCAGCAGGTCACGACGCCCGCCAGCCCGATCGCGCCGAAGCCCGCGGCGAAGACGGCGGTCAGCGGGTCGCCCGGCCCCTCGAACGATTCGAGGGCCGCCCCGACCATCCCCCACCCGAGCGCGGCGCCGCCCACCAGCAGCCAGAACCGCACCCACCGCCCCGGACCGAGCCCCCGTGCGGTCAGCTCGTCCATGGCCCGCTCCCGGTCGGCGCTCATCGCCTCGGGACCGGGCCAGGCCCGGAGGTGCTGGGGCGGCGGGGGCGGAGGCAGCGGCGTACGGCGAGACATGAGCACGACACTACCCAGTGCCCCGGAGGAACCGGCGCCCCGGAGGACCAGTGCCGCAAAGGCCGGCTCAGGCCCCTTCGACCGCCTCGAAGCGCCAACGGTGGACCGGCCGCGCGAGCAACCCGGCATCGGGCTCCGGCAGTTCCGGAAGCACGGCGTCGTACTCCGCGTCCCACCACGTCAGTACGAGCACCCGGTCCTGCGGGGCCCGCAGGATCTCCCGTCGCACCGGCTCCGCCGCCAGGGCCCGCGCCCGCGCCCGCGCCCACTCCAGCAGTTCCTCGCCCCGCCCCTCGGCGGCGCGGGCCTCCCACATCAGCGCGACGGTCATGAGTAGAGGTTGTCCTTGCTGATCTCGTGCACGTGATCGTGGTCGTGGCCATGAGCGGCGCCCGGTACGTGCGGCTCGGTGACCGGCAGCGAGGAGTCCGCCGACAGGTCCCAGTCCGACGCCGCCCGGCCCCGCGCGACCATCTCCGCGCCGAGGGCCGCCACCATCGCCCCGTTGTCCGTGCACAGCCCCGGCCTCGGCACCCGCAGCCTGATGCCGGCCCGCTCGCACCGCTCCAGCGCGAGCGCCCTCAGCCGGGAGTTCGCGGCCACGCCGCCGCCGATCATCAGGTGGTCGACGCCCTCGTCCTTGCAGGCCCGCACCGCCTTCCGGGTCAGCACGTCGACGACCGCCTCCTGGAAGGACGCCGCCACATCGCGCACCGGTACCTCCTCGCCCGCGCTGCGCTTGGCCTCGATCCACCGCGCCACCGACGTCTTGAGCCCCGAGAAGGAGAAGTCGTACGCCGCGTCGCGCGGGCCGGTCAGCCCGCGCGGGAAGGCGATCGCCTTCGGGTCGCCCTCGCGGGCGAGCCGGTCGATGACGGGGCCGCCGGGGAAGCCCAGGTCCAGCACCCGCGCGATCTTGTCGAACGCCTCGCCCGCCGCGTCGTCGATCGTCGCGCCCATCGGCCGTACGTCGCTGGTGATGTCGGGGGCGAGCAGCAGCGACGAGTGCCCGCCGCTCACCAGCAGCGCCATCGTGGGCTCGGGCAGCGGGCCGTGCTCCAGCTGGTCGACGCAGATGTGCGAGGCCAGGTGGTTCACGCCGTACAGCGGCTTCCCGAGCGCGTACGCGTACGCCTTGGCCGCCGACACCCCCACCAGCAGCGCCCCGGCGAGCCCGGGACCGGCCGTCACCGCGATGCCGTCCAGGTCGGAGGCGGCGACCCCGGCCTCCTTCAGCGCGCGCTCGATCGTCGGGACCATCGCCTCCAGGTGCGCGCGCGAGGCGACCTCCGGGACCACACCGCCGAAGCGGGCGTGCTCGTCGACGCTCGACGCGATCGCGTCGGCGAGCAGCGTCGTACCGCGCACGATCCCGACGCCGGTCTCGTCGCAGGAGGTCTCGATGCCGAGGACGAGCGGTTCGTCAGCCATGGTGAATCTCGGTTCCTTGTACGGAGGCGGCGGGGTCCGCCGGGTCGGTCGTCGTCGTCAGCCGCATCACGAGCGCGTCGATGTTGCCGGGCTGGTAGTAGCCGCGCCGGAAGCCGATCGGCTCGAAGCCGAAGCGCTCGTACAGCTTCTGCGCGCGGGTGTTGTCGACGCGCACTTCGAGGAGCACCTCGGCGCATTCGAACGCGGTCGCGTGTCCCAGCAGGTCGGTGAGCAGCCGGGACCCGAGCCCGGTCCCCCACTGGTCCTTCGCTACGGCGATGGTCTGTACGTCGCCGAGCCCCCCGGCGGCGGCGAGTCCGGCGTACCCGACGACGCGGCCCGCCTCCTCGGCCACCACATAGCGGCGGGTCGCCCCCGGTCCGCGCGCGTGCGCCAGCTCGGACCAGAACATGCCGGGCGACCAGGCGTCCTCGGGGAACAGCTCCCGTTCCAGTGCGAGCACCGGATCGAGGTCCCACCAGCGCATTTCCCTCAGCACCGCGGTCACTTGGGAGTGACCACCTTGTAGTTCTTCGGGACCTGCGCGTCGGGGCGGCGGAGGTACAGCGGCAGCGGCGGCAGGAACGGCTCCCCCGCCGCGAGCTTCTCGGCGGCCAGCGACGCCAGCGCGCCCGCCGACTGGTGCTCGGGGCCGCGCGCGTCCCCGAACGCCTCGGGGTAGAGGAGCGCCCCGGAGCCGACCACCGGCAGGTCCGCGAGCTGCTCCGCGATGTCGGCGGGCCGGTCGACGGCGGGCTCGGACACGCGGGTGCGGGCGTCGTCGTAGCGCGCCCAGTAGACCTCCTTGCGGCGCGCGTCGGTGGCCACGGCGAAGGGGCCGGTGAGCCCGGCGGCGTACGCGAGTCCGTCCAGGGTGCACAGGCCGTGGACCGGCACTCCGAGCACGAGGCCGAAGGTCTCGGCCGTCGCGAGCCCGACGCGCAGGCCGGTGTACGGGCCGGGGCCGACGCCGACGACCACCCCCGTCACGGCATCGAGTTTCAGACCGGCTTCGGCGAGCACCCGGTCGACGGTGGGCAGCAGCAGCTCCCCGTGACGGCGGGCGTCGACCTGGCCGGCTTCGGCGACGACGGACTCACCGTCGTGGAGGGCGACGGTGACGGCTGGGGTGGCGGTATCAACGGCGAGCAGGAGCACACAAACAGCCTACGGCCCGCGCTCGGGGAGCCCTGCGTCCCCCGTCCCTCCCGCCTCCTGCTGCTACCGTCACCACAAATACGCGCGTGGTACGAACATGAGGTGGAGCAAGGTGGCTAGGAGCAGCTCGGGAATCGTGGCCGGGCTCACCGCGGCAGCCGTGGCGGCGGTCGCCTTCCTCGCCTACCAGGCGTCGGCGAACGCCCCCTCGCCCGACCGGCTCGCCGCGGCCGGCTCCGGCAAGAAGCCCGCGGCGCACGCCACGAACCCGCCCAAGGCACCGGCCAAGCCGAAGGACGTACTCGCCGTTCCGGCCCAGTCGGGCACGGGAACGCGCGTCGTCTACTCGCTGGCCGAGCGGCGGGTGTGGCTGGTGAACGGCGCGGGCAAGGCCACCAGGACGTTCCAGGTCGCGCCGAGCACGGTCAGCCCGCCGCCCGGCACGTACGCGGTGGGCTCCCGCTCGGGGGTCATCACCGGCTCCGACGGCGTGGAGGTCGAACACGTCGTACGGTTCGCGACGGTCGAGGGCGTGCCGATCGGCTTCAGCGCCGCGGTCGACGGGACGATTCCGAGCCCGGACCCGAAGAGCAAGACCGGCGGCGTCCGCATGCTGCGCCCCGACGGCGACGCGCTGTGGAGCTTCGCGACGGTCGGCGTGAAGGTCGTAGTCGTCCCGTAAATACGCTCGTAAGAGCTACGCGGCGTCCGTGAAGAGAGCCGGTCGGCGTCCCCGCGCACCAGGCGGCGCGCGCCGCCCCCAGGACAGCTACGCGGCGTCGCGCTGCCGCGCCGTGTGCTCGTCGGCAGGCTCCTCGGGCGCCTCGTCCTCCAGCGGCCGCTCTCTCGGCGGTGTGGAGACCGCTGTGGCTGCCGCGCACGAGGCCAGCAGGTCGTGCATGGAGAGAGGCCGGGTCGCGTCGCGTTCTGAAGCCGGCATGGATGCCTCCTGGGCTCCGGTTGAGCAGGCGTGGTTAGGTAGACCTAACCAGTCTCGGTACCCATGTGACCACGCCCGGCCTCACCGGCGCAACATCTTGCCGACGTCTTGTCGGAACGTACGGACGTCAGACGCCCAGCGCGGCCAGGTCCTCGCCGGCCCAGCGCGCGCCGACGCCGCGCACCGTCACCTGACGCAGCTCGTCGTCGGTGTCCCCCACAGCCCGGTGGATGACCACGTGGAGCCGGTCGTCGGACAGCTCCTCGACCTTCCCGTCACCCCACTCGACCACCACGACCGAGTCCGGCAGCGAGACGTCGAGGTCGAGGTCCTCCATCTCGTCGAGCCCGCCGCCCAGGCGGTACGCGTCGACGTGCACCAGGGCCGGACCGCCGGTCAGCGAGGGGTGGACGCGCGCGATGACGAATGTGGGAGAGGTCACGGCTCCGCGTACCCCGAGTCCCTCGCCGAGCCCGCGCGTCAGCGTCGTCTTGCCCGCGCCGAGCTCGCCGGTGAGCAGCACGAGATCGCCGGGCCGCAGCACTGCGGCGAGCCGGCGCCCGAACTCCTGCATCAGTTCGGGCGTGTGGACGGTGAGAACGGCGGTGACATCAGCCGCCGGGCTGTGCGGTGCTTCCATACGTCCCAACGTTAGCGGCTGCCGGTACGGCGCCGACCCGCGCCAGCAGGTCCGCGAGCCGGTCGGTGACCACCTCGGGGTGCTCCAGCATGACCAGATGGCCGGCGTCCGGCACTATCACCAGTTCGGCATCGGGCAGCAGGTCCGCGATGCCCTCGCTGTGCTCGCTGGGCGTCACCAGATCCTTGTCGCCCGCGAGCACGAGCACCGGCACCTCGGCGAAGATCTCCAGCGCCTCCGCCTTGTCGTGATCGGTAAACGCCGGATAGAACTCCGCGACCACGTCGATCGGTGTCCCCTCGATCAGCCGCTCCGCGAACCGCGCGACCGCCGGGTCCACGTCCTTGGAGCCGAACGAGTACCGCTTGATCAGCCCGGCGAACAGGTCCGCCGTGGCCCGCCGTCCGCGCTCGACGATCTCCGCCTGCGTACCGAGGGCCCGCAGCACACGCGGCAGGACCCGGCGTACGGCGTTCACGCCCGCCACCGGCAGCCCGAAATTGACCTCGCCGAGCCTCCCCGACGACGTACCGACGAAAACAGCGCCCACGACCCGCTCACGGATGAGCTCCGGGTACTGGTCGGCCAGGGCCATCACCGTCATGCCGCCCATCGAGTGCCCCACCAGGACCAGCGGTCCCTCGGGCGCGGCCGCGTCGATGACGGCTCTGAGATCGCGGCCCAGCTGCTCGATGTCGACCGCGACACCGCGCCCCTGGGCCGCGCCGCGCGCCGAGCGGCCGTGGCTGCGCTGGTCCCAGTGCACGGTCCGTACGACACCCCGCAGCGCCGCCCGCTGGAAGTGCCACGAGTCCTGGCTCAGGCAGAAGCCGTGGCTGAAGACGACGGTGACCGGAGCCGGCGTGCGGCGCCCGAAGAGCCGGCGCCGGCGAGGACCGGACGAGGCGCCGTCCGCCTCCACCTCGTCCACTTCGTAGTAGATCTCGGTCCCGTCGTCGGCCACGGCCTGCCCCGGCATTCCGCGCAGAGCTCCGTACGGTCCGGAGGCGTCCAGCGCCAGCCGCGCCTTCTTCCGCATGCCGCGTCCGACGGTCAGCCGCTCCAGAGCGACACCGGCGGCGGCGCCCGCCGCGACCACACCTATCGCGGTGCCGGCCACACCCGCCCGGCGCCAGTTGCCGACGGCGGTGGTCGCGGCCTCTGCCGCCACCTCCGCCACGCCGGGCGCGCTGCTCTCGCTCACGGTGCCGCTCTCCTAGCTGTCGGGGTCCTCGTTCACATAGACGCGTGGTACCCGCGATCCGATGCGGGTGACAATCTCGTACGCGATCGTGCCCGCGGCCTGCGCCCAGTCCTCGGCGGTCGGCTCCCCCCGGTCGCCCGGACCGAACAGCACCGCCTCGTCCCCCGGCTCCACCGTGTCACCGCCGAGGTCGACCACGAACTGGTCCATGGCGACCCGCCCGGCGACCCGCCGCCACTTGCCGCCGACGAGCACGGGCCCGGTGCCGGAGGCGTGGCGCGGAATGCCGTCGGCGTACCCGACGGGGATCAGCCCGAGCGTCGTCTCCCGCGCCGTTACGTAGTGGTGCCCGTAACTGACGCCGTGGCCCTCCGGCACCCGCTTGACCAGCGCCACCGACGCGGCGAGCGTCATGACGGGCCGCAGCCCGAAGTCGGCGGGCGTGCCGAGTTCGGGGCTCGGGGAGACGCCGTACATGGCGATGCCGGTCCGTACGAGATCGAAGTGCGTGCCGGGCAGGGTCAGCGTCGCGGGTGAGTTGGCGATGTGCCGGACCTCGGGCTCGGCCCCGGCCTTCTCGGCGTAGTCGACGAGGTCCCGGAAAACGCCGAGCTGGACATCGATCGAGGGGTGCCCGGGCTCGTCGGCACAGGCGAAGTGCGACCAAAGGCCGGTGACCCGGACCTCGTCCGCCTCCAGGGCGTGGCGCACCAGCTCGGGCCAGTCGGCCGGCTGGCACCCGTTGCGCCCGAGGCCGGTGTCGGCCTTCAGCTGTACGCGGGCGACCTGCCCGGCGGAACGCGCCGCCTCCACCACTTCGCGCAGCGCCCACATCCCGCTCACGGACACGTCGATGCCGGCCTCGATGGCCTCGCGCCACGGCCCGCCGGGGGTCCACAGCCAGCACATCAGCGGCCCGTCGAACCCGGCGGCGCGCAGAGCCAGAGCCTCTTCGGGCGTCGCCGTCCCCAGCCAGGTCGCCCCCGCGTCGAGGGCCGCGCGGGCACACCGCACAGCGCCGTGGCCGTACGCGTCCGACTTCACCACGGCCATCAACTGGGCCCCCGCGGCGCGGGCACGCAAAGCCCGCACGTTGGCTCGCAGGGCCGCCAGGTCGATCTCGGCGCGGGCTCGCATGGGGGTATGGCTCATCGCGGTCATCGCGCCAAGTGTCTCAGAGCCGTACGACAGCCACGGGTCGCCTCCCGCACCGGCGCCGCGCTCGTCCACTCGCCTTCCCGCCGGACGGGGGCCGGGGGTCCGACGAGGCGAGGGGCGGGGCCGCGCGGGGTGCTCCGTCAGGGGCTGTCCGATGCCCTGTCCGATGCCCTGTCGGGGGCGCTGTCCGGGGCGCGAAGCGGGAGGTGCGGGCGGGCGCGGGCTTCGTCCGTGACCGTAACGCGCCCGGATCACACCGTCCCGGACGGCGTCCCCGGAGCGGTGCGCCCCCGCCCCACAACCCCGCGCCAGGCCCCCGGCAGCGCGTCCGCCACGTCCATCGCCCCCACGGGAGCCCCGCCCGCCGCCAGCCGCCCCGCCAGCCCGTGCAGGTACGCCGCGGCCGATCCCGCGTCCATCGCCCCGAGCCCCGCCGCCAGCAGCGCCCCCGCCAGCCCGGACAGCACATCCCCGCTCCCCGCCGTGGCCAGCCAGGGCGTGCCCGTCGGATTCACCCGCACCGGCCGCGCCGCGAACCCGGCGCCCGTGCCGCCCGCAGGCGCGACCAGGGTCGTGGAACCCTTCAGCAGCACCGTGGCCCCGTACAGCGCGGCCAGCTCCCGCACCGCGACCAGCCGCCCCGCCTCCACTTCCTCCCGCGACACCCCGAGCAGCGCGGCCGCTTCCCCCGCGTGCGGCGTCAGCAGCGTCGGCGCGTCGCGCCCGCGCACCATCTCCGGCTCCAGCGGACGCAGCCCGTCGGCGTCGACGAGCACCGGCACGTCGGACGCCAGTACGTCCCCCAGCGCCCCGCCCGCGTCCTCGCCCAGCCCCGGCCCGATCACCCACGCCTGCACCCGCCCGGCCTCGGACGGCGGCCCCGCGTGCACCAGTGCCTCCGGGAAGCGCGCGATGACCGCGTCCGCACCGTGCCCGACGTACCGCACCGCCCCGGCCCCGCCCCGCAGCGCGCCCGCGACGGCCAGCACCGCCGCCCCCGGATACCGCTTCGAGCCCGCCACGACGCCCACCACCCCGCGCCGGTACTTGTCGCTCCCGGCCCCCGGGGCCGGCAGGAGCGCGGCGACATCCGCGTGCTGGAGCGCCTCGACATCCGCCTCCACCGCGCCGAGGTCCAGCCCCAGTTCGATGAGCCGCACGGCCCCCGCGTACTCCCGGGCGGGGTCGACGAGCAGCCCCGGCTTGTACGTACCGAACGTCACCGTGACATCGGCCCGCACGCACTCCCCCCGCACCTCCCCGCTGTCCGCCTCGGTCCCGCTGGGCAGGTCCACGGCGACGACGACCGCCCCGGATTCCCGCGCGGCCCGCGCGAGCGGCACAGCGGCGTCCCGCAGACCGCCCCGCCCGCCGATCCCGGTGATCCCGTCGACCACGAGGTCGGCCCGCGCGAGAGCGGCCGTCGCGTCCCCCGCCACGGAGCCGCCCGCCGCCCGCAGCGCCGCCAGCCCGCCCCGGTGCGCGCGCCCGGCGTCGAGCAGTACGGCGGCGACGCCCGCGCCCCGCCGGGCGAGCCGCGCCCCGGCGTACAGCGCGTCGCCCCCGTTGTCGCCGCTCCCGACGAGGAGGACGACCCGCGAGCCGTACACCCGCCCCAGCAGCCCCGCGCACACCGCGGCGAGCCCCGCCGCGGCCCGCTGCATGAGCGCGCCCTCGGGGAGCCGCGCCATCAGCTCACGCTCGGCGGTCCGTACGGTCTCCACGCCATAGGCGGCACGCATCAGAAGAACACCTCACCCTTCGCCCTCCGCCAGGAGGAACACTCAGCCGGAACGAGCCCCCACCGGAAGCAGCCCACAGCCCTCAACCCACGCCCTCGGCCTCGGCCCTCAGCTCACAACCCACAGCCATCGGCAGTCGCCGCACCCGCCTCCGGCCCTCACCCCTCCGCGACGACCACCGCCGAAGCGATCCCCGCGTCGTGACTGAGCGACACGTGCCACGACCGCACCCCGAGCGCCTCCGCCCGCGCCAGTACCGTCCCGCTCACCCGCAGCCGCGGCTGCCCGCTGTCCTCCACGTACACCTCCGCGTCCGTCCAGTGCAGCCCGGCGGGCGCGCCCAGCGCCTTCGCCAGGGCCTCCTTCGCCGCGAACCGGGCGGCGAGCGAGGCGATGCCCCGCCGGTCGCCGCTCGGCAGGTTCAACTCACTCGGCAGGAACAGCCGTTCAGCCATCTGCGGCGTACGCTCCATCGACGCCCGGAAGCGCTCGATCTCGGCGACGTCGATCCCCACACCAATGATCACGCTCACTCCACCGTCACTGACTTGGCCAGGTTCCGGGGCTGATCGACCTCGTTGCCCCGGGCGGTCGCCAGCTCGCACGCGAAGACCTGCAACGGCACGGTGGAGACCAGCGGCTGAAGGAGCGTCGGCGTGGCGGGAATCCAGATCAGATGGTCCGCGTAGGGGACAACGGACTCGTCCCCCTCCTCCGCGATCACGATCGTCCGCGCCCCCCGCGCCCGGATCTCCTGGATGTTCGACACGATCTTCTCGTGCAGAACGGAGCGCCCCCGGGGGGAGGGAACGACGACGACCACCGGCACATCGTGCTCGATGAGCGCGATGGGCCCGTGCTTCAGCTCACCCGCGGCGAACCCCTCCGCATGCATGTACGCGAGCTCCTTCAGCTTGAGCGCACCTTCCAGGGCGACCGGGTACCCCACATGCCGCCCCAGGAAAAGCACCGTGTTCTTGTCCGCCAGCGACCGGGCCAGCTCCCGTACCGGCTCCATCGTCTCCAGGACCCGCTCCACCTCGCCCGAGATCTCGGACAGCTCGCGCACCACGCCCCGGACCTCGTCCCCCCACTTGGCCCCGCGCACCTGCGCCAGATACAGCGCGACCAGGTAGCAGGCGACCAGCTGCGTCAGGAACGCCTTCGTGGACGCGACGGCGACTTCGGGCCCAGCGTGCGTGTAGAGGACGGCGTCCGACTCGCGGGGAATGGTCGACCCGTTCGTATTGCACACGGCCAGCACCTTCGCGCCCTGCTCCCGCGCGTGCCGCAGCGCCATCAGCGTGTCCATGGTCTCGCCGGACTGCGAGATCGCGATCACGAGCGTCCGTGAGTCGAGAATCGGGTCGCGGTACCGGAATTCGCTCGCCAGCTCGGTCTCGCAGGGAATCCGCGTCCAGTGCTCGATCGCCAGCTTCGCGATCATCCCGGCATGGAAGGCGGTCCCGCAGGCGACCACCACGATCTTGTCGACTTCCCGCAGTACGGAATCGGGGATCCGCACCTCGTCGAGCCGCAGCGAGCCGGCGCCGTCGATCCGCCCCAGCAGCGTGTCGGCGACCGCCTTCGGCTGCTCGGCGATCTCCTTCAGCATGAAGTAGTCGTAGCCGCCCTTCTCGGCGGCGGAGGAGTCCCAGTCGATGTGGTAGGACCGCGCCTTCCCGGGCGCGCCGTGGAAGTCGGTGACCGAGACGGACACCCCGGCGCTGCCGCCGCCCTTGCCCCCGCTCTCGTCCCGCCGCAGCTCGACGACCTGGTCCTGCCCCAGCTCGATCGCGGAGCGGGTGTGCGCGATGAACGCGGCGACATCGGAGGCGAGGAACGCCTCGCCCTCCCCCACCCCGACCACCAGCGGCGAGTTCCGCCGCGCCCCCACCACCACGTCCGGCTCGTCCGCGTGCACGGCGACGAGCGTGAACGCCCCGTCGAGCCGCCGGCACACCAGCCGCATCGACTCCGCCAGGTCCCCGCACGAGGAGAACGACTCGGCGAGCAGATGCGCCACGACCTCGGTGTCGGTCTCCGACACCAGCTCGTGCCCGCGCTCGGCGAGCTCGTCGCGCAGCGCAGCGAAGTTCTCGATGATCCCGTTGTGCACCACGGCGACGCGCCCCGCGTTGTCCAGATGCGGGTGCGCGTTGGTGTCGGTGGGCCCGCCGTGCGTGGCCCACCGGGTGTGTCCGATGCCCGTGCCCCCGGCCGGCAGCGGCCGCCCCACGAGCTCCTTCTCCAGGTTGACGAGCTTGCCCGCCTTCTTCCCCGCGGCCAGCCCGCCGTCGGCGAGGACTGCCACGCCCGCCGAGTCGTAGCCCCGGTATTCGAGGCGCTTCAGTCCCGCGACGACAACATCAAGCGCCGACTGCCCGCCGACGTACCCCACGATTCCGCACATGTCCGCACCCTACGGCCGAGCCCCCCACGTGACCGAGCACACCACCCACGACGCCCCCGCACACCCGACAATGTTGAGGTGATCACTTCGCCGCCACGAAGCGCCCAGCGTCGGCCCGACGCCTCGCCGTACCTGGACCTGACGCGGGCGGAGTGGAGTGCGCTGCGCGAGAAGACGCCGCTGCCCCTGACGGCGGAGGAGCTCGAACAGCTCCGCGGCCTGGGCGACGTCATCGACCTCGACGAGGTGCGCGACGTCTACCTCCCGCTGTCCCGCCTGCTCAATCTGTACGTACAGGCGACCTCCGGCCTGCGCGGCGCCCTGAACACCTTCCTCGGCGACCCGGCCAACGGCCACGGCTCCCAGCGCGGCACCCCCTTCGTCATAGGGGTCGCGGGCAGCGTCGCCGTGGGCAAGTCGACCGTCGCCCGGCTGCTCCAGGCCCTGCTGGCCCGCTGGCCCGAGCACCCGCACGTCGAGCTGCTCACCACCGACGGCTTCCTGTACCCGATGGAGGAGCTCAAGCGTCGAGGACTGCTGTCCCGCAAGGGCTTCCCCGAGTCGTACGACCGCCGCGCCCTGACCCGCTTCGTCGCCGACATCAAGGCCGGCAAGGACGAGGTCACCGCGCCCGTCTACTCCCACCTGATCTACGACATCGTGCCGGGCGAGCGCCTCACGGTCCGCCGCCCCGACATCCTGATCGTCGAGGGGCTGAACGTCCTCCAGCCGGCCCTCCCCGGCAAGGACGGCCGCACCCGGGTCGGTCTCGCCGACTACTTCGACTTCAGCGTGTACGTCGACGCCCGCGCCGAGGACATCGAGACCTGGTACCTCAACCGCTTCCGCAAGCTGCGCGCGACGGCCTTCCAGGACCCCTCCTCGTACTTCACGAAGTACACCCAGGTCTCGGAGGAAGAGGCCCTCGACTACGCCCGTACGATGTGGCGGACCATCAACAAGCCGAACCTGCTGGAGAACGTGGCGCCGACACGCGGCCGTGCCACGCTGGTGGTGCGCAAGGGCCCCGACCACAAGGTCAAGCGCCTCTCGCTCCGCAAACTCTGAGGAGTACGCCCCGTGCTTCACCTGCGCCTGATCGTCCCCGCCGACCGCACCGACGAAGTCGTCCGTACGGTCGAGAAGACGGTCGGCACGACGCACCTCGCCGTGGTCCCCGGAGCGGCCCGCGACCCCCGGGGCGACCTCATCATGTGCGACGTCGCGCGCGAGGCGGGCGACGACCTCATCAACTCGCTGCGCGCGCTGGGCATCGACGAGTGCGGATCGATCGCCGTCGAGAACATCGACCTGTCGCTGTCCCGGCGGGCCGACCGGGCGGAGAAGGACGCGCCGGGCGAGGGCGCGGACGCCGTGCTGTGGGAGCACCTGTCGGACGCGACGCACGAGGAGTCGACGCTCTCCGTCACCTACATCGCGTTCCTGTCGCTGGCGACGATGATCGCGGCCTGCGGTGTGGTGCTCGACAACGCGATCCTGATCGTCGGCGCGATGGCGGTGGGCCCGGAGTTCGGCCCGCTGGCCGGATTCTGCACGGCGGTGGTGCAGCGCGCGCCGCGCCTGGCCTGGCGCTCGTTCACCGCGCTGATCGTGGGCTTCGCGGCGGCGATGGCGGTGACGGTCGTGTTCAGCCTCTTCATGGACGCGACCCACCTGTTCACCGAGGAGAAGCTCAACGCCGCCCGCCCCAACACGGGCTTCATCTACGCCCCGGACTGGTTCTCGTTCGTCGTTGCGGTACTGGCGGGCTCGGCCGGAATGCTGTCCCTCACCTCGGCCAAGGCCGGTGCCATGGTCGGCGTGGCCATCTCGGTGACGACGGTCCCGGCCGCGGCCAATGCCGCCGTGGCGCTGGCTTACGGCGACCTGAGCCAGACCAAGGGCTCGTCCGAGCAGCTCTTGCTCAACCTGTTGGGCATCGTCGTCGCCGGAACGCTCACGCTGCTCGCCCAGAAATACTTCTGGGCGAAGCAGCGTGAGCGCACGGCGCGCACGAGCGGTTAGCCGAGCGCGGACTTCACCACGTCGGCGAGCCGCCCGGCGACCGCCTTCGCCTGCTCGATGTCGGCCGCCTCGACCATGACGCGCACGAGCGGCTCGGTGCCCGACGAACGCAGCAGTACCCGCCCCGTGGCACCCAGCTCGCGCTCGGCGTCGGCGACGGCGGCCGCCAGCTCGGCGGAGGTGGTGACGCGCGACTTGTCGACGTCGGGCACGTTGATCAGGATCTGCGGCAGCCGGCTCATGACCCCGGCGAGGTCCGCGAGCGTACGCCCGGTGGCGGCCACCCGCGCGGCCAGCATCAGGCCCGTCAGGGTGCCGTCGCCCGTGGTGGCGTGGTCCAGCACGATCACGTGCCCGGACTGCTCGCCGCCCAGGGCGTACCCCTCGGCCTTCATCGACTCCAGTACGTACCGGTCGCCGACGGCCGTCTGCACGAGCTCGATGCCCTCGCGCTCCATCGCCAGCTTGAAGCCGAGGTTCGACATGACGGTGCCGACGACGGTGTTCTTGCGCAGCTGACCGGCCTCGCGCATGGCGAGGGCGAGTACGGCGAGGATCTGGTCCCCGTCGACCTCACGGCCCTCGGCGTCCACGGCCAGGCACCGGTCGGCGTCCCCGTCGTGGGCGATCCCGAGGTCGGCGCCGTGCTCGACGACGGCGGCCTGGAGCATCTCCAGGTGCGTGGAGCCGCATCCGTCGTTGATGTTCAGCCCGTCGGGATCGGCACCGATGGTGACGATCTCGGCGCCGGCCCGCGCGAAGGCCTCCGGCGACACCCGGGAGGCCGCCCCGTGCGCCTCGTCCAGTACGACCTTGACCCCGTCGAGCCGGTTCGGCAGTACACCGATCAGGTGCGCGATGTACTGGTCGAAGCCCGCGTCGTAGTCGGAGACGCGGCCGACGCCCGCACCGGTCGGCCGGGCCCACGGCTCCCCGGACCGGTGCTGCTCGTACACGGCCTCGATCCGGTGCTCCAGCTCGTCGGCGAGCTTGTGACCGCCGCGCGCGAAGAACTTGACACCGTTGTCCGGCATCGCGTTGTGGCTCGCGGAGAGCATCACTCCCAGGTCGGCACCGAGCGCGCCCGTCAGGTACGCCACCGCCGGCGTGGGCAGCACGCCCACCCGCAGCACGTCGACGCCCGCGCTCGCCAGACCCGCCACGACGGCGGCCTCCAGAAACTCCCCCGACGCACGCGGATCGCGTCCGACCACGGCGGTCGGCCGATGTCCCGCGAAGGTGCCCGCCTCGGCGAGTACGTGCGCCGCCGCGACCGACAGGCCGAGCGCGAGCTCCGCCGTCAGGTCCGCGTTGGCGACACCGCGCACACCGTCAGTGCCGAAGAGTCGTCCCACTGGTGTCCTCCGAAAATGCTCCGAAAATGCAAGGCTGCAAAGCGATAAACGAACGCCCCGACAGCACACAATGTGCCGCCGGGGCGAACGTCTTGATACGGGCGAGCAGGCGGATTAGCGCTTGCTGTACTGCGGCGCCTTACGGGCCTTCTTGAGACCGGCCTTCTTGCGCTCGACCGCACGGTCGTCGCGGGAGAGGAAGCCGGCCTTCTTCAGCGCCGGGCGGTTGTTCTCCACGTCCGCCTCGTTCAGCGCACGGGCGACACCGAGGCGGAGCGCACCGGCCTGACCGGAAACGCCGCCACCCGCGATGCGGGCGATGACGTCGTAGCGGCCGTCGAGCTCGAGCACCTTGAAGGGCTCGTTGACTTCCTGCTGGTGAACCTTGTTCGGGAAGTAGTCCTCGAGCGTACGCCCGTTGATCTTCCACTTGCCGGTGCCCGGAACGATCCGGACGCGGGCGATGGCGTTCTTGCGACGGCCAAGGCCGGCCGCCGGCTGCGGGTCACCGAAACGGCCCGCGAGGGACTCGCTGGTGTACTCGCCCTCGACGGGAACCTCGGACTCGAAGGTGGTCACCTCGGCGAAGGTCTCTTCGGCCTCGGAACCCTCGACGGGCGTCTCAACAGTGGTCTCGGCCACGATTCTCCTCAGATTTCTTTCGTTCTTAGGGGGTGTGGCCGGAACTACTGCGCGACCTGGGTGATCTCGAACGGCACCGGCTGCTGGGCAGCGTGCGGGTGCTCGGGACCTGCGTAGACCTTCAGCTTCGAGAGCATCTGGCGACCCAGGGTGTTCTTGGGGATCATGCCCTTGATGGCCTTCTCGACGGCCTTCTCGGGGTTCTTCGCCAGCAGCTCGTCGTAACGAACGGAGCGCAGACCACCCGGGAAACCGGAGTGGCGGTACGCCATCTTCTGGGTCTTCTTGTTGCCGGACAGGTGAACCTTGTCGGCGTTGACGATGATGACGAAGTCACCCATGTCCATGTGCGGGGCGTAGATCGCCTTGTGCTTGCCCCGCAGGAGGGTGGCGGCAGTCGTCGCCAGACGGCCCAGGACGATGTCCTGCGCGTCGATGATGTGCCACTGGCGCGTGACATCGCCGGGCTTGGGGCTGTACGTACGCACGGTCGTAGCCTTCGCTTCTTCAGTGAGTGGGTCCTGACAAGGCCACTGGGACGATCACGACAGCCTTGGCGGCATCCGGGGACGCAACCCGTCTGCCTGCCGCTGGTCATCGGCCCGGTGGACCGGCGTAAGGGCCCCTCGCGTGAGAACGACCAAGCCAATACGCATAACGAACTGGAAGCCTACCCGCCTGCCCCCGTACGGGTCAAAACGGCCCGGCGGAGCAGGCGCCCCGCCGCCGCGACGCGGGCGGCCCTAGCTGTATTGCCTTGAGAGGTTGGGGACGCGGCTGGCGGGTGGTTGGCCTTTCAGCGCGGTGTGTCCGCGGTGGTGATTGTAGGTGTGTAGCCACCGGGGGAAGGCGTCGCGTCGTTCCTGCTCGCTGCGGTAGGGGCGGCGTAGGCCCACTCATCGAGCAGGGTGCGGTTGAAGCGTTCGACCTTGCCGTTGGTCTGCGGCCGGTAGGGCCGGGTTCGTTTGTGGGCGATCCCGGCCGCTGCCAGCAGGTCGCGCCAGTCGCGTGAGCGGTAGCAGGAGCCGTTGTCGGTCAGGACGCGCTCGACGGTGATCCCGGCCTGGGTGAAGAATGCCTGGGCGCGGGTCCAGAAGCCGGTGGCGGTTTGCTTCTGCTCGTCGGTGTGGATCTCGCTGTAGGCGAGGCGGGAGTGGTCGTCGACGGCGGTGTGCAGGTAGCTGTAGCCGGCGTTCGAGCGGGTCTTGCGGCCCGCTTGGCGGCCCAGGATCTTGTGTCCGCCGCCGTCGGGGATGTTGCCGAGCTTCTTGATGTCGACGTGGACGAGTTCGCCGGGCCGCTCGCGTTCGTAGCGGCGTATGACACGGCCGGTGGCCCGGTCCAGGTGCGTGAGGCGGGCCAGGCCGTAGCGGGTCAGCACCCGGTGCACGGTCGAGGGCACCAGCCGCAGCAAGTGCGCGATGCGGGCCGGCCCCCAGCGGCGCAGGACGCGGACCTTGATGATGCGCCGCTCGGTGCGGGTCGGGGTCCTGCGCGGGCTGATGCGCGGGCGACTGGAGCGGTCGCTCATGCCTGCTTCGCCGAACGTCCGGTAGCGGTCGGCCCAGCGCTGGGCGGTGGTGGGCGAGACCTGGAAGCGTTCGGCGGCACGGCGCAGGGGCCAGCCGTCCTCGACCACACAGCGGGCCAGACGCAGACGGCCGGTCTCGGTCAGGGGTGCATTACGGTGGGGCACGAGGGCCTTTCTGTTGGTGTAGACGTCGCAATCCACACCGAACCGGAAGGCCCTCACCCATTTCAAGATCCCTCAGCCGAGACCTCGCTCACCCGTCCACAACCTCCCGAGACAGAACACCTAGCGCGCCCGCTCGACCCGCCGCTCGTCCCACACCGGCTCCGTCGTCTCCCGTACGACCCCGTCCGAACCGAAGACCAGGTACCGGTCGAAGGACTTCGCGAACCACCGGTCGTGCGTCACGGCCAGCACCGTCCCGTCGTACGCGTCCAGCCCCTCCTGGAGCGCCTCGGCGGACTCCAGGTCGAGGTTGTCCGTCGGCTCGTCCAGCAGCAGCGCGGTCGTCCCCTCCAGCTCCATCAGCAGGATCTGGAACCGCGCCTGCTGCCCACCCGACAGCCGGTCGAACGCCTGGTCGCCCTGGCGCTCCAGCTCGTACCGGCGCAGCGCCCCCATCGCCCCGCCCCGGTCCTTGGAGTGCTCGGACCACAGGATGTCGACGAGCGTCCGGCCGACCAGCTCGGGATGCGCGTGGGTCTGCGCGAAGTGCCCGGCGACCACCCGCGCGCCCAGCTTCCACTGCCCCGTGTGCCGGACGTCCTCCCCGGCGAGCAGCCGCAGGAAGTGCGACTTGCCCGAGCCGTTCGACCCGAGCACGGCGACCCGCTCCCCGTAGTAGACCTCCAGGTCGAACGGCTTCATCAGCCCGGTGAGCTCCAGCCCCTCGCACACCACGGCCCGCACCCCGGTGCGCCCGCCGCGCAGCCGCATCCGGATGTCCTGCTTGCGCGGCGGCTCCGGCGGAGGGCCCGCCTCCTCGAACTTCTCGAACCGGGTCCGCATGGCCCGGTACCGCGAGGCCATGTCGGGGCTGATCGCGGCCTGTCCGCGCAGCCTCAGCACCAGCGCCTTGAGTCGCGCGCGCTCCTCCTCCCACCGGCGCAGCAGCTCCTCGAACCGCGCGAACCGCTCCGCCCGCGCCTCGTGGAAGGTGGCGAAGCCGGCGCCGTGCACCCACGCGTCGGCCCCCGTGGCCCCCGGCTCCAGGCTCACGATCTTGTCGGCGGCCCGCGACAGCAGCTCGCGGTCGTGCGACACGAAGAAGACCGTCTTACGGGTCTCCTTCAGCCGCTCCTCCAGCCATCGCTTGCCCGGCACGTCCAGGTAGTTGTCCGGCTCGTCGAGCAGCAGCACCTCGTCGGGGCCCCGCAGCAGCGCCTCCAGTACGAGCCGCTTCTGCTCACCGCCGCTGAGCGTGCGCACCTCGCGGAACTGCGCCTTGTCGTACTCGATCCCCAGCGCCGCCATGGAGCACATGTCCCAGACGGTCTCGGCCTCGTACCCGCCGGCCTCCGCCCAGTCGGACAGCGCCTGCGCGTAGGCCATCTGCGCCTTCTCGTCGTCCACCGTCAGGATCTTGTGCTCGGCCTGGTCGACGGCGGCGGCCGCCTCCCGGATCCGCTCCGGGGACACCGAGACCAGCAGGTCACGCACGGTCCGCTCGTCCTGCACCGACCCCACGAACTGGCCCATCACGCCGAGCCCGCCGCTGACCGTCACGGACCCGCCGTGCGGCTGCAACTGCCGCGAGATCAGCCGGAGCAGCGTCGTCTTGCCCGCTCCGTTCGGCCCGACCAGGGCCACGACCGCGCCCTCCCCGACCCGGAAGGAGACGTCACCGAGCAACGGCCGCCCGTCCGGCAGGTAGTACTCGACGTGTGCGGCCTCAAGATGTCCCATGCTCCGCATTGTCGCCGCCGTCCGCCGCATCACCCAACCGGATTAGGATGCGCGGCATGAGCTTTGGGCAAGGGGGGCCCTCCTGGGGTGGCCCCGAGGGACAGCAGAGCCCTCAGGATCCGTACGGAACACACACCGCACCCGACACGCCGGACTGGGCGGCGCTCGCCGACGCCTCCGCCGCGCGCGCCCGCCGCAAGCGGTGGATGTACATCGGCGGCGGCGTCCTGGCGACCGCCGTGGTCGGCGCGATCGTCGCCACAGCAGTCGTCACGACGAACAGCGGCACGAACACCGACAACACCAACTCCGCGAGCGAGCTGCCGACGCCGGAGACCCTGCCGACCGAGTCCGCCCAGCCCGGCCCCTCCTTCTCCTCGCAGGCGCCGCCGCCCCCGCCGAACCCCAGGGACTTCATCTCCAGCGCGAAGAAGGACACGCTCCCGCTGAGCGCCGACAGCCTCTTCCCCGGCAAGAAGCTCAAGATGGGCGACCGCGCGTACGCCAAGGGCGCGACGAACACCACCACGAGCTGCTCCGCCGCGACCCAGGGCGCGCTGGGCGGCGTACTCGCCAACAACGGTTGCGACCAGGTCATCCGCGCGACGTACTCCAAGGACGGCGTGGCCGTCACCGTCGGCGTCGCGGTCTTCGACACCGCCGCCCAGGCCGCCAAGGCCAAGGAGCAGGCGAGCGGCGGACTCGCCTCGCTCCCCGGCGGCGGCGTTCCCACGTTCTGCCGGGGCGGCTCGGTCTGCCTCAGGACCGCCAACGCCTACGGCCGCTACGCGTACTTCACCGTCAGCGGCTTCACCAGCGGCAAGAACGCGACGACGGCCGACAAGGACGTCTACACGACCAGCGACGACCTCGCGGAGTTCACCTTCCGCCAGATCCACCAGCGCGGGAAGACCCAGGCGTCAGCAGCAGCCGTCGCCGGCCAGTGAGCCGGCCGGCGCCCCCGGCAGCGTCCGCATGTTGCGGGCCTGCCGGGCCCGCGCCGCCAGCAGGTCGTCGGCCGGGTAGCCGACTTCCTCCAGGGTGAGCCCGTGCGGGCGTACGACATGGACGGCCGAGTCACGTTCGCCCGCCGCAAGCACCTTTCCGGGCCAGTCCGCGTCCCGGTGCCCGTCGCCGACGAACAGCATCGCCCCCACCAGCGAGCGCACCATGTTGTGGCAGAAGGCATCGGCGCGCACGGTGGCGGTGATGATCCCGTCCGCTCCCCGCTCCCAGCTCAGCTGCTGCAAGGTCCGGATGGTCGTCGCGCCCTCACGCCGCTTGCAGTACGCCGCGAAGTCGTGCTCCCCGACCAGCCGCGCGGCCGCCCGGTTCATCGCGTCGACGTCCAGGGGCCAGTCGTGCCACAGCACGTGCCCGCGCAGCAGCGGGTCGACGCCCCCGGGGTTGTCCGTCACGCGGTACGCGTAGCGCCGCCACACGGCCGCGAACCTGGCGTTGAACCCCGCCGGAGCCTCGGCCACCTTCCAGACCCGTACGTCGTGCGGCAGCCGCCCCGCGAGCCGCCGCAGCAGCTTGTCGTGGTGCTCCGCCCACACGTCCTCGGGCAGGTCGACGTGCGCGACCTGGCCGCGCGCGTGCACGCCCGAGTCCGTACGCCCGGCGACCGTCAGCTCGTACGTGCGCGGGGACCGCGTCACGGTCCGCAGCGCGCTCTCCAGCTCGCCCTGGACCGTGCGCCGCTCGGTCTGCTTCGCCCACCCGGAAAAGTCCTTGCCGTCGTACGAGAGATCCAGCCGCACCCGCACGAACCCCGGCGCCGCACCCTCAATGTCCTCGCTCACCAGCGCATCCTCTCAAAAGCAGCAAAAACAGAGCGGGCCCGCACCGCCCCGAAGGGTGATGCGGGCCCGCCCGGTGGAGTCAGAACGCTCAGGCGTCCTTGGACTCGCCCTCGGCAGCCTCGGCGGCCGGAGCGTCGTCCTGGGCAGCCTCGTCCTTCTTGGCTGCGTCTTCCTTCACCGCACGCTTCGTCGCGGCCTCGGCCTCACCGGTGGCCTGCTGCGCCACGGTCAGGGCCTCGACCAGCTCGATGACGGCCATCGGGGCGTTGTCGCCACGACGGTTGCCGATCTTCGTGATGCGGGTGTAACCACCGGGGCGGTTCTCGTACCGCGGGGCGATCTCGGTGAAGAGCGTGTGCACGACGCTCTTGTCCGTGATCGTCTGCAGCACCAGGCGACGGTTGTGGATGTCGCCCTTCTTCGCCTTGGTGACCAGACGCTCGGCGACGGGGCGCAGGCGGCGGGCCTTGGCCTCGGTCGTCGTGATGCGGCCGTGCTCGAACAGCGACTTCGCCAGGTTGGCGAGAAGCAGACGCTCGTGCGCGGCGCTGCCGCCCAGACGGGCACCCTTTGCGGGACGCGGCATGGTGATTCTCCTTGTGTCTGCACCGGCCGTATCAGGTACCGGTGTCAGTTCCCGCGAGGCGGCTGCCCCGCGAAAGTCATTGGTGCGCCGGTGCGGGCCGTACAGCCCGCACCGGCGGCATCAGGCCGGTCCGGCGAGCGGGGACGAACCCCGCCGCCGGGACCGGATTGATCAGTACTGCTCGGTCTCGACGAAACCGGCGTCCGCGTCGTCGTCGGCGCCGAAGGCGTCGGCGGCGGCGGTCGGGTCGAATCCGGGCGGGCTGTCCTTGAGGGCCAGGCCCATGCCGGCCAGCTTCGCCTTGACCTCGTCGATCGACTTCGCACCGAAGTTACGGATGTCGAGCAGGTCGGCCTCGGAGCGCGCCACGAGCTCACCCACGGAGTGGATGCCCTCACGCTTGAGGCAGTTGTACGAACGAACGGTGAGCTCGAGCTCCTCGATCGGCAGCGCCAGGTCGGCGGCCAGGGCGGCGTCCGTGGGGGACGGGCCCATGTCGATGCCCTCGGCGTCGATGTTGAGCTCGCGCGCCAGACCGAACAGCTCGACCAGGGTCTTACCGGCGGACGCCATGGCGTCACGCGGGCGCATGGCCTGCTTGGTCTCGACGTCGACGATCAGCTTGTCGAAGTCGGTGCGCTGCTCGACACGGGTCGCCTCGACCTTGTACGTGACCTTGAGCACCGGCGAGTAGATGGAGTCGACCGGAATACGGCCGATCTCCTGGCCCACCTGCTTGTTCTGGACGGCGGAGACGTAGCCGCGACCGCGCTCGACGGTCAGCTCCATCTCCAGCTTGCCCTTGCCGTTCAGCGTCGCGAGAACGAGGTCCGGGTTGTGGACCTCGACGCCGGCCGGCGGGGCGATGTCAGCAGCGGTGACCAGACCCGGTCCCTGCTTGCGCAGGTACATGACGACGGGCTCGTCGTGCTCGCTGGAAACCACCAGCTGCTTGATGTTCAGGATGAGGTCGGTGACGTCCTCCTTGACACCCGGCACGGTGGTGAACTCGTGCAGGACGCCGTCGATCCGGATGCTGGTGACAGCGGCACCGGGGATCGAGGAGAGGAGCGTACGGCGAAGCGAGTTGCCGAGGGTGTAACCGAAGCCCGGCTCGAGGGGCTCGATCACGAACCGCGAGCGGTACTCGTCGACGACCTCTTCGGTCAGCGACGGACGCTGAGCGATAAGCATGAGAAATGCCTCCAGTCTTGGCACCCACTATTTGATGCCAACTGTTACAAGGGTACGGGCGGCACGGCCCGAAGGACCGTACCGCCCGAGTACAGCGCGATCGGAAGTGAAGGTCGGTCTTCACTCCGGGCGCACTGCAACAACCAGAGTCGGACGCGAAGCGTCAGACGCGGCGGCGCTTGGGAGGGCGGCAGCCGTTGTGCGGGGTGGGCGTGACGTCCTGGATCGAGCCGACCTCGAGGCCAGTGGCCTGGAGGGAGCGGATCGCGGTCTCACGGCCGGAGCCGGGACCCTTGACGAAGACGTCAACCTTGCGCATGCCGTGCTCCTGCGCGCGGCGGGCGGCCGACTCGGCGGCCATCTGCGCGGCGAAGGGGGTGGACTTGCGCGAGCCCTTGAAGCCGACGTGGCCGGCGGAGGCCCAGGAGATCACGTTGCCCGAGGGGTCCGTGATCGAGACGATCGTGTTGTTGAACGTGCTCTTGATGTGGGCGTGCCCATGAGCGACGTTCTTCTTTTCCTTGCGGCGCACCTTCTTGACAGCGCCCTGACGACCCTTGGGGGGCATCTATTACTCCTACGGGAGGTGGTCGGTCCTCAGCGAAGACCGCTTGGGGGTCCGGGGGTGTCCCCCGGATCACACAGTGCGTCCGGCTGAGGACTACTTCTTGCCCGGCTTCTTCTTGCCGGCGATCGCGCGACGCGGGCCCTTGCGGGTACGAGCGTTCGTGCTGGTGCGCTGGCCGTGGACCGGCAGGCCGCGGCGGTGACGCAGACCCTGGTAGCAGCCGATCTCGACCTTGCGGCGGATGTCGGCCTGCACCTCGCGACGGAGGTCACCCTCGGTCTTGAAGTTGACGTCGACGTACTCGCGGATCTTGACGAGGTCTTCCTCGCCGAGGTCACGGACGCGCGTGTCGGGGTTCACGCCGGTAGCGGCGAGAGTCTCCTGGGCACGGGTACGACCGATGCCGAAGACGTAGGTGAGGGCGACCTCGATACGCTTTTCGCGCGGGAGGTCAACGCCTTCAAGGCGTGCCATTCATGGCTCCTGTTTGCTCGGAGGTCTTCCGCAGAACCGCTCCGTGGCCGCCGACCACCCTCATCAAGAGAGCGGTACGGACCAGGTCCCCGGCCTCCGCCGGAGGTGTCAGCACCCGTGGGCACTGGGTTCTGCGTAATTACGTTTTTACGTGCGTCGCGCGAAGTTCTGCGAGATGCAGGGGGTCGTGCGTCAGCCCTGGCGCTGCTTGTGGCGCAGGTTTTCGCAGATGACCATGACCCGGCCGTGACGGCGGATCACCTTGCACTTGTCGCAGATCTTCTTGACGCTCGGCTTGACCTTCATGGGATGTGAGGTTCTCCGGGTCAGTGCCAATCACCCCGTGAGACACGGGGCGCGGGCAAGATCTACTTGTACCGGTAGACGATCCGGCCACGCGTCAGGTCGTACGGAGACAGCTCCACGACGACCCGGTCATCCGGGAGGATGCGGATGTAGTGCATACGCATCTTGCCGCTGATGTGCGCTAGGACTTTGTGACCGTTCTGAAGTTCCACCTTGAACATTGCGTTCGGGAGGGACTCGATCACGGTGCCCTCGATTTCGATGGCACCTTGCTTCTTGGCCACGCTTCGCCCTTCGAATCGGCTACCTTGATCGACTCACGCATCCGTATGCAGGCATACGGGTACACGCGAGCCGACGAGTCAGTCTACGTCAGGCACCCGGAAAAGACGAATCCGGGGAGTTTGCCCAACTGTCAAGATCGTTAAGCTGTTCGGTCCAGGCGGCTGTCGGGCTCAGGCGAGCGGGTCCGGCGCGGCGGTCACGCCGTACTCCGCCAGCTTCGCCTTGCCGCCGTCGACGGCGGTCAGGACCAACGGCCCCTCCTCCGTCAGCGCCACGGAGTGCTCCCAGTGCGAGGACCAGGTGCCGTCGGTGGTGACGACGGTCCAGTTGTCCTCCAGGACATCCGTGCGCGCCGTACCGAGGCTCACCATCGGCTCGATCGCCAGGCAGAAGCCGGGGACCAGCTTCGGGCCCTTGCCGCGCTTGCGCGTGACGTAGTTCAGCAGGTGCGGGTCCATGTGCATCTCGGAGCCGATGCCGTGGCCGCCGTAGTCCTCGATGATCCCGTACTTGCCCGTCGCCGGACGGGGCTGGCGGCGGATGTACGACTCGATCGCCTTGGAGATGTCGACCAGCCGGTTGCCCAGCTTCATCGCGGCCAGGCCGGCCCACATCGACTCCTCGGTCACCCGGGAGAGCTCGATCAGCTCGGGCGCGTGACCCGTACCGACGAAGGCGGTGTACGCCGCGTCCCCGTGCCAGCCGTCGACGATCGCGCCGGCGTCGATCGAGATGATGTCGCCGTCCTTGAGGACCGTCTTCTCGTCCGGGATGCCGTGGACGACGACCTCGTTGACCGAGGTGCAGATGGTCGCGGGGAAACCGCCGTACCCGAGGAAGTTCGACTTCGCGCCGTGCTCGGCGAGCACCTTGCGGGAGACCTCGTCCAGGTCCCGGGTGGTGGCGCCCGGCACGGCCGCCTCGCGCGTGGCCGCGTGGACGGCGGCGACGACCAGCCCCGCCTCGCGCATCTTCGCGATCTGCTCGGGGGTCTTGATCTCCACCATGCGTGTGCCTTCCGCCTTCGCTGTCATTACGCGGTAACCGCTTGTCCTACGTGCCCAACAGTACGGCCGCGGTGCCTCTCGGACACCGCGGCCGCAACCGTTGTACTGCTCGCTCGCTCAGCCCTCGTCGGAGGACTTCTTCAGGGCTTCCATCGCGCGCTTGGTCACTTCGTCGACCTTGCCCAGCGCGGAGATGGTGACCACCAGGCCCTGAGCCTTGTAGTGGTCGATGATCGGCTCGGTCTCGCTGTGGTAGACCTCCAGCCGGCGCCGCACCGTTTCCTCGGTGTCGTCACCGCGCTGGTAGAGCTCGCCGCCGCAGACATCACAGACGCCGTCTTCCTTGGGCGGGCTGTACGTCACGTGGAAGACGTGGCTCGAGTCGTTGCGGCAGGTACGACGGCCCGCGATCCGCTTCACGACCTCGTCCTCGGGGACTTCCAGGTCCAGCACGCCGTCGAGCTGCTGGCCCTCGGCCTTCAGCGACGCGTCGAGCGCCACGGCCTGCGAGACGTTCCGCGGGAAGCCGTCCAGCAGGAAACCGCCCTCGGCGTCGGCCTGGGCCATGCGGTCCTTGGCCATCCCGATGGTGACCTCGTCCGGTACCAGGTTGCCGGCGTCCATGAACGCCTTCGCCTGCTTGCCAAGGTCGGTGCCCTGGCTGATGTTGGCTCGGAAGAGGTCGCCCGTTGAGATGTGCGGGATCGACAGGTTCTTGGCAAGGAACGCGGCCTGCGTTCCCTTGCCGGCACCGGGCGGCCCGACGAGGACGATTCGCATCAGCGGAGGAACCCTTCGTAATTGCGCTGCTGGAGCTGGCTCTCGATCTGCTTCACGGTCTCCAGACCCACACCCACGATGATGAGGATGCTTGTTCCACCGAAGGGGAAGTCCGCGTTCGCGCCGAAGCCCGCCAACGCCATTGTCGGCACAAGAGCGATCAGACCCAGATACAGCGAGCCCGGCCACGTGATCCGGTTGAGCACGTAGCTCAGGTACTCGGCGGTAGGCCGACCTGCCCGGATACCCGGGATGAAGCCACCATACTTCTTCATGTTGTCGGCGACTTCCTCGGGGTTGAACGAGATCGCCACATAGAAGAAGGCGAAGAACACGATCAACAAGAAGTACGTGGCGATGTAGATGGGCTCGCCATCCACGAAGTTCCCCTGAATCCACCTGCCCCAGCTGGAGTTTGCACCGCCACCGCTGAACTGGACGATCAGCATGGGGATGTAGAGCAGGGACGAGGCGAAGATGACCGGGATCACACCGGCCTGGTTCACCTTCAGGGGGATGTACGTGGACGTACCGCCGTAGGACTTGCGGCCGATCATGCGCTTCGCGTACTGCACGGGAATCCTGCGCTGCGCCTGCTCGACGAAGACCACGAGGCCGACCATGGCGAAGCCGACCAGGATCACGATGCCGAACTCGATCCAGCCGTCGGCGAGCTCGCCCTTCTTCTTGATGGCCCACAGGGCGCCCGGGAAGCCGGCGGCGATCGAGATGAACATCAGGATCGACATGCCGTTGCCGATGCCGCGGTCGGTGACGAGCTCACCGAGCCACATGACGGCCGCGGTGCCCGCGGTCATCGTGATCACCATCGTGATCGTGACGAAGATCGACTTGTCCGGGACGATCTGATCCGCTACCTGACAGCCCTGGAAGATGGCGCCGTTACGGGCGGTGGCCACCAGACCGGTGCCCTGGAGCACGGCCAGGGCGACCGTCAGGTACCGCGTGTACTGCGTGATCTTGGCGGTTCCGGACTGTCCCTCCTTCTTGAGGGCCTCCAGTCGCGGGATCACCACGGTCAGAAGCTGAAGGATGATGCTCGCCGTGATGTACGGCATGATGCCGAGCGCAAAGATCGTGATCTGCAACAGAGCGCCACCGCTGAACAGGTTGACGAGCCCGAAGAGCCCGCCCGTCTCTGCCGAGTCGACACAGATCTGCACGTTCTTGTAGTTGACGCCGGGAACCGGAACGTGGGCCCCGAGCCTGTACAGCACGATGATGCCCAGTGTGAAGAGCAGCTTCTTGCGCAGGTCGGGCGTCTTGAACGCCCGGGCGAACGCGGTGAGCACGGTGCCTCCTGCGACCCCCGCGCTACTGCGTCAGAGGTGACGGTATTGAGGATCGACGAATCCGACGAAAAACGAATACAAAGCTGTCAAAAGCCGTGCGGGCGTACCGCACGGAAGTTAACGGTGCACGCCACCATACCGGCGACCATGCCCCCCTAGGAACGACCAACCGGGGATGCCCCCTTTTGGGAGGCATCCCCGGTCGGTGTTCAAGCCATCGGGCTCGTCTCTCAGACGAGCTCGGTGACGGTGCCGCCAGCGGCAGCGATCTTCTCCTTGGCGGAGGCGGAAACGGCGTCAACCGTCACCGTCAGCGCCACGGAGACCTCGCCGGCGCCGAGCACCTTGACGAGCTGGTTCTTACGGACCGCACCCTTGGCGACCAGATCGGCCACCGTGACCTCTCCACCCTGCGGGTAGAGGTCGGCGAGCTTGTCCAGGTTCACGACCTGGTACTCGGTGCGGAACGGGTTCTTGAAGCCCTTGAGCTTCGGCAGACGCATGTGGAGGGGCATCTGCCCGCCCTCGAAGCGCTGCGGAACCTGGTAACGGGCCTTGGTGCCCTTGGTACCACGACCTGCGGTCTTACCCTTGGACGCCTCACCACGACCCACACGGGTCTTGGCGGTCTTGGCGCCCGGGGCGGGCCGGAGGTTGTGGACCTTCAGCGGGTTGTTCTCCGCCATGTCAGTCGACCTCCTCAACCGTCACGAGGTGGCGGACGGTGTGAACCATTCCGCGGAACTCGGGGCGGTCCTCCTTGACAACCACGTCGTTCAGGCGCTTGAGCCCGAGCGAACGCAGGGTGTCGCGGTGGTTCTGCTTGCTGCCGATGTACGACTTCGTCTGCGTGATCTGGAGACGGGCCATTACGCACCCGCTCCCGCACGCGCACGGAGCAGGGCCGCGGGGGCCACGTCCTCGAGGGGCAGACCACGGCGAGCCGCGATCTCCTCGGGACGCTGGAGACCCTTGAGGGCCGTCACAGTCGCGTGGACGATGTTGATGGGGTTCGACGAGCCGAGCGACTTCGACAGGATGTCGTGAACGCCGGCGCACTCGAGTACGGCACGCACCGGGCCACCGGCGATAACGCCGGTACCGGGGGAAGCCGGCTTGAGCAGGACGACGCCCGCAGCCTTCTCGCCCTGAATCGGGTGAGGGATGGTGCCCTGGATGCGCGGAACCTTGAAGAAGGACTTCTTGGCCTCTTCAACGCCCTTGGCGATGGCCGCGGGAACTTCCTTGGCCTTGCCGTATCCGACGCCTACAGTGCCGTCACCGTCGCCCACCACGACCAGCGCGGTGAAGCTGAAGCGGCGACCACCCTTGACAACCTTGGCGACACGGTTGATCGCGACAACGCGCTCAACGTAAGCGGTCTTCTCGGCGGCAGCGCCACCGTCGCGACCCTTCCGGTCCCGCCGCTCGCCGCCACCGGCACCGCTTCCGCGGCGCTGGGGTCCAGCCATTGGATTTACCTCTCTCTGTTACGTCCGTTAGTCCCGGAACCGGGGCTTAGAACTTCAGCCCGGCTTCGCGGGCGGCGTCAGCCAGAGCGGCAATGCGCCCGGCGTACCTGTTGCCACCACGGTCGAACACGACGGCCTCGACGCCGGCAGCCTTGGCACGCTCGGCGACAAGCGCGCCGACCTGCTGGGCCTGGGCGCTCTTGTCGGCCTCGCCACCGCGGATCGAAGCGTCCAAGGTCGACGCCGACGCGAGCGTGTGGCCCGCGATGTCGTCGATGACCTGAGCAACGATGTTGCGGTTGGAGCGCGTCACGACCAGGCGAGGACGCTCCGGCGTACCGGAGACGTGCTTGCGGACGCGGATGTGGCGGCGCTTGATGGCAGCGCGCTTGTACGCGTCACCCTTGGCGATCTTTACACCGTATGCCATGGCTTACTTACCCGCCTTTCCAACCTTGCGGCGGATAACCTCGCCGGCGTACTTGACGCCCTTGGCCTTGTACGGGTCGGGCTTCCGCAGCTTGCGGATGTTAGCGGCGACCTCGCCGACCTTCTGCTTGTCGATGCCCTCGACGCTGAGCTTCGTGGGCGACTCGACCTTGAAGGTGATGCCCTCGGGGGCCTCAACGACGATCGGGTGGCTGTAGCCCAGGGCGAACTCCAGGTTGGAGCCCTTCGCCTGGACGCGGTAACCGACACCGCTGATCTCGAGCGCCTTCGTGTAACCCGTGGTCACGCCGGTGATCATGTTCGCCACCAGCGTGCGGGACAGGCCGTGAAGGGCCTTGTTCTGACGCTCGTCGTTCGGGCGGGTGACGCTGAGCACGCCGTCCTCACCCTTGGTGACCTCGATCGGCGCGGCGACGGTGTGCGAGAGGGAACCCTTGGGGCCCTTCACCGCGACCGTGCGGCCATCGATGGTGACGTCCACACCGGCGGGAACCTGGATGGGGAGCTTGCCGATTCGCGACATTAGCTTTTCCTCCGTTCCCGACTACCAGACGTAGGCGAGGACTTCCCCACCTACGCCCTTCTTGCCTGCCTGCTGGCCGGTCAGGAGACCGTGGGACGTGGAGATGATCGCCACGCCCAGGCCGCCGAGAACCTTCGGCAGGTTGGTGGACTTCGCGTACACACGCAGACCCGGCTTCGAGATCCGCTTGATGCCCGCAATGGAGCGCTCACGGTTCGGGCCGAACTTCAGCTCGAGAACGAGGGACTTGCCGACTTCGGCGTCCTCGACCTTCCAGCCGGTGATGAAGCCCTCCTGCTGGAGGATCTCCGCGATGTGCGACTTGATCTTGCTGTGCGGCATAGCCACGGTGTCGTGGTACGCCGAGTTCGCGTTACGCAGACGAGTCAGCATGTCCGCGATCGGATCAGTCATGGTCATGAATTGGCCTTCGGCCTCTCTCGCCGGGGTTTCCTGTATGCGCCATCCCTCTCCCCACTCAGTGGCGGGACGGGTGCGGTGCGGGGACCTACGGCGTAGTAAGTCGGTCAGGGCGGCAGGCGCCCAACCCCGCAAGCCTACGGCATGCGGTGTCGGGCTCCTGCCGACCAGATACTTACCGAGAGCTTCTGGAAATCCGCACGCCCGAAGGGCAGTACGGGACTACCAGGAGCTCTTGGTCACGCCCGGCAGCTCGCCACGGTGAGCCATCTCACGAAGGCACACGCGGCACAGGCCGAACTTGCGGTAGACGGAGTGCGGCCGGCCGCAGCGCTGGCAACGCGTGTACGCGCGCACAGCGAACTTCGGCTTGCGGGCCGCCTTAGCGATCAGGGCCTTCTTCGCCACGGTCAGTTCTCCTTGAACGGGAAGCCGAGGTGACGAAGGAGGGCACGACCCTCGTCGTCGTTGGTCGCCGTGGTGACCACGGTGATGTCCATGCCCCGGACCCGGTCGATCTTGTCCTGGTCGATCTCGTGGAACATGACCTGCTCCGTGAGACCGAAGGTGTAGTTGCCACGGCCGTCGAACTGCTTCGGCGACAGACCACGGAAGTCACGGATACGCGGCAGCGCGAGCGACAGCGTACGGTCCAGGAACTCCCACATGCGGTCACCGCGGAGGGTGACGTGGCAGCCGATCGGCTGACCCTCGCGCAGCTTGAACTGCGCGATGGACTTCCGGGCCTTGGTGACGGCCGGCTTCTGGCCGGTGATCGTGGTGAGGTCGCGAATCGCGCCATCGATCAGCTTGGAGTCGCGGGCGGCGTCGCCCACACCCATGTTGACCACGATCTTGACGAGACCGGGGATCTGCATGACGTTCTCGTAGGAGAACTCTTCACGCAGCTTGCCCGCGATCTCCTCGCGGTAGCGCAGCTTCAGACGCGGCGCGGTGGTGGTAGTCATCAGATGTCCTCACCGGTGCGCTTGGCAACGCGGATCTTGTTGCCCTCGTCGTCAAAGCGGTAGCCGACGCGAGTAACGACCTTCTTGCCGTCCTTCTCCACGACCAGCTGAACGTTGCTGACGTGGATCAGGGCCTCGGTCGTCACAATGCCACCGGTCTGCGAACCGCGAGCGGTCTGACCGGCCTTCGTGTGCTTCTTGACCCGGTTGACACCCTCGACCAGGACGCGGTTCTCGCGGGGAACGGCCAGAATGACCTTGCCCTGCTTGCCCTTGTCCTTACCGGTGATGACCTGAACCAGGTCGCCCTTCTTGATCTTCATGCTTACAGCACCTCCGGCGCGAGCGAGATGATCTTCATGAACTTCTTCTCGCGCAGCTCACGGCCCACCGGGCCGAAGATACGGGTGCCACGAGGGTCGCCGTCGTTCTTGAGAATGACAGCGGCGTTCTCGTCGAAGCGGATGTACGAGCCGTCCTGGCGGCGGCGCTCCTTGACGGTGCGAACGATGACCGCCTTGACGACGTCACCCTTCTTCACGTTGCCGCCGGGGATCGCGTCCTTGACGGTGGCGACGATGACGTCGCCGATGCCCGCGTAGCGGCGACCCGAGCCACCGAGAACACGGATGGTGAGAATTTCCTTCGCACCCGTGTTGTCGGCGACACGCAGTCGCGACTCCTGCTGGATCACGTCTATCTCCTGATCGTCTGCCGGTTCCCGGCAGGGGCACCGGAGTGCCCCTGCCGAGCCTGGCGGAACTGCCCTGAGGGAAACCCCTCAGGGATTGTTACTTGGCCTTCTCGAGGATCTCGACGATGCGCCAGCGCTTGCTCGCCGACAGCGGACGCGTCTCCATGATGAGGACGCGGTCGCCGACGCCGGCAGCGTTCTGCTCGTCGTGAGCCTTGAGCTTGTTCGTACGGCGGATGACCTTGCCGTACAGGGCGTGCTTGACGCGATCCTCGACAGCGACGACGACGGTCTTGTCCATCTTGTCGCTGACGACGAGACCCTCGCGGGTCTTGCGGAAGCCGCGGTCGGTGTTGGTCTCAGTCACAGTCTTCTCGCTCATCAGGCGCTCTCCACCGTCTCGATGCCCAGCTCGCGCTCACGCATCAGGGTGTAGATCCGGGCGATGTCCTTACGGACGGACTTGAGCCGGCCGTGGTTCTCGAGCTGTCCGGTCGCCGCCTGGAAGCGGAGATTGAACAGTTCTTCCTTGGCCTCACGCAGCTTCGCGACGAGGTCCTCGTCGTTGAGCTCGCGCAGCTCGGTCGCCTTGGTACCGGCCGCCATCACGACTCACCTGCCTCGCGCCGAACAATCCGGCACTTCATCGGAAGCTTGTGAGCAGCGCGGGTGAGCGCCTCACGAGCAATCTTCTCGTTCGGGTAGGACAGCTCGAACATGACCCGGCCCGGGTGCACGTTCGCGATCCACCACTCGGGAGAACCCTTACCGGAACCCATGCGGGTCTCGGCAGGCTTCTTCGTCAGCGGGCGGTCCGGGTAGATGTTGATCCAGACCTTGCCGCCACGCTTGATGTGGCGGGTCATCGCGATACGAGCAGCCTCGATCTGGCGGTTCGTCACGTAGGCCGGGGTCAGCGCCTGGATGCCGTACTCGCCGAATGCGACCTCAGTGCCACCCTTCGCCATACCACGGCGCTTGGGGTGGTGCTGCTTGCGGTGCTTGACCCTACGAGGGATCAGCATTTCGGTCAGGCCTCCGTTCCGGTGCTCTCAGCCGGAGCAGCGGCGGCGGGAGCGTCGGCCTTGGGGGCCTCTGCTGCCGGTGCGCCCTGCTGCGGCTTGCGGCCGCGGCCGCCACGCTCGCCACCACGTCCGCCACGGCCACCGGCCGGACGGTCGGCCGCGCCGCCACCACGGGCCGGGCGGTTACCCGCACGGGCCGCGGCGTTCTCGGCACGGACCTCGGCGATGTTCTTGACGTCGCCCTTGTAGATCCAGACCTTCACGCCGATACGGCCGAAGGTGGTCTTGGCCTCGAAGAAGCCGTAGTCCACGTTCGCGCGCAGCGTGTGCAGCGGCACACGACCCTCGCGGTAGAACTCGGACCGGGACATCTCGGCGCCGCCGAGACGGCCACCACACTGGATCTTGATGCCCTTGGCGCCGGCCTTCATCGTGCCCTGCATGCTCTTACGCATGGCGCGACGGAAGGAGACGCGGGAGGAGAGCTGCTCGGCAACGGCCTGGGCAACCAGCTGAGCGTCCATCTCAGGGTTCTTGACCTCGAGGATGTTCAGCTGGACCTGCTTGCCCGTGAGCTTCTCGAGGTCACCGCGGATGCGGTCGGCCTCGGCGCCACGGCGGCCGATGACGATGCCCGGACGAGCGGTGTGGATGTCCACACGCACGCGGTCACGGGTGCGCTCGATCTCAACCTTCGAGATGCCGGCGCGCTCCATGCCGGACGTCATCATCCGACGGATGGCGACGTCTTCCTTGACGTAGTCCTTGTACAGCTTGTCGGCGTACCAACGGGACTTGAAGTCCGTGGTGATGCCGAGCCGGAACCCGTGCGGGTTTACCTTCTGGCCCATTACCGGGAACCTTCCTTGCTGCTGACGACCACGGTGATGTGGCTGGTCCGCTTGCGGATCCGGTAGGCACGGCCCTGAGCACGCGGACGGAACCGCTTCAGGGTCGGGCCCTCGTCGACGTACGCCTCGCTGATGACCAGCGAGGAGGCGTCCGTGTGGTCGTAGTTGTGCGCAGCGTTGGCAATGGCGCTGTCAAGCACCTTGCCTACCGGCACGCTCGCGGCCTGCGCGGCGAAACGCAGGACCGCCTGAGCCTCCGTGGCATCCATGCCACGGATAAGGTCCACCACGCGGCGGGCCTTCATGGGCGTGACGCGGATGTACCGCGCCTGGGCCCTGGCTTCCATGGTTGTCCCTTCGGTGTCGTTCATAGTCATCGCACCCCGCCTTAGCGGCGCTTCGACTTGCGGTCGTCCTTGACGTGGCCGCGGAAGGTGCGGGTCGGCGCAAACTCGCCGAGCTTGTGGCCGACCATCGACTCGGTGACGAACACCGGGACGTGAATCTTGCCGTTGTGCACCGCGATGGTGTGACCCAGCATGCTGGGAATGATCATCGAGCGCCGGGACCAGGTCTTGATGACGTTCTTGGTGCCTGCCTCGTTCTGTACGTCCACCTTCTTGATGAGGTGTCCGTCGACGAAGGGCCCCTTCTTGAGACTACGCGGCATCTAAACCCGCTCCTAGCGCTTCTTGTTCGACTTGCGGCGGCGGACGATGTACTTGCTCGATGCCTTCTTCGGCGAGCGAGTACGACCCTCCTTCTGACCCCACGGGCTGACCGGGTGGCGACCACCGGAGGTCTTGCCCTCACCACCACCGTGCGGGTGGTCGACGGGGTTCATCGCGACACCACGAACGGTCGGGCGGACGCCCTTCCAGCGCATGCGGCCGGCCTTGCCCCAGTTGATGTTCGACTGCTCGGCGTTGCCGACCTCGCCAATCGTGGCGCGGCAGCGGGCGTCGACCAGGCGGATCTCACCGGAAGGCATACGAAGGTGGGCCATCGTGCCCTCCTTCGCCAGCAGCTGCACGGAGGCACCCGCGGAACGGGCGAACTTCGCGCCGCCGCCGGGCCGAAGCTCGATGGCGTGGATGGTCGTACCGACCGGGATGTTGCGCAGCGCCAGGTTGTTGCCGGGCTTGATGTCGGCGCCAGGGCCGTTCTCAATCCGGTCACCCTGCGTGAGCCCACGCGGTGCGATGATGTAGCGCTTCTCGCCGTCTGCGTAGTGCAGGAGCGCGATGCGCGCGGTGCGGTTCGGGTCGTACTCGATGTGCGCGACCTTCGCCGGCACGCCGTCCTTGTCGTGACGACGGAAGTCGATCACTCGGTAGGCGCGCTTGTGTCCGCCACCCTGGTGGCGAACGGTGATCCGACCGGCGTTGTTACGGCCGCCCTTGCTGTGCAGGGGGCGGACCAGCGACTTCTCCGGCGTGGACCGCGTGATCTCGACAAAGTCGGCTACGGAGGAGCCACGGCGGCCCGGCGTAGTCGGCTTGTACTTGCGGATTCCCATTTCTCAGTCCTCGTCCGATTCCGGACGACTCGACCTCCGTCAGGAGGTCGGGCCGCCGAAGATGTCGATACGGTCGCCCTCGGCGAGGGTCACGATGGCGCGCTTGGTGTCGGCGCGCTTGCCGAAGCCGGTCTTGGTCCGCTTGCGCTTACCCTGCCGGTTGATCGTGTTGACCCCGGTGACCTTGACCCCGAAGACCGCCTGAACGGCCTGCTTGATCTGCGTCTTGTTGGAGCCGGGCGCGACGATGAACGTGTACTTGTTCTCGTCGAGCAGCGCGTAGCTCTTCTCGGAAACAACCGGCTTGACGAGGACGTCGCGCGGGTCCGTGAAGGTCTTGCTGGTTACGGTCGTCTCAGCCATCAGACGTCGCTCCCTTCGGTCTCATCGGCCTTGGGGCCAGACACGAAAGACTCGAAAGCGGCCTTGGTGAAGACCACGTCGTCAGAGACGAGCACGTCGTACGTGTTGAGCTGGCCCGGCTCCAGGAGGTGCACCTGGGGCAGGTTGCGGGCGGACAGCCACGCGGCCTCGTCCGAACGCTCGGCGACCAGGAGCACGTGCTTGCGCTCGCTGACCTTGCCCAGCAGGTTCTTCGCGGCCTTCGTGGAAACCGCACCCTCGACCACGTCGGAGACGACGTGGATGCGAGCGTTGCGGGCCCGGTCGGTGAGGGCGCCACGCAGAGCGGCGGCCTTCATCTTCTTGGGCGTGCGCTGCGAGTAGTCACGCGGCTGCGGGCCGTGGACGACGCCACCGCCGGCGAACTGCGGGGCGCGGGTCGAACCCTGACGGGCGCGGCCGGTGCCCTTCTGGCGGTACGGCTTCTTGCCGCCACCACGGACTTCGCCGCGACGCTTGGTCTTGTGCGTGCCCTGACGGGCAGCGGCCAGCTGTGCGACAACGACCTGGTGGATCAGCGGGATGCTGACCTTGGCGTCGAAGATCTCCGCGGGGAGTTCGACGGTCCCGGCCTTGTCGCCTGCCGGCGTAAGGATGTCAATGGTGCTCATCGGTTCCTCAAACCCCCTTGGCCGCGGTGCGGACCAGGACGAGGCCACCGTTGGGGCCGGGGACGGCGCCCTTGATGAGCAGCAGACCCTTCTCGGCGTCAACGGCGTGGACGGTCAGGTTCTGGGTGGTGACCCGCTCGTTGCCCATACGACCCGCCATGCGCATGCCCTTGAAGACACGGCCGGGAGTGGCACAGCCACCGATGGAACCAGGCTTGCGGTGCACGCGGTGGGCACCGTGCGAAGCCTTGCCACCGGCGAAGTTGTGACGCTTCATGACACCGGCGAAGCCCTTGCCCTTGCTCTTGCCCGTGACGTCAACCTTGACGCCGGACTCGAACACCTCGGCAGTGATCTCCTGGCCGAGCGTGTACTCGCTGGCGTCGGAGGTACGGAGCTCCACCAGGTGGCGGCGCGGGGTCACGTCGGCCTTGGCGAAGTGGCCCTTGAGGGGCTTGTTCACCTTGCGAGGGTCGATCTCGCCGAAGGCGATCTGGACCGACTCGTAGCCGTCGGTGTCGTTCGTGCGGACCTGGGTCACGACATTCGGCCCGGCCTTGACGACGGTCACCGGGACAACCCGGTTGTTCTCGTCCCAGACCTGGGTCATGCCGAGCTTCTCGCCCAGGATTCCCTTAATCTGCTTAGCCATCTCCGCGCCCCTCAGAGCTTGATCTCGATGTCAACGCCGGCCGGAAGGTCCAGGCGCATCAGCGAGTCAACGGTCTTGGGAGTGGGGTCGAGGATGTCGATGAGGCGCTTGTGCGTGCGCATCTCGAAGTGCTCGCGAGAATCCTTGTACTTGTGCGGCGACTTGATGACGCAGTACACGTTCTTCTCTGTGGGCAGCGGCACCGGGCCTGCGACCGACGCACCAGTGCGAGTCACCGTCTCGACGATCTTCTTCGCCGAAGAGTCGATGACCTCGTGGTCGTAGGCCTTGAGCCGGATGCGGATCTTCTGTCCCGCCATGGCTACCTAGTAGTCCTGTTCTCTCGAAACGCTCTGGGACCCGGGGGCTGCCTGTGTCAGCACGGTTCTTCTCCGACCCACGCGGTCGGGCGTGTCGCATCCTCGCCAGTAAGAAATCCCGAAGGTTTTCCCTGAAGCAGGGGATGCGGTCCGTGACCGCGGGCCGGGGGAAAACACCCACCGGGTGCCTGGTATCAGCCCCGCTGACGCTTCCCGAAAGATTCCCGTACGTCCGCCCCAGCGCTGCCCGGAGGGGCAGTTGGGACGACGAGTACTGTGGGACTCGCTTCCGGTCCTCCCGACGGGAGGCGCGCAGCATCGGCACTCAACCGAGCAACCCCGACAGTCTGCCATACGGGGCACAGCCCGCGCCAATCGGGCGCAAGAGATTACCCCGTAGGTGACGAACGTCAAACCCAGGGCTACGCCCGGGCGCGCCGTAGGCCCTGCCGCACCGCGTCCGGTCAGCGGCGGCCGGCGCGACGGCGACGCCCGGCGACGACGAGGCCGACGGTCAGCACGGCGGCGGCCGTCAGTCCCACGCCGAGCGCGGTCTCGGCGGTGCTGCTGCCGCTTTCCATGGTCCCGCCCGCGCCACCCCTCACTCCGAGACTCGGGGACACGGTGGGCTGAACGGGTGCGGCGGTGGTGGCCGGCGCGGTGGCGGTCGTGGCCGGAGTCGCCGGCGTCACCGCGGCCGTGGCCGTGGCGGCCGGTGTCGTGGGCGACGCCGGGGCCGTGGCCGTCGTCGTGGTGGTGACGGTGACCGCCGGCCGGGGCACGGCCGTCGCCGTGCCGACCTCACCCCTGCTGGGCAGCGCCTCGCACGCGATCCGGTCGTCGTCCCCCGGGTCCTCGTCGAGCCGGTGCGGGTCCGTGGGGTCCCGGTCGAACTCCGCCTGCGCCTCCTCCTGGAAGGCGAAGTCGCTGCAGTCGAGATCGGGCTGCGCGTACGAGACGCCGGACAGCGGTACGGAGGCGGCGGCAGCCAGTACCAGGGCCGCGGCGGCAGTACGAAGGTTCATTTCTCGAACGTAAGCAGGGTGATCTTTCTCTGCCACTCGACCGCGACTGCTCCGAACGGGTCCGCCGCCCGGCGAACCGGGAACCTCCGCCGGGCAACCCGGAGCGCCCGACGGCCGTCTAGACCATCGCGGCCCGGCCTCGGGGGGCGGGCCGCGCCTCAGCGATCGACGGGATGTACGCGCGGCGCGGGAACGCCCGCTGCGGGGGAAGCGGACGGAGCGCGGCCTTGGCCAGCACGAACGAAGGCGGCCGCGCGCCCGCGCGCCCGGGAGAGGGCGGACCCCGGTCCGGCCCGGACAGACGCGCGCTGATCACCTCGGCAGCCGCCGCGGCCGCCGGACTCGCCGTCAGCTCCTGCTCCGTGCCCGCCCCGCGCCGCACCGGCCCGGCGCCCGATCCGCTGCCCGGCAAGCCGATATCCCGCCCCCGCCGCGCGCTGCTTCTCCAGATACTCGCCCACCCGGACGACGACCTGTACTTCATGAACCCGGACACCCAGCAGACGCTGGACTCCGGCGTCCCGCTGGTGTGCGTGTACGTCACCGCGGGCGAGGCCAATGGCGTCAACCGCGTACCCGGCGCGGGGCCGCAGCCCGCGGACCGTACGGCGTACTCCTCCGCGCGCCATCAGGGACTGCGTCAGGCGTACGCCGTCCTCCTGGGCCTCCCCCGCTTCACCGGGTGGCAGAGGTCCGTCACCACCCTGCGCGGCGACCGGAAGGCCGAGCTGAACACGCTCGTGAACGGTGACCGCCGGGTCGAGCTCGTCTTCCTCAACCTGGCCATGCACACCACCCGGGGCCGGACGGGCCTGCCCAGCCTGTGGGAAGCGCGCGGCCTCTCGCTGCGCACCGTCGTGGCCGACGGCTCGCCGCTGGAGAAGCCCGGCTCGTACGACCACGACGGGCTCGTCGACGTACTGGCGGGGCTGATGGAGCGGTACCTGCCCACCGTCGTGCAGACCCTCGACCCGGACCCCGACATCCAGCACAGCGACGAGGCGACCCGGCGCCGCGACAGCGAGCAGCCGGGATACTCCGACCACGCCGACCACACGGCGGCCGCCTCCTTCGCGTGGGCCGCGATGATCCGGCGGGTCGCCGAGGCGACGGAGGGCGGCGGGGAGGTGCCGGGGTTCGTCGCCACGTCGTACCGGGGCTACTACAACCGGCACTGGCCGAAGAACCTGCCGGAGCCCGTCCTGAGGAAGAAGGCGTCGCACCTCGTCCCGTACGGCGGGTCGCCCGACTGGGAGTGCGGGAACGCGGCGGGCTGCGGCGACTACAACGTCGGCGGCGACCGCCCGCTCACCAACCGCAAGGGCTGGGTCCGCTCCACGCACTACCGCTATCCCGGCGCCCGCCCCATCGTCGCCACCGGCCCGGGCGGAAGGCTGACGGCGTACGGCGTGCTCGGCCTCCGGGTGGCGCGCTGGCGCGAGACGGCGCCCGGCAGCGGCGTGTGGGGCGCGCCGGACGACCTCGGCGGCGGACCGCTGGCACCGGCGCTCGGGGCGGCGGCACTGCCGGACGGCCGGCAGCTGCTCTTCGGACTGCGGTTCTCCTCGCTCGCGGGTCACGGCGCGGCGAACACGCGCGAGATCGTACTGCTGGAGGAACGCGCCCCCGGCGGCGAGTCCGGCGCCTGGACGGGTCTCGGCAATCCGGAGAAGCGCCACGAACGGGGCCGCCGCATCGGCTCGCCGGTCGCGGTGGCGGCGCCCGACGGCCGGGTCCATCTGTTCGTACGGAACGCGGACAAGGGCATCAGCACGCGGGTGCGCGGTACGGCAGGCCGGTGGGACGCCTGGCGTGACCTCGGCGGCGGCGAGATCCAGGACGGCCTGGCCACAGCGGTGGACGGGCACGGCCGGGTCCATGTCTTCGCCGCGGGCCACGAGACGGTGCACCACTGGACGCAGGACGCGCCGGGCCGGCCCGTGACGGCCCGCCCCGGTACCGGTCTGCCCACACCGGGCGGCTCCCCCACCGCCCTCACCGCCGCCGACGGCGGTATCGACCTGATCTACCGCCGCCCGGCCACGGCCCACCTGACGACGGCCCGGATCGGCGGCGCCCGCCCGGCGCGGGTGCGCTTCCACGGTTACGGCGCTGTGGGGGCCGCGACGGCACCGGCCGGCCCGGTCCTGCTGGGGCGGGACCGGGACGGCCGGGTCCAGCTGCTGGCGGAAGGCCGCCTGCTGCGCCGCGACGGCCTTCCGCCGTCCCTGGAGGGCGCCACCCTGCACCTCGGCCCCGGGGGCCGGGGCCCGGTGGTGGTGGGCATGGGAGCGGACGCGGCCCCGTGGCTGTGGCGGCCGTAGCGGGCTCCTTCACCGGGTGGCGAGTCCGCCACTCGTGACCAACGAGAGAAGGGCCCCGGCACCCGTCGCGAACGACGGGGCCGGGGCCCTTCTTGGTGCTCGTGCAGGAGCAACCAGGTCAAGCCACCGAATTACTTGGTGATCTTGGTGACCTGGCCGGCGCCGACGGTCCGGCCACCCTCACGGATGGCGAACTTGAGGCCCTCCTCCATGGCGACCGGCTGGATCAGCGCGACCGTCATGATGGTGTTGTCGCCCGGCATGACCATCTCGGTGCCCTCGGGGAGGGTAACGACGCCGGTCACGTCAGTCGTACGGAAGTAGAACTGCGGGCGGTAGTTGTTGAAGAAGGGGGTGTGACGGCCACCCTCGTCCTTCGACAGGATGTAGGCCTGGGCCTCGAACTCGGTGTGCGGCGTGACCGAACCGGGCTTGATGATGACCTGGCCGCGCTCGACGTCCTCGCGCTTGATGCCACGGAGGAGCAGACCGACGTTCTCACCGGCCTGGCCCTCGTCGAGCAGCTTGCGGAACATCTCGATGCCGGTGACCGTGGTGGTGGTCTTCTCTTCCTTGATACCGACGATGTCGACGGTCTCGTTGACCTTGAGCACACCACGCTCGATACGACCGGTGACGACGGTGCCACGACCGGTGATCGTGAAGACGTCCTCGATCGGCATCAGGAACGGCTTGTCGACGTCGCGCTCGGGCTGCGGGATCGACTCGTCGACGGCCTTCATCAGGTCGAGGACGGTCTGGCCCCACTCCTTGTCGCCCTCGAGCGCCTTGAGCGCCGAGACCTTGACGACCGGGAGGTCGTCGCCCGGGAACTCGTACTCGGAGAGGAGCTCACGGACCTCGAGCTCGACGAGCTCCAGGATCTCCTCGTCGTCCACCATGTCGGCCTTGTTCAGGGCGACAACGATGTACGGCACGCCTACCTGGCGGGCCAGGAGCACGTGCTCCTTGGTCTGCGGCATCGGGCCGTCGGTGGCGGCGACCACGAGGATGGCGCCGTCCATCTGCGCCGCACCCGTGATCATGTTCTTGATGTAGTCCGCGTGACCGGGGCAGTCGACGTGCGCGTAGTGACGCGACTCCGTCTGGTACTCGACGTGCGCGATCGAGATCGTGATACCGCGCTGGCGCTCCTCAGGAGCCTTGTCGATCTGGTCGAAGGCCGAGGCCTCGTTCAGGTCCGGGTACGCGTCATGCAGCACCTTGGTAATCGCCGCGGTCAGCGTCGTCTTACCGTGGTCAATGTGACCGATGGTGCCGATGTTGACGTGCGGCTTAGTCCGCTCGAACTTCGCCTTCGCCACTGGGTCCTCCTGGAGTGGTTCTGTACGCCTTGCTTCATCGGCGCCAGGTGATCTTTGCTGGGATGCCGACCGCCGGGGGTTTCCCATACGGATCGCGGGGGAAAGCCCCCGGCGGTCGGGTCAAGCCTAAAGCGTCAACTCGGGGGAGTTACTCGCCCTTGGCCTTCGCGATGATCTCCTCGGCGACGTTCCGCGGAACCTCGGCGTAGGAGTCGAACTGCATCGAGTAGCTTGCGCGACCCGAGGTCTTGCTGCGGAGGTCTCCGACGTAGCCGAACATCTCCGAGAGGGGCACGAGGCCCTTCACGACGCGAGCGCCGCTGCGCTCCTCCATGGCCTGGATCTGGCCACGGCGGGAGTTGAGGTCGCCGATGACATCGCCCATGTAGTCCTCGGGCGTGGTGACCTCGACGGCCATCATCGGCTCGAGGAGCACGGGAGAGGCCTTGCGGGCACCCTCCTTGAACGCCTGCGAACCGGCGATCTTGAAGGCGAGCTCCGAGGAGTCGACCTCGTGGTAACCACCGTCGAGAAGGGTGACGCGAACGCCGACCATCTCGTAGCCGGCCAGGATGCCGAACTGCATGGCTTCCTGCGCGCCCGCGTCCACCGACGGGATGTACTCCCGGGGGATGCGGCCACCGGTGACCTTGTTGACGAACTCGTACGAGGCGTCGCCACCCTCGATGGGCTCAAGGGCGATCTGCACCTTCGCGAACTGGCCGGTACCACCAGTCTGCTTCTTGTGCGTGTAGTCGATGCGCTCGACGGCCTTGCGGATCGTCTCGCGGTAAGCGACCTGGGGCTTGCCGACGTTCGCCTCGACGCGGAATTCGCGCTTCATGCGGTCGACAAGAACCTCGAGGTGAAGCTCGCCCATACCGCCGATGACGGTCTGGCCGGTCTCCTCGTTGGTGTGCACCTGGAAGGAGGGGTCCTCCTCCGAGAGACGCTGGATGGCTACACCCAGCTTCTCCTGGTCACCCTTGGACTTGGGCTCGATCGCGACCTCGATGACCGGCGCCGGGAAGTCCATGGACTCCAGGATCACCGGGTTCTTCTCGTCGCAGAGCGTCTCACCCGTGGTGGTCTGCTTCAGGCCCATGACGGCGATGATGTCACCGGCGCCCACCGACGCGATCTCCTCACGCTTGTTCGCGTGCATGCGGTAGATCTTGCCGATGCGCTCCTTCTTGCCCTTGACCGAGTTCAGCACGGAGCTGCCGGCCTCGAGGCGGCCCGAGTACACCCGGACGAAGGTGAGCTTGCCGAGGTGCGGGTCGCTCATGATCTTGAATGCAAGACCGGAGAACGGCTCGTCGTCGGAAGGCTTGCGCTGGACGACCTTCTCCGGGTCCTTGACGTCGTGGCCTTCGATGGCCTCGACGTCCAGGGGGGAAGGCAGGTAACGCACGACCGCATCGAGCAGGGGCTGGACGCCCTTGTTCTTGAACGCGGTGCCACAGAACACCGGGGTGACCGTGACGGAGTCGGCGCTGCCCTTGGAGGCGAGGGTGATACGACGGATGGCGGCGTACAGCTGCTCCACCGACGGCTCGGTGCCGTCGAGGTACAGCTCCATCATCTGGTCGTCGTTCTCCGCGACAGCCTCGAGGAGCTTGCCGCGCCATTCCTCGGCAGCCTCGGTGTGGGTGTCGGGGATGTCGACGATGTCGTACATCTCGCCCTTGGCGGCCTCGGCGGACCAGACAAAGGCCTTCATCGTCACGAGGTCGACGACGCCCTTGAAGTCGGCTTCAGCACCGATGGGGAGCTGCATGACCAGCGGAACCGCACCGAGGCGGTCGACGATCATGTCGACGCAGCGGTGGAACTCGGCGCCGGTGCGGTCGAGCTTGTTGACGAAGCAGATACGCGGGACGCCGTAGCGGTCCGCCTGACGCCAAACGGTCTCGGACTGCGGCTCGACGCCAGCCACACCGTCGAACACGGTGACGGCACCGTCGAGGACGCGGAGCGAACGCTCCACCTCGACGGTGAAGTCGACGTGACCGGGGGTGTCAATGATGTTGATCGTGTGATCAACCTCATTGAGCGGCCAGTGACAGGTCGTCGCGGCAGACGTGATCGTGATGCCGCGCTCCTGCTCCTGCTCCATCCAGTCCATGGTGGCTGCGCCATCGTGGACTTCACCGATCTTGTAGCTCACGCCGGTGTAGAAGAGGATCCGCTCGGTGGTGGTCGTCTTGCCCGCGTCGATGTGGGCCATGATCCCAATGTTGCGGACCTTGGCCAGGTCAAGCGAAGTGGTGGCCATAAGGCTCAATCTTCTCTCGGTCTCGATGTGGGTAGCGACTACCAGCGGTAGTGCGCGAAGGCCTTGTTCGACTCGGCCATCTTGTGGGTGTCCTCACGCTTCTTGACGGCAGCGCCAAGACCGTTCGAGGCGTCGAGCAGCTCGTTCATGAGGCGCTCGGTCATGGTCTTCTCACGGCGGGCGCGGGAGTAACCCACGACCCAGCGCAGCGCGAGGGTGGCCGCACGACCGGGCTTGACCTCGATCGGCACCTGGTACGTCGCGCCACCGACGCGGCGGGACTTGACCTCGAGCGAGGGCTTGACGTTCTCAAGCGCGCGCTTCAGCGTGATGACCGGGTCGTTGCCGGTCTTCTCGCGGAGGCCTTCCATGGCGCCGTAGACGATGCGCTCGGCGGTGGAACGCTTGCCGTCAAGCAGGATCTTGTTGATCAGCGACGTGACAAGAGGAGAGCTGTAGACCGGGTCAATGATGACCGGGCGCTTCGGGGCGGGGCCCTTACGAGGCATTCTTACTTCTCCTTCTTGGCGCCGTAGCGGCTGCGGGCCTGCTTGCGGTTCTTGACACCCTGGGTGTCGAGCGAGCCGCGGATGATCTTGTAGCGAACACCCGGCAGGTCCTTCACACGGCCACCACGCACGAGCACGATCGAGTGCTCCTGCAGGTTGTGTCCCTCACCCGGGATGTAAGCAGTGACCTCGATCCCGCTGGTCAGACGCACACGCGCGACCTTACGCAGGGCCGAGTTCGGCTTCTTCGGGGTGGTCGTGAACACACGCGTGCAGACGCCCCGGCGCTGAGGGGAACCCTCAAGTGCGGGCGTCTTGTTCTTCTCGACCTTGTCCTGCCGGCCCTTGCGGACCAGCTGCTGGATCGTAGGCACTACTTCTCCGGTTTCTGTGTGCCGATCACTGTGAAACTAACCTGGAACACCTCCGACCCACGCGGTCGGGTGTGTCGAACACTGGAAGCCTCCGCGATCGCGGAGAAGTCACAGGTTGCGATGTGTTCTGACCTGGCTCACCGATGCGGACACAAGCACGCACGGCAGCACAGACACAGCCCAGGCACAAGGTCTGAGCGTACCTACCTCACCGACTCCGGTCAAAACAAATAGCCACGCCCGCCGCCGCATGGGCGCACCCGCATCACGGGCGGTCGCGGCGGCCCGGCCGGTGGGTGGTCAGGCGCGGGATGGTAGGGGCCCTGGAGTTCCGGTTCTTGGCCACCAGCCCGGAGCCCGGCGACGGGGCCGGGGCAGCCGGGTCGGCGGCCTGGGGGCTGTCGTCGCCGGCCTTCGCCGGGCCCCTGTCCGTAGACCTGTGGGAGGGAGTCGGCTCCTCCGTCCCGGAGGGAGGCGGCTCCGCGGAGCCTTCGGAGGGCGAGTCCTGCGGGAAGGGAATGACGGCGGCCTGGCCGGGGGTGCGGCCGACGAGCCTCAGGCGGCGGGTCTGGGCGATGCGGCGCGCCTGTTCGAGAGCGGGCTCGTACTGGTCGGCCGCGTCCCGCCAGCCGCTCGCGTAGGCCCGGAACTCGCGCCGTTCCAGTTCCGCGCGTAAAAGGACGGCGACATCCTCCGGCGGATGGTGCTCCAGGTACTCGCCGAGGGTCGCGAGGAGGGCCGGGAGTCCCTCCGGCGGTTCGGGCAGACCCGGTGCGGGGTTCCGCGCCTTGGGCACTCCGCGCGGCGCGCCGGGCTCCTCGTCGTGGGAGCCGCCCGCCGATCGGGAGCACTCTTCGCTCTCGACCATGCACGGCTCACTTTCGCATCCCATCGCCCGCCTCGGGTGGCGTTCAGCCTGCGTGAGTGGGGGAACAGGCCCCGAAATCATACTGGCCGGTCACACCCGGGCCACGGTCAGCCCTTCCTGGCGTTCTTCACGGCCGGGGACCCGCCGCGCGCCGCCGCCGCGCGTTCGGGCCGCACATCCGCCGCCGCGGCCGGCAGGAACTGGCCCGCGACCTTGATGAACATGTCCCACTGGTCAGGTGGGACACCGAGACCGGCCGCGGCCTCTTCCAGGGTGAGCCGGTGGGCCGGCGCCCCGGCGCCGGGCGAGCTGTCCTGTAGGTCCGGCAGGGGCAGGTCCTCTTCGGAGAGCCGTCCGGAGCGGATCAGCATCTCCCGCACCGGGACCCGCAGGACATGGGCGAGCCGTCGGGTCGTTTCGAGGTCCGGCATGCTCTGGCCCTGCAACAGGCGGGTGATGGCGGCGCGGTGTACGCCCGCTTCGTCGGCGAGGCGCGACTTTCCGCCGCCGCGGGGGCTGTCGATGTCGTATCCCCGGGCGCGGATCAGGTCTTCGATCCAGGCGGTGAACTGTTCCAGTTCGCTGGCGGTCACAGGTGGTCGCCTCCCTCCAAGGCGGACTCAGACTAACGCGCTTGCGCGCAAGGAATTACCTGCTTGCGCGCAAGGAATTGTGAGCATTCTGTGCGGAGGGGTGCGAAAGCTTAGTTGCGCGCTCACGCGCAACGTGTCAGTGTGCGTGCTCGCAACGCAATGATCCGGTCAGACTCGGTCGCACTGGGAGCACCGGCATGCCCGCACCATCCGCCTTCTCGCCCTCCGATGCCCTGGAGTTCTTCGGCTGGCGCGCGGCCGCCGCCTGTTCCGGCCTGCCCCCCACCGTGGTCTTCGCCCGTCGCGCGGCGGACGCCGAGCCCGCCCTGCGGGCGTGCGACCGCTGCCCGGTACTGCGGCAGTGCGAGGAGTCCGTGGCCCCGGCGGACAGCTGGTTCGACGGCGTGAGCGCCGGGCGGCTCTGGCGCAACGGGCGGCCGGTCAGCCTCGACGGAGCCCGCCGGTGACGGACCCCACCGACACCACCGACGCCACCGCTTCCTCCGACGACCCGACCGCCGACCGCACCCGAGCGCACTTGGAGCACCCGATGACGAAGCCCGCCACCGACGGCACGGGCGCGGTCCGTGACGCCGCACTCTGGGCCGAGATGCTGATCCGTCAGTTCCCGGAACTTCTCACCGAACTGGCCACCGGCCGACGGTCGTCGGTCGAGAACCCGCACCACCCGGGTGCGGCCGAGCTGTCGGCCCGTTCCGCCCGTATCCGGGAGGAACGCCAGGAGGCGCTGCTGAACGAGCAGCGGCACGGGCTGGCCGTACCCGGTCACTCCGCCGCGCCCGTACGGCTGCACGTGTCCGACGCCATCCGCGACATCACCGACGGCGTGGTGGAGCTGGAGGAGGCGGTCTTCGACCGGCTCGCGCTGGGCAGGCCCCGCCGTGACTCGGTGCCGCGGCGGCTCCTGCGCCTCACAGCTCTGCTCGGCAGCGTCGCGGAAGACCCGGTGCTGGCCGGGCACGTACGGGACGAGGTGCGCCGGATGGCCAGGCGCTGCGCGCGCGCCCTGGGCGAGGCCGAGACGATGGTGCGGGTGCGCGGGCGCTGCCCGTGGTGCGAGTCGGTGTCGATGCGCGCCTTCCCCGAGCGCCGGGCGGTCCTGTGCGTCAACCCTGCCTGCCGCTGCGCGGATGCGGACTGCGACTGCGCTACGGACCCGGCGTTCCGTCACATCTGGGCGGAGGGCGCCTGGCCGGAGCTGGCGCGGCTGGGCGGCGTGGACACGCAGGAGATCGCGGCGCGGATGTCGGACGACGCACCGGAAGGCGTACGGCCCGACGGCGTACGGCCCGACGGCATACGGCTGGGACTACGGGGCTCGGCGGCTGCCCCGGCGCTGGACGGAGAGCGCCTGTGAGCACTCGCCGGTCGCCGCTGCCGGCCCCTTCGCGGGCCGCGCTGATCACCGGCACGCTCGCCGCCCAGGAGGCCGACGTCGCGCCCGCCACCATCAGGAAGTGGGTGCAGCTCGGGCATCTGACACCGGCCGGGAGCCGGGGGCGGGCGCAGCTCTACCGGCTGGAGGACGTGTTCGCCGCCGAGCGGGCGACGCGCCGGAAACCGCGTACGCCGCGGACGTGAGCCCGTACGACATACGAGAAAGGCGCCGGGCCGGCCACCCTTCGTGGGTTGGCCGGCCCGGCGCCTTTTCCGCGTCCGCGGCCGCTGGTGCGGGCACGGGAAGGGAGAGGGGAAGAGAGCGAACGCGCGTCGAGGCCCGCCGGCCTCAGGGGCCTTCCGCGGGGCCCGGCGGACGCTCGGGCATCCGGAAGACCTGCGCCTCGGTGGTCACTTGGGTGGCCGTCAACGCCACGGCCTCCTGCCAGCCGCTGGTGAAGCCACGCACCTCCGCGTCGAGAGCGACGCGGGCGCCGACCTTGCCGACGACCGCGGTGAGGGCTCTGCCCATCTCGGCGGTGTACGTCCCCGCCTCCGCGGCCTCGGCCGCCACCTCTACGACGGCCGCCACCACATCGGTCAGCCGTTCATGCGCATTGGTCACCATGGGCGCTCACCGCCACCTGTCTGCCCTGCCGTCGTGCTCGTCCTCACGCTCACCGTCCCTTACGCCCCGTACGGCGTTCCGCGCCTCACATCGCACTCTCTCGAATGTCCGTTCGATTGATTGCAGCGTAACGCAGGGGGCCCGGAAGTGAGGGGCAATGAGTCCGCGACCTAGTTAGTTGCGCGCACGCACGACATCGATCACAATAAGTGCAGCGGCGGAGCTGTGCCCGCCTCCCTCCGGGGGGCGCAGCTCCGCCGCTGCGTGTCTGCCCTCTGCATCCGCACGTACGAAAGGAGTACCCCTGTCATGCCCTCTCCCCCGAGCGTCTTCCCCGATGTGCAGGCTCTCGTCGTGGACCTCCTCGCAGCCCGCTCGGAACTGGCGGGCGTGATCGTGGACGAGACACCGCCGGCCGGTTTCGACGGCACGGCCAAGGCCGTCCTCGTCTCCCGCGTCGGCGGGGCCTGGGTCGACGACCTCCACCTCGACCAGCCACTGGTCGAACTGGAGGTGTACGGACCCGACAAGCCCACCGCCCACACGCTCGCCAACACGGCGAGGGCGGCGCTGCTGCCCGCCACCGGCACGGTTCACGGCACGACGACGATCACCGACGTCGTCGAGGCCGACGGGCCCCGCTGGCTGCCCGACTTCACCCGGCCGCAGGCGAGCCGCTACGTCTCCACGTTCCGGATCTCGGTCCGCCCCGCATAGATCCACTCCGCACGATCGCGCTCCGAGCGCCCCATGAACCGGCCCTGCCGCATCCGCGGCAGGGCCTTTTCGGTACCCGAAACCACATCCAAGGAGCAGTAACCATGGCGAACAACAACGGCAGCCAGATCCGCGTCGCCGGCACCGGCCGCATCCTCGTCGCGACCGCGACCGGCACCACCGTCCCGGCCGCGCCGAAGCACACCGCCGACCCCTGGCCGACCGGCTGGACCGAGCTGGGCTACACCTCCACCGACGGCATCAAGTTCAACAAGAAGGACAAGATCGACCCGGTCGACACCTGGCAGTCGGTGAGCCCGGCGCGGTTCATCTACTCCGACCGCGACCTGACGGTGAAGTTCCAGCTGCTCCAGTTCAACAAGGACACGCTGCCCTTCTTCATGGGCGGCAACGCGGTGAGCCCGGTGACCGCCACCGGGGCCGTCGACACGTACGAGTACAAGCTGGGCGCCGAGCCGCAGAAGGACGAGCGTCAGCTGGGCATCGAGTTCACCGACGGCTCGGACGTCACGTACCGCTTCATCATCCCGCGCGGCCAGGTGACGGAGACCGAGGAGATCGCTCTCACCCGCACGGGTGCGCTGAAGCTCGGGGTCACGTTCACCGCGCTCGCCGCCGAGAACAGCTCCACCCTGGCCACTTGGATCATGAAGGACAAGTCGTACGCCTAAGTCGTACGCCTGAGGGGTGCGGGGCCCGGTCCCCTCTCCCCCGTTCTCTCCGGTGGCCGGCGCGCGGCCCGTTCCGCCGCGCGCCGGCCACCGGCTTTTCACTCTCCCCGATCCCTCGATCCACCAGCAGTAAGGAGCCCTCGCATGTCCGGTTTCAACGTCAACGCGGCACGCGCCCAGCGCCTGGAAGCCCTCGGCCGGGCCTGGACCTTCGAGCTCGACGACCACACCTTCGAGCTCCCCACCGAGCTGTCCCGTGCGACCGCCCGCAAGCTGCGCGCACTCGACGACAACGACGTCGACGGTCTGCTGCGGCTGCTTCTGGGCGAACAGCAGTTCACCCGCTTCGACCGGCTCGACATCACCATGCAGGACATCGCCGCGATCCTTGAGGCCTACGGCAAGGAGACGGGGCTGGGCCTGGGGGAAGGCTGAGCCTCGGCGAGTTCGTCGACGAACACGCCGAGGCCCTTGAGGCGGACCTGCTCCGCCACTACGGCGTGGACCTGCTCGACTGGCACCGCGGCCGGCTCTCCACCCGCCGGCTCGCGGTGCTGGTCAGGCACATGCCACGCGACAGCGCGGTCGCCCGCGCGCTCCACGGCGAGGCGGCGGAGTGGTCGGTGACCGACTACCTGCTCGCCACGACCGTCGACCAGCTCGCCGAAGCCAACTGGATGTTCGCCACGGTCAACCAGGACGAAGACGCGGAACCTCTGGAGTACCCGGCGCCTGTGCCGCGTCCCTCGGACGGCCCCGCGGACGAACCGGAGTCGGCCGAGCCTACGGCGGACGGCGCGGGGCAACCCCAGCGGCCCGGCGTCTCGGAGCTCAGTCAGTTCTTCGCCTGAAGCACCGGACGAACTTCACCTGTCGAAAAGTCCGGTGGCCAGGAACACGCCGCCGAGAATCCCGCACACAAGCTGCACGAACAGGTAGATGCCGATACTGACCCCTGCCCAGGGAATTGGACGGCGCAGTTCGTGCCGCGATCGGGACCTGGAAGGCCTCGCCGAGTCGTACACCACTTCCAGCGGTCGCCCCCGCTTTGCGCGCGACACGGGGAATGAAAGATTGGCGAGCCGTACGTGACTGCGCTCGGACTGGTCCGCGTAGCGGTACTGGAGGAAGTGTTTTTCTTTGCTCCAGTAGTAGTGCTCGCAATCTGCCTGGACCTGCACGCCCTTGCTTCTCAATCGCCGGTGCACATAGAGCGTAAATACGGCGAAGGGCGCCACCACCACGGCAGGGCCGAGCGCTATGAGCCAGGCGATCCATGGACCAATCATCACGACTTCTCCGTAATCGGTCGACAGTACAACAGTAGCGAAAGGGAGAGATTGTGCCTCCACCAGCATCAGGCGGAAACGAACCTGTGGTGCAGCCGCCCTGGATCGACCCCAAAGAATCACTGCACTACAAAGAGGTCTATCGCGACATCGCCCACAGCGTAGCCCTCCTCAAGCTTGATGTAACCGCCTTGAGTAGCAGTTTCACTGGTTTGAAGTTCGACATCACCGCCATAGCGCTCGGACTCACGCTGGTAAAAGCGGATTTCACTCTGATCAAGATGGACGAGAAAGGTATCACTCTCGCCGGGAAGCAGAAAGTGACTTTCCCCTGGGCCGATCAGAAAAAGCGCCTTGAAGAGCGGATCGACAACGAGCGGGACAGGAACGCGAAGAGGTCCCAGGAGATCCGCAACGAGCTCAAGAGAATTGAGAAACTCAAAGAGGGGATAACGGAAAAGAAGGCCGAGGCGAACGCGGCTCACAAATCGGGCGAGAAGGCCGAACTTTTCCGTATCAGGTCCGAGATAGGGAAGCTGACAACCGACATCGACAAGGCGGAGGCGACAGTAAGGAAAAAGGTACGCGAGATTGGCAGGATCAGCGGAGTACAGGCGAAGCTGGACAAGCTCGAACGCGATAAGAAACAGGCCAAAATAAGCCAGGAGGAGATAGTAAAGGCGGCTCGGCTTTCTCGGGACAGTCTGGCAGGGCTGTCGAAAGAGATGCGCAGTACTCGCAGAGAGATGGCGAACCTCGGTTCGACTGTCGGCTGATGCAGGAAAAGGTGAAGTAAATGTCATTGGCCACCAGTCTCAGGACTGCAACCTCCGCTACACAGAAATTCACCCAGGCACTCTCGCAGAGCGGCGGATCCGTTTCGAAGATGCGGACGGCCACCAATCAGGGGACCACCGCCTTCAAGGACATGGGCAGCGGCGCCACCAGACTCGGCACCGCGGTGGGAAAGCTGCGCGGAGCCGTCAGTCAGTTGGACGGTCCCCTCGGCAAGTCCAGGACGACCAGCGACAGACTCCAAAGTGCGCTCGGCAAGCTCCAGTCGTCGGTGACGAAGAATGCGAACGGCATCGCGAAGTTCAAGACCTCCCTCGGGCAGGCCGATGGCGCATTCGGCAAGTCGAAGAGTGCCACCGACAAGTTCAAGTCCTCCCTCGACAAGCTCAAGGGCTCCGCAGACAAGAGCAAGAACGCCCTGCGCGACGTCAAGCGGCAGGCCGACGCGGTCGAGAAGTCGGTCGGCAAGGCCGGCAAGAACGCCGACAAGACCGGCAAGACCATGGGGGGCGGCCTGGTCAAGGGACTCAAGGGGGCCGGGCTCGCGCAGAAGGGCCTCAACCTCGCCATGATGGCCAGCCCCTTCGGCCTGATCATGGCCCTGCTCGCGCCACTCATCGCCAAGTTCGTCAACGTCGACAAGATCGTCGCCGTGGTGAGCAAGGGGTTCAAGTCCGGAATGAAGGCCGCCTCCAGCGCGGTCTCCACCGCGATCGGGGTGATGGTCCCGATCCTCAAGGGCATCGGCAACGTCCTGCTCGCGCCCTTCCGTGCCTTCGCCACCGCCATCAACACCATCATCGGGGCGCTCAACGGCTTCAAGGTCTCCATCCCGAGCTGGGTCCCCGTCTTCGGCGGCAAGAAGTTCAGTCTCAGCCTGCCGAAGATCCCCGTCCCGCACCTCGCCAAGGGCGGCGTCGTCCAGCCCCGCAACGGCGGCACCCTCGCCCTCATCGGCGAGGCCGGCGAGTCCGAGGCCGTCATCCCGCTCAGCAAGCTGGACCGGATGCTCGGCTCCGGCGGCGGCAACCGCGCCCAGATCGCCCGGCTCGCCGCGGCGGTCGAGCGGCTCGCCGAGCGGCCCGTCCATGTCCAGGTGGACGGCCAGACCATCGCCCGCGCCGTGCTCGCCGGCCACCGCCAGCTGGCCCGCAGGTAAGCCCGCCGACAACGAACAAGGAGGCACCCCGAACATGACACGCAACCTTTGGATCGGCCTGCCCGGACGACTGCGGGAAATCAGCCAGGCGGCCACCGCCTTCGAACGCGGCGCCGACCTCGGGGTGACCCAGTTCACCTCGCTCGGCGGGCAGGTCACCACGCTCGCGCCCCAACGCACCGCCCGTAAGACGAAGTTCAGCTTCGACCGGCTCTCCGAGGACGACGCGGCCCACCTCGACCGCCTCGCCCGGCGCATCGACGGCCCCGGCCCGGTCGTCGTCATCGACCCGGTGGCCCGCAACCTCCTGGACGGCCTCCAGGCCGAGGGCCGCTGCGCCGGAGGTTCGGCCGCCCCGCACTGGTACACCTCGACCGGCTCCGGCACCGGGGTCCTGCAACTGTCCACGGCGGCAGGCGTTCCCGCCGCCCACCCCGACGCGTACGTCTGGAAGCCGGACCAGGCGACCGCACAGCTCAGCTGGCGGCGCCGACCGGGGTCGGGTTTCCCTGTGGCACCGGGAATGACGGTCCGGTTCACTCTGCCCAAGTCCTGGCGGACCGGCCCGTGTTCGGCGCGCCTGCACTGGAAGGACGTGGCGGGCAACTACCTCTCCTCCGCGTCGGTCTCCAGCCACACCGTCTCCGCGACCGTCCCGGCCGGGGCCGCGCTCGTCACCCCCTCGGGCGTCGCCGGTGAGCTGGGCACGTACTCGCTCGACGGAGCGGTGCTCACGTTCAACGACACCCACGTGCCCACCGCTCCGGCCAACCTCCTGCCGTCCGAGCAGGCAGCAGGCCGCGGCGCCCTGACCAACTGGTCGGTGAGCGGCTTCACCCTGTCGACAGACACGGACGGCTACGCCGTCGCCGCCCTGCCGGTCAACACCGCCGGCTCGCTGACCTTCGTATACGCGGGTCAGAAGGGCCATCCGCTGCCCGGCCAGGGACTGGTCGGCCTGGTGCTGCCCTCGGCGTTGCGCGCTCGCGCGCAGTACTGCTACTTCAGCTTCTTCGACGCCGCGGGAGCGTTCCTGAGCATGTCCGACGCCTGGAGTCCCGCGACCGTCCCGGCCCGCGCCACCCACGTCTCGGCCGGCCTCTCCTTCGCCGCCACCACCGCGTTCTCCTCCCGGCTCGGCCCCGTCAAGCTCCAGTACCTCGACACCTCGGTGCCCCAGCTCACCGGCGACGGCTGCCCGCCCATGGCGGTCACCGGCTACACCGACTCCCCCGCCCGCCCGCTCCCGTACCGCAACGTCTCGATCGATCTGACGGAGGTGACCGATGCGAGTGTCTGACCACCAGCTGACCAAGGACCTCGAAGCAGGATCGAGGGTCACCGCGCACACCACCCGTCTGGGCGGGAGGGACGTGACGGACCAGGTCCAGTCCTGGCAGCTGGAACGCAGCTACAGCACCGACCTCCCGGACGCCATGCGTGCCTTCTCCGGCAGCTCGTCGGCCCAGCTCCAGCTCCAGATCGCCGGCACGAACGGCGATTCGGCTCCCAGCCTCTACTCGCCCTGGGCGTCCCGCTACACGGGCGACATCGCGCGCCCCGGCCAGTCGGTGGTCCATGCGTACGGTACGAACGCCGGCACCCTGCCGGCGTTCCGCGGCACCCTGCGCAACCGCTCCGCCGCCTCCGGCACCGACACCGTGGCCCTCACGGCGCTGGACGGGGCCGAGCGGCTGCACGGCCCCGCGGCGCTGCCCAAGCCGTACGCCGGGTTCTACTGGCGCCGCCCGGTCGCCACCGCGACCTGGTGCGTCGACGAGCTGCTGCGTCAGGCGGGCGTGCTCACGGCGCCGCCGGTGCGCTACCCGGACTTCGACGCCAACAAGCCGCTCACGCTGGTGTACGCGTCGCTGCACGGCGGCTTCGCGACGCCGTACGGCCAGCCCGAGATCCTCCCCGATCCCCGGCACTACAGCTGGACCAGGGAGGGCGCCCCGCACGAGATGGCGCTCCTGCCGCACGCGGCGGCGCCCGAAACCGCCGGCCTCACCGCGTCGTGGTTCCCCCGCAGCCGCGTGACCGTACCGGGCAGCAGGCTCTTCGCCGAGGCGTGGGTCAACAGCGCGGTCGGCATCGGCAGCATCGTGGCCCTGGAAATGGACCTGAACCGCGAAGGTACGGAGACGGGACGGCTGCGGCTGGCGGTGGACTTCTCCAAGGGCGAGATCTACATGCACTCCGGCACCAGGGACAACAACAGCGGCTGGTACTTCTGGTGGGGCCTGCCGCAGCTCAAGACCCAGCCGGGGGTGTGGCACATCGGCGGCCTGTTCGACACCACAGGAACCGGGCCGACCGTCCAGCCGACCGTACAGCCCCGGCTCACCGCGCCCGACGGTACGAACTACCTGTTCAGCGCGGCCACCTTCACCGACCCGTCCGCCGGCCAGCTGGTCTCCGAGCTGTACCAGCTGCGGCTCGTCACGGCCATGGCCACCGAAGGGGTCCAGCTCTCCAGCGGGCTGCCCGCCATGCCCGCGGAGGCCGAGTTCACCCAGGCCGGCACCTGGTCCAAGGAGGCAGAGCTGGACGAGGCGATCCTGCCGCTGTACTCGGTCCCCCGGATCTCCGGATCGCAGTGGGAGTCGCTCACGCAAATCGCCAAGGCCAGCATGTCCACCGCCGAGTTCGACGAGCGGGGCATCTTCCGCTGGCGCAACTACACCCGGTTCGCCAAGGCGCCGACCGCGCCCGACCTCACCCTGACATCGGCGCGCGACATCGCCTCGCTCACCGTCACGGAGGAAATCGACGCCTGCCGCAACTACTGCGTACAGCCCTACAAGGACTGGACGTCCGTCGGTGTGGTCAGCGGCACCGTCTACAGCGACACCGCCGTCCGGGAGATCCCCGGGAACAGCTCGGTGACGGTCGAGTACCTGCTCGCCGAGGAGGAGTTCGACGTCGGACCGCCCAATGTCGACGACGACGAGAGCATCGCCCTCGGCTTCTCGGTGCGCTTCGCCGCCTCCAACGCGGCGGGCGCGGACGCCGTCAAGGGCGCGGTGGACATGCTGGCCCGGCGCGAGGAGGGCCGGCTGGTCCTGCGGTTCACCAACCGCACCGCCCAGCGGCTCTACACGGTGCTGGAGAACGGCAAACCATCCGTCTCCGTACAGACCCTCAAGCCGTCGGCGGAACCGACCGAGCGCCAGGCGACCTCCTCTGCACCTGGCAGCGCCAGCGAGAGGTACTACGGCCGCCAGGAGTTCTTCGGCGAGTCGAGCGACTGGGTGCAGGACTACCGGGCCGCGCGTGGGCTCGCCGACGCCATGCGCGCGGCCGGCGAGTACCCGGTGCCGGTCATCGGTGAGGTCGAGGTGCTGTACGACCCGCGGATCCAGCTCGGGGACGTGATCCGGCTCCTGGACTCCAACGGCGCCGAGCTCGACACCCTGGCGTGGGTGGTCGGCATCAAGACCGCGTCGACCGGCGCCGGGACCATGCAGCAGACGCTCACCCTGCGCGGCACACGGTCCAACGGCGTTCCCGCCGACTACGACCTGACACCCGACACGCACGCCGACCACACCCCCGCCCCCGCCGGGCCCTCGTACGCCGCCGTCCAGTCGGCGTACTCGACCCTCGACGCCCTCGCCACGGGCGGCAGGACCTGGCGACAGGTGAAGGAGGACACCGATGCCTGAGACACCACCGGAGACCGGCCCCGCGGCGCCGGTAACCCTCGACGACGAGCAGCTGCTGCGGCTCGCCTCCTCGGTGGCGGCGGAACTCGCCACCCACCTGGGAGTGCCCGTCGTCGAGACGGCGGACCCCGGACAGGGCGGACAGCCCGTCTCGGTCTCCCTGGAACTGCACCCTGATCCGCCGGCCCCGGAGCCCGCCCCCGCCGAAGCCGTCGTCCCCGTCGTACCCGTACAGCGCAAGGAGGAGGGTCCCGCATGACCACTCAGTACACGCCGCTCAGCAACCTGCCCTACCCGCAGCCGAGCGATCCCGCCAACCTGCCCGCGCACATGCAGTCCCTCGCCCAGTCCCTCGACGGGCGTACGGTGCTGCGCTTCGCCACCGCGACGGAGCGCGACGCCAAGCTGCCCACGCCCGTCGCCGGCACGGTCGCGTGGATCGCCTCGCCCGGACGGCTCATGAACTACACCGGCTCGGCATGGGTGCCCGTCGGCGCGGTGCCGGTCTTCCGGGTGAACTCCGACGGCGGCACGACCACGTCCGCCGCGTACGTGGAAACCCTGACGAGCGCCACCGGCGACCCGATGAACGCGGTGTTCACCGTCCCCGCCTCCGGCCAGGTCATCATCAGCGTCGGCTGCTACATGTTCAGTACGGCGACGAACGTCGGCACCTACATGTCGGCCAACATCCGCAACGCCGCGGGAACCGTCGTGCTCAGCGCCAACGACGCCCGCGCCGCCCTGGTGAACTCCCCCAACCGGGCGTCCGTGTCGACCCAGTTCCTCGTCACCGGACTGGCCGTCGGCACCACGCACACCGCCACACCGGCCTACCGGTCGGGGGGCACCACGAACACCGCCAACTACGACACTCGTTACATCAGGGTCGACCCGATCATGTGACGCCGCTCCCCACCCCGCCCCGGCCCGCCGCTGACCAGAGCGGCGGGCCGGGGCGTTCTCACCTCCAGGCGACCCGAAGGAGAACCTCCATGGCCACCCTGTCCGCCGACGCCGTCGTACGAGCCCTGCGCGCCGAGGGCCTGCGCGTCGTGGAACACCGCGACTGGCGCACCCACAACCGCAACCACAAGGGGCGCTGGGGACCCGTCCACGGCGTGATGATCCACCACACCGTCACCAGCGCCACCGCCGATTCGGTCGGGTTGTGCTACAACGGCCACGCCTCGCTCCCCGGACCGCTCTGCCACGGCGTGATCGACAAGGCCGGCACCGTCCACCTCGTCGGCCACGGCCGGACCAACCACGCCGGCTCCGGCGACGGCGACGTGCTGCGGGCGGTCGTCGCCGAGAGGGGCGCTCCCGCTCCCGGCAGGAACACCGCGGACGGCAACGCCCACTTCTACGGCTTCGAGTGCGTCAACCTCGGCGACGGGGCCGACCCCTGGCCGAAGGCACAGCTCGACGCCATCGAGCGGGCGTCGGCCGCCCTGTGCCGCGCCCACGGCTGGTCTGCCGCCTCGGTCATCGGCCACAAGGAGTGGACGAACCAGAAGATCGACCCGCGCGGCTTCAGCATGTCGTCCATGCGGGAGCGGATCGCGGCACGTCTCGCGTCGCCGCCCTCCGCGCCGTCCGGTTCCGGCGGCCCGGCCGGCCCCGGCGAACCCTCCGGGTCCCGTTACGAGCCGTTCCCCGGCTCGGCGTTCTTCCGGCCCGGCGCGAACTCGCCGGTCATCACCGCCATGGGCCGCCGACTGGCCGCCGAGCGCTGCGCCGCGTACACCGTGGGCCCCGGCCCGCGCTGGTCGGAGGCGGACCGGCGTTCGTACGCCAGGTGGCAGCGCAAGCTCGGCTACACGGGCGCGGACGCCGACGGCGTGCCCGGCCGGGCCTCCTGGGACGCCCTGAAGGTCCCGCGCGTCCGCTGACCGGTACCTCGCCGCCCGCCCGCTCCCCCAGAAAGGCACCCCGATGTCGGAAGCCACCCAGCGGACCGTCCGCACCGTCCTCCAGACGGCCATCGCCATCGCCGTCGTCCTGCCGGCGCTCGTCGAGTCGTCCGGACTCGCGCGGAGCCTGCCGTGGGCCGCCGGGGCGGTCGCCGCCGCCGGCACGCTCAGCCGGCTGATGGCGCTCGACTCCGTACAGCGACTGCTGCCCCGGTCCCTGCGCATCCCCCGCCGTGACAGTGACCTGCTGTCCCTTCTCCAGCAGCACCGGAGCCGCCCATGACCGAGCCCGCACCTCACGACCCGGCGGCCGTCGCACTGGAGCTGGAGCGACTGCGCGGCACCGTGGAGGTGGGATTCGCCCGGGTCGACGGATCACTCGCCCTGCTCGTGCAGCGCAGTGACCAGAGCGACCGGCAGCTGGCCGACCACGAGACACGGATCGACACGCTGGAGCGCGGCCGGTGGCCGCTGCCCAGCCTCGCGGCCGTCACGGCCATCGCCGGAATGCTGCTGTCCCTCTGGCAGCTCAGCACGCGCTGAACCGGCCCCGGAAACGCCGCAGGGCGGCCACCCCGTGAAGGGTGACCGCCCTGTGGACGTACAGACACGCGCTCTTACTGGTTGTACGGACCGTAGTCGTAGTCCTCCAGCGGAACGGCCTGGCCGGAGCCGGTGCCGAACGGCGAGTAGTCGATGTCGTCGTAGCCGACGGCCGAGTACATCGCGGCCTTGGCCTCCTCGGTGGGCTCGACCCGGATGTTGCGGTAGCGGGACAGACCCGTACCGGCCGGGATGAGCTTACCGATGATGACGTTCTCCTTGAGGCCGATCAGGGAGTCGGACTTGGCGTTGATCGCCGCGTCCGTCAGAACCCTGGTCGTCTCCTGGAAGGACGCCGCCGACAGCCACGACTCGGTCGCCAGCGAGGCCTTGGTGATACCCATCAGCTGCGGACGGCCGGAGGCCGGGTGGCCGCCTTCCGTGACCACACGACGGTTCTCGCCCTCGAAGCGGCCGCGCTCGACGAGCTCGCCCGGAAGCAGCTCGGCGTCGCCCGACTCGATGATCGTCACGCGGCGGAGCATCTGCCGGATGATGATCTCGATGTGCTTGTCGTGGATCGACACACCCTGGCTGTTGTAGACCTTCTGGACTTCGCCGACCAGGTGGACCTGGACCGCGCGCTGACCGAGGATCCGCAGCACGTCGTGCGGGTTGGTGGCGCCCACGGTGAGCTTCTGGCCCACCTCGACGTGGTCGCCCTCGCCCACCAGCAGACGGGCACGCTTCGAGATCGGGAACGCCGTCTCGTCGCTGCCGTCGTCCGGGGTGACGACGATCTTCTTGGTCTTCTCGGTCTCCTCGATACGGATGCGGCCGGCCGCCTCCGAGATCGGGGCGACACCCTTGGGCGTACGAGCCTCGAAGAGCTCGACGACACGGGGCAGACCCTGGGTGATGTCGTCACCGGCCACACCACCGGTGTGGAAGGTACGCATCGTCAGCTGCGTGCCGGGCTCACCGATGGACTGGGCGGCGATGATGCCGACCGCCTCACCGATGTCGACCAGCTTGCCGGTGGCCAGCGAGCGGCCGTAGCAGAAGGCACAGGTGCCGACCGCGGACTCGCAGGTCAGGACCGAGCGGGTCTTGACCTCCTCGACGCCGTGCACGACCAGCTGGTCGATGAGCACGTCACCGAGGTCGACGTTGGCCGGCGCGATGACCTTGCCGTCGATGACGACGTCCTCGGCGAGCATGCGTGCGTACACGCTCGTCTCGACGTCGTCGGTCTTGCGGAGGATGCCGTCGGCGCCCTTCTCCGCGATCTTCAGCTTGAGGCCGCGGTCGGTGCCGCAGTCCTCCTCACGGATGATCACGTCCTGCGAGACGTCCACCAGACGACGGGTCAGGTAACCCGAGTCGGCGGTACGCAGGGCGGTGTCGGCGAGACCCTTACGGGCACCGTGGGTGGAGATGAAGTACTCCAGCACGGACAGACCCTCACGGAACGACGCCTTAATCGGGCGAGGAATCGTCTCGTTCTTGGCGTTCGACACCAGACCACGCATACCGGCGATCTGACGCATCTGCATCATGTTTCCTCGGGCACCCGAGTCAACCATCATGAAGATGGGGTTCGTCTTGGGGAAGTTCGCGTTCATCGCCTCGGCAACCTCGTTGGTCGCCTTGGTCCAGATCGCGATGAGCTCCTGAGTGCGCTCTTCCTTGGTGATGAGACCGCGCTCGTACTGCTTCTGGACCTTCTCGTCCTGCGCCTCGTAGCCCTTGACGATGGCCTTCTTGGCCTCGGGCACGACGACGTCGGAGATGGCCACGGTGACGCCCGAACGGGTCGCCCAGTGGAAGCCCGCCGCCTTCAGGTTGTCGAGCGTCGCCGCCACGATCACCTTGGGGTAGCGCTCCGCCAGGTCGTTGACGATCTCGGAGAGCTGCTTCTTGCCCACCGAGTAGTCGACGAACGGGTAGTCCTCGGGCAGCAGCTCGTTGAAGAGCGCGCGGCCCAGCGTGGTGCGCAGCCGGAAGCTGTCACCCTGCTGGAACTCCTGCTCGCCCTCCTCGGCGACCGGCGGCACCCAGCCACGCGGCGGGATGGTGCCCACCGGGAAGCGGATGTCGACCTTGGCCTGGAGCGACAGCTCGCGGTTGTCGAACGCCATGGTCGCCTCGGCGGTCGAGCCGAAGCTGCGGCCCTCACCGATGACCTTGCGCTCTTCCTCGTCGGTCGTGAGGAAGAAGAGACCGAGAACCATGTCCTGGGTCGGCATGGTGACGGGACGACCGTCGGCCGGCTTCAGGATGTTGTTCGAGGACAGCATCAGGATGCGGGCCTCGGCCTGCGCCTCCGCGGAGAGCGGCAGGTGAACGGCCATCTGGTCACCGTCGAAGTCCGCGTTGAACGCGGTGCAGACGAGCGGGTGGATCTGGATGGCCTTGCCCTCGACCAGCTGGGGCTCGAAGGCCTGGATGCCGAGGCGGTGCAGCGTGGGCGCACGGTTCAGCAGAACCGGGTGCTCGGCGATGACCTCTTCGAGCACGTCGTACACGACCGTGCGGCCGCGCTCGACCATGCGCTTCGCCGACTTGATGTTCTGCGCGTGGTTCAGGTCGACCAGGCGCTTCATCACGAACGGCTTGAAGAGCTCCAGCGCCATGGCCTTCGGCAGACCGCACTGGTGCAGCTTGAGCTGCGGGCCGACGACGATCACGGAACGCGCGGAGTAGTCCACACGCTTGCCGAGAAGGTTCTGACGGAAGCGGCCCTGCTTGCCCTTGAGCATGTCGGACAGCGACTTCAGCGGACGGTTGCCGGGGCCCGTGACCGGGCGACCACGACGGCCGTTGTCGAAGAGCGCGTCGACGGCCTCCTGAAGCATGCGCTTCTCGTTGTTCACGATGATCTCGGGAGCACCGAGGTCAAGGAGTCGCTTCAGGCGGTTGTTGCGGTTGATCACGCGGCGGTACAGGTCGTTCAGGTCGGAGGTCGCGAAGCGGCCACCGTCCAGCTGCACCATCGGACGCAGGTCCGGCGGGATGACCGGCACGCAGTCGAGCACCATGCCCTTGGGGCTGTTGCTCGTCTGAAGGAACGCGGAGACGACCTTGAGGCGCTTGAGCGCACGGGTCTTCTTCTGGCCCTTGCCGGTACGGATGATCTCGCGGAGCCTCTCGGCCTCCTCCTCGAGATCGAACGACTCCAGACGCTTCTGCAGAGCAGCCGCGCCCATCGAGCCGTCGAAGTACGTACCGAAGCGGTCGCGCAGCTCGCGGTAGAGCAGCTCGTCGCCCTCGAGGTCCTGGACCTTGAGGTTCTTGAAGCGGCTCCACACCTCGTCGAGACGGTCGATCTCGCGCTGCGCACGGTCGCGCAGCTGCTTCATCTCACGCTCGGCGCCTTCGCGCACCTTGCGGCGTACGTCGGCCTTGGCGCCCTCGGCCTCGAGCTCGGCCAGGTCGGTCTCGAGCTTCTTGGCGCGGGCTTCGAGGTCGGCGTCGCGACGGTTCTCGACCTGCTGACGCTCGACGGAGACGTGCGCCTCCAGGGACGGCAGGTCGCGCGTACGGCGCTCCTCGTCCACGAACGTGATCATGTACGCGGCGAAGTAGATGACCTTTTCGAGGTCCTTCGGCGCGAGGTCCAGCAGGTAGCCCAGGCGCGACGGGACGCCCTTGAAGTACCAGATGTGGGTGACGGGTGCGGCCAGCTCAATGTGGCCCATCCGCTCACGACGCACCTTGGCGCGAGTTACCTCGACGCCGCAGCGCTCGCAGATGATGCCCTTGAAGCGGACACGCTTGTACTTACCGCAGTAGCACTCCCAGTCCCGGGTCGGGCCGAAGATCTTCTCGCAGAAGAGTCCGTCCTTCTCGGGCTTGAGCGTGCGGTAGTTGATGGTCTCCGGCTTCTTCACTTCGCCGTGCGACCAGGTCCGGATGTCGTCCGCGGTGGCGAGGCCGATCCGCAGCTCGTCGAAGAAGTTGACGTCGAGCACTTGTCGTCAATCCCTCTTTCGGGGTCGAGAGTCAATCATGGTCTGAACGGGTCCGGGGAGAGCCGGCCGCTGCGGTGAAGCAGCGGCCGGACAACCCGTCAGACCTCTTCGACGCTGCTCGGCTCGCGCCGGGACAGGTCGATACCGAGCTCTTCCGCAGCGCGGAAGACGTCCTCGTCGGTGTCGCGCATCTCGATGGACATGCCGTCCGAGGACAGCACCTCCACGTTGAGGCACAGGGACTGCATCTCCTTGATGAGCACCTTGAAGGACTCGGGGATGCCGGGCTCAGGAATGTTCTCGCCCTTGACGATGGCCTCGTAGACCTTCACGCGGCCGGTGACGTCGTCGGACTTGATGGTCAGCAGTTCCTGGAGGGCGTACGCGGCGCCATAAGCCTCCAGCGCCCACACCTCCATCTCACCGAAGCGCTGGCCACCGAACTGGGCCTTACCACCCAGCGGCTGCTGGGTGATCATCGAGTACGGACCGGTCGAACGAGCGTGCAGCTTGTCGTCGACCAGGTGGTGGAGCTTGAGGATGTACATGTACCCGACCGAGATCGGGTCCGGGAACGGCTCACCCGAGCGGCCGTCGAACAGGTTGGCCTTGCCGGACGGCTGGACCATCCGGTTGCCGTCGCGGTTCGGGATCGTGGACTCGAAGAGACCGGAGATCTCGTCCTCGCGCGCACCGTCGAACACCGGGGTGGCGACGTTGGTGCCGGGGGCGACCTCGTCGGCGCCGATGACCTTGAGGCGCTCCATCCACTCCTCGCTGCCCTCGACCTTCCAGCCCTGACTGGCGAGCCAGCCCAGGTGGATTTCGAGGACCTGTCCCGGGTTCATTCGGGACGGGACACCCAGCGGGTTGAGGATGATGTCGACCGGGGTGCCGTCCTCCATGAACGGCATGTCCTCGATCGGCAGGATCTTCGAGATGACGCCCTTGTTGCCGTGACGGCCGGCGAGCTTGTCACCATCGGTGATCTTGCGCTTCTGCGCGACGTAGACGCGAACCAGCTGGTTCACGCCCGGCGGCAGCTCGTCGCCCTCTTCGCGGTCGAAGACGCGGACGCCGATGATCTTGCCGACCTCGCCGTGCGGCACCTTCAGCGAGGTGTCGCGCACCTCGCGCGCCTTCTCACCGAAGATCGCGCGCAGCAGGCGCTCTTCCGGCGTCAGCTCGGTCTCACCCTTGGGCGTGACCTTGCCGACGAGGATGTCACCGGCGACGACCTCGGCACCGATACGGATGATGCCGCGCTCGTCGAGGTCCGCGAGGACCTCTTCGGAGACGTTCGGGATGTCCCGGGTGATCTCCTCGGGGCCGAGCTTGGTGTCACGGGCGTCGACCTCGTGCTCCTCGATGTGGATCGAGGAGAGGACGTCGTCCTGCACCAGACGCTGGCTGAGGATGATCGCGTCTTCGTAGTTGTGACCCTCCCACGGCATGAACGCCACGAGCAGGTTCTTGCCGAGCGCCATCTCACCCTGCTGGGTGGCGGGCCCGTCGGCGAGGACCTGGCCCTCGACGACCCGGGCGCCCTCGTCCACGACAACCTTCTGGTTGACGGAGGTGCCCTGGTTGGAGCGGGAGAACTTCGCGATCCGGTACGTGGTGTACGTGCCGTCGTCGTTGGCGACGGTGACGTAGTCCGCGGAAACCTCCTGGACCACACCGTCCTTCTCCGCCTTGATGACGTCACCGGCGTCGACCGCGCAGCGGTACTCCATGCCGGTGCCGACGAGCGGCGCCTCGGACGTGATCAGCGGCACGGCCTGACGCATCATGTTCGCGCCCATGAGCGCGCGGTTGGCGTCGTCGTGCTCGAGGAACGGGATCATCGCGGTCGCGACCGACACCATCTGGCGCGGCGAGACGTCCATGTAGTCGACGTCGTCGCCGGGGATGTAGTCGATCTCGCCGCCACGACGGCGGACGAGCACGCGCGACTCGGTGAAGCGCATGTCCTCACCCAGCGTCGCGTTGGCCTGGGCGATCACGAAGCGGTCTTCCTCGTCGGCCGTCAGGTAGTCGACCTCGTCGGTGACCACACCTTCGGTGACGCGGCGGTACGGCGTCTCGACGAAACCGAACGCGTTGACGCGTCCGTACGAGGCGAGCGAACCGATCAGACCGATGTTCGGGCCTTCGGGAGTCTCAATGGGGCACATGCGGCCGTAGTGAGACGGGTGCACGTCACGGACCTCGAAGCCGGCCCGCTCACGGGAGAGACCACCCGGACCAAGCGCCGACAGACGGCGCTTGTGGGTGAGACCCGACAGCGGGTTGTTCTGGTCCATGAACTGCGACAGCTGGCTGGTGCCGAAGAACTCCTTGATGGAGGCGACGACCGGCCGGATGTTGATCAGGGTCTGCGGCGTGATCGCCTCGACGTCCTGAGTCGTCATCCGCTCGCGTACGACGCGCTCCATACGAGCCAGACCCGTGCGGACCTGGTTCTGGATGAGCTCGCCGACGTTACGCAGACGACGGTTGCCGAAGTGGTCGATGTCGTCGGTCTCGACGACGATGCTCCGGCCCGACTCGCCGACCGTCTCGACCTCGCCGGCGTGCAGCCGGACCAGGTACTTGATGGTGGCGATGATGTCCTTGCTGGTGAGGACACCCGCGTTCAGCGGCTCGTCGGCGCCGAGCTTCTTGTTCACCTTGTAGCGGCCGACCTTCGCGAGGTCGTAGCGCTTCGGGTTGAAGTAGAGGTTCTCGAGCAGCGTCTGAGCGGCCTCGCGCGTGGGCGGCTCGCCCGGGCGGAGCTTGCGGTAGATGTCGAGCAGCGCGTCGTCCTGGCCCTGGGTGTGGTCCTTCTCCAGGGTGGCGCGCATGGACTCGTACTCGCCGAACTCTTCGAGGATCTGCTCGGTGGTCCAACCGAGAGCCTTGAGGAGAACGGTCACGGACTGCTTGCGCTTGCGGTCGATGCGGACACCGACCATGTCGCGCTTGTCGATCTCCATCTCCAGCCAGGCACCCCGGGACGGGATGATCTTGGCGGAGAAGATGTCCTTGTCGGACGTCTTGTCGATGGAGGAGTCGAAGTAGACACCCGGCGAGCGGACCAGCTGCGACACGACGACACGCTCGGTGCCGTTGATGACGAAGGTGCCCTTGTTGGTCATGAGCGGGAAATCGCCCATGAAGACCGTCTGGGACTTGATCTCGCCGGTCTCGTTGTTGGTGAACTCTGCGGTGACGAAGAGGGGAGCGGCGAACGTGAAGTCGCGCTCCTTGCACTCGTCGATCGAGTTCTTCGGCGGCTCGAACCGGTGGTCGCGGAACGTCAGCGACATCGACCCGGAGAAGTCCTCGATCGGCGAGATCTCCTCGAAGATCTCTTCCAGACCAGACTTGGTGGGGACGTCCTGTCCGCTCTCGAGAGCGGCCTCGACGCGACCCTTCCAAGCGGCATTGCCGAGCAGCCAGTCAAAGCTCTCGGTCTGCAGCGCGAGGAGGTTAGGAACCTCGAGGGGCTCCTTGATCTTTGCAAAGGAGATGCGCAGCGGGGCGGTGCTGGCGCCGTTGTTCGTATTGGAGGTCGAGGCGTTGCGCGAGGCGGCCAAGAGGGGGTCCTTCCGAGGGCTCGGACTCACTACGCGCGTACCGGTCCCAAGCTGGCACAGCGGCAGAATTCCCTGGTCAGGGAAGTCGGCCATCAGATGCTCGAGCGAGGGTATGCCCCTGGTGACGGGCAGGAGGCAGCTAACAGGCAGCGCAAAGGGTCAGTGTAGCCACTTGGCTCACTGATGTCCAGAGCGGGTCGTTCGACACCCTCGCTGTACTCAACTCCTGCGGAAAGCCATGCGCTCGATGCGCATATCAGTACTGCCCTCTACGTCGCCGATCCATGCCTCGGATCCGGATCGGTATGACGACGCGTCCTGAGAATTGCGCGCCTCGTGCGGTTCGTCAAGGCCCCCAGGCTCCCGGGCTCCCCCGGGGCGTACGGCGAAGATCACGATACTCGCCCCGACGCGAAGAGCAAGGAAGGCATCCCGGGAACGCCTCAGGGCGACCACCCGAACGGGTGATCGCCCTGAGGACGTGGAGCGCTGAGTCAGAGACTCAACGAGGTCACTTGACCTCGACAGCCGCGCCGGCGGCCTTGAGGGACTCGGCGGCCTTCTCAGCGGCCTCCTTGGCGACCTTCTCGAGGACCGGCTTCGGAGCGCCGTCGACGAGGTCCTTGGCCTCCTTCAGACCCAGCGAGGTCAGCTCACGCACGACCTTGATGACCTGGATCTTCTTGTCGCCGGCACCGGTGAGGATGACGTCGAACTCGTCCTGCTCCTCGGCGGCCTCGGCGGCGCCACCGGCGACACCACCGGCGACGGGGGCGGCAACCGCGGCGGCGGCGGTGACGTCGAACTTCTCCTCGAAGGCCTTCACGAACTCAGAGAGCTCGATGAGGGTCATCTCCTCGAACTGCGCGAGCAGGTCGTCCTGGGTGAGCTTCGCCATGATGGCGTCCTTCCACTAATTCGGCTGGTGCCGATGTACATGTGAGGCGGGCGTACTTCCGGCCCGCTGCGACCTGCGCCTGCGGCGTCGGTCAAAAAGCGAGCCGAATTACTCGGCACCGCCCTGCTCGGCCTGCTTGGCACGAAGCGCCTCCGCGGTGCGGACGAACTTCGACGGAAGCGCCTTGAACAGCGAGGCAGTCTGCGACTGCTTGCCCTTCATGGCGCCCGCCAGCTTGGCGAGCAGAACCTCGCGGGACTCGAGGTCCGCGAGCTTCTTGATCTCATCGGCGGACAGCGCCTTACCGTCAAGGACACCGCCCTTGATGATCAGGTTGGGGTTGTCCTTGGCGAAGTCACGAAGACCCTTCGCCGACTCCACCGGGTCACCGGTGATGAAGGCAACCGCCGTCGGACCTGCGAACAGGTCGTCCAGCGTGTTGATCCCGGCCTCGTTGGCCGCAATCTTGGTCAGCGTGTTCTTCACCACGGCGTACTGGGCGTTCTCACCGAGCGAACGACGCAGCGTCTTGAGCTGCGCCACGGTGAGACCCCGGTACTCGGTCAGCACGGCGGCGTGCGAGCTACGGAACTGGTCCGCGAGCTCGGCTACCGCGGCAGCCTTGTCGGGCCTTGCCATAGAGCGTCGGCCTCCTTCCGGGTGATGAGGACCGCTCAGAAGGGGCTGGGCAAAACGAAACGCCCCGGCGCAGGCGCACGGGGCTGAGCTCGACCGACTGCGCTCTTGAAGAGCGTGTCCGGGAGCTTTCCACGACACCTGCGCGGGTCGTCCGCACCTAGCGGATCCTTCGGCCACCGCGCCCTCTTGCGAAGACACAGCAACGACCAGCGGTCTTTGGCTTCTGGGGAAGACTACGCGAACGGCTCACCCACAAGCAAATCGGGCCCCGCGCCTCCCCTGGGGGGAAGTACGGGGCCCGATCAGAGCCGCTCAGTGAGCCCTGGGAGAGCCCAGGGCCCGACCCGGTCAGACGGCGACCGGGTCCTCCTCGACGAGGAGGTTACGGGTGCGGTTGGGGTCCAGCGGGATGCCGGGGCCCATCGTCGTGGCGAGGGCGGCCTTCTTGATGTAGCGGCCCTTCGCGGCGGACGGCTTGAGACGGAGGATCTCCTCCAGCGCCGCGGCGTAGTTCTCGACCAGCTTCGTCTCGTCGAAGGAGACCTTGCCGATGATGAAGTGCAGGTTCGAGTGCTTGTCGACGCGGAACTCGATCTTGCCGCCCTTGATGTCCGTGACAGCCTTCGCCACGTCCGGGGTGACCGTTCCGGTCTTCGGGTTCGGCATCAGACCACGCGGACCGAGCACGCGGCCGAGGCGGCCGACCTTGCCCATGAGGTCCGGGGTGGCGACGACGGCGTCGAAGTCCAGACGGCCCTTCGCGACCTCGTCGATGAGCTCGTCGGAGCCGACGATGTCGGCGCCGGCGGCCTCCGCGGCCGCAGCACGGTCACCGGTCGCGAAGACCAGGACCCGGGCGGTCTTGCCGGTGCCGTGCGGCAGGTTCACGGTGCCGCGGACCATCTGGTCGGCCTTGCGCGGGTCGACGCCCAGACGCATGGCGACCTCGACGGTGCCGTCGAACTTCGTGGTGGAGGTGTCCTTGGCGATACGGACGGCCTCGAGCGGGGCGTACAGGCGCTCCCGGTCGATCTTCGCGTCCGCGCTGCGGAAGTTCTTGCTGCGCTTCACTTCTGCTCCTGGGGTATGGAGGTGGAGTCGTGGTGCGGACCAGCGCTTGGCCCTACCACTGAGGTGCTACGGGGACTTTCAGCCCTCGACGGTGATGCCCATGGAACGGGCGGTACCGGCGATGATCTTGTCCGCGGCCTCGAGGTCGTTGGCGTTCAGGTCGGGGAGCTTGACCGTCGAGATCTCACGCACCTGAGCGGCGGTGAGCTTCGCGACCTTGGTCTTGTGGGGCTCGCCCGATCCCTTGTCCACACCAGCGGCCTTGAGGATCAGCTTCGCGGCCGGCGGGGTCTTCGTCACGAAGGTGAAGGAGCGGTCCTCGTAGACCGTGATCTCCACCGGCACGACCATGCCACGCTGCGACTCGGTCGCGGCGTTGTAGGCCTTGCAGAACTCCATGATGTTGACGCCGTGCTGGCCGAGCGCGGGGCCGACCGGCGGAGCCGGGTTGGCCGCGCCGGCGTTGATCTGGAGCTTGATGAGCCCCGTGACCTTCTTCTTCTTGGGAGGCATTGCTCTCTCCGGGTCCTAGTGAGAGTTTCCTGCCATCCGATCACCGGACGGAGGCATACCGCACAACGATAACGGGTATAGCTGTGCGGCTAAAAACCGAGCAGGTCAGACCGGCTGCGAGAGCCTGTCTGACCTGGTCGGAAGCGGGGGTCCAGAGAAGATCAGTTCTTCTGGATCTGGTCGAAGCTGAGCTCGACCGGGGTCTCGCGACCGAAGATCTCGACGAGGCCCTTGACCTTCTTGGAGTCGGCGTTGATCTCGTTGATCGTCGCCTGGAGGGTCGCGAAGGGGCCGTCGGTGACGGTGACCGAGTCGCCCACCTCGAAGTCCAGAACCTGGACCTCCATCTTGCGGCTGGGCGCCGGCTTGCCCTCGGCCTCGGCTGCCTCGCGGGCGGCCTTCTCCTCGGCCTCCGGAGCGAGCATCTTGACGATCTCGTCCAGGGTCAGCGGGTACGGGTCGTAGGCGTTGCCGACGAAGCCCGTGACGCCGGGGGTGTTGCGGACAACGCCCCAGGACTCGTTGGTGAGGTCCATGCGGACCAGGACGTAACCGGGAAGCTTGTTCTGGCGGACGTTCTTGCGCTCGCCGTTCTTGATCTGGACGATCTCTTCCTCGGGCACTTCGGCCTGGTAGATGAACTCCTCGACGTTCAGCGAGACCGCGCGCTGCTCCAGGTTCGCCTTCACGCGCTTCTCGTACCCGGCGTAGGTGTGGATGACGTACCACTCGCCGGGCAGGGTGCGGAGCTCCTCGCGGAGCGCGGCGATCGGGTCGGCGGGCGCGGCGGGCTCGGCGGCCTCTTCCTCGTCCGACTCGGCGTCCTCGCCGGACTCGGCGTCGGCGGCGTCCACAGCTTCGTCTTCGTCGGCCTCTGCGGCTTCCTCGGCGACGGCCTCTTCGGACTCGACGTGCACGGCGGCCTCTTCCGCCGGCTCGCCCGCAGCGACGTCAGCAGCTTCCGCCTGGTCCTCGTCGGCCGCCTCGACGATGTCGAGCTGGTCCTCAGCGGACTCCGGGCTTTCGCTCGGCTCAACGGCGTCGTTCAGGTTCGGGTCAGACACGGTGGCTGCTTCTTCCTGGATACATATGGGTGGAACGGCGAAAGGGGCGCCGGGTGAGGCGCCCTACGCGGGATCAGCCGAAAACGTACTTGACGGCTCGGGCGAAGCCCATGTCGATCACGGTCACGATGCCGATCATGATGACGACGAAGACAATCACCACGGTGGTGTAGGTCGTCAGCTGGCTGCGCGTGGGCCAGACGACCTTGCGGAGTTCTGCGACGATCTGGCGGTAGAAGAGCGCGAGACGGCCCAGGGGGCCCTTCTTGCCGCGCTTGCCGCCTTTGCGAGACTTCTTGCTGGAATCCGGCGTCTCGTCCTGGGCATCAGGCATGTCGATGGAGCCCACGGCGTCCGTCACGCTACTCACCTGATTCCGGGTCGTGGCCGTGCCGCGCCCGGTGGAGCCGCACGGCAGTGCATAGAAGTACGTACATGCGCACACATCCTGGCGAAGATGTGTGTAGCAGGGCCGGAGGGACTTGAACCCCCAACCGCTGGTTTTGGAGACCAGTGCTCTACCAATTGAGCTACGACCCTTTGTGGTTCCCCCAACCTACCGCATCCGGCCGAGTGCACGGAGTGCGCACGGCGGAGTGGCTGATGAGGGGCCAACGACGAGTGAGTGTACGTGGTCACAGGCCCGGCGTCGAACAGATACCGCCCGGACGCTTCCTGTCCGCCGCCTGTCCGCCCCTCGGTATCCATGTGCTGAGCGGGATCGCGGTCTGGGACGATGGCCCGTATGAGCGCTGCAACTCCTCCCACCGAGCGCCGGGTCTCAGCCCGAATCGGCGCGATTTCCGAGTCCGCAACCCTTGCCGTGGACGCCAAGGCCAAGGCCCTGAAGGCCGCCGGCCGGCCGGTCATCGGCTTCGGCGCGGGCGAGCCCGACTTCCCTACGCCCGACTACATCGTCGAGGCCGCGATCGAGGCCTGCCAGAACCCGAAGTACCACCGCTACACCCCGGCCGGCGGGCTCCCCGAGCTCAAGTCCGCGATCGCCGCGAAGACCCTGCGTGACTCCGGCTACGAGGTGGACGCCTCGCAGGTGCTGGTCACCAACGGTGGCAAGCAGGCCATCTATGAGGCGTTCGCCACGATCCTCGACCCGGGCGACGAGGTCATCGTCCCGGCGCCGTACTGGACGACGTACCCGGAGTCGATCCGTCTCGCGGGCGGTGTCCCGGTGGACGTCGTGGCGGACGAGACGACCGGCTACCGGGTCTCGGTCGAGCAGCTGGAGGCGGCGCGGACGGAGAAGACCAAGGTCGTCCTCTTCGTCTCCCCGTCGAACCCGACCGGCGCGGTCTACACCGAGGCCGAGACCGAGGCGATCGGCCGCTGGGCCGCCGAGCACGGGCTGTGGGTGCTGACGGACGAGATCTACGAGCACCTGGTCTACGGCGACGCGTCCGCGGTCTCCCTCCCGGCCGTCCTGCCGGAGCTGCGCGACAAGTGCGTCGTCGTCAACGGCGTCGCCAAGACGTACGCGATGACCGGCTGGCGGGTCGGGTGGATCATCGGCCCCAAGGACGTCATCAAGGCCGCGACGAACCTCCAGTCGCACGCCACGTCCAACGTGTCGAACGTCGCCCAGATCGCGGCTCTCGCGGCGGTCTCCGGCAACCTCGACGCGGTCGCCGAGATGCGTTCCGCCTTCGACCGACGCCGGCAGACGATGGTGCGGATGCTCAACGAGATCGACGGCGTCGTCTGCCCGGAGCCGGAGGGCGCGTTCTACGCGTACCCCTCGGTCAAGGGGCTGCTCGGCAAGGAGATCCGCGGCAAGCGTCCGCAGAGCTCGGTCGAGCTGGCCGCGCTGATCCTCGACGAGGTCGAGGTCGCGGTCGTACCGGGCGAGGCGTTCGGTACGCCGGGCTACCTGCGGCTGTCGTACGCGCTGGGTGACGAGGACCTGGCGGAGGGTGTGTCCCGCATCCAGAAGCTGCTGGCCGAGGCGCGGGACTGAGGTCCCGCTTCCCCTGCTTCGACGGGCTCCCGGCTTCGGCCGGGGGCCCGTTTCTGCGTTCGGGGACTTACTCGTTCGGGCAAAGTCGCTTCCCGGCGGCTCGTGCGTGCGGCAGGATCTTGGGATGTTGAGTGCGCGCGATGTCCGACTGCTGCCGAAGGCCCATCTGCATCTGCATTTCACCGGGTCGATGCGGCCCAGCACGCTCCTCGAGCTGGCCGACAAGTACGGCGTACACCTGCCGGAGGCGCTGACCAGCGGCGAACCGCCGAAGCTGCGGGCGACGGACGAGCGCGGGTGGTTCCGGTTCCAGCGGCTGTACGACGCCGCCCGGGCGTGTCTGCGGGAGCCCGAGGACATCCGGCGGCTGGTGCGCGAGGCGGCCGAGGAGGACGTGCGGGACGGTTCCGGGTGGCTGGAGATCCAGGTCGACCCGACCTCGTACGCGCCGATGCTCGGTGGCCTGATTCCGGCCCTGGAGATCATCCTCGACGCGGTGGACAGCGCGTCGCGGGAGACCGGGCTCGGGATGCGGGTGGTGGTCGCGGCGAACCGGATGAAGCACCCGCTGGACGCGCGGACGCTGGCGCGCCTGGCGGTGCGGTACGCGGACCGCGGGGTCGTGGGCTTCGGGCTCTCCAACGACGAACGCAGGGGGATGGCGCGGGACTTCGACCGTGCCTTCGCGATCGCGCGGGAGGGCGGGCTGCTCGCGGCGCCGCACGGCGGGGAGCTGACCGGGCCCGCGTCCGTCCGGGACTGTCTGGACGATCTGCGCGCGTCGCGGATCGGGCACGGGGTGCGGGCGGCCGAGGACCCCCGGCTGCTGCGGAAGCTGGCCGAAAAGGGTGTGACGTGCGAGGTGTGTCCGGCCTCGAACGTGGCGCTGGGTGTGTACGAGAAGCCCGAGGACGTGCCGCTGCGGACGTTGTACGACGCGGGGGTACCGATGGCGCTGGGCGCGGACGACCCGCTGCTGTTCGGGTCGCGGCTGGCGGCGCAGTACGAGCTGGCGCGGCGGCACCACGGGTTCACGGACGCGGAGCTGGCCGAGCTGGCGCGGCAGTCGGTGCGGGGGTCGGCGGCGCCGGACGACGTACAGGCGAAGCTGCTGACGGGGATCGGCCACTGGCTGGAGGGCTGAGGCGCGCTCACTGGGTGCCGAGTCGTGGGTGCCGGACTCGTGGGTGCCGGACTCGTGGGTGCCGGAGTCGTGGGTGCCGGGACCCGGCGGGCTTCGGGAGCGGTGCCGGGCGGGCCTCGCCGTCAGGGGCTGCGGGGTCGGTGCCGCGCCGGGGCGTCTCCTCGGGTGCCGAACGTGCGGCGGCGCTGCTTCGCGACGCCCAAGGTTGCGTTCGACACCCTGCGGGGAGCGCCCCGGCACGTCCCCTCCCGGCAACGTGGAGTGCGAGGGCGGCGCGGCCCCCCGGCGTCACCCATCCCGGCAGAGTGACGGGCGAAGCCAGTGGGGGCGGGTCAGAGGGTTACGCCCACCGTCACCGGTTCGTTCACCAGGGTTACGCCAAATGCCTCGCGGACGCCCGCGACCACTTCGCGCGCCAGTGCCAGCAGGTCCTCCGTGGTGGCCTCGCCCCGGTTGGTGAGGGCCAGCGTGTGCTTGGTGGAGATGCGGGCCGGACCCGTCCCGTACCCCTTGGTGAAGCCGGCCTTGTCGATCAGCCAGGCCGCCGAGGTCTTCGTCCTGCCGTCGCCGGCCGGGAACGCCGGAGGCGTCACCTCGGCTCCGAGGCGCTCCTGGGCGCGGGCGAGGAAGGCCGCGTACTCCTGGTCCGAGAGGATCGGGTTGGTGAAGAAGGAGCCCGCCGACCACGTGTCGTGGTCTTCCGGGTCCAGCACCATGCCCTTGCCCGCGCGCAGTTTCAGGACCGTCTCGCGGGCGACGGCTGCCGGCACGCGGTCGCCGGCTTCGACGCCGAGGGTCCGGGCGGTCTCCGGGTACTTGATCGGCGCCGACATGCCGTCCGCGTCCTCCAGGGCGAAGCGGACGCGCAGCACGACGAAGCGGTCGGGGTGCTGCTTGAAGCGGCTGTGGCGGTACGAGAAGTCGCACGCGGCGGCGGGCAGGGTCACCGTCTCGTCGGCGCGGCGGTCGTAGGCCACGACCTCGGTGATGACGCTGGACACCTCCTGGCCGTACGCCCCGACGTTCTGGATCGGGGTGGCGCCGGCCGAGCCGGGGATCCCCGCGAGGCACTCGATGCCCGCGAGGCCCGCTTCGACCGTGCGGGCGACGGCGTCGGTCCAGACCTCGCCGGCGGCCAGTTCCAGCGACGTACCGTCGAGCCGGAAGCCGGTGGTCGCGATGCGCAGGGCGGTGCCGTCGAAGCCCTTGTCGCCGATGACCAGGTTGCTGCCGCCTCCGATGACGAGCAACGGGGTGCCGGCCGCGTCGGCCTCGCGCACGGTGGCGATCACCTCGTCGTCGGTGGTGGCCGTGACGAGGCGGGTCGCTGGGCCGCCGAGCCGGAAGGTGGTCAGGGGGGCGAGGGGGGCGTCGTGGAGTTCCTGCACGGGGACAAGCGTACGGGGCGCCTCCGACAGCCAGAGGCGCCCCGTACCGCCGGGAGGTCAGTGGTGGACGAGTTCCGTCCGTGCGGCACCGGATCCGGCTCCGGCCGCCGGGACCGGAACGGCCCGGGACGGGATCAGCAGCGCCACCGCGGCTGCCAGGGCCACGACGGCCGCGCCTGCCCACAGGGCCGGGACGGCGCCGTCGGTGAAGGCGTCGGCGGACTCGTAGCCGCCCCGCGCGGCGAACACCGCGCCCAGGACCGCGATGCCGAGGGCTCCGCCGACCTCGCGCAGCGCGTTGTTGGCGCCGGAGGCGATGCCCTGCTCGGCGGGGCGGACGCTTGACATGACCAGGCTGGCGGCGGGGGCGAAGTACAGCCCCATGCCGATGCCGCTGAGGACCAGGGCGGGGAGCTGGGCGGCGTACGAGACGTCCGGGCCGAGGACCGCGGCGTACCACGCGAGGCCGATCGCCTGGAGGGCGAGACCGGCCGCGACCACGGGGCGGCCGCCGACGCGGTCGGAGAGGTATCCGGCGAGGGGCGCCACGATCAGCGGCATACCGGTCCACGGGAGCATCCGCAGGCCGGCTTCGGTGGGCGAGTGACCGAGGACGGTCTGGAGGAACTGGCTGAGCAGGAAGATCGAGCCGAACATGCCCAGGAACATCAGCAGGCTCGCGATGTTGATGCCGAAGAAGGCACGGTTGCGGAAGAGCCGCATGGGAAGCATGGGGTTCTTGTTCCGGAAGCCGTGGTGGACGAACCCGCCGAGGAGCGCGCTGCCGAGGACCAGGCCGGTGAGGACCGGGGTGCTGGTCCAGCCGTCCGACTGCCCGTTGACCAGGGCGTACACGATCCCGAAGAGGCCGCCGCTGACGAGGAGTGTGCCGGGGACGTCGAGCCGGGCGCCGGGTGCGTACGACTCGTTCAGGCGCAGCCGGGCCAGGGGCAGCAGGACGAGGCCGATCGGTACGTTCAGCCAGAAGATCCACTGCCAGGACAGGTGCTCGGTGAGGCTGCCGCCGATCAGGGGGCCGCCGGCCACGGCGAGGCCGGTGACGGCGCCGAACATGCCCAGGGCCGCACCGCGGCGGGCCGGGGGCACAGCCGTGACGAGCAGGGTGAGGGTCAGCGGCATCATGACCGCCGCGCCCACGCCCTGGAGGGCGCGGGCGGCGACCAGCGCGTCGATCCCGGGGGCGAGCGCGGCCGCCGCCGAGGCACCGGTGAAGATCGCCAGGCCGGCCATGAAGAGCCTGCGGCGGCCGAACCGGTCGCCGAGGGCGGCGCCCAGCATGAGGAGTACAGCGAAGGTGAGCGTGTACGCGCTCACCGTCCACTCCAGGTCTTCGAGACCACCGCCGAGGTCCTCGCGGATGGACGGCAGTGCCGTGGTCACGACGAGGTTGTCGAGCGCCGCCATGAAGCCGGCGACGCTGGTGATGACCAGGGCCCACGTGGCTGTGGAGCGGTCGGAGCGGCTGGGTGTCGGCATGTTTCCCCCTTGGTTAGTTATTGATTACTAACTTTCATGGACAGCGGAAGGCGCGGCGTCCTCCCCCGCCCTCACTGCTCGCGCTTCGGCACCGGCACCTTGGTCATGTCGAAGCCGGACCACACCCGGTGGCCGGCGGGGAATCCGAGCGAGACCAGTACGTTGATCAGCATCCCGAAGGACATGAAGTGCGCCGTTTCCTTCTCGTCCGCCCCGAGCCGGAGGTGGCAGGAGTCCCAGAGCTCCTCCCAGCCGGCCCGGATCGGCTCGCCGAAGGCGTGCTCCCCGGCGGCCTCGGCCGCGGACACCGCGACGAACATCTGCATCTGGAGGAGCAGCCGGTCGGGGTCCTCGACGATGAGCCGCTTGTACGCCTCGGCCATCGCCATGTGGGCGTCCTCGCCCTCCAGACCGCGCGCCGCCTCCGCCATCGCCAGACGGGTGTCCGTCAGACAGCGGGTGGCGGCGGCGAGGAAGAGCTCCTGCTTGTTCTTGAACAGGCGGAAGAGGTACGGCTGCGAGACACCCACCCGCCGGGCGATCGCCTCGGTGGAGGTGCCGTTGTAGCCTCCCCGCGCGAACTCGGTGATCGCCGCGCGGATGACACTCTCGCGCCGCTCTTCTGCGCTCATCCTGACCATGCGAGTAAGTTAGTGGTCAATCACTAATGACGTCAAGCCGGGTAAGGGGCACATCGCAATTGCGTGTGCCCCTTACCGAGAGCGTGCTTCAGGCGAGCTGCACCACGGCGCGGGACATACCCAGCACCTTCTGGCCGTCGCTCGTGGCCGTCAGGTCCACCCGGACGCGGTTGCCGTCCAGCAGCGCGGCGACCTTGGCGCCGACCTCGATCAGCGCGCCCTTGTCGTCGTTCGGGACTATGACCGGCTTAGTGAACCGCACGCCGTACTCCACGACGGCGGCCGGGTCGCCGACCCAGTCGGTGACCACCCGGATCGCCTCGGCCATGGTGAACATGCCGTGCGCGATCACGTTCGGCAGCCCGACCTCGGTGGCGAACTTCTCGTTCCAGTGGATCGGGTTGAAGTCCCCGGAGGCGCCGGCGTACCGCACGAGCGTGTCGCGCGTCACGGGGAAGGACTGGGCCGGCAGCTCGGTGCCGACCTCGACGTCCGCGTAAGAGATCTTCGCCGCCATCACGCCTCCTCCGCCGCGCGTGCGACGAGCTTCGTCCACGCCGTCACCACATGCTCGCCGGACTCGTCGTGGACGTCGCCGCGGATGTCCAGGATGTCGTTGCCGGCCATGGACCTGACCGCCTCTATGGTCGAGGTGACCGACAGCCGGTCCCCCGCCCGTACCGGGCGCTTGTACGCGAACTTCTGGTCGCCGTGCACGACCCGGCTGTAGTCCAGTCCGAGCTGCGGGTCCTGGACGACCTGCCCGGCCGCCTTGAACGTAATGGCGAAGACGAAGGTCGGGGGTGCGATCACATCGGAGTGACCGAGTGCCTTGGCGGCTTCCGGATCGGTGTACGCGGGATTGGTGTCGCCCACTGCCTCGGCGAACTCCCGGATCTTCTCCCGGCCGACCTCGTACGGTGCGGTGGGCGGATAGGCCCGCCCCACGAAGGACTGGTCGAGCGCCATGGACTCGTACCTCCTGATGAGCGATGAACTGACTGAACCAAACGACACGAGGCCGCCCCCGAAGTGGGGACGGCCTCGCATACGAGCCTGTGTTTAGCGGGTTTCGCGGTGCGCGGTGTGCGAGTTGCAGCGCGGGCAGTGCTTCTTCATCTCAAGACGGTCCGGGTTGTTACGCCGGTTCTTCTTGGTGATGTAGTTCCGCTCCTTGCACTCCACGCAGGCCAGCGTGATCTTCGGGCGGACGTCGGTGGCAGCCACGTGAGTGCTCCTTGGACGGACGGTTGACGGATGAACGCATAAAAGAGTAGCCGATCGAAGGACCGACCCCACAATCGGCTACCGTGTGTAGCGGTGACCGGACTTGAACCGGTGACACAGCGATTATGAGCCGCTTGCTCTACCGACTGAGCTACACCGCTTTGATGTCCGGATCACCCCGCCCGAAGGCGGGGATCCCCGATCACCAGAGCCCCAATACGGAATCGAACCGTAGACCTTCTCCTTACCATGGAGACGCTCTACCGACTGAGCTATTGGGGCGAGCGATGAAGACATTACACGGTCGCCCGCCGATCGCCCAAATCCGTTTCCCGTACCCCTTCACGTGCCCGTCACAGCGGTCCCGTACGCCACTCGTGCGCCACTGGTGCGCCACTCGTGCCCTCACCGGTACGACTATTTCGCTCCTCCTCGAAGGCTGGTTTGCGGCGCCCTAGGCTCGACTCACGCTGCGTGATCTTGATCTTGCGCGCCCGAGCCCCACGCCCCACCAGGAGCCCGATGTCCGACAGCCAGCCGCAGCCGCCCCGTTCGCCCGGCGGCCCCCCTGGGAACAGCGAGGGCTCGCCCAGCACCGAAAGCACCACGCTCCTGCTGTGCTCGGCCCGCCTCACCGACGGCCGCACGGTGGACGTACGGCTCAGTGGCGGCCGTATCGAGGCCGTCGGGACCGCGGGCAGCCTTCCCGCCGTGGGCGCGCGCGTGGACCTCGGCGGCCACCTCCTGCTCCCCGCGGCGGCCGAACCGCATGCCCACAGTGACACTGCTCTCACCGCCGACGCCGGCGGCCCCGTGTCGTACAGCGCCGAGGACGTCCAGCGCCGGACCACCGAGGCCGTGCTGTTGCAGCTGGGGCACGGCGCGACCGCGGTGCGTTCGCACGTACGGATCGGGGACGTGCAGGGGATCAGGTCCATGGAAGCGGTGCTCCAGGCCCGGCGCTCGCTGCGCGGTCTGGCCGATCTGACCGCCGTGGCCGTTCCCCGGCTGCTCACCGGGCTGGCGGGCGCCGACGGGCTCGCCATGCTGCGGGACGCCGTGAAGATGGGCGCCGGTGTGGTGGGCGGCTGCCCGGACCTCGACCCCGATCCGGCCGGGTACACGGAGGCCGTCCTGGAGATCGCCGCCGAGCACGGCTGCCCGGTGGACCTCCATACGGAGGGTGACGATCCGGCCCGGCTCGCGCGGCTCGCGGCCATGGCGGGCGGGCTGCGGCCCGGGGTCACCATCGGGCCGTGCGCCGGGCTCTCCCGGCTCCCCCTGGACGCCGCCACCCGCGCGGCGGGGCAGTTGGCGGCCGCGGGAGTGACCGTGGTGTGCCTGCCGCAGGGCGACTGCTCGGGGGTGGAGCGCCGGGGCGGCGGCCCGGCGCCCGTACGGCTGCTGCGTGCGGCCGGGGTGCGCGTCGCCGCGGGCAGCGGGGCGCTGCGGGACGTGGCCAATCCGGTGGGGCGCGGGGACCCGCTGGAGGCGGCCTACCTGCTGGCCTCGCAGGGCGGGATGCGTCCGGCGGACGCGTACGGCGCCGTGAGTTCCGCGGCGCGGGAGGCGATGGGGCTGCCCGAGGTACGAGTGGAGGCGGGCTTTCCGGCCGAGTTGGTCGCCGTACGCGGGGACCGGCTCGGGGGGGTGCTGTCCCTGGCGTACAGCCGCGTCGTCATCCACCGCGGGCGGGTCGTGGCCCGTACCAGCGCCGTCCGCGAGTACTGCGACTCGGCGGCGGCCGTCGCACTCGATCTGCCGCGGCAGGGGCGGGGCTGATCCCCTGTCAGGCGTGTGCGGCCCGGCCTTGAGCACCATCCCGCCGAGGCGCGTACGGTCGGAGACATGCGCATTGTCATCGCGGGTGGACATGGTCAGATCGCGCTGCGGCTGGAGCGGTTGCTCGCCGCGCGCGGGTACGAGGTGGCGGGCATCGTGCGCGATGCCCGGCAGAGCGAGGATCTGCGGACGGTCGGCGCCGAACCGGTCGTGCTGGACTTGGAATCGGCCTCCGTCGAGCAGGTCGCCGAGGTGCTGGCGGGCGCCGACGCCGCCGTCTTCGCGGCCGGCGCGGGGCCCGGCAGCGGCACGGAACGCAAGGACACGGTGGACCGGGGAGCGGCCGTGCTCTTCGCGGACGCGGCGGAGCGGGCCGGCGTACGCCGGTATCTCATCGTGTCGTCGATGGGCGCGGACGCGGGGAGGGCGGGTGACGAGGTGTTCGACGCGTACCTGCGTGCCAAGGGGGCGGCCGACGACGATGTGCGCTCCCGGTCCGGTCTGGACTGGACGGTCCTGCGGCCGGGCAGCCTGACGAACGACGCCGGGACCGGGCTGGTGTCCCTCGGGGTCTCGACGGGGCGCGGTCCCGTGCCGCGCGACGACGTGGCGGCGGTCCTGGCCGAGCTGCTGGAGACGCCTTCGACGGCGGGGCTGACGCTGGAGCTGGTCAGCGGGTCCGTGCCGGTCACGGTCGCGGTGAAGGACGTCGCCGGCAACTGAGCGCGGGCCGCACCGCCGAACGGGGCGCGGTAACGAGAAAACCCCCTCCGGCTGCTTTCGCAGTCGGAGGGGGTTTCCCTACCTGTGGCGGCGCCAGGATTCGAACCTGGGAAGGCTAAGCCGGCGGATTTACAGTCCGCTCCCATTGGCCACTCGGGCACACCGCCATGGGATGCCGCCTCGGTACTCCCGCCGGGGCGGTTGTTCCGTGGCAACGACGTAAACGATACCTGATGCCCGGGGGTGCTCCGCCACCGGATTGATCAGCCCTCGGGGCGGGTCCGGGTGGCTAGGCTTTACGGCAGCGGCCCGGGACGCCCGGCCGCGCGCCCGCCCCGTGCGGCACCCGATACCGGTACCCCCGTCCCCCGATCACAAGGAGCCACAGGACATGGCCGACTCCAGTTTCGACATCGTCTCGAAGGTCGAGCGGCAGGAGGTCGACAACGCCCTCAACCAGGCCGCGAAGGAGATCTCGCAGCGCTACGACTTCAAGAACGTCGGCGCCTCGATCGATTGGTCCGGCGAGAAGATCCTGATGCAGGCCAACTCCGAGGACCGGGTCAAGGCGATCCTCGACGTCTTCGAGACCAAGCTGGTCAAGCGCGGGATCTCGCTCAAGGTGCTGGACGCCGGCGAGCCGCAGCTCTCCGGCAAGGAGTACAAGATCTTCGCGTCCATCGAGGAGGGCATCTCCCAGGACAACGCCAAGAAGGTGGCGAAGATCATTCGCGACGAGGGCCCCAAGGGCGTCAAGGCGCAGGTCCAGGGCGACGAGCTGCGGGTCAGCTCGAAGAGCCGTGACGACCTCCAGGCCGTGCAGGCGCTGCTGAAGGGCAAGGACTTCGACTTCGCGCTGCAGTTCGTGAACTACCGCTGACGTTTGTGGACCACCGCTGACCTTCGTGGCACCGCTGACCGCGGGGCGCCGGTCGCGAGCGTGGTGGCGTCGGGACGGGGGTGGAGGCGGCGTCGTCGGCTCCACCCCCGTCGCGGCTTCGCCCCGGCGTGACGTCCGAATCCCGCCAGCGGGGTGTGGCGCGGCGTCGCAGACTCGTCGTGACGGACCGAGGCATGCGGCGTGTGAGCCGTCACGGACATGACGCGAGGAAGGACCCAGCCATGACGCTGTACGCGACCCTGGACAGCCCGCTCGGTGAGCTGCTGCTGGCCGGCGAGGAGTCCGCGACCGCCACCGGCGGTACGGCGCTGGCCTCGCTGTCCGTGCCGGGGCAGAAGGGCGGGGTCGCCCTCGACGACGTACCGGGCGACTGGAGGCACGCGCCCGGCGCCTTCGAGGAGATCGCGCGGCAGGTCCGTGCCTACTTCGGCGGGGAGCTGACGCGCTTCGACGTCGAGTACGCCGCCGGAGCCGGTACGGAGTTCCAGCGGCGGGTGTGGGACGCACTGGAGAGCGTCCCGTACGGCACCACGACGTCGTACGGGAGGCTCGCCGAGCGGATCGGGGTCTCGCGGGCCGGGGTGCGGGCGCTGGGGACGGCCATCGGACGCAATCCCCTGCTCGTCGTGCGGCCGTGCCACCGGGTGATCGGGGCGGACGGGTCCCTGACCGGGTACGCGGGCGGTCTTGAGCGCAAGCGGCAGCTGCTGGAGCTCGAGGGAGTGGGGGCCCGGCCGTGACCGGGCTGTTCCCCCGGGAGCGGGCGCGGATCGCGCCGGGGGCGGTGCACGTGCCCGGCTGGCTTTCGGTGGACGAGCAGCGGGAGCTGGTCGGGGCGTGCCGGGATTGGGCGCGGGGTCCGGTGCCGATCCGGCATACGCGGCTGCCCAACGGCGGGGTCATGTCCGTGCGGACGGTGTGCGTGGGGTGGCACTGGCAGCCGTACCGGTACACGCGCACGGCCGACGACGTGAACGGGGCGCGGGTCGCGGAGTTTCCCGGGTGGCTGGCGGAGCTGGGGCGGCGGGCGGTGAGCGATGCGTACGGGGGTGGCCCGGACGGGGCCGGGGGGCCGGAGTACGGGGAGTACAGCGAGTACAGCCCTGATACCGCGCTGGTCAACTTCTATGACGGCGACGCGAAGATGGGCATGCACCAGGACAAGGACGAGCGGTCCGGGGCTCCTGTGGTGTCGCTGAGCATCGGTGATTCCTGTGTCTTCCGGTTCGGCAACACGGACGGGCGGGGGCGGCCGTACACGGATGTGGAGCTGGCCTCCGGGGATCTGTTCGTATTCGGGGGGCCTTCGCGCTTCGCCTACCACGGGGTGCCGAAAGTGCTGCCGGGGACTGGGGATCCGGCCTGTGGGATGTCGGGTGGGCGGCTCAACATCACGCTGCGGGAGACCGGGCTCGGATAGCTCAGTAGGGTGCGGCGCATGACACAGGGACTGCGCCGGACGCTCGGGGTCTTCGATGCCGTCGTGATCGGGCTCGGGGCGATGCTGGGCGCGGGGATCTTCGTGGCGCTCGCGCCGGCGGCACGGGCGGCCGGCTCCGGGACGCTGCTGCTGGCGGGGCTGGCACTGGCCGCCGTGGTGGCGTACTGCAATGCGATGGCGTCGGCGCGGCTGGCCGCGCTGTACCCGGCCTCGGGCGGCACGTACGTGTACGGGCGGGAGCGGCTCGGGCCCTTCTGGGGCTACCTCGCGGGCTGGGGTTTCGTCGTGGGGAAGACCGCCTCGTGCGCGGCCATGGCTCTGACGGTCGGGGCCTATGTGTGGCCCGAGCAGGCGCAGGTGGTGGCGGTCGGCGCGGTCGTCGTGCTGACTGCCGTCAATTACGGGGGTGTTCAGAAGTCGGCCTGGGTGGGTCGGGTCATTGTGGCGGTGGTGCTGGCGGTTCTCGCGATGGTGGTGGCCGTGTGCGCGGGGGGCGGCGGTCCCTCGCTGGGGTCCGGGGGCGGCGGGTCGGCTGGCGGGGTGCTTCAGGCCGCGGGGCTGCTGTTCTTCGCCTTCGCCGGGTACGCGCGGATCGCGACGCTGGGTGAGGAGGTACGCGATCCGGAGCGTACGATTCCGCGCGCGATTCCGGTGGCGCTGGGGATCGCGCTGGTCGCGTACGGGTGCGTGGCGGTCGCGGTGCTGTCGGTGCTGGGGGCCGGGGAACTGGCCTCGTCGGCGGCACCGTTGGCGGATGCGGTGCGCGCGGCGGGCTTCGGGGAGCTGGCGCCGGTGGTGCGGGTGGGTGCGGCCGTGGCGGCGCTCGGGGCGTTGCTGGCACTGATTCTCGGAGTGTCGCGTACCACGCTGGCGATGGCGCGGGACGGGCATCTGCCGAGGGTGCTGGCCGCCGTGCATCCCCGGTTCCAGGTGCCGCACCGGGCGGAGTTGGCGGTGGGGGCGGTGGTCGCGGTGGTGGCCGCGACGGGTGACGTGCGCGGGGCGATCGGGTTCTCGTCGTTCGGCGTGCTGGCCTACTACGCCGTGGCCAATGCTTCGGCGTGGACCCTGGGGCCGGGGCGCGGGCGGGTGTTGGCCCTGGTGGGGCTTGTGGGGTGCGTGGGACTGGCGTTCGCGCTGCCGGTGTCTTCGGTGGTGGCGGGGGCTGCGGTGCTGGCGGCGGGTGCCGCGGCGTACGCGTGGCGGGTACGGAGGGGGCGTCGGTGATGCCGCGGGGCGTCCGCGGCTGCGGCGTACGCGTGGGCGGTCGGTGACGCCCCGGTGCGTCTCCTCGGGTGCCGAACGGTTCGGGCATTCGGGGTGGTTCGGGGCGGCTGCGTTCGACACCCCGTGGAGAGCGCCCCGGTGCGTCGCCCTCCCGGCACCGCAGAGCGCGAAGCCCGCGCAGCCCCGGAGAGCGCCTGGTCCCGTCGGCCCGCGGTACGTTCCCCGCCCGTCCGGGCCCGGTGCGCGCGCGGTGTGGTGTCAGCGGGTGGCGAACGGGCGGTCCGTCGGGACGATTTCGCGGCCCAGGGGGAGCAGCGAGATGGGGATCATCTTGAAGTTCGCTATGCCGAACGGGATACCGATGATCGTCACGCACAGGGCGATGCCCGTGACGATGTGGCTCAGCGCCAGCCACCAGCCCGCCAGGACCAGCCACAGGACGTTGCCCACCATGGACGGTGCTCCCGCGTCGCGGCGCTCGGTCGTGGTGTGGCCGAAGGGCCAGAGCGCGTAGAGGCCGATGCGGAAGGACGCCAGGCCGAAGGGGATGCCGATGATCGTTATGCAGAGGATCAGCCCGGCGGCGATGTAGCCGAGGAAGAGCCAGAAGCCGCTCAGTACCAACCATATGACGTTCAGGATTGTCTTCATGGGCGGTGACCTGCCATCTGCTCGAGTCGGGAAATGCGTTCCGCCATCGGCGGGTGGGTCGAGAACAGCTTCGCGGCTCCCTGCCCGGGGCGGAACGGGTTCGCGATCATCATGTGGCTCGCGGTCTCGATGCGCGGTTCGGCGGGCAGTGGGAGCTGTTTCGTGCCCGCGTCGAGCTTGCGCAGGGCGCTCGCGAGGGCGAGCGGGTCGCCGGTGAGCTGGGCGCCGGAGGCGTCCGCCTGGTACTCGCGGGAACGGCTCACCGCGAGTTGGATGACCGAAGCGGCGAGGGGGCCCAGGATCATGATCAGCAGCATGCCGAAGAGGCCGGGGCCCTCGTCGTCGTCGGAGCGGCCGATGGGGATCAGCCAGGCGAAGTTGACGAGGAACATGATCACTGAGGCCAGGGCGCCGGCGACGGAGGAGATCAGGATGTCCCGGTTGTAGACGTGGCTCAGCTCGTGGCCGATGACGCCCCGGAGTTCGCGCTCGTTGAGGAGCTGGAGGATCCCCTCGGTGCAGCACACCGCCGCGTTGCGCGGGTTTCGGCCGGTCGCGAAGGCGTTGGGTGCCTGGGTGGGCGAGATGTACAGGCGGGGCATCGGCTGGCGGGCCTGGGTGGAGAGCTCGCGGACCATGCGGTACAGCTGTGGCGCCTCGAACTCGCTCACGGGGCGGGCGCGCATGGCCCGCAGGGCGAGCTTGTCGCTGTTCCAGTACGCGTAGGCGTTGGTGCCGAGTGCGACGAGAACCGCGACGATCAGGCCCGTACGGCCGAAGAAGCTGCCGATGACGATGATGAGTGCTGACAGTCCCCCGAGGAGTACGGCGGTCCTCAGCCCGTTGTGCCGGCGGTGCACGGTGCGCCCTCCAAATGGTGCGGCGGGGGAACCCCTTGCTGTGGGGGTGCTTCCACATCCAGTGGACCCTCCCTTACTGGTCAACGCCAAGCGAGGGGTGCTAGTTCCCTTGTGCTACCGGGCCGTCCGTTGGGCCGTACGTGGTTACTGGAAGAGATTGCCGGTGGCGAAGCGCAGTGCCAGCTGCGGTACGCCGGACAGGGCGATGCCCAGGACGGCGGTGAGAACGATGGCGAGGGTGACCGGCACGGGGACCGCGTGCTTCGGCTGCTCGCCCTCGGGGGCGCGGAAGAGGACCGCTGTCCACTTGAGGTAGTAGTAGAGGGCGATCACGACGTTGGCCGCCATGACGACCGCCAGCCAGCCGAGGCCCGCGTCGACCGCCGCGGAGAAGACGGTGACCTTGGCGAAGAGGCCGATGATGCCGGGCGGCAGGCCCGCGAGGCACAGGAGGAAGAAGCCCAGGGCGAGCGCCGCGAGGGGGCGGGTCGCGTAGAGGCCCCGGTAGTCGGCGATCCGGTTGAGCGGGTGCGTACGGGCGACCAGGGCGGCGACGGCGAACGCGCCCAGGTTCACCACGGCGTACATCAGGGCGTACGCGACCGTGGAGCCGATCTGGTTGTCGCTGGAGTACGCCGCTGCCGCGATCGGGACCAGGATGTAGCCGGCCTGGCCCACGGAGGACCAGGCGAGCAGGCGGACCGCGCTGTACGCGCGCGTGGCCGACTGGCGCAGGGCGGCCACATTGCCCACCGTCATGGTGAGCGCCGCCAGCACGGCGATGGCCGGGCCCCATACGTCGGCGTACGACGGGAAGGCGATGACGGTGACCAGGATGAGGCCCGTGAAACCGACGGCCTTGCCGATCACCGAGAGGTAGGCGGCCACCGGGAGGGGTGCGCCGACATAGGTGTCCGGGACCCAGAAGTGGAAGGGGACCGCCGCCGTCTTGAAGGCGAAGCCGACGAGGGTCAGGGCGACGCCCGCCTTGGCGAGGGTGTCGAGCTGCGCCGGTACGTCGTCCAGGCGTACGGCGATCTCGGTGAGGTGCAGGGTGCCCGTCGTCGCGTACACGAAGCTGACTCCGAGCAGCATCACGGCGGTGGCCGTGACGGAGGAGAGGAAGAACTTCAGGGCCGCCTCGGAGGAGAGGCGGTCGCCGCGCTTCATGCCGACCAGGGCGAAGGCCGGCAGCGACGCCACTTCGAGGGCCACGACGAGGGTGGCCAGGTCTCGGGAGGCGGGGAGCAGGGCGGCGCCCGCCGCCGATGACATGAGGAGGAACCAGAACTCGCCCGCGGGGAGCTTGTCCTTCGTCGTCTCGGTGACGGAGAGGAGGGCGGTGAGCAGCGCTCCGCCGAGTACCAGGAGCTGGATGACCAGGGTGAAGTGGTCGGCCGTGTAGCTGCACACGTCGTTGTCGGCGGTCAGGCAGAAGGTGGAGCGGTCGCCGTCGAGGAGGGGCAGGAGGGCGAGGAGCGCCGCGGCCAGACCGGCGATGGAGAGCCGGCCCAGGAGCTGCTTCTTGTCCTCGGGTACGAAGAGGTCCGCAACCAGGACGATCAGGCCCACCGTCGCGGCGATCGTCGGCGGGGCGATCGCCGCCCAGTCGACGGACTGGACGAGGCTGGCGGTTTCGGCGGCCACGGTCACGACTTGCCTCCTGCGAGGAGCTTCTGCACGGCCGGGTCGGTGAGGCCGAGGAGGACCGCGGGCCAGAGTCCGGCGAGGACGGTGAGGGCGACGAGGGGGGTCCAGGCGGCGAACTCGTAGCCCTGGACGTCGGCGATCGCCGCCGGCTCGGCCGCTTGCCGCTCGGGTACGCCCATGCAGACGCGGCGTACGACGACGAGCAGGTATGCGGCGGTCAGCAGGGTGCCGACGCCGGCGATCGCCATGAAGGTGAGGAAGGCGGGGCGGCTGAGGCCCTCGGCGGGGTCGAAGGCGCCGAACATCGTCAGCATCTCGCCCCAGAAGCCGGCGAGACCGGGGAGTCCGAGGGAGGCGACGGCCGCGAAGGCGAGGAGGCCGCCGAGGCGGGGGGCGCGGCCGTAGAGGGCCGCGCCGGTGGCGCCGGCGAGGGTGTCGAGGTCGGCGGTGCCGTAGCGGTCCTTGAGGGCGCCGACCAGGAAGAAGAGCAGGCCGGTGATCAGGCCGTGGGCGATGTTGGCGAAGAGCGCGCCGTTGACGCCGGTGGGGGTCATGGAGGCGATGCCGAGGAGTACGAAGCCCATGTGACCGACGGAGGAGTACGCGATCAGGCGCTTGAGGTCGCCCTTGGCTCCCTTGCGGGCCAGCGCGAGGCAGGCGAGGGAGCCGTAGATGATGCCGACGACCGCGAAGGCGGCGAGGTAGGGCGCGAACGTGCGCATGCCGTCGGGGGCGATGGGGAGTGCGATGCGGACGAATCCGTACGTACCCATCTTCAGCAGGACACCCGCGAGGAGGACCGAGCCGACGGTGGGGGCGGCGGTGTGGGCGTCGGGCAGCCAGCTGTGCAACGGCCACATCGGGGTTTTGACGGCGAGGCCGAGGCCGATCGCCAGAACGGCGATGACCTGCACGGATGTGGTCAGTCCACGGCCGTTGTCAGTGGCGAGTGCCACCATGTCGAACGTGCCCGACTGCAGTCCGATGAGGAGGAGACCGAGCAGCATCACGACGGAGCCGAGCAGCGTGTAGAGGATGAACCTCCAGGCGGCGGGCTGCCTCTGGTCGCCGCCCCACCGGGCGATGAGGAAGTACATCGGGATGAGGACCATCTCGAACGCCAGGAAGAAGAGCAGCAGGTCGAGGACGGCGAAGGTCGCGAGGGTGCCGGACTCCAGGACGAGGAGGAGCGCGACGAACGCCTTCGGGGAGGGGCCCGCGGGCATCTTGGAGTAGCTGTAGAGCGCGCAGAGGAAGGTCAGCAGCGCGGTCAGGACGAGGAGGGGGAGCGAGATGCCGTCGATGCCGAGGTGGATCCTGACGTCGAGCGCCGGGATCCAGCTGATGTCGGTCGTGGCCTGCATCTTCGACGGGTGGTCGTGGTCGAAGCCCAGCGTGAGGACGACGGCCGCGATGAGGATCGCGGCGGTGACCGTCACGCCGTGGCGGAGCACGGCCTGGTCCGGGTTCTTGCCCTTCAGGCCGGGCGGGGCCGGGAGAAGGGCCGCGGCGGCGCCGAGGAGCGGGCCGACGACGATGAACGCCAGAAGGAACTGCATCACGGACGGGCTGATATCGATCACGGCTCACGCTCCGACGGCGGCGACGATGACGGCGGCGATCGCCAGGACGACGGAACCGGCGAGCAGGGCACTGAGGTAGGTCTGCACATTGCCGGTCTGGGCTCGGCGGACGACGGCGCCGAGGAGGCGCGGGACGGTGCCCGCACCGCGTACGTACGTCTCGACGACCTCGCGGTCCAGGAAGCGGACCAGCTCGGCGCCCGCCAGGACGGGCCGCACGAAGAGGGTGTGGTAGACGGCGTCGAGGTGGAAGCCGGCGGCGGCGTGCCGGTGCAGGGGGCCCAGCAGGAGCCGGCCGGGGTCGGCGGGGTCGGGGGCCGACGCGATGTCGCCGTAGGCGGGGGCGTGGGTGGCGATGGCCTCCGCCTCGGAGACGGCCGGGCTCTTTTCGGGGTGGGCGGCCACGGCGCCGATCGGGGGGCGGGCGGCCATGGCCGTGGTGTGGCGCCAGGCGCCGTACGTGACCAGTCCGCCGACGAGGGCGACGCCGGTGCCGAGGACCGCCGTGGTGACGGTCGGGGTGAGCGCGTGGCCGTCGAACCAGTCGTCGAGGTAGGTGACGGCGAGGCCGAAGGCGAGGGAGGGGACAGCGAGGACCCACAGGACGCCGTTCATGACGAGGGGCTGCTTGCCGTGATCCGGGGCGGCGGGGCCTCGGCCCCGGAAGGCCAGCAGCCACAGGCGGGTGGCGTACGCCGCCGTGAGGAGGGCGGTGAGCAGGCCCGCGACGAGCACGGTCAAGCCCGCACCGGAGGGGACGCCCGTGGTGTCGCCGAGCGAGGCGTGCTCGGCGGCGACGAGGACGGCTTCCTTGGAGAAGAAACCGGCGAACGGCGGGATCGCGGCGAGGGCGAACAGGGCGATCGTCATCGTCCAGTAGGCGTCGGGGATGCGCTTGGGCAGGCCGCTCATGCGGGACATGGCGGCCAGCGAGTTGGTACCGGCGGCGTGGATGATCACGCCGGCGCCGAGGAAGAGGAGCGCCTTGAAGGCGCCGTGGGAGATGAGGTGGAAGACGGCGGCGCCCCGGTCGCCGACGGCCAGTGCGCCGGTCATGTAGCCGAGCTGGCCGATCGTCGAGTACGCGAGGACGCGCTTGATGTCGTCCTGGGCGAGGGCGGCGAGGGCCGAGCCGACCATCGTGACGGCGGCCATCACGGCGAGGACGGTCAGGGCGGCGGCGGACGCGGCGAAGACGGGGAGGAGACGGGCCACGAAGTACACACCGGCGGCGACCATCGTCGCGGCGTGGATCAGCGCGGAGACGGGCGTGGGGCCCGCCATCGCGTCGGGCAGCCAGGTGTGCAGCGGGAACTGGGCCGACTTGCCCGCCACACCGGCGAGGAGCAGCAGCGCGATCAGCGTCGGGTGGTCGAGCCCGCCGCTGCCGACGGCGCCGAGGATGCCGGTGATCCGGAAGGTGCCGGCGTCGGCGGCGAGCGCGAAGAGGCCGAAGAGGAAGGGGACGTCGCCGAGCTTGGTGACCAGGAATGCCTTGAGGGAGGCGGCGCGCGCTTCGGGCGTCTCCCAGTAGTGGCCGACGAGGAAGTACGAGCAGATGCCCATGATCTCCCAGCCGACCAGCAGCACCATCAGGTCGCCGGAGTAGACGACGAGCAGCATCGCGGAGGTGAAGAGGGAGACGAGAGCGGCGTACGAGGGGTAGCGCGGGTCGTCGCGCAGGTAGCCCGTCGAGTAGAGCTGCACGCAGGTGGCGACGACCCCGACCAGGACGGCGACGAGGACCGCGAAGCCGTCGAGGTGCAGGGCGAGGTCGATGGGGACCGAGCCGGTGGGGGTGAGCTGCGTCGACGCGTCGATCGCCCGGCCGCCGCCCTGGCGTACGGCGACGATCACGGCCAGCACGGCGGCGGCGAGGGTCGGCAGTACGGCGAGGGGCCGGACGAATCCGGGTGCGGTGCGGCCGAGCAGCAGGCCGGCGGCGGCGCCGAGGAACGGGAGGAGGGGGACGAGGACGGCGAGGGTCGTGGTCGTCACGCGGCGGCCTCAGCCTTCTGTGCGGCCTCGTGTGCGGCCTTGTCTGCCATGGCGGAAGCCTCGTCGTCGGCGGTCCGGCCCTCGGCGGTGTCGCGCAGCTTGTCGATGTCCGAGGTGCCGCGGTTGCGGTAGACCATCAGGACGATCGACAGGCCGATGCCGATCTCCGCCGCGGCGATGGCGATGGTGAACAAGGTCAGTGCCTGGCCGGCGTGGAGGGTGTCGCGCAGCCAGACGTCGAAGGCGACCAGGTTGAGGTTGACGGCGTTGAGCATCAGCTCGACGGACATCAGGACCAGGATCGCGTTGCGGCGCGCGAGCACTCCGTACAGCCCGGTGCAGAAGAGAAGGGCGGCGAGCACGGCGGGATAGGCGAGGTGCATCAGCGCTGCTCCTTGTCGCTGTCGCTCTTGCGGGAGAGGACGATGGCGCCGACGAGGGCGGCGAGCAGCAGGACCGAGAGCGCCTCGAAGGGCAGCACCCAGTGCTGGAAGAGGATCTCGCCGGTCACTTTGGTCGAGCCCTGGGACGGTCCGTCCAGGTCGATCCACTGGGTGCGGAACGCGTCCACGACCACCCAGACGAGTGCGGCGGCCGCGGCGACGGCCACCGTGAGGGCGGCCCAGCGGTTGCCCGAGTCGGCGTCCGGGGAGCGGCCGATGGGGGCCTTGGTGAGCATCAGACCGAAGAGGAGGAGGACGACGACGGAGCCGACGTAGATCAGGACCTGGACCCAGGCGATGAACTCGGCTGTGAGCAGGAGGTACTCGACGGAGAGGCCGCCGAGCGCGACGACCAGCCACAGGGCGGCGTGCACCAGCTGCTTGGTGGTGACGGTGACGACGGCCGCGCCGAGGGTGGCGATGCCGACGAGGACAAAGGCGATCTCGACGCCGGTCGGGGAGAGGAAGCCCTGCTCGGCGGCTGCGGCGAGGTGGCTCATTCGGCGGGCCCCTCTTCTTCCTGCTGAGCTGCTTGTTCCTGGGCCGCCGGCTTCTGGGCCGCTTGTTCCTGTGCCGCCTGCTCCTGGGCCGCCTGTTCCTGGGCCGCGGCGAGCTTTTCGGCGGCCTTGCGGGCCGCCGCGAGCTCCTTGGGCTCCTCGGCGCCGGGGTCGAGCGCGGGCGGCTCGGGCACGGTCCACATCCATTCGCGGAGCTTGTCCCGCTCGTGGGTGAGCTCGTGGATCTCGGTCTCGGCGTACTCGAACTCCGGGGACCAGAAGAGCGCGTCGAAGGGGCAGACCTCGATGCAGATACCGCAGTACATGCAGAGCGAGAAGTCGATCGCGAAGCGGTCGAGGACGTTGCGGCTGCGTTCGCGGCCGCCGGGGACTGCCGCCGGGACCGTCTCCTTGTGCGAGTCGATGTAGATGCACCAGTCGGGGCACTCGCGCGCGCAGAGCATGCAGACCGTGCAGTTCTCCTCGAAGAGGCCGATCACGCCGCGCGAGCGCGGCGGCAGTTCGGGCTGGACGTCCGGGTACTGCGCGGTGACGGTCTTCTTCGTCATCGTGCGCAGCGTGACGGCCAGGCCCTTGGCGAGGCCGGAGCCGGGGATCGGGGGCATTACTGGATCGCCACCTTCACGATTCCGGTCAGCGCGATCTGCGCGAGAGCGAGTGGGATGAGTACGGTCCAGGCGAGCTTCTGGAGCTGGTCCTCGCGCAGCCGGGGGTAGGTCACGCGCAGCCAGATGACGCCGAAGGCGAGGATCGCGGTCTTCAACAGCGTCCAGACCCAGCCGAGGCCGTCCGCGCCCCAGGGGCCGTGCCAGCCGCCGAGGAACAGGACGGTGGTCAGGCCGCACAGGACGACGATTCCGGCGTACTCCGCGAGCAGGAACAGCGCGAAGCGCAGGCCCGTGTACTCGGTGTACGCGCCGAAGATGATCTCGGAGTCGGCGACCGGCATGTCGAAGGGCGGCCGCTGGAGTTCCGCGAGGCCGGCGACGAAGAACACGATCGCGCCGACGATCTGCCACGGCAGCCACCACCACTCGAAGGCGTTCAGGATGCCCGGCAGCGAGACGGTGCCGGCCGCCATCGCCACGGAGGCGGCGGCGAGCAGCATCGGCAGTTCGTACGCGAGGAGCTGGGCGGCGGTGCGCAGGCCGCCGAGCAGGGAGAACTTGTTGGCCGAGGCCCAGCCCGCCATCAGCGAGCCGAGCACGCCCACGCCCATGACGGCGAGCACGAAGAAGATGCCCGCGTCGATGACCTGGCCGACCGCGCCCTCGCTCGGGCCGATCGGGATCGCGACGAGCACCAGGAGGTACGGGAGGAGCGCTACGGCGGGGGCGAGCTGGAAGATGCGGCGGTCGGCGTTGGCCGGGACGATGTCTTCCTTCTGCGCGAACTTCACGCCGTCGGCGACGAGCTGGGCCCAGCCGTGGAAGCCGCCCGCGTACATGGGGCCGAGGCGGCCCTGCATGTGTGCCATCACCTTGTGCTCGGTCTGCCCCACGACGAGGGGAAGGACCATGAACACGGCGAAGACGATGACCAGGCGCAGGGCGACATCGAGTACGTCGTTCACGCGTCGTCGCTCCCTCGGTCCGGGGTGGGGCCGGTCGTGTCCTCGTCTGTGGAGCCGGCGGCCGGCCGGCCGGGCTCCTTCGCGGCGGCCGCGTCACCGCCCAGGGCTTCTTCGGCGGCCGCGTCGGCGGCTTCCGCCGCGTCGGCGTCGGTGTCGGCGGAAGCGCCCGTTCTGGTGGCGGCTTCCTTGCCCGGTTGCGTCTTCCGCCGCTTCTGCGGACCGGTCTCCGCCTGCGCGTCCTCGTCCTGGAAGGCGGGGCGTGCGTGGTGCCAGGGCGCGTCCGCGCTGCGCGCGGGCGGCGCGGGCGGTGCCGCCGGGGCGTCGGACCCGGCTTCGGCGGATGCCGCCGACGGTGTCGGGGCCTCCAGCTCGGGGGACGGCTCCGGCGCGGCTGCTGGGGTGGCTGTCGCGTCCGCCGCCGATGCGCCGGCGGCGGCCTGGCTCGCCGAGCCCTCGGCCGCGCTGCGGGTACGGCGCGGGGGCCTCGCCGGAGTGCCTTCCTCCGCCGGTGCGGCCGCCGGTGCGGCGGCTTCCGCCGCCTGGCTCGCCGAGCCCTCGCTCACGCTGCGGGCGCGGCGCGGGGGCCTCGGGGCGGTGCCTTCCGGTGCGGTGCCTTCCGGTGCGGTGCCTTCCGGTGCGGGGGTCGCCGCCTCCGCCGCCTGGGTCGCGGAGCCCTCGGCCACGCTGCGGGCGCGGCGCGGCGGACGGTCACCTGCCGCACCTGCCGCACCTGCCGCACGCGGGGTGCGGGCGGGGCGGGCCGGCGCGGGCGGGAGCTGGCCCTTCAAGGGGCCCCACTCGTTCGGGTCCGGAACGCCCGGCGGCAGCATCTGGCGGCGCTTCGGCCCACCGTGGTCCGACTCCCCCGGCTCCTTCGCGCCCGGCCACGCCTTGGCGACCCGGGCCGCCAGGACGAAGTCCTTGCGCAGCGGATGTCCCTCGAAGCCCTCGGGCAGCAGGAGCGGAACCAGGTGCGGGTGGCCGGTGAAGTCGACACCGAACATCTCGTGCGTCTCACGCTCGTGCCACTGCGCGCCGGCGTAGACCTCGACGGCGGACGGTACGGCGGGCGCCGCGTGCGGAACGGTCGTGCGCAGCAGAAGGCGCCGTACCGTACGGCCTTCGAGGGCGACGACGTGGGCGCACACGCGGAATCCCGTGCCCGGCTCGTCGACCGCGCTCAGCCAGTCGAAGTACGTGCAGCCCAGCTTGTCGCGCGCGATCTCCAGCGCCGCGATCCAGGAGCCGACCGGGACGTCGACGGTCAGCAGGTCGTAGCTGTGCTCGGCGGTCGCTTCCTCGCCGAAGATCTCGGTGACGGCGCCGGGCAGGGCGTCGTACGCCGTCGTGCGGTTCGCGTCGCTCACTTCACGTCCTCCCCGGGGGCCGGCGGCGGAGTGACGAGTCCGCTGCGCAGCGCCGCGGTGGACGGCCGGCTGCCGTGGCCGTAGCGCTCGCTCAGCGACTCGCGGGCGATCTTCTCCTGGAGCTTGAGGATGCCCTGGAGCAGGGCCTCGGGCCGCGGCGGGCAGCCCGGTACGTACACGTCGACCGGGATGATCTGGTCGACGCCCTTCGTCACGGAGTACGAGTCCCAGTAGGGGCCGCCGCAGTTGGAGCAGGCGCCGAAGGAGATGACGTACTTCGGCTCGGGCATCTGCTCGTACAGCCGCTTGACGGCCGGGGCCATCTTGTCCGTGACCGTGCCGGAGACGACCATCAGGTCGGCCTGGCGCGGTCCCGGCGCGAAGGGGATCACGCCGAGCCGGATGAAGTCGTGGCGCGCCATCGACGCGGCGATGAACTCGATCGCGCAGCAGGCGAGACCGAAGTTGAAGACCCACAGGCTGTAGCGGCGACCCCAGTTCAGGACCACCTTCATGGGCTCCGGTGCGAGGCGGGCGAGAGCTCCCAGGCGCTTGGGCTCGGGGAGGTCGACAGGGGTCACGTCCATTCGAGGACGCCCTTCTTCCATGCGTACAGCAGTCCCACGGCCAGGAAGCCGAGGAAGATGAACATCTCGACCAGCGTCGTCGCGCCGTACTCCGGCGCGGCGAAGACCGTCGCCCAGGGGAAGAGGAAGATCGAGTCGACGGCGAAGATCACGTACAGGAAGGCGTAGACGTAGTAACGGACCTGCGTGTGCGCCCAGCCCTCTCCGACCGGGTCCACGCCGCATTCGTACGTCAGCAGCTTCTCCGGCGTCGGCACGACCGGCCGCAGCAGTCGCCCGGCCCCGAAGGCCACGGCGACGAAGAGGACGCCGATGACTGCGAGCAGTCCGACGACCGAGTAACTCTGGAAGTACCCGTCCGCGAGAACCGTCGGTTCCGGCACGTCCGCCCCTCTCGCTCCCTGGCTGCGTCGGCCACATCGGCCGCGTTCGACGATCTGTACGCACGGGAGTCTAGGCCCTGGTAAAGACCCGGTAAGCAGCCGTCTCACGCAGGGGTGGGGTTATCCCTACTTCCGCGCACCCAGTTACCCCATGGCATCCCTCGCCGGCGCCCGGCAGGGTGAGCGTCATGACCGCCAGCGCCAGCGACCACATCCCAGATTACGACCGGTCAGACCGGCCGGAGGGCCCGTCCGGCCCACCCGGCCCGTCCGGCACGCCCGAGCTGTCGGGCGGGCCGCGGACCCGCCCCCCGGCCCGGCCCGAGCCCGTCCGCTTCCCGTACGGCTCCGGCACCTGGAAGGAGATCGCGCATCTCCTCCTCAACCTGCCGATGGCTCTCATCGGCTTCGTGTTCGTCGTGGTGGCTCTCGTCCTCGGGGGCGGCCTCTCGGTCACGGTGATCGGCCTGCCCGTGGTGGTGGCGGGGCTGTTGGGGGCGCGCCTGCTCGGCGCGGTCGAGCGGGCGCGGGCACGCGCGCTGCTCCGCCTGTACGTCGACGAGCCGAGCCCGGCGGCCGCGGGACGGCCGGGCGGCTTCCTCCCGTGGCTGTGGAACGGCCTGAAGGATCCGGTGGGCTGGCGGACGGCGCTGTTCGCGTTCATCCGGCTGCCGTGGGGGGTGCTCACCTTCGCCGTCACGTTGACCGGGCTCTTCGTGCTGTGGCCGGTGCTGCCGTACCTCGCGCGGGCGATGACCAATGCCGACCGGGCGATGGTGCGCGGTCTGCTCTGTCCCTCCGGCGAACTGGAGAGGCGCATCGCCGAGCTGGAGGTGGACCGGGGCGTCGTCGTCGACACCGCGGCCGCCGACCTGCGGCGCATCGAACGCGACCTGCACGACGGGGCCCAGGCCAGGCTCGTGGCGCTCGCCATGGGGCTCGGCATGGCGAAGGAGAAGCTGACCGGCGACTTCAAGGACCCGGTCGCCGCCGCGGCGATGATCGGCGAGGCGCACGGCGAGGTGAAGCTGGCCTTGCAGGAGCTGCGCGACCTTGCGCGCGGCATCCACCCCGCCGTGCTGACCGACCGAGGTCTGGACGCGGCGCTCTCGTCGATCGCGTCGCGCTGCACGGTTCCGGTGCGGGTGAGCGTCGACCTGACGGAACGTCCGGCCGAGGCGATCGAGGGCATCGCGTACTTCACGGTCTCCGAGCTGCTCCAGAACGTCAGCAAGCACAGCGGCGCGCGGTCCGCGTCGGTGGATGTGCGGCGCGGCGGCAAACGCCTGCTGATCCGGGTGCGGGACGACGGGCGGGGCGGCGCGCGGCTGGACGGTGGTACGGGCATGGCCGGTCTGGCCGACCGGCTCGGTGCGGTGGACGGCCTGTTCGCCGTCGACTCCCCGGTGGGCGGGCCGACCACGGTGACGGGCGAACTGCCGTGGCGGGGCCGCCACAGGACTCCCGGAGCGCCGGCGAGGGCCGGGAGTACGGACAAGGGTGTGGCCAAGCGCGACGCCGGGGTGGGGAAAACCCCCGGTCGTAAACGGTGACCGGCCTCATGGTCCGGGCCCGGCCGTCCCAGCATTCTTGAATCGCACGGCAACTTGTCGGAACGACCAGAGCAGAAACGGACGGCAGCGATGGCCACGGAGTACGCACCGCAGACCCGGGACCAGTGGGCTCCCCAGGGCCGGCCCCCGAGGAGGCACGTCCTTCCCCCCGCGCTGCGCGCGCCGATCGAGGCCCGGACCTGGCGCGAGTTCGGCTACCTGATGCTCAGCCTGCCGATCAGCGTGCTGCTCTTCGTCTTCGCGGTCACGATGACGTCGCTGGGCATGGGCCTGCTGATCACCTTCCTCGGCGTACCGGTACTGGCGTTGTGCCTGGCCGGCTGCCGCGGTCTCGGGGCGATGGAACGGGCCCGCGCCAGGGTGCTGCTCAAACTGGACGTGGCGGACCCGGCGCCCGTACGGCCCAAGCCGGGCGGCGGCCCGATGTCCTGGATGGGCGCGATGCTCAAGAGCGGGACGTCCTGGCGGCATCTGCTGTACGCCGTCCTGCACATGCCGTGGGCGGTGTTCGCGTTCAGTGTGTCGCTGACCTTCTGGTCGTACGGCTGGGCGATGCTCACGTATCCGCTGTGGCAGTGGACGTTCCCGGTCTATGCCGGAGTCGACGGACTTCAGCTGTACGGCGACAGCACGCACAACGTCTACCTCGACAGCCCCGTCGAACTGGGCCTTACCGGCGCGGTCGGCCTGCTCCTCACCCTCGCCACCCCGTGGCTCATCCGCGGCCTGGCGGCCGCGGACCGGGTGATGGTGGCCGGGCTGCTCGGCCCGTCGAGGCTCGCCACCCGCGTCTCCGAGCTGGAGTCGGACCGGGGCGTCGTCGTCGACACGGCGGCCGCCGACCTGCGGCGCATCGAACGCGACCTGCACGACGGGGCCCAGGCCAGGCTCGTCGCCCTCGCCATGGACCTGGGCCTGGCCAAGGAGAAGCTGACGGACGACCCGGAGGCCGCGGCGCGCATGGTGGACGAGGCGCACGGCGAGGTGAAGATCGCCCTTCAGGAACTGCGGGACCTGGCCCGCGGCATCCACCCGGCGGTCCTCACCGACCGCGGGCTGGACGCGGCGCTCTCGGCGGTGGCCTCCCGGTGCACGGTGCCGGTGCGGGTCGAGGTGGACCTTCCGGCGCGGCCGGCCCCGGCCATCGAGGGCATCGCGTACTTCACCGTCTCGGAGCTGCTCCAGAACGTCAGCAAGCACGCACGGGCCTCCCGGGCCACGGTCGAGGTGTGGCAGACGGCGGACCGGCTGATGCTCCAGGTGAGCGACGACGGGCAGGGCGGGGCGGACACAACGGCCGGCTCGGGCCTGGCGGGGCTCGCGGAGCGGCTCGACGCGGTCGACGGAATCCTGGTCGTCGACTCCCCGGCGGGCGGCCCGACCACCGTTACGGCGGAGCTGCCCTGGCGCGGCTGACGCGCCGGCCGGCCCGCCGACCTGTCACCCGCCGACCTACCCCCGCCGCCACCCCCGCCACCCGGCGTTCCTCGCCGGGTGGCGGGCCCGCTCCCCCGATCCCCTGAGAGTCGTACACCACGAATCCCCGCACCCGGCCGCACATCAGTCCGGTTCCTGGGATGCTGGGTCCGACGTTACGGGGAGAGATCAATTACTGGGGGGCTGCGGGGCCGTGGGAGACAGAGTGCGGGTCGTCATCGCCGAGGATTCAGTGTTGCTGCGGGAGGGCCTGACGCGGCTTCTGACCGACCTCGGACACGATGTCGTCGCGGGCGTCGGGGACGGAGAAGCCCTGATCAAGACCGTCGGCGACCTGGCGTCGCAGGGCGAACTGCCGGACGTGGTGGTGGCGGACGTACGGATGCCTCCGACCCACACCGACGAGGGCGTGCGGGCGGCGGTGCGGCTGCGCAAGGAGTACCCCGGAATCGGCGTACTGGTGCTCTCGCAGTACGTCGAGGAGCAGTACGCGACGGAGCTGCTGGCCGGGTCGAGCCGGGGCGTCGGTTATCTGCTGAAGGACCGGGTGGCGGAAGTACGCGAATTCGTGGACGCCGTCCTCCGGGTGGCCCAGGGCGGGACCGCGCTCGATCCCGAGGTCGTGGCGCAGCTGCTGGGCCGTAGCCGCAAGCAGGACGTCCTGGCCCGGCTGACGCCGCGCGAGCGGGAGGTCCTGGGCCTCATGGCCGAAGGACGGACGAACTCGGCGGTCGCCAGGCAACTGGTGGTGAGCGACGGCGCGGTCGAGAAGCACGTCAGCAACATCTTCCTTAAGCTCGGACTCGCGCCGAGTGAAGGTGATCACCGGCGGGTGCTGGCGGTGCTGACCTACCTCAATACGTGACATGAGCACCTGAGCGCCTGAAGGCGATACCAGCGAGACACCCGTAACACGTAATCCGAGGATGAGCACAGAGCGTAATCGATCAGAAGCCGGGGGGCTGGCGAATCGTGACAAAACAGGGCAGCAGAGCGTCTCAAAACGGGGTCCACTATGTGACTGCTCCAGGGAAGGAGACCCTTACCGACGTAGGGTGGGCCCTGGGGCCACCGCTGGCCGGCCGGCCCCGAGCAGCCGCCTCGAGGGAGGTCCAGTTCAGTGACCAGCCAGGTCAGTAGCCCGGCCGAGAAGGCCGACGGAACCGATGGTGCCGACGGAGCGAGTGACACCGTCGTCGGGGAACAGCGCAGCACGCCGAGCGGGAAGGTCTCCGAGAAGGAGGTCCGCCGGCTGGACCGGGTGATCATCCGTTTCGCGGGCGACTCCGGTGACGGAATGCAGCTCACGGGAGACCGCTTCACTTCCGAGACGGCGACCTTCGGAAACGATCTTTCGACGCTGCCCAACTTCCCGGCCGAGATCCGGGCGCCCGCCGGCACTCTGCCGGGTGTGTCCAGCTTCCAGCTGCACTTCGCCGACCACGACATCCTGACGCCGGGCGACGCGCCCAACGTCCTGGTGGCCATGAACCCGGCCGCGCTGAAGGCGAACATCGGGGACGTGCCGCGCGGCGCCGACATCATCGTCAACACCGACGAGTTCACCAAGCGCCCGATGGCGAAGGTCGGCTACGAGACCTCTCCGCTGGAGGACGGCTCGCTGGAGGCGTACAACGTCCATCCGGTGCCGCTGACCACGATGACGATCGAGGCGCTCAAGGAATTCGGCCTGTCCCGGAAGGAGGCCGAGCGCTCCAAGAACATGTTCGCGCTCGGACTGCTGTCGTGGATGTACCACCGGCCGACCGAGGGCACCGAGAACTTCCTGCGCACGAAGTTCGCCAAGAAGCCCGAGATCGCCGAGGCGAACGTCGCGGCGTTCCGGGCCGGCTGGAACTTCGGCGAGACGACCGAGGACTTCGCGGTCTCGTACGAGGTCGCCCCGGCGACCCGTGCGTTCCCCCCGGGGGCGTACCGCAACATCTCCGGGAACCTGGCCCTGTCGTACGGGCTGATCGCCGCCGGTCAGCAGGCGGACCTGCCGCTCTACCTGGGCTCGTACCCGATCACGCCGGCGTCCGACATCCTGCACGAGCTGAGCCGGCACAAGAACTTCGGCGTGCGGACCTTCCAGGCCGAGGACGAGATCGCGGCCATCGGCGCGGCGCTCGGCGCCGCGTTCGGCGGACAGCTCGCCGTCACCACCACCTCGGGTCCGGGTGTGGCGCTCAAGTCGGAGACCATCGGGCTGGCGGTGTCGCTGGAGCTGCCGCTCCTGGTGGTCGCCATCCAGCGCGGCGGACCGTCGACCGGCCTGCCGACCAAGACGGAGCAGGCCGACCTGCTCCAGGCGATGTACGGGCGCAACGGCGAGGCCCCGGTGCCGATCGTCGCGCCGCGCACCCCCGCCGACTGCTTCGACGCGGCCATGGACGCGGCGCGGATCGCGCTGACCTACCGGACGCCGGTGTTCCTGCTGTCCGACGGCTACCTGGCCAACGGCAGCGAGCCGTGGCGGATCCCGGAGATCGACGAGCTGCCGGACCTGCGGGTGCAGTTCGCGACCGGGCCGAACCACGAGCTCGCCGACGGCACCGAGGTCTTCTGGCCGTACAAGCGCGACCCGCAGACCCTGGCCCGCCCGTGGGCCGTGCCCGGTACGCCCGGTCTCGAACACCGCATCGGCGGCATCGAGAAGCAGGACGGCACGGGCAACATCTCGTACGACCCGGCCAACCACGACTTCATGGTCCGCACCCGCCAGGCCAAGGTCGACGGCATCGAGGTCCCGGACCTGGAGGTCGACGACCCGGACCAGGCCAGGACCCTGGTGCTGGGCTGGGGCTCGACGTACGGACCGATCACGGCCGCCGTACGCCGGCTGCGTGCCGCCGGGACGCCCATCGCACAGGCGCACCTGCGCCATCTCAACCCGTTCCCCCGGAATCTGGGCGAAGTCCTGGGGCGCTACGACAAGGTGGTCGTGCCCGAGATGAACCTCGGACAGCTGGCCACCCTGCTCAGAGCGAAGTATCTGGTCGACGCCCACTCGTACAACCAGGTCAACGGCATGCCGTTCAAGGCCGAGCAGCTGGCCACGGCTCTCAAGGAGGCCACCCATGACTGAGGCGCTCTCGCTGGTGCCCAAGGCCGAGGCCAAGCAGTCCATGAAGGACTTCAAGTCCGATCAGGAAGTGCGCTGGTGCCCCGGATGCGGCGACTACGCGGTCCTCGCCGCCGTGCAGGGCTTCATGCCCGAGCTCGGACTGGCGAAGGAGAACATCGTCTTCGTCTCCGGGATCGGCTGCTCGTCCCGCTTCCCGTACTACATGAACACGTACGGCATGCACTCGATCCACGGCCGCGCGCCCGCGATCGCGACCGGCCTCGCGTCCTCGCGGCGTGACCTGAGCGTGTGGGTGGTGACCGGTGACGGCGACGCGCTGTCCATCGGCGGCAACCACCTGATCCACGCGCTGCGGCGCAACGTCAACCTGAAGATCCTGCTGTTCAACAACCGGATCTACGGGCTGACCAAGGGCCAGTACAGCCCCACCTCCGAGATCGGCAAGATCACCAAGTCGACGCCGATGGGCTCGCTCGACGCGCCCTTCAACCCGGTGTCGCTGGCGATCGGCGCGGAGGCGAGTTTCGTCGCCCGTACGGTCGACTCCGACCGCAAGCACCTCACCGAGGTGCTGCGGCAGGCCGCCGACCACCCCGGCACGGCGCTGGTGGAGATCTATCAGAACTGCAACATCTTCAACGACGGCGCGTTCGACGCCCTGAAGGACAAGCAGCAGGCCGAGGAGGCCGTGATCCGGCTGGAGCACGGGCAGCCGATCCGCTTCGGTGCCGAGGGGTCGAAGGGCGTCGTACGGGACGCGGCGACCGGAGATCTCAAGGTGGTGGCGGTGACCGCCGAGAACGAGTCGCAGATCCTGGTCCACGACGCACACGCGGCGTCGCCCACGACGGCCTTCGCGCTCTCGCGCCTCGCGGATCCGGACACGCTGCACCACACCCCCATCGGGGTGCTGCGCAGCGTCGACCGCCCGGTCTACGACACTCTGATGGCCGACCAGCTCGATGCCGCCATCGAGCAGAACGGCAAGGGCGACCTCGCGGCGCTGCTGGCGGGCAACGACACGTGGACGGTCGTCGGCTGACGTCCGTCGGCTGACGTCACCGCGCCGGTGGGTGAGAGGGGCGCCCGGTCCTGAGGGACCGGGCGCCCCTCTTTCACGCCCCGCGCGCCCGCCTTTCCGTGCCCCGCGCGCCGGATGTCATGACCGTATGGGGATACGGACATGACATCCGGGCCAGGTCGGCGCTACCTTCAGCAGGATGATGTGCGCGGGTCGGGAGGGCGAGTGAAGTCGGTCAACGAACAGCGGTCGGGGTTGCTGTACGGCATCGGCGCCTACGGAATGTGGGGCTCGTCCCCTCTTCTGGCCGCTCCTCAAACCCGCCGACGCGATGGAGATCCTGGCCCACCGCATGGTCTGGTCCCTCGCCGTCGTCGGCTTGGCGCTGGTGGTGGTACGCCGGTGGGCATGGGTCGGGCAGCTCGTCCGTCAGCCCCGGAAGCTGGGGCTCATCGCCCTCGCCGCGACCGTCATCACCGTCAACTGGGGCCTCTACATCTGGTCCGTCAACAACGGCCAGGTCGTCGAGGCATCGCTCGGCTACTTCATCAATCCGCTGGTCACGATAGCCATGGGCGTGCTGCTGCTGAAGGAACGCCTGCGCCCGGCCCAGTGGGCGGCGGTCGCGGTGGGCCTCGCGGCGGTGCTCGTACTGGCCGTCGGGTACGGGCGGCCGCCGTGGATCTCGCTGGTCCTGGCCTTCTCGTTCGCGACGTACGGCCTGGTCAAGAAGAAGGTCAATCTGGGCGGCGTGGAGTCGCTGGCCGCCGAGACCGCCGTCCAGTTCCTGCCGGCGCTGGGCTACCTGCTGTGGATCGGGTCGCACGGTGGCGCGACCTTCGGTACGCAGGGACCGGGCCACGCGGCGCTGCTCGCCGCCACCGGCATCGTGACCGCCGTGCCGCTGGTGTGCTTCGGGGCGGCGGCGATACGGGTGCCCTTGTCGACGCTGGGGCTGTTGCAGTATCTGGCGCCGGTCTTCCAGTTCGGGCTCGGCGTCGTGTACTTCCACGAGGCGATGCCGCCGGAGCGGTGGGCCGGGTTCTCGCTGGTGTGGGCGGCACTGGCGCTGCTGACGTGGGACGCGCTGCGGGCGGCCCGGCGTGGGCGGGCGCAGGCGCTGCGGCTTGCCGCGGTGGCCGCGGGCGCTAGTGCGGGTGCGAGTGCGGCGGGTGCGGGTGCGGCGGGTGCCTCGGGTGCCGGTACGGGCGCGGGGGCCGGTGCGGGTGAAGGCGCCGGTGCTGCCGCAGGCGCCGGTGAGGGTACGGGTGTGTGCGCGGGTGCCGCAGCGGGTGGTGCGTCCGGCACCGGCCCCGTGCCGGCCGAGCCCGCGCCGACGTCCACGTCCGCACCGTGGGCGGCGCGGCCCTGAGCCGGAACATGGCTGCGGCAGAGCACTGACCGGCTCCCGCAACCACGTCCAGCCCTTCTGCGTCCGGGGAGCAAGGGCCGGGGCTCACCCCCCGCACGCCCGCACCCCCCGCGCCTCCGCCTACGCCACCGGGACCGACCCCGGCCGAGCCGCGGCGGGCGCCGTGGCCCCGGGTGCGTCGACCGCCCGCCTCCGCCCGCCCCGCAGGCCGAACGCCGTGATCACCGCTCCGACGACCACCATCACCGCCGGTACCGCCAGCGCCGCGCGGAAGGCGTCGAGGGTGGCTCCGGGGGAACCGTCACCGCCGGCCACCACCAGGCCGTACACCGCCGTCACCGCCGAGATGCCGACGGCGGAGCCGAACTGCGTCGCGGTCGCGAGCAGGCCGCCCGCCACACCCTGCTCCCGCTCCTCGATGCCGTCCGTCGCCGCGATCGTCAGCGGTCCGTACGCCAGCGCGAACGCCGCGCCCGTCAGGAACAGCGTCGGCAGCATGAGGGCGTACGACCAGTCGAGCCCCACCGGCAGGAACAGCGCGTACGACACGATCGCCAGCAGGAATCCGCCGAAGATCACCCGCGCGTTGCCGAAGCGGTTGACCAGGCGCGGGGGGAGCGTCGGAGCCAGCACCGCGTCCACTCCCATGATCACCAGGGCCAGTGCCGTCTCCAGCGACGACCAGCCGCGCAGTTCCTGGAGGTAGAGCGTCACCATGAACTGGAAGCCGAAGAAGGAGCCGACGAACAGCAGGGCGCCCAGATCGGCTCGGACCATCGACGCCTTGCGCAGGATGCCGAGCCGTACGAGGGGCGCGGGCGAGCGGCGCTCGACCGTGACGAACGCCGTCGCGAGCAGCAGCCCGGCCGCCACCACGGCCCCCGTGAGCTGCCAGCCGTCGAAGCCGTGCTCCAGCCGTACGATCCCGTACGCCAGCAGCAGCATCGCCCCTGCGGCCGTCGCCGCGCCGGCGAAGTCGAAGGAGCCGCCGCGGCGGGCGGGCCGCGCCTCCGCCGGCAGCAGCCGCAGCGCGGCCAGCAGGACGGCCCCGCCCAGCAGGACCGGGGCGAAGAAGACCCACCGCCAGCCGAACTGGGTCAGCAGTCCGCCGATGACCAGCCCGAGCGAGAAGCCGCCCGCGGCCGTGCCGGCGAAGACGAGCAGGGCCTTGTTGCGCTGCGGGCCCTCCTCGTACGAGGTGGTGATGATCGACATCGCGGCGGGGGTCATGAAGGCCGCGGCCACGCCCGTCACGAAGCGGGCGACGACGAGCATCCATCCCTCGGTGGCGAAGCCGCCCAGCATGGAGAAGCCCAGGAAGACCGTGAGCCAGGTCAGGAACATCCGCCGTCTGCCCAGCAGGTCGGCCGCACGGCCGCCGAGCAGGGTGAATCCGGCGTAACCGAGGACGTACGCGCTCATCACCCACGCCGCGGTGCCGGTCGGCAGCTCCAGGTCGGATCTGATGGACGGCACGGCCACCGAGAGCATGGCGACGTCGATGCCTTCGAGGAAGATGGTGCCGCAGAGGACGAGCAGAAGTGCCCACGCGCGTCGGGTCATGGGGAGCCTCGTATCGGGTCGGTTATCGGGATGCCGGTCGGTTCTCTCTTGTAACCATTGGCATCCTGAGGCAGCATCAGGTCCCATGGAAGAAGGCACTTTGAAGTCACCGAGTAACTGCGAAGTCACCGACTCCCAGGGGACGTACGGCGACACCGACCCCTTCCAGTGGGACACCCGCGAGGACTGCGAGGTGCGGCAGATCCTCGACCGCGTGGCAGACAAGTGGTCGCTGCTCGTCATCGCGCTGCTCGACAGCCACGTACTGCGCTTCACCGAACTGCGGCGCAAGATCGACGGCATCAGCCAGCGCATGCTGACAGTGACGCTGCGCCAACTGGAGCGCGACGGGCTCGTCAAGCGCACGGTACATCCGGTGGTGCCGCCGCGCGTGGAGTACGAACTCACTCCGCTCGGAGCGACGTTGCACACCACGATCCGCTCGCTCGTCACCTGGACCGAGAAGCACCAGAACGAGATCGCGGCCGCCCGGGCCGACTACGACGCCCGTGCCGCGGCCGGGGAAGAGACCCCTGCCGCCGCCCCCGCCACGGCTTCCGCACGCTGACTCCGCTCCTCAGCCGCCCCCAGCCGTCCCCCAGCCGTCCCCCAAGTCGTCCCTCAGCCGTCACCCAGTGCGGCCGCGATCTCGTCCATGACCGCGCGCCAGTGGGTCCGCCTCGCCTCGCGCTCCCCGGCGTCGGCCAGGTGTTCCTGATGGAAGCGGAGTACCGCCTTCTCGCCGCTCGCTCCGGCGGCGGAGACAGCGACCTGCACCGTCGTACTCCCGTACGTGAGGCGGACGCGGTCACCCGGCCGGTAGCTGCGGACCTCGCCCGTGACCCCGTCGGCCGTACGGTACGGGGCGCCCTTCTCGGCGGTCAGTTCCGCACCGGGGCCCAGCCAGAGCCCGACACCCTCGGGGCTCGCGATGAACTCCCATACGGCGGCGGGCGGGCGGGGCAGCGTACGGGAAACCCCGATCTCCCAGCCCGCGTCCTTCGTGAGTCCGGTCGGCATCAGCTCTCTCCTTCGCTTCCGGCGTGCTGCCCGGCCGGGTCCTCGGCCCGCGTCCCGGCCTGGTTCTCGCTCTGGCGGGCCCGGTGGGCGCGCGCCTTGCTGCGGTTGCCGCACCGCTCCATCGCACACCAGCGACGGCGGCCGGGGCGTGAGGTGTCGACGAACAGCAGGGAGCAGTCGTGCGAGCCGCAGGCCCGGATGCGGCGGGCGTACGGCCCGGTGAACAGGTCTATCGCGTCGCGGGCGACCGTCGACAGCAGCTGGGACCCGGTGGCGCCCGGAGCCCACGCCCGCACGGCGCCCACGCCCGCGCCCACGTCGATCCGGGCGACCAGCGGCTCCCGCGCGGCGAACCGGTTGACCACGTCGAGGTCGGACGCGCCCAGTGCGCGGCCGTGGGCCCGGTCGGTCGCCAGGCGGTGGAGCGCGTCGCGCAGGGTGTGCGCGTCCACCAGCTCGCTCGCGCTCACGGCGGGGGCGAGCCCGGCCGGCAGCCGGCTGCGCTCCGCCCAGCGCACCAGATCGGCCGGCTCGTGCAGCACCTCGTACCGGGCGAGCAGGCCGGGGCCGCCGGTCGGCAGCAGTTCGAGGCACAGGGCGCCCGGGTCGAAGAGATACGGGCGGCCCTCCGGAGTACGCAGAGTCAGTCCGGGCGGCGAATCCATTGCAGGCGCGATCACGTAACCACTATAACCGGTTAGCGCAATCCCGGCTCGCCGACCGCCCGACGCGATCGGCCCAACGCCCCTTTCGCGGCCCGACTTACCGGGCCGACTTTCGTGGCCCACTTTCCGGGCCGACCGGCATGACGGGATCCGGTCGCCGTCCGGCATCCGGACGATCCGTACGACGGGGACAGCCGGACCCGCCCGAGGGCGACGGATCGGCCTCCGTCGAATCCGCGCCCACCGCTTTGCGCGCCCACCGAATCCGCGCCCCACGGAATCGCGCGCCCACCGAAGCTCTGACTTGGCTCAAGTGGGGGGCGGCGCGCCCCGCATGGCGCCATGGTGCCTTGACCGGACCGACCGACGGGGGACACATGAAGAACGCTGTACGCCCGGCCGGCGCGGCACTCGCCGCGTTCACCTTTCTCGCCGGCACGGCCGCCTGCACCACACCATCAGCGCCGGAGTCACCTCCCAGGGCGGTGAGCACCCTGCCCCGCAAGACTCACGAGCCCGGCCCGCCCAGCGAGCAGCAACTCAGTGACGCGGCAACGGCGGCCCTGACCGATTCCGACGCGCTCTCCGACGCGGGCACGTTCGTACTGTCGGCGGCCGGCGGTATCGACGGCTCCGACAACCAGAGCCAGATCGAACCCGGCACCCGCCTTGCCGTCGAGGCCGCCTGCGCGGGCCGGGGCTCGGTGACCCTCACCGTCACCTCGGGCAGCGCCGAGACCCGGCGGCGCCTCGACTGCGGCGACACGCCACACGCGAAGACCTTCCCCTTCACCACTCGCGCGGACTCGATCTTCTTCGCCGTCGACCGGGGCGCGGCCACGCACGGCGGGCTCGCGTACCTCGCGTACCGCCGTCCGGCATCCGAACACCGGTGACCGGTTTCCGCTCTTGACGCAGAGTCAAGCTCTCCCAGAACATGCAGCACGCACAGCCCATGCAACGCCATGCACGGCTCATGCACCACCAGCTCCAACGCCCCGCGCCGCTCACCGCGGCACGGGGCGTCTCGCACGTTCCGTCTGTCCCCGTACGGAATCCGGAGCCCCCACATGAACCTCTCCACTTTCGCCGGCCTCTCGCGCCTCTCCACCCGCAGACGCACGGCCGCCGCCGGCAGTACCGCGGCAGTCGCCCTCGCCCTCACCGGCCTGGTCGCCGCCACCGCGCCCGCCGCGTCAGCCGCCCCGACCGCCCCGACCACCCGGGCCGCCGCACTCGCCGCCCCCGACATACCCCTCGCCAACGTCAAGGCGCATCTCACCCAGCTCCAGTCGATAGCCACCGCCAACGGCGGCAACCGGGCGCACGGCCGCCCCGGTTACAAGGCGTCCATCGACTATCTGAAGGCCAAGCTGGACGCCGCCGGATTCACCACCACCGTCACGACGTTCACCTCCAGCGGCGCGACCGGCTACAACCTGATCGCCGACTGGCCGGGCGGCGACCCGAACCAGATCCTGATGGCCGGCGCGCACCTCGACTCGGTCTCCTCCGGCCCCGGCATCAACGACAACGGGTCCGGCTCCGCCGGCGTCCTGGAGACCGCGCTCGCCGTCTCCCGCGCCCAGCTCAAGCCGACGAAGCACCTGCGGTTCGGCTGGTGGGGCGCGGAGGAACTGGGCCTCGTCGGCTCGAAGGCGTACGTCAACAGCCTTCCGACCACGGAGCGTTCGAAGTTCTCCGGCTACCTCAACTTCGACATGATCGGCTCGCCGAACCCGGGTTACTTCGTCTATGACGACGACCCCGCCATCGAGAAGACCTTCAAGGACTACTACGCGGGCATCGGCGTCCCGACCGAGATCGAGACCGAGGGCGACGGACGTTCCGACCACGCCAGCTTCAAGAACGTGGGCATACCGGTCGGCGGCCTCTTCACGGGTGCCAGCCGTACGAAGACCAGCGCCCAGGTCCAGAAGTGGGGCGGCACCGCGGGCACTGCCTTCGACCGCTGCTACCACTCGTCCTGCGACACCACGGCGAACATCAACGACACCGCCCTGGACCGCAACAGCGACGCCATCGCCCACGCCATCTGGACGCTGGGCAGCGGGCCGGTCGTCCCGCCCGGCGACGTGTACGAGAACACCGCCGACGTCGCCGTCCCGGACAACGGCGCCGCTGTCACCTCCTCCGTCACCGTCGCGGGCCGTACCGGCAACGCCCCGGCCACGCTCGGCGTGGGCGTGGACATCAAGCACACCTGGCGCGGTGACCTGGTCGTCGACCTGGTCGCGCCCGACGGGACGGCCTACCGGCTCAAGAGCTCCAGCGGCAGCGACTCAGCCGACAACGTGATCGCCACCTACACGGTGGACGCGTCGAGCGAGGTGGCCAACGGCGTCTGGAAGCTGAGGGTCCAGGACATCGCCGCGCAGGACACCGGTTACATCGACAGCTGGAAGCTCACCTTCTGATCCCCGGCAGTCGCCTGTGATGCCCGGCGGCACCGCCGGTGATCCCCGGCAGTCCCTTGTGATCCCCGGCGCCGCGGCTGGTCCGCCGCGGCCGCACGGCTCGTGAACCCCACCTGTACGGCCCGGCCCCGGCGGGGGCCGGGCCGTACGGCGCCGTCTCTCAGGCCGTGATGTCCTTCGTCGTGAAGCGCGCCCAGGCGGCGGAGCCGAACACCGCCGCGTACAGCGCCTGGAGCCGGAGATTGTCGATCACGCCGTCCCAGGGGACCGGCTCGCGCAGCAGGTCGGCGAAGGACAGCCAGTGGTTCGGGAAGAGGTACGGGTGCAGCGCGTCCAGTTGCGGGATCGCGTTCACGATCTGCACCGTGATCAGCAGCCCGACCGTCGCCGCCATCGCCGCGATGCCGCTGTTGGTGAGAGTCGAGAGGAACAGGCCGATCGCCGCTATCCCGACCAGCGAAGCCGCCACGACCACCGCGATCAGCAGGGCCCGAAGCAGGCCGTCACCGAACCCGATGCGCGTACCGGAGATCGTCGTGACGTCGCCCAGCGGGAACAGCACGGCCCCCGTGACCACCGCCGATACCGCCACGACCAGGGTCGCCACCAGGCAGAAGACCATCGTGGAAGCGAACTTGGCGAGCAGCAGCCGGGTCCGGCCGGCCGGCGCGACCAGCAGATAGCGCAGCGTGCCCGCGTTCGCCTCGCCCGCCACCGCGTCGCCGGCGACGACGCCGACGGTCATGGGCAGGAAGACGGGGAGGGTCGCGGCCAGGGCCGCGAAGACCAGGAAGAGCCCGTTGCCGGTGACCTGGGTGAGGAAGGCCGGGCCCGCGGCGCCTCCGCCTCCGCCGCCACCGGACGGCGAACCGTCGCCCGCCCCGGTCTTCACGGCGATGGCGATGAGTACGGGTACGGCCGCCAGCACCCCCAGCAGCGCGAGCGTGCGCCAGCGCCGGAACGTGAGGGTCAGCTCGGACCGGAAGAGGCCGAGGGTCCACAGTGGGCTGCGGCCCCGCGCACTCTCCTCCGGCCGCGGCCGCACTTCCGGTTCAGCCCGCGACATCGAAACCGTCCCCCGTCAGTGCCACGAACGCGTCCTCCAGCGAGGCCCGTTCGACGCCGAAGGACCTCACCCGTACTCCGTCCCGCACGAGTGCGGTGTTGAGGTCCGCCAGGTCCGTGTCTCCCGGCGGCAGTTCCCCGGTGACCCGCTCCCGCGTGACATCGAGGCCAGTGACGCCCAGCTCCTTGAGCACCCGCGTGGCGTCCGCCGTGTCCGGTGTGGTGACGGCGAGCCGCCCACGCGCCCCTGCCGCCAGCTCGGCGACGGTGCCCTGGACGACGAGCCGCCCCCGGGCCATCACCGCCGCGTGCGTGCACACCTGCTCGATCTCGTCGAGCAGGTGCGAGGAGAGGAAGATCGTCGTACCCTCCGCCGCCAGCTCACGCACCAGCGAGCGGATCTCGCGCATGCCCTGCGGGTCGAGACCGTTCGTCGGCTCGTCGAGCACGAGCAGCTTGCGCGGCTGGAGAAGCGCGGACGCGAGCCCGAGCCGCTGCTTCATCCCGAGCGAGTACGCCTTGGCCTTCTTGCCGCCGGCCGCCGTCAAACCCACCCGGTCCAGCGCGGCCGCGACGCGCGCGCGGCGGGTGCGCGGATCGGCCGCCGGGTCGGCCGCGTCGTAACGGATCAGGTTGTCGCGGCCCGACAGGAACCCGTACAGCGCCGGCCCCTCGATGAGCGCGCCCACCTGCGGCAGGACGGCGCGGGCGGCGCGCGGAACGGGCCGGCCGAGCAGGGTCGCCGTACCCGAGGTCGGTTCGATCAGCCCCATCAGCATCCGGATGGTGGTCGTCTTCCCCGAGCCGTTGGGCCCGAGGAAGCCGAAGACACTGCCGGCGGGCACGGTGAGATCGAGGCCGTCGACGGCGAGCTGCCCGCCGCGGAAGCGTTTCGTGAGCCCACGTGTGGCGATGACGGCCTCACTCTCCACGGCGGACACCCCCGTCCCGTACCTGCTCGCTCGTCCGCTACCTGCTCGCCGTTTACTTGCTCAGCCGTTACCTGCTCGGCCGTTGCCTGCTCAGCCGGCCGCGTTCGCGGCCTTGACCAGTGCTTCCTTGGTGACCGCGCCGACGTACACCTTGCCGTCGTCCGTCATCAGCGCGTTGACGAGGCGGGTCTTGAACACCGTGCCCGAGCCGAACTCGCCGGACACCTTGTCACCCAGGGCGTCCATGAACTGCTCGGCCTCCGGCGGCAGTTCGCCCTTCTCCGGCGCCTTGACCCCGGCTTCGCCGCCGGGGGACGAGATCTCGGCGACCGAGGTCCAGCCCTCGCCGATCACGTTGAGCCCCTCGAAGTCCTTCAGGTCCTCCTGGCCCTTGAAGTCCTTCCCGTGCCCCTTGAACTCCTTCTCGGGGGAGTCCAGCTCGTCGGCCTCGGTCACCTTCACGCCCTTGGGCGGGCTGAACTCGAAGGTGTCCGCGGACGGCTTCCCGAAGTCGACCTTCGTGAAGCCCGCGTCGATCGCGGCCTTGCCGCCGCTGCTCGGCGTGAGCGTGAACTTGAGCGGTACGCCGTGCTCGGCGTCGACCGCGATCCGGATGGCCCCGATCGTCGAACCGGACTGCTTGGGCTTGATGAGCAGCTGGTACGCGTCCCGGCCCGCGACCTGCGCCGTACCGTCGACCGTCACCGACGTGGTCTCGTCCGCGGCCTTCAGCGCCTCTTCGGCCAGACCCTTGGGGGTCGTCGGGAGGCCCTCGGGCAGCTGCTCGTGCCGACCGGAGTCCTTGCCCGAGCCCTTGCCGGAATCCCCGGCGCCCTCCGGCGCCTTGGCGTGGAATGCCTCGTTCGAGGCGCTGTCGTACGCCCAGACCTCACCGGCGTTGTGGATCAGGCTGTACTCCGCCGCCTTGCCCATGATCGAGAGGCGCTGGCGGTCCGGGCCGTCGGCCGCGACGCGCAGCGTGTGCGTACCGGAGGCGAGTTCCATCAGCTTGGCCTGCGGATCAGCGGCGGAACCCTCGCCGCCGGTCCCGCCCTCGGGCGCCAGGCTGCCGGCGATGCCGCCGAGCGAGGGAATGCCCAGGTCGGTGCTGATCTTCACGGTGCCGGAGAGCCGCTGCGTGTCCGACGCCGCGATCTTCTCGATCAGCTGCTGAGCGGTGATCTTCGGAAGGTCGGGGTCAGAGGAGTCGGCGAGCGCCGGGACGAGCCCGATGGTCGCCGCCGCCACCCCCGCCACCGCGACAGGGACGACGTAGCGCGCGGCCTTGCGGCGGTTCGCGGTGAAGTCCTTGCCCTCGGTGGTCTGTGCGCTGTCGTTCGGTGCCATGTGTGCCCTACCTCCGTGGTTGGCGGCCGTCGTCCAGTTGCACTCGTCCACCCCGCGCCGCCATTCTCACCCGAATTGGTGTGGAGTGGTGGTCTCCATCAGACCAAACCGGCGGGCTGGAAGCGTCAGACCCCGGGATCAACTCCATCTACTGCTCGGGGATGACATACGGCGCCGGCGCCTCCCCCGCCAGAGAGGGAAGACGCCGAGTGCCCCTTGCACGTAGTTGTGGCTAGCCCTGGATGAAGACGTAGTCCGCCTGGTACGGAACGGCCGCGACCGACCCCTCCTCGCAGCTCCCGGCCGGCGCCACGCCGCCCACCGTGTTCAGGCGCAGGATCTCGGTGGTCCGCGCCAGCAGCCCGCGCTTCTTGCCGGACTGCTCGGCCCTGAGGTCGAGTTCGGGGATGTTGCCCGCGCCGTTGGGGCTCCTGCTGATGAGCGAGCCGGTGACCGCGCTGCGATCGGGCGCGATCCACTGCGGCGTACCGGAGTTGGGCCGTACGAAGGAGTGGTCGATGCCGCCGGCGAGTACGGCCCGTACGTCGCTCTGCTGGAACGCGCGCTTGCCGTCCGCCCCCTCCACGCACGCATAGATCTGCCTGCCCTTGAGGACCGGCGCCTGGAAGCTGCGCAGCGCGCGGTCGACGTCGAAGCCGTGGGTGACCCGGTGGAACTGGCCGCGCACCGCGCCGCCCGGGAAATCGGCGGTGTGCAGGTTGGTGTAGAAGCCGGCCGGGTTCGACGTGAACTCCTTGAGCACCGCCGCGTCCGCGACCTCGACCGACCCGGTGGCGGTCCGCGCCGCGCCCTTGCCCCTGCCCTTGTCGAGCCGCGGGGTGAGGTCGATCCTGACGCCGCCGTTGACGCCCTTGCCACCCTGGTGGATGTGGAGCGCGGTCGGCTTGCCGGTGCCGCTCCACTTCACGGCGAAGGTCACCGTGGCGCCCTTGACCTCGACGAACTGCAACGCGGCGGCGTCCTGGTCACCGGCGGCGGGGCCACCCGGGACCGGCACCTCGTTGGCGGCGTTCAGGCTGGCGACGAAGTACGACGCGCCGCTCCCGCTGCCGCCGCCGCTCCCACCGCCGTCATCGGCGACGGCCGGCGCCCCGGCGAGCGCGACGCCCGCCGCTGCCGCGACCGCGGTGATGGCGATGACGACGCTGCCGCGCCGGCGAATGTGAGTCCTCGCGATACCGCTCATGCCCGGAAATCTCCCCGTTCCGGCGCCGTCGCCCTGCTGCGCCGGCGTCCGGGCATGAGTACGCAGAGGATCCGCGTCCACACTCAACGCGACCATGTGACCTGGGTCACACTTGAGCCACTAACCCGCGCGATGCACCACCGCGTCGCACAGCTCCTCCAGAGCCGACTTCGCGTAGCACTCCGGCAGCGGCGCGAGCGACGCCCTGGCGGCCTCGGCGTACTGGACAGTGTCCCGCCGCGCCTGCTCCAGCGCCGGGTGCGCGCGCAGCCGGCGCAGCACCTCGGCGAGCCGGGCGTCGTCCGAGAGGTCCCCGTCCAGCAGCGCGCACAGTTCGAGATCTTCCGGACGCCCGTGCTCGGCGGCCTGTGCGCGCAACAGCAGCACCGGAAGCGTGGGAATGCCCTCGCGCAGGTCCGTCCCCGGGGTCTTGCCGGACTCGTGGCTGTCGCTGGCGATGTCGAGTACGTCGTCGGCCAGCTGGAAGGCGGTGCCGAGGCGCTCCCCGTACTGGGTGAGGATGTCGACGACCCGCTCGTCGGCGCCGGACATCAGCGCACCGAAACGCCCCGAGACCGCGATCAGCGAGCCGGTCTTGCCCGCGATGACATCCAGGTAGTGCCCGACAGGCTCCTGGCCCTCGCGCGGGCCGGCCGTCTCCAGGATCTGGCCGGTGACCAGACGTTCGAACGCCTCCGCCTGGATCCGTACGGCCTCGGGCCCGAGGTCCGCCAGGATGTGCGAGGCCCGCGCGAAGAGGAAGTCGCCGGTGAGGACCGCGACCGAGTTGCCCCAGCGGGCATTGGCGCTGGCGACCCCGCGGCGTACGTCCGCCTCGTCCATCACGTCGTCGTGGTACAGCGTCGCCAGATGCGTCAGTTCCACGACCACGGCGGAGGGCACGATGCCCGGCGCGTGGGGGTCACCGAACTGCGCGGCCAGCATGACCAGCAGCGGCCGGAACCGCTTGCCCCCGGCCCGGACCAGATGCTGGGCGGCCTCCGTGATGAAGGGGACGTCGCTCTTGGTAGCGTCGAGGAGTCCCTCCTCGACGGCTGCCAGCCCGGCCTGGACATCGGTCTCAAGAGCCTGGTCCCGCACGCTCAGTCCGAACGGCCCGACGACGGTCACGAGGGTCACTCCTGTCTGCTGACGATCACACGGATTGTCGATGTGTCGCTGTCTTCACTCAAGTCAGCGTATCCGGTCGCGTTTCGATCACAGTGAGCGCCTTCCCGTCGCCCCGAGCACAGTCCGAAGGGCGCCGGTATCCACCCTTCTCGCCGAAAACCAGCAGGAACACACGCTTTGCCCTGAGTCGTGTCCAGCACCCTGTCCGGCACCGACTCCGGCACCGGTCCAGCACCCGGCCCGACACCCCGAACGGCCCGCCGAGCGCCCCGAAACGGCCACCGGACCGCCCCCAGAGACGATCATGCCCTCCGCGGACAGCCTCTGCGGCCCGATGGCGCCGTCCGGCCTGTCGGCGCCGCCCCGACCGAGCCGGCGCGGTGGTGCCGCCGTCTGCGGACCGGGGGCGGATGAGGCCGGACGGAGACCGGCCCCGACAGCCCCGAGCGGACCAGGGCTTTCCCGGACATCGCACACTCTTTGGGCACTGCCGTCGCAGGCAGCGGCCACGTAACGTGTTGTCTTCCACGACCTGGAAAGCGAGGCAGCACCGATGCCCGAGCAGAGCCCGCTCGACCTGGCCGAAGGCGACCTCTTCGGCCCGCACAACCTCCCCTACGGCGTCTTCTCCACCCCGGACGAGCCAGAGCGCCGCCGGGTCGGTGTCCGTATCGGCGGCCATGTGCTGGACGCGGGGGCGGCGGCGCTCGCCCTGGGCTCTCCGTACGCCGCGCTGCTCGCCCAGCCGTCGCTCAACCCGCTCCTCGCGGCGGGGCGTACCGCTTGGCGCGATGTACGCCGGGCGCTCACCGCGTGGGTGACGAGCCCGGCCCACCGCGCCGACATCGAGCCCCTGCTGCATCCCGTCACGGGCGTCACACTGCACCTTCCGTACGACGTGGCCGACTACGTCGACTTCTACGCGAGCGAGCACCACGCCACGAACGTCGGCCGGATCTTCCGGCCCGACGGCGACGCGCTCACCCCCAACTGGAAGCACCTGCCCATCGGTTACCACGGCCGGGCCGGCACGGTCGTGGTGTCCGGTACGGATGTGGTGCGCCCCAGCGGCCAGCGCAAGGCCCCCGCCGACCCGGCCCCGGCCTTCGGCCCTTCCGTCAAGCTCGACATCGAGGCGGAGGTCGGCTTCGTCGTCGGCACCCCTTCGGCCCACGGCACCCCGGTCCCGCTCACCGACTTCCGGGAGCACGTCTTCGGACTGTTCCTGCTCAACGACTGGTCGGCCCGGGACATCCAGGCGTGGGAGTACGTCCCCCTCGGCCCCTTCCTCGGCAAGTCCTTCGCCACGTCGGTGTCGGCGTGGGTGACGCCGCTCGAAGCCCTTGACGCGGCTCAGGTGGCGCCGCCGGCCCGGGACTTCCCCCTCCTCCCCTACCTCGACGACTCCCACGAGGAGGAGCCCGGCGGCTACGACGTGCGCATCGAGGTGAAGATCAACGGCGAGGTGGTCTCGGCTCCCCCGTTCTCCACGATGTACTGGACGGCGGCGCAGCAGCTGGCGCAGATGACGGCGAACGGAGCGTCGCTGCGTACGGGCGACCTCTTCGGCTCCGGGACGGTCAGCGGCCCCGAGGTGAACCAGCGGGGCTCCCTCCTGGAACTCACTTGGAACGGCCGCGACCCGATCGAACTCACCACCGGCAAGCGGACCTTCCTGGAGGACGGCGACGAGGTGACGATGACGGCGTGGGCGCCGGGTCCGCACGGGACGAGGGTCGGCCTGGGCGAGGTAACGGGCCGGATCACCCCAGCCATCTAGCCCTTCCGCCTGCCACGCGCCGGTGGGGCGGGGCGGGTGGGTGCCGGTGGGCGGTGCCGGTCGGGCGGTGGCGGGTGGACGGGAGCGGGTGGACGGGTGCCGCGCAGCACCCGGCCCGACGCCGGACCGGGCCCCCGCTCTCGTCCGGCGTCGTCCGAGGACCCGGCGCGCCGGTCTACTCCGGCTCGTCCCAGTCCGGCTCCGCGTCCCAGTCCCATTCCGCCCCCGCGTCAGCGGTCGGCGCGGCCGGGGCCGCCGGTCCGGCCTGCCCGGCGGTCCCGGAGGCCGCCACAGCCACCGGGCCCGCCGGGGCGACCGGCGCCGCCACAGCCCCCGCGTCCCCCGCCTCCGCTCCGCCCAGCGACGCCAGCACCCCGAGCACGCCCTCCCCGTACGTGGCCAGCTTCTTCTCGCCGAGCCCGGCGACGCCCCCCAGCTCCGCCACCGACCCCGGCCGCACCGTGGCGATCTCCCGCAGCGTCGCGTCATGGAAGATGACGTACGCCGGTACGCCCTGCTCCCGCGCCTGGTCCGCCCGCCACGCCCGCAGCGCTTCGAAGACCGGTACCGCCTCCGCCGGCAGGTCCGCCTTGGCCGCCGCCGCCTTCGCCTTCCGCTCCCCCTTCGCGGCCCGGGCGGCCGGCACCGCCTTCGCCTCCTTGCGCAGCCGCACCTCCCGCTCCCTGCTCAGCACCGCCGCGCTCTCCTCGGTCATGACGAGCGTGCCGTACTCGCCTTCGACCGCCAGCAGCCCCTGCGCCAGCAGCTGCCGCACGACGCCCCGCCACTCCGCCTCGGCCAGCTCCTCGCCGATGCCGAACACGGAGAGCTGGTCGTGGTCGAACTGGATCACCTTCGCGGTCTTGCGGCCCAGCAGGATGTCGATGATCTGGCCCGCCCCGAACTTCTGCCGGCGCTCCCGCTGCAACCGCACCACCGTGGACAGGACCTTCTGCGCCGGCACCGTCCCGTCCCACGTCTCGGGCGGCGTCAGGCACGTGTCGCAGTTGCCGCAGGACGGCGCACCGGGTTCCTGCCCGAAGTAGGCGAGGAGCTGCGCCCGCCGGCACTGCGCGGTCTCGCAGAGCGCGAGCATCGCGTCCAGATGGGACGCCGCGCGACGCCGGAACGCCTCGTCGCCCTCCCGGCTCTGGATCATCTTCCGCTGCTGCACCACATCCTGGAGGCCGTACGCCATCCACGCCGTCGACGGCATCCCGTCGCGCCCGGCGCGGCCCGTCTCCTGGTAGTAGCCCTCGACCGACTTCGGGAGGTCCAGGTGTGCCACGAACCGCACGTCGGGCTTGTCGATGCCCATGCCGAAGGCGATCGTCGCCACCACGACCAGCCCCTCCTCCCGCAGGAAGCGGGACTGGTGCGCCGCGCGCGTCCCCCCGTCGAGTCCCGCGTGGTACGGCACGGCCTCGATGCCGTTGCGGCAGAGGAACTCCGCCGTCTTGTCCACGGAATTGCGCGAGAGGCAGTAGACGATCCCCGCGTCCCCCGCGTGCTCCTCACGCAGGAACGAGAGCAGCTGCTTCTTCGGGTCCGCCTTCGGCACGATGCGGTACTGGATGTTGGGCCGGTCGAAGCTCGCGACGAAGTGCCGGGCCTCCGGCATCCCGAGCCGCTGCGTGATCTCGCGGTGCGTGGCGTCCGTCGCGGTCGCCGTGAGCGCGATCCTCGGCACCTCGGGCCACCGCTGCCCCAGCACGGAAAGGGTCAGGTAGTCCGGCCGGAAGTCGTGGCCCCACTGGGCCACGCAGTGCGCCTCGTCGATCGCGAAGACCGAGATCTTGGCCCGGGACAGCAGATCGAGTGTCGCGTCCAGGCGCAGCCGCTCCGGCGCCAGGTAGAGCAGGTCCAGCTCTCCCGCCAGGAACTCCGCCTCCATCGCGCGCCGCTCGCCGAAGTCCTGCGTGGAGTTGATGAACCCGGCCCGCACGCCGAGCGCCCGCAGCGCGTCGACCTGGTCCTGCATGAGCGCGATGAGCGGGGAGATCACGATGCCCGTACCGGGTCTGACCAGCGCCGGGATCTGGTAGCACAGCGACTTTCCGCCGCCGGTCGGCATCAGGACGACCGCGTCCCCGCCGGCCACCACGTGCTCGATGACGGCCGCCTGCTCGCCGCGGAACGCGTCGTACCCGAAGACGCGGTGCAGCGTCTCCAGGGCGTCGCTCCGCGTCACCGCACCGGCCTCGACCGCCTCGACCATGCCACCTGTCCCGTCCATCGCCCTGTCCCCCGTACGTACCGTGCCCGGCTCCCCACGATAGGGGCACCCACTGACACTCCCGCCCGAAAGCAGCCGCCCGGCACCCCTACGAGGAGGGCGCCGGGCGGCGGTCGCGCGGATGGGACAGGCCGTACGGTCAGCGGACGAAGACTCCCGCCTGGCCGGCCAGATCAAGGAAGTACTGCGGCGCCACACCGAGCACCAGCGTCACCACGACGCCCGTCCCGATCGCCACCATCGTCAGCGGCGACGGCACGGCGACCGTCGGGCCCTCCGGCTTCGGCTCGCTGAAGAACATCAGGACGATCACCCGGATGTAGAAGAACGCGGCGATCGCGGACGAGATCACACCGACCACGACCAGCGCCCCGGCCCCGCCCTCGGCCGCCGCCTTGAAGACCGCGAACTTCCCCGCGAAGCCGGATGTCAGCGGGATTCCGGCGAAGGCCAGCAGGAACACCGCGAAGACGGCGGCCACCAGCGGCGAGCGCCGCCCCAGCCCCGCCCACTTCGACAGGTGCGTCGCCTCGCCGCCCGCGTCCCGCACCAGCGTGACCACGGCGAAGGCGCCGATCGTCACGAAGGAGTACGCCAGCAGGTAGAAGAGGACGGACGAGATGCCCGAGGGCCTGGTCGCGATCACACCGGCCAGGATGAATCCGGCGTGCGCGATCGACGAGTACGCCAGCAGCCGCTTGATGTCCGTCTGGGTGATCGCGACGATCGCGCCGCCCAGCATGGTGACGATCGCGATGGCCCACATCACCGGCCGCCAGTCCCACCGCAGGCCCGGCAGTACGACGTACAGCAGCCGCAGCATGGCGCCGAAGGCGGCCACCTTGGTCGCGGCGGCCATGAAGCCGGTGACCGGCGTCGGAGCGCCCTGGTAGACGTCCGGAGTCCACATGTGGAACGGGACCGCGCCGACCTTGAAGAGCAGACCCATCAGGATCATCGCGCCGCCGATCAGCAGCAGCGCGTCGTTGCCCATGGTGTCGGCCAGCGCCGGGTCGATCTGCTTGACCGTCCCGTCGACGACGCTCGCGATCCTGGCGTACGAGACCGAGCCCGCGTACCCGTACATCAGCGCGATGCCGAAGAGCAGGAACGCCGACGAGAAGGCGCCCAGCAGGAAGTACTTCACCGCGGCTTCCTGCGACATCAGCCGCTTGCGGCGGGCGACGGCGCACAGCAGGTACAGCGGGAGCGAGAAGACCTCCAGCGCCACGAAGAGCGTCAGCAGGTCGTTGGCCGCCGGGAAGACGAGCATTCCGGCCACCGCGAAGAGCATGAGCGGGAAGACCTCGGTGGTGGTGAACCCGGCCTTCACCGCCGCCTTCTCGCTCTCGCTGCCCGGTACGGACGCGGCCTGCGCGGCGAACGAGTCGACGCGGTTGCCGTGCGCGTCCGGGTCGAGCCTGCGCTCGGCGAACGTGAACACGGCGACCAGCGAGGCCAGCAGGATCGTGCCCTGGAGGAAGAGCGCCGGGCCGTCGACCGCGATGGCGCCCTCCGCCGCGATCTGCGCCTTCGTCGTGCCGTACCCGCCGGCCGCGAGCGCCACGACGGCCGCGAAGGCGGCGGTGACGGCGACGACCGACAGGAACAGCTGCGCGTAGTACCGGGCCCTGCGCGGCACGAAGGCTTCGAGGAGTACGCCGACGACGGCGGCGCCCACGACAATGAGCGTCGGCGACAGCTGGGCGTACTCGATGTGCGGGGCCGTGAAACCGCCCTCGGCGCTCGGCGCCGCGACCGTCGTCCACAGGCTGTGGACAGCTGATGCGCTCACTTGGCCGCCTCCGCCTCAATCTCGGGGGTGGGGTCCGTCTTGCGGACGTCGGACATGGTGTGCTTCACGGCCGGGTTGACGACGTCCGTCAGCGGCTTGGGAAATACGCCGAGGAGCAGCAGCAGCGCGATCAGCGGGGCGACGACCACCAGCTCACGGGCCTTGAGGTCGGGCATGGCCCGCACCTCGGACCGCACGGGGCCGGTCATCGTCCGCTGGTAGAGGACGAGTGTGTAGAGCGCGGCGAGGACGATGCCGACCGTGGCGACGACCCCGGCCACCGGGTACGCCGCGAACGCCCCGACCAGTACCAGGAATTCACTGACGAACGGCGCGAGGCCCGGCAGCGAAAGTGTCGCCAGGCTGCCGACCAGAAACGTCCCGGCGAGCACCGGGGCGACCTTCTGCACCCCGCCGTAGTCGGCGATGAGCCGCGACCCGCGCCGGGTGATCAGGAAGCCGGCCACCAGCATCAGCGCGGCCGTCGAGATCCCGTGGTTGACCATGTAGAGCGTCGCGCCCGACTGGCCCTGGCTCGTCATCGCGAAGATGCCGAGCACGATGAAGCCGAAGTGCGAGATCGAGGCGTACGCGATCAGCCGCTTGATGTCTCGCTGGCCGACCGCCAGCAGGGCGCCGTAGATGATGCTGACCAGCGCCAGCACGATGATCACGGGCGTGGCCCACTTGCTGGCCTCCGGGAAGAGCTGGAGGCAGAAGCGCAGCATCGCGAAGGTGCCGACCTTGTCGACGACCGCCGTGATCAGCACGGCGACGGGGGCGGTCGCCTCACCCATGGCGTTGGGCAGCCAGGTGTGCAGCGGCCACAGCGGCGCCTTCACCGCGAACGCGAAGAAGAAGCCGAGGAAGAGCAGCCGCTCCGTGTTGGTCGCCATCTCCAGCTCGCCGCTCGCCCGCGCCTCGGCGATCTCGGCGAGCGAGAAGCTTCCGGCGACCACGTACAGCCCGACGACGGCGGCCAGCATGATGAGCCCGCCGGCCAGGTTGTAGAGGAGGAACTTCACGGCGGCGTACGAGCGCTGGGTGGCCGCCGCCGCGTCGGTGCCCGCGTGCGCCCGGTCCCCGAAGCCGCCGATGAGGAAGTACATCGGGATGAGCATGGCTTCGAAGAAGATGTAGAAGAGGAAGACGTCGGTGGCCTCGAAGGAGAGGATCACCATCGCTTCGACCATCAGGATCAGGGCGAAGAAGCCCTGGGTCGGGCGCCAGCGGGAGCTCTTGGTCTCCAGGGGGTCGGCGTCGTGCCAGCCCGCCAGGATGATGAAGGGGATCAGCAGCGCCGTGAGCGCGATCAGCGCGACGGCGATGCCGTCCACGCCCAGTTCGTACCTGACCCGAAGTCGGGGATCCAGGCGTGGGATTCGGTGAGCTGGTAGCGGTCGCCGCCGGGCTCGAAGCGGATGAACATGACGGCCGCCAGGACCAGCGTGGCGAGCGAGAACAGCAGCGCCAGCCACTTGGCGACCGTGCGGCGCGCGGCGGGCACGGCGGCGGTCAGGATCGCGCCGACCGCCGGGAGCACCGCCGTCGCTGTGAGCAGGGGAAAGGACATCGTGATCAGACCGCCCTCATCAGCAGGGTCGCGGCAATGAGGATCGCCGTACCACCGAACATCGAGACCGCGTACGAGCGGGCGTAGCCGTTCTGGAGCTTGCGCAGGCGGCCGGAGAGCCCGCCGACGGAGGCCGCCGTTCCGTTGACCACTCCGTCGACCAGGGTGTGGTCGACGTACACCAGCGAGCGGGTGAGGTGCTCGCCGCCGCGGACCAGGACCACGTGGTTGAAGTCGTCCTGGAGGAGGTCGCGCCGGGCGGCGCGGGTCAGCAGCGAGCCGCGCGGGGCGACGACCGGGACGGGCCCGCGTCCGTACTGGAGGTACGCGATGGCCACGCCGGCCAGCAGCACGGCGACCGTCATGCCCGTGATGACCGGGACGCTGATCGGCGGGTGCGGGTGCTCGAACTGCGTCACCGGCTCCAGCCAGTTGACGAACCGGTCGCCGATGCTGAAGAACCCTCCCGCGAAGACCGACCCGAAGGCGAGCACGATCATCGGGATCGTCATCGACTTGGGCGACTCGTGCGGATGGGGCATCTCGCCGGGCGTGACCTCGACACCGGGCTCGACGCCGGGCACCTTGTCCGGGTCGGGGGCGGGCTGCCAGCGCTTCTCGCCGAAGAACGTCAGGATCATCACGCGCGTCATGTAGTACGCCGTGATGCCCGCGCCCAGCAGCGTCACCGTGCCGAGGATCCAGCCCTGCGTGCCGCCCGAGGCGAAGGCCGCCTCGATGATCTTGTCCTTGGAGAAGAAGCCCGACAGTCCGGGGAAGCCGATGATGGCGAGGTAGCCGAGCCCGAACGTCACGAAGGTCACCGGCATGTACTTCCGCAGGCCGCCGTACTTCCTCATGTCGACCTCGTCGTTCATGCCGTGCATGACCGAACCGGCGCCGAGGAAGAGGCCCGCCTTGAAGAAGCCGTGCGTCACCAGGTGCATGATCGCGAAGGCGTAGCCGATGGGGCCGAGGCCCGCCGCGAGGATCATGTAGCCGATCTGCGACATCGTCGAGCCGGCCAGCGCCTTCTTGATGTCGTCCTTCGCGCAACCGACGATCGCACCGAAGAGGAGCGTGACCGCGCCGACCACCACGACCGCCGTCTGGGCGTCGGGAGCGGCGTTGAAGATCGCGCCGGACCGGGTGATGAGGTAGACGCCGGCGGTCACCATGGTGGCGGCGTGGATGAGGGCGGAGACCGGGGTCGGGCCCTCCATCGCGTCACCGAGCCACGACTGGAGCGGCACCTGCGCCGACTTGCCGCACGCGGCCAGCAGCAGCATCAGCCCGATGGCCGTCATCTTGCCCTCGGTCGCGTCCCCGGTCGCCCCGAGGACCGGCCCGAAGGCGAAGGTGCCGAAGGTGGTGAACATCAGCATGATGGCGATGGACAGGCCGATGTCACCGACGCGGTTGACGATGAACGCCTTCTTGGCCGCCGTCGCCGCGCTGGGCTTGTGCTGCCAGAAGCCGATGAGCAGGTACGACGCCAGGCCGACGCCCTCCCACCCGAAGTACAGCAGCAGGTAGTTGTCGGCGACGACCAGCAGGAGCATCGCCGCGAGGAAGAGGTTCAGGTAGCCGAAGAAGCGGCGCCGGCGCTCGTCGTGCTCCATGTAGCCGACCGAGTACAGGTGGATCAGCGTGCCCACACCCGTGATCAGCAGCACGAACGTCATCGACAGCTGGTCGAGCTGGAACGCGATGTCCCCCTGGAAGCCCTCCACGGGCACCCAGGTGTAGAGGTGCTGACGCATGGTCCGCGCCTCGACGTCGTATCCCAGCATCGCGCCGAACAGCACCACGCCGAGCACGAACGAGGCCGCCGCGAGCGCTGTGCCGATCCAGTGGCCGACACGGTCGAGCCGCCGCCCGCCGCACAGCAGGACCGCCGCTCCGAGCAAAGGCGCTGCGACGAGCAGCGCAATCAAGTTCTCCACGATTCTTGCGACCCCTTACAGCTTCATCAGGCTGGCGTCGTCGACCGAGGCCGAGTGGCGGGACCGGAACAGCGACACGATGATCGCCAGACCCACCACGACCTCCGCCGCGGCGACGACCATCGTGAAGAACGCGATGATCTGGCCGTCGAGATTGCCGTGCATCCGGGAGAAGGCGACGAACGCGAGGTTGCAGGCGTTGAGCATCAGCTCGACGCACATGAAGACGACGATCGCGTTCCGCCGGATCAGCACACCCGCGGCGCCGATGGTGAACAACAGCGCCGCGAGATACAGGTAGTTGACCGGATTCACTTGGCGACCTCCGATTCGTCCTGGTCCCGGCCGTTCTCCCGGCCGTTCTCCCGGCCGTTCTCGCGGCCGTTCTCGCGGCCGAGCCGCTCCTCGGAGCGCTGCTCCAGCGCCTTGAGGTCGGCCATCGCCTCGCTCGACACGTCGCGGATCTGACCGCGCCCGCGCAGCGTCTTGTTGACGGTGAGCTCGGACGGGGTGCCGTCCGGCAGCAGACCGGCGATGTCCACCGCGTTGTGCCGGGCGTACACACCGGGTGCGGGCAGCGGCGGCAGGTGCTTGCCGCGCACGCGCTCCTCGGACATCTCCCGCTGCGTCATGGCGCGCTCGGTGCGCTCGCGGTGCGTGAGCACCATCGCGCCGACGGTCGCCGTGATGAGCAGGGCGCCGGTGAGCTCGAAGGCGAAGACGTACTTGGTGAAGATGAGTTCGGCCAGGCCCTCGACGTTTCCGCCGCTCGCGGCGTTCGCCCGGCCCAGCCCGTTGAAGGTGGACAGCGATGCCTGTCCGATCCCGGCCATCAGCAGGATCCCGAACCCGAGGCCGCAGCCGGCGGCCAGCCAGCGCTGCCCCTTGAGGGTCTCCTTCAGGGAGTCGGCGGCCGTGACACCGACGAGCATGACCACGAAGAGGAACAGCATCATGATCGCGCCGGTGTAGACGACGATCTGGACGACACCGAGGAAGTACGCGCCGTTGGCGAGGTAGAAGACCGCCAGGACGATCATGGTCCCGGCCAGGCACAGCGCGCTGTGCACCGCCTTCTTCATCAGGATGGTGCACAGTGCCCCGACGACGGCGACCGTACCGAGCACCCAGAACTGCACGGCCTCGCCGGTCGAAGTGGCGGAGGCGGCGAGAGCGTTCATGCCCCGATCACCTTCTCCGTGGTCGGCTCGTCCTCACCGAAGGTCGACGCGGCCTCCTGGGGCCGCTCGCCCTTGCTGTGCGCCACCTGCCGCTCCGTGCCCGGCGCGGCCTCGGTCACCAGGCCCCGGTAGTAGTCCTGCTCGTCCATGCCGGGGAAGACCGAGTGCGGCGCCTCGACCATGCCCTCCTCCAGACCGGCGAGGAGCTGCTCCTTGGTGTAGATGAGCGACTCGCGGCTGCTGTCGGCCAGTTCGAACTCGTTCGTCATCGTCAGCGCGCGCGTGGGGCACGCCTCGATGCACAGGCCGCACAGGATGCACCGGGCGTAGTTGATCTGGTAGACGCGGCCGTACCGCTCACCCGGGGAGTAACGCTCCTCCTCGGTGTTCTCCGCGCCCTCCACATAGATCGCGTCGGCCGGACAGGCCCAGGCGCACAGCTCGCACCCGATGCACTTCTCCAGACCGTCCGGATGGCGGTTGAGCTGGTGCCGGCCGTGGAAGCGCGGCGCCGTCGTCTTCTGCTGCTCCGGGTACTGCTCGGTCAGCCGCTTCTTGAACATGGCCTTGAAGGTCACGCCGAAGCCGGCCACCGGGTTCTGCCAGGGCGTCCGGGGGGCTTCCCCCGGCTTTGGGGTGTCAGGCATCGTCGGCCTCCTTACCGTCACTCTTAGTGTCCGGCCCACCACTGACAATCAGCTCGCGCTCGTGGCGCGGTCGCCTGCGGGGCACGGGTGGCAACTCCTGGCCGGGCAGCGGGGGCACCGGGAATCCGCCCGCCATCGGGTCGAAAGCGGGTGGTTCCTCCCCGTCCCGCGCCGCCTTCTCCTTCTCCTTCTTGTCGCGGAAGATGTCGGCGACGAAGGACAGGAGCAGGATCGCGACGATCGCCCCGGCGACGTAGAGCACGATGTTCTGGAATTCCACGTTCTCGTTACGCATCGCGCGCACCGTGGCGACCAGCATCAGCCAGACCACCGAGACCGGGATCAGGACCTTCCAGCCGAGCTTCATCAGCTGGTCGTAGCGCACGCGCGGCAGCGTGCCGCGCAGCCAGATGAAGAAGAACAGCAGCAGCTGGACCTTGACGACGAACCAGAGCATCGGCCACCAGCCGTGGTTCGCGCCCTCCCAGAAGGTGCTGATCGGATACGGGGCCCGCCAGCCGCCCAGGAAGAGGGTGACCGAGACCGCCGAGACGGTGACCATGTTGACGTATTCCGCCAGCATGAACAGCGCGAACTTGATCGACGAGTACTCGGTGTTGAAGCCGCCGACCAGGTCGCCCTCGGACTCCGGCATGTCGAAGGGGGCGCGGTTCGTCTCGCCCACCATCGTGACGACGTAGATGATGAAGGACACCGGCAGCAGGATGATGAACCAGCGGTCCTGCTGCGCCTCGACGATCGCCGAGGTCGACATCGACCCGGAGTAGAGGAACACCGAGGCGAAGGCCGCGCCCATGGCGATCTCGTACGAGATCATCTGCGCGCAGGAGCGCAGGCCGCCGAGCAGCGGGTACGTCGACCCCGAGGACCAGCCCGCGAGCACGATGCCGTAGATACCGACCGAGGCGATCGCGAGGATGTAGAGCATCGCGATCGGCAGGTCGGTCAGCTGCATCGTGGTGCGCTGCCCGAAGATCGAGATCTCGTTGCCGGCCGGGCCGAACGGGATGACCGCGATGGCCATGAAGGCTGGGATCGCCGCGACGACCGGGGCAAGGATGTAAACCACCTTGTCCGCCCGCTTGACGATCACGTCCTCCTTGAGCATCAGCTTGACGCCGTCCGCGAGGGACTGGAGGAGGCCCCACGGACCGTGCCGGTTGGGGCCGATGCGCAGCTGCATCCAGGCGACGACCTTGCGCTCCCACACGATGGAGAAGAGCACGGTGATCATCAGGAAGGCGAAGCAGAAGACGGCCTTGACCGCGACGAGCCACCACGGGTCGCGCCCGAACATGGACAGGTCCTCGGCCGCGAGAAGCATCGTGTTCACGCGGTCACCTCCGGTACGTCGCTGGTGGCGGTGGCGGCGGCCGGGCCGATGCGGACGACCTGTCCGGGTACCGCGCCGGTGTCGGTGGCGACGCCGCCGCCCGTCGAGTTCAGCGGCAGCCACACGACGCGGTCGGGCATCGCCGTAACCTGGAGCGGCAGTTCGACCGTTCCGGCGGGGCCGGTGACGGCCAGCAGGTCGCCGTCCTTGACGCCGGTGCCCGCCGCGGTGGTGGCGGAGAGCCGGGCGACGGCCGCGTGCCGGGTGCCGGCGAGCGCCTCGTCGCCGTCCTGGAGCCGGCCCTGGTCGAGCAGCAGCCGGTGCCCCGCGAGCACGGCCTCGCCGGCGCCGGGACGCGGCAGCGGCTGGGCGGACTCGGCGGGGTCGGTGGCGTGCGCCCCGCCCCAGGCGCCGAGCCGGTCCATCTCGCGGCGTACGGCCCGTACGTCCGGCAGCGCGAAGTGCACGTCAAGGGCGTCGGCCAGCATGTGCAGGACCCGCGCGTCCTCGGGGGCGAGCGTGCGCGTCATCTGGTCGGGCTTGAGGGCCGCCTCGAACATGCGCGCCCTGCCCTCCCAGTTGAGGAAGGTGCCGGACTTCTCCGCGACGGCGGCGACCGGAAGGACGACGTCGGCCCGGTCCGTCACCTCGCTGGGCCGCAGCTCCAGGGAGACGATGAAACCGGCCTGGCCGAGGGCTTCGCGCGCGCGTACCGGGTCGGGGAGGTCCGCGACCTCGACGCCCGCCACGAGCAGCGCGGCGATCTCGCCGGTGGCCGCCGCCTCGATGATCTGGCCGGTGTCGCGCCCGTAACGGCTCGGCAGTTCGGCCACCCGCCAGACCGCCGCCACCTCGTCCCGCGCGCGCGGGTCGGTGGCCGGGCGGCCACCGGGCAGCAGCGCGGGCAACGCGCCCGCCTCGACGGCCCCGCGCTCACCGGCCCGGCGCGGGATCCACACCAGGGAGGCGCCGGTCGCGGTGGCGGCCCGGACAGCGGCCGTGTACGCGCCGGGCACGGCGGCCAGCCGCTCGCCGACGACGATCACCGCGCCGTCGGCGCGCAGCACCTCGGCGGCCACGAGCCCTTCGGCGTCGAGTCCCGTATTGCCCGCGATCGCGTCGAGCCACTCCGGTTCGGTGCCGGGCGCGGCGGGAAGCAGCGTGCCGCCCGCCTTCGTCAGGCCGCGGGTCGCGTGCGTCGCGACGGCGAACGTGCGCTGCCCGTGCTTGCGGTGGGCCTTGCGCAGCCGCAGGAAGACGCCGGGGGCCTCCTCCTCGGACTCGATGCCGGCGAGCAGTACGGCGGGCGCCTTCTCCAGCGCCCTGTACGTGACGCCGCTGCCGTCGAGGTCGCGTCCGCGTCCGGCGACCCGCGACGCCAGGAAGTCGGCCTCCTCGCCGCTGTGCACGCGCGCGCGGAAGTCGATGTCGTTGGTGTCCAGGGCGACGCGGGCGAACTTGGCGTAGGCGTACGCGTCCTCGACGGTGAGCCGGCCGCCGGTCAGGACACCGGCCCGCCCGCGCGCCGCCGAGAGCCCCCGGGCCGCCGCTTCGAGCGCCTCGGGCCAGCTCGCCGGCTCCAGTACGCCCGCCTCGTTGCGGACGAGCGGAGTGGTGAGCCGGTCGGGGCGCTGCGCGTAGCGGAAGCCGAAGCGCCCCTTGTCGCAGATCCACTCCTCGTTGACCTCGGGGTCGTCGGCCGCCATGCGCCGCATGACCTTGCCGCGCCGGTGGTCGGTGCGGGTCGCGCAGCCGCCCGCGCAGTGCTCGCAGACCGACGGCGAGGACACGAGGTCGAAGGGCCGCGACCGGAAGCGGTACGCCGCCGAGGTTAGCGCGCCCACCGGGCAGATCTGGATGGTGTTCCCGGAGAAGTACGACTGGAAGGGGTCACCCTCGCCGGTGCCGACCTGCTGGAGCGCGCCGCGCTCCAGCAGCTCGATCATCGGGTCGCCCGCGATCTGGTTGGAGAAGCGGGTGCAGCGCGCGCACAGCACGCACCGCTCGCGGTCCAGCAGCACCTGCGTGGAGATCGGGACGGGCTTCTCGAACGTCCGCTTCTTGCCTTCGAAGCGGGACTCCGCGTCGCCGTGGGACATCGCCTGGTTCTGGAGCGGGCACTCGCCGCCCTTGTCGCAGACCGGGCAGTCCAGCGGGTGGTTGATCAGCAGCAGTTCCATCACACCGCGCTGCGCCTTCTCGGCGACCGGCGAGGAGAGCTGGGACTTGACCACCATGCCGTCGGTGCAGGTGATGGTGCACGACGCCATGGGCTTGCGCTGGCCCTCCACCTCGACGATGCACTGGCGGCAGGCGCCGGCCGGGTCGAGGAGCGGGTGGTCGCAGAAGCGCGGGATCTCGATGCCGAGCAGTTCGGCGGCCCGGATGACCAGCGTCCCCTTGGGGACGGAGATCTCGATGCCGTCGATCGTCAGGGAGACGAGATCTTCGGGCGGGACCGCCGCCTCGCCGCCTCCGGAGGGAGCACTTGTCGTGACGGTCATGCGTTCACCTCCGTGGGGTGGGCGGGCTTGTCGGCCCAGACGGTCGACTTGGCCGGGTCGAAGGGGCAGCCCTTGCCGGTGATGTGCTGTTCGTACTCCGCCCGGAAGTACTTGAGCGACGAGAAGATCGGGGACGCGGCGCCGTCGCCGAGCGCGCAGAACGACTTGCCGTTGATGTTGTCGGCGATGTCGTTCAGCTTGTCGAGATCGCTCATGCGGCCCTTGCCGGCCTCGATGTCACGCAGCAGCTGCACGAGCCAGTACGTCCCTTCGCGGCAGGGCGTGCACTTGCCGCAGGACTCGTGGGCGTAGAACTCGGTCCAGCGGGTCACCGCCCGCACCACGCACGTCGTCTCGTCGAAGCACTGAAGCGCCTTGGTGCCGAGCATCGAGCCCGCCGCGCCGACGCCCTCGTAGTCGAGGGGTACGTCGAGGTGCTCGTCGGTGAACATCGGCGTCGAGGAGCCGCCGGGGGTCCAGAACTTCAGCCGGTGTCCGGCGCGGATGCCGCCGCTCATGTCGAGCAGCTGGCGCAGCGTGATGCCGAGCGGGGCCTCGTACTGGCCGGGGCTGGTGACGTGGCCGCTCAGCGAGTACAGCGTGAAGCCCGGGGACTTCTCGCTGCCCATCGAGCGGAACCAGTCCTTGCCCTTGTTCAGGATCGCGGGAACGGACGCGATGGACTCGACGTTGTTGACAACAGTCGGACACGCGTAAAGACCCGCGACGGCAGGGAAGGGGGGACGCAGCCGGGGCTGGCCGCGCCGGCCTTCGAGCGAGTCGAGCAGCGCGGTCTCCTCACCGCAGATGTACGCGCCGGCGCCCGCGTGCACGGTCAGTTCGAGGTCGAGACCGCTGCCGAGGATGTTCTCGCCGAGGAAGCCCGCCGCGTATGCCTCCCGTACGGCCTCGTGCAGCCTGCGCAGTACGGGGACGACTTCGCCGCGCAGGTAGATGAACGCGTGGCTCGACCGGATCGCGTAACAGGCGATCACGATGCCCTCGATGAGGGAATGCGGGTTCGCGAAGAGGAGCGGGATGTCCTTGCAGGTCCCCGGCTCCGACTCGTCGGCGTTGACCACGAGATAGTGCGGCTTGCCGTCGCCCTGCGGGATGAACTGCCACTTCATGCCGGTGGGGAAGCCGGCGCCGCCGCGGCCGCGCAGACCGGAGTCCTTGACGTACGCGATGAGGTCGTCCGGCGACATGGCGAGGGCCTTGCGCAGGCCCTCGTACCCCTCGTGCCGCCGGTAGGTGTCCAGGGTCCAGGACTCGGGCTCGTCCCAGAACGCCGACAGGACGGGTGAGAGCAGCTTTTCCGGGCTGGTCTCGTTGATCTCGGCTGCCAAGGTCATCACTCCCCCTCCTCGGTTTCCGGTCCGGCCGGGTGAGCGGGGTCGGACGCCGAGGTCTGCTGCGGAGCGTCGTGCGAGCTGAGGTGCTCGGACGGCGAAGGATCGTGCGGCGGCCCGTCCTGCTGCTGGGCCTCTCCGCGCGGGTGGACCACGCGGTGCTGCGGCGCCTCGCCCTTGGCGAGCTTGAGGCCGATGAGCGAGGCGGGCCCGGCGCCGCCGGTCGCCCCCACGGCGCCGGGGCGCTCGTCGGGGAAGCCGGCCAGGATCCGGGCGGTCTCCTTGTACGTGCACAGCGGCGCGCCGCGGGTGGGCCGCACGGGCCGCCCTTCCCGCAGGTCGTCGACGAGACGCTTGGCGGACTCGGGCGTCTGGTCGTCGAAGAACTCCCAGTTGACCATCACCACGGGCGCGAAGTCGCAGGCCGCGTTGCACTCGATGTGTTCGAGGGTGACCTTGCCGTCCTCGGTCGTCTCGTTGTTGCCGACGCCGAGGTGCTGCTTCAGCTCGTCGAAGATGGCGTCGCCGCCCATCACCGCGCACAGCGTGTTGGTGCAGACGCCCACCTGGTAGTCGCCGCCCGGCTTGCGCCGGTACATCGAGTAGAAGGTGGAGACCGCGGTGACCTCGGCGGTGGTCAGGCCGAGCGTCTCGGCGCAGAACCGGACGCCGGTGCGGGTGACGTACCCCTCCTGCGACTGCACGAGGTGCAGCAGCGGCAGCAGGGCGGACCTGCTGTCGGGGTAGCGGGCGACAACCTCCTTGGCGTCCGCGTCGAGCCGGGCGCGTACGTCGGCCGGGTAGTCGGGAGCGGGGAGCTGCGGCATCCCCAGGCTCACCTCTTGATTCGCTGGTGTGGCGGTCACCGGTCGACGCCTCCCATCACGGGGTCGATGGACGCGACGGCGACGATGACGTCGGCGACCTGGCCGCCTTCGCACATCGCCGCCATGGCCTGGAGGTTGGTGAAGGACGGGTCGCGGAAGTGGACCCGGTAGGGGCGGGTGCCTCCGTCGGAGACGACGTGCACGCCGAGTTCGCCCCGGGGCGACTCGACGGTGACGTACGCCTGGCCGGGCGGGACCCGGAAGCCTTCGGTCACCAGCTTGAAGTGGTGGATCAGGGCCTCCATGGAGGTGCCCATGATCTTCTTGATGTGGTCGAGCGAGTTGCCGAGTCCGTCGGGCCCGAGCGCGAGCTGCGCGGGCCAGGCGATCTTCTTGTCGGCGACCATCACCGGGCCGGGCTCGCGGAGCCGGTCCAGGCACTGTTCGACGATCCGCAGCGACTGCCGCATCTCTTCGAGCCTGATCAGGAAGCGGCCGTAGGAGTCGCAGGTGTCGGCGGTCGCCACCTCGAAGTCGTACGTGTCGTATCCGCAGTAGGGGTCGCTCTTGCGCACGTCGTGCGGCAGGCCCGCCGAGCGCAGGACCGGGCCGGTCGCGCCGAGCGCCATGCAGCCGGTCAGGTCGAGGTATCCGACGTCCTGCATGCGGGCCTTGAAGATCGGGTTGCCGGTGGCGAGCTTGTCGTACTCCGGCAGGTTCTTCTTCATGGTCTTCACGAGCTCGCGGAGCTGGTCCATCGCACCGGGGGGCAGGTCCTGGGCGAGGCCGCCGGGCCGGATGAACGCGTGGTTCATGCGCAGACCGGTGATCAGCTCGAAGGCATCGAGAATCAGTTCACGATCACGGAAGCCGTAGATCATGATCGTGGTGGCGCCCAGCTCCATGCCGCCGGTGGCGATGCACACCAGGTGCGAGGAGATCCGGTTGAGCTCCATCAGCATCACGCGGATGATGCTCGCCCGGTCCGGGATCTGCTCCTCGATGCCGAGCAGCTTCTCGACGCCCAGGCAGTACGCCGTCTCGTTGAAGAACGGCGTCAGGTAGTCCATGCGCGTGACGAAGGTGGTGCCCTGCGTCCAGTTCCGGTATTCGGTGTTCTTCTCGATGCCGGTGTGCAGGTAGCCGATACCGCAGCGGGCCTCGGTGACCGTCTCGCCGTCGATTTCGAGGATGAGCCGGAGCACGCCGTGCGTCGACGGGTGCTGCGGGCCCATGTTGACGACGATGCGCTCGTCGTCGGCCTTGGTCGCCGCCTGGACGACCTCGTCCCAGTCGCCGCCGGTGACTGTATATACGGGACCTTCGGTGGTCTCGCGCGCTGATGCGGGTGGGGTGGTCACGAGTACGACCTCCGCTGGTCCGGAGCGGGAATCTGGGCGCCCTTGTACTCGACGGGGATGCCGCCGAGGGGGTAGTCCTTGCGCTGCGGGAAGCCCTGCCAGTCGTCCGGCATCATGATCCGGGTGAGGGCGGGGTGCCCGTCGAAGACGAGGCCGAAGAAGTCGTACGTCTCGCGCTCGTGCCAGTCGTTGGTCGGGTAGACCGAGACCAGCGAGGGCACGTGGCGGTCGCTGTCCGGGGCGCTCACTTCGAGCCGGATCAGCCGGCCGTGGGTGAGCGAGCGCAGGTGGTAGACCGCGTGCAGTTCGCGGCCCTTGTCCTCCGGATAGTGGACGCCGCTGACGCCCGTACACAGCTCGAAGCGCAGGGCCGGGTCGTCGCGCAGCGTCCGCGCGACCTGCACCAGGTGCTCGCGGGCGATGTGGAAGGTGAGCTCGCCGCGGTCGACGACCGTCTTCTCGATGGCGTTCTCCGGGACGAGACCCTGCTCCTCCAGTGCGCCTTCGAGCTCGTCGGCGACCTCGTCGAACCAGCCGCCGTACGGGCGCGAGGTGGCGCCCGGCAGCGAGACGACGCGTACGAGCCCGCCGTAGCCGGTCGTGTCGCCGCCGTTCTTCGCGCCGAACATCCCCCGGCGCACGCCGATGATCTCGCCGGTGTCGTCGCGCTGGGCGGGGACGCCGTTGTTCCCGGGGGCTTCGTTGTTCTGCTCGCTCACCGCAGCAGCCCCTTCATCTCAATGGTGGGGAGCGCCTTGAGGGCCGCCTCCTCCGCCTCGCGGGCCGCCTCTTCCTGGTTCACGCCGAGCTTGGAGTTCTGAATCTTGTGGTGGAGCTTCAGAATCGCGTCGATCAGCATCTCGGGGCGGGGCGGGCAGCCGGGCAAATAGATATCAACAGGAACAATGTGATCAACACCCTGCACAATTGCGTAATTGTTGAACATTCCGCCTGAAGAGGCGCACACGCCCATGGAGATGACCCATTTGGGGTTCGGCATCTGGTCATAGACCTGCCGCAGCACCGGCGCCATCTTCTGGCTGACCCGTCCCGCCACGATCATGAGGTCCGCCTGCCGCGGCGAACCGCGGAAGACCTCCATGCCGAAGCGGGCCAGGTCGTACCGGCCGGCGCCCGTCGTCATCATCTCGATGGCGCAGCAGGCGAGGCCGAAGGTCGCGGGGAAGACGGAGGACTTCCGCACCCAGCCCGCGGCCTGTTCGACGGTGGTCAGCAGAAAGCCGCTGGGCAGCTTCTCTTCGAGTCCCATTGGTGACCCCTCAGCCCCTCAGTCCCATTCCAGGCCGCCGCGCCGCCATACGTACGCGTAGGCAACGAAGACGGTGAGCACGAAGAGCAGCATCTCGACGAGCCCGAAAAGCCCCAGGGCGTCGAAGGAGACGGCCCAGGGGTAGAGGAAGACGATCTCGATGTCGAAGACGATGAAGAGCATCGCCGTCAGGTAGTACTTGATGGGGAAGCGGCCGCCACCGGCGGGTGTGGGCGTCGGTTCGATGCCGCACTCGTACGCTTCAAGCTTTGCCCGGTTGTAGCGCTTTGGGCCGATAAGCGTGGCCATGACCACGGAGAAGATCGCAAACCCAGCCCCGAGGGCGCCGAGCACGAGGATGGGCGCGTAGGCATTCACGCTCCTCGCTCCTTCCAGTCGTCCTTGACCGTTGGACCGCACCCCGGGCCTGCGTCTGACGCCGCCCCGGCGATCTTCGCCACGCGAAGATCACGTATATGTGAGGCAGTTCACAAGCCCGGCTGCTTCGCATCTTATGCCTGCCGGTCTGTGATCTGCGACACGGGTTGCGACAACGTCTTTGTGATCTCCACCACCAGACGAACGATCACCAAGGCGACTGTGCGGCGATCTTCATACGCGAAGTGCACGAGTGGCTACCAGACGTGACAAACGATGGTGTTACCGCTGGTCGCAAGGGGTGTGCGCTATCAAGCGATGGCACCTACAGGCAAACTCGCACGGGGAGGCCCGTGAGTGATATGGGAATGCCGCCTCATCACTGCGGGGGAGCCCGGCGGACGAATGTGGACGCGTGCGCGCGTTCACGAGCCGACGAGGCCGCAAAGGGTTGCCGATCTGTGACCTGTGCCACTCGGCCGGGGGCTCCACAAAAGCGGGCTTGGCCAATGGTGTGAACGGATGGTAGGCGCCGGGCAATTGGGACGTAATGCGGAAAGCCCATGATCACAGGCATGATCACCGATGCCCGTATTGCCCGTTACGGCGTCAATAAAGCCCGGCAGAAGCCGGATTCAAGCCGTCAGAGCGCAACTGTGGCGCAGCACACGTTTCTTGAAGGGAACCGCGAACGCCTGATAGCGGTTGTCCCATGTCCCTCACCGCTCACATACCCAGCCACCGGAAACCCCGTCGTAGCGCCTCCAAGGTCGCGCTCCGTGCCGGAGTTGCCGGTGGCGTCCTCAGCACCATCGCGGTGGCGGGTGCTGCCGGGCCGGCGAATGCCGAGCCGGTGACCGCCACCATCGAAATGCCCACCCTCACCGCGGACCTGGCGAACACCGTCGCCGTCTCCGCCGAGGCCACCCAGCAGGTCGCGCACGCCTACGACCTCCAGGCCCAGCAGGACGAAGCCGCCGCGAAGGCCGCGAAGGCCGCCAAGAAGGACAAGGCGGAGGCCGAGCGCAAGGCCGAGGCCGAGGCCAAGCGGAAGGCCGAAGAGGCCGCCAAGAAGAAGGCCGCTGAGGAAGCGGCCGAGAAGGCGGCCGCGGAAGAGCGCGCCTCGCGTTCCTCGGAGCGTACGACGCTCAGCGCCTCCGCGGACACGTCAACCGGTGCGTCCGCGTCCGTCGGCTCCTCGGCGTCCACCGGGAGCGGCAACGCCGCGACCGTCGTCGCCTTCCTCAAGGCGCAGCTCGGCGACGCGTACGTCATGGGTGCCTCCGGCCCCAACGCCTGGGACTGCTCCAGCCTCGTGCAGGCCGCGTACAAGACCGTGGGCATCGACCTTCCGCGGGTCTCGCAGGACCAGTCGGTGGCCGGGACCCAGGTGGGCACGTCCAACCTCCAGGTCGGGGACATCCTTTACTGGGGCGGCGCCGGATCGGCGTACCACGTGGGCGTCTACATCGGTGACGGCCAGTACCTCGACGCCGCCAACCCGAGCAAGGGCGTCGTCATTCAGGACCTTTCGGGCTACCCCGCGAGCGGTGCGGTCCGGGTGCTCTGAGTTTCTTTCCGTACGACGGAGGGCCGTCGTTCCCACGCCCGGGAACGACGGCCCTCCGTCGTGCGTTCACTGGACGACCGCCCACGCTCACCCCTTGCGGAACAACTCAACAAGGCGCGCATAGCTGTCCGAGCCGTTCCCGCCGACGACCGCCCGCTCGATCAGCGCCTGCGACAGCTCGGGCAGCCGCCCGTCGATGCCCCGGTCCCTCCCCGCGTGGACCAGGTGCCCGATCGCCGCGCGGTGTACGTCGAGTGTGGCGTCGTCGCCCGGGTAGTGGCCGGCGTCCACCTGCTCGGCGTACGCCCCCATGAAACCCGTCACCGCGCCGGTCAGCCAGCGGACCGCGACCGGGGTGAAGGCCGTCGCCGCCACGCCGTCGGCGCCCGCCAGGGCCGTGGCGTGCAGCCAGCCGCTCAGCGTCGCCCACATGACGCCGAGCAGCGCGACGTCGTAGAGCGCGGCTACGCCCGGGTCCTCGCCGAGGTCGACGGGTTCGCCCAGCGCGGCCAGGGTCTCGCGGTGGACCGCGAAGGCTGCGGGCGAGCCGCTGTAGAGGAACATGCTCGCCGGACTGCCGACGCCGGGCGGCGTCGACATGATGGCGCCGTCGAGGTAGCCGAAGCCGTGTCCGGCGGCCCAGGCGGCCGTCTCCCTGGCCTGCTCGGGCGAGCCGGAGGTGAGGTTGACGACCGTACGGCCGGCGAGCGATCCGGTCACCGGCTCCAGGAGCGCGCGTACGGCGTCGTAGTCGAGTACGCAGACGAGTACGAGTCCGGCGGCCGAGACTGCCTCGCCGGGCGTGGCCGCGAGCGTGGCGCCCCGCGCGACCAGCGGCCCGGCCTTCGCCGGGGTGCGGTTCCACACCGTCGTGTTGTGTCCGGCGGCGAGGAGGGCGTCCGCGAGGGCCGTACCCATCTGTCCGAGACCGAGGACCGTGACGTCTTCGCGGTTCATAAGCAAATCCCCCAATTGTGCGGTGTGCGTGGTTTCTTGGCGAGATCAACCCTCGCAGTGACCACCGCCCGCCGACAGTGGCAGGACTGCCCGTCTCCGCAAAATTCCTGCCACCCCTGTCGTACGCTCGTGCGCATGCACACCGTCGCCGTGGCCGTGGTCGAGGAATCCGGCATTCCGCTCTGGGAGCTGTACGAACTGTCGATCGCCTGCACGGTCTTCGGCATCAGGCACGCGGACCTCGCAGACCCCTGGTACGACCTGCGCCTGTGCGGCATGAAGAAAGCAGCCCCCGCCCCGGGCTTCTCCGTCAGCACACCGCACGGGCTCGACGCGCTCGCCGGGGCGGACACCGTGATCGTGCCGTCGGTCCCCGAAGCGTGCGCCGAGGGCGGTGAGGACGTACCGGCCGAACTCGTCGAAGCGCTGCGAGCGGCCGCCGACTCGGGGGCGCGGATGGTGTCGCTGTGCACCGGCGCCTTCGCGCTCGCCGCCGCCGGGCTGCTCGACGGCCGCCGCGCCACCGCCCACTGGCAGCACACAGCGGCGCTCGCCGCGCGCCACCCCGAGGTCCTGGTCGACGACTCGGTCCTCTACACCGACGACGGCAACGTCCTCACCAGCGCGGGCGCCACCGCCGCCCTCGACCTCTGCCTGCACCTGGTCCGGTGCGATCTGGGCGCCCAGGTCGCGAACCAACTGGCCCGGCGCCTGGTCGTGCCCGCCCACCGCACGGGCGGGCAGGCCCAGTTCATCGACCAGCCCGTGCCGCAGACCGACGACGACAGTCTGGGCCCGGCGCTCCAGTGGGCAACGTCCCGTCTCCACGAGCCGCTCACCGTCGAGGACATGGCCCGCCGGGCCCGCATGAGCCCGCGCACGTTCTACCGGCGCCTCCAGCAGTCGACCGGCACGACCCCGCTCCAGTGGCTGCTGGCCCGCCGCCTGTCCCGCGCGCAGTCGCTCCTCGAAACGACCGCCCTCCCGATCGACCGCGTCAGCGAGGAATGCGGACTCGGTACGGCGGCGAACCTCCGCCGCCACTTCACGCAGCACATCGGGGTCTCCCCCAGCGACTACCGCCGCAATTTCGCCGGTCACCGCACGGGCGGGCACCGCACGGCCGGAGAGCGAGAGCTCCTGGTCAGTCGAGCACCTTGAGGTCGGGGAGGTGTCCGGTCTGTACGACGACGGCGGCGACGTCGCCGGACTCCGACCTCCCCACCCAGACGGCATACGTGCCGTCTCCGTCGGTGCAGAACGACAACAGGTCGGCGGAGAGCGCCTCCTCCGTCGTGCGCAGGAAGCCGTTACCCAGCTCCTCCGCTTCGACGGCCCGCTGCCCGGCCGCCTGCCGGAAGGGCTCGGAGAGGGGCTGCCAGGCGGCGCCGTCCGCGAAGCTTCCGGCGGCGACGTCCGTACTGAACCCATAGGCGTGGCCGTCCGGCAGGACCCTGAGGTCGTCCTCCGGGGCGAGCCCCATCTCCCACTCGGCCACCGGTTCGTCGCTCACGCGCAGCCGGACGGCCGGTGTGTCCTCATGCTCGACGTGCGCGCCCATGAACTCGTACGCGCAGTGGGTCCAGGCACTTTCCACGACGTACTCACCGGCCGGGACCCCGACGGTCAGTTCGCGCCCGTCACCGGTCCACGGGCAGTCGACGACGAGGCGCCCGCTGGGTACGCGTACGGTCCCCACCGGGCGGACGTCGAGGACCGTCATCGGTTCGAAACTCGTCCACAGCCGGGTCCCCGGCCGGAACAGCGCGTCCAGGTGGAGCGGCCGGGCGGGCCGGGGCGGGAGCCACGGCTCCGCCTTCTTGCCGGCCCGGCCTTCCGTCAGCGGTGCCGCGTCGCCCTCGAAGACCAACGGCAACCCGTCGAACCCCTGCTTGCCGGCGGTGAACGGCTCCCACTCCCCGAACGCGGGCCGGGCCCGCCAACGCTGCTCGTCCCCGATGGAGGGACGGGTGGAGAGGGAGCCTCCGGACCGGCCGGCTCTTGTCGTCCGGACCGCCCCGCCGTCGGCGAAGAGCTCCAGCGCGTCGACGCGGCAGCGGTCCTCGTCGAACTCCGCCGCGTCCGGCCCGTCGTACTGCCGGCTCTTCGTGTACCGGCGCAGCAGCCGGTCGCCGTCCAGCAGCCGCAGGTCGAACTCGTCGGTCCGCCGCCCCGGCTCGTCGTACCCCCACACCCCGAGGTAGTGGTCCTGCCACGACACCAGCCACACCTCGACCGGAGCCGCCCGCCCCGCCACCCGGAACACCACGACGTACGGCAGCCCGGCGCCGTCCCGCGCGGCGGCCCGCTCGCGGCTCATCGGTCCGCGCACCTCACACGCCGCGAAGTCCCATCCCTCCGCACAGGACACCGCTACAACCGCTCCCGACCCGCCCACCCCGTACCGCCTCGTGTCGTTCCAGCAATGGCGACAAAACTAGCGGCCGGGTCCGACACCGATGCGCGGCGCGGGCGTCAGCGGGCCCAGTGGAGCTTGTGCGTACGGACCGTGTTCCTCAGCCGCTCGGCCTTGCCGCCCACGACCTCCGCCGGGAGGCGGCCGTCGTCCGGGCGTACGTACGGCTCGCTGCGGCAGATGCGGCACAGGCCGCCGGACAGGGATTGCGGCGTGCCTGGGGCCTGACAGTCGGTGCACTCCATGACGTACGTGCCCCGGACCGGAGCCGGCGGCTCGGGCGGGAGCCGCTTGACCAGCCGGTTCTGTACGAAGCCGAAGGGGTGCCGGACGGGGTCGGGCAGCATCGAGGCGACGGCCCGCACGAGCTGCGCCTCGGTGGCTCCCCGCCGGAACCACTCCCCGGCCAGTGCGGCCAGCGCCTCGCATTCCGCTGCCGACAGCGCGAGTTGCGGATGCCGGTGGACGAGTCGCGCGAGGGCGTCGTGCCCGCGCGCTTCCGGCTCCTGTACGGGGGCGGGGTCGGCCAGCCCGGACTGCGGAACATCGCCCCCCAGGAACGCGGCCCACCAGGCGTCGGGGCGGGGCGTGCGTGTGAAGAAGGTCCGGAAGACCCACCGCGCACCCTCCGCGTCCTGCACGTCCCGGCGCACGCGCCGCAGGTGCCCGGCCTCGGAGAGCCGCCGCAGAACGGTGCCGATGGCGCACTGCCCGTAGCCCTCCAGCTCCCTGGCCAGCGCCTTGATGGAGATGTCGGCGCCGTCGGGCAGCCGGTCGATGTAACCGGCGACGGCCGCTTCACGCTTGGGCAGATGTGCGAAATCGCGGGCGCGGCGGGGTTCCTGGTCGGGGGCGGACCGTTTCCCGAACCCGGGCTTGGCCATCGGATGGGCGGGGGCGTGCAGGGCGGGACTAAGCTGCTGAGCAGCCATGAGATCGACCTCGTAACGATCTTGTTGGTCAGACCCCTGTGCGGTGTTCCACCACCGCATGGGGGTCGTTTTCGTCGTGCCGCACGCTACACGGCGACAGCGGTACGTGGCGACACGGTCACGAAACGTCACCCGCCATGACACGCCGCCGAGTTGGCGCACCGCAGGGAGGGTGGGCGGGAACAGTCCCACCCCCCATTCCCAGTAAAAGAATCTCGACCCTCGCCGCCCGAAGCTCAAGCCCCCGGGGGCCGCACTGTCACGTTCCGTGTCCGGTCGTTGCGCTCTGCACATACGATGGACGGAACGGCGGGCGACAACGGTGTTGACACGCATGGGAGTTCAATGGTGAACAAGCCCAACAGGGGACTGAGCTTCGCGCAGGGCAAGGTCGGATGGCCGTTCTTCGGCTCAGAACTCAAGCGGCGGCGAGAAGCGGTGTCGCTCACCCAGCAACAGCTCGGGGAGCGGGTCTACGTCTCGGGGACGTACATCGGCCTGATCGAGGCGGCCGTCCGCAAGCCTCAGCTCGACCTCGCCCGGCGTATCGACAGCGAACTGGGAACGGACGGGCTCCTGGCCCGCATGTGCAAGGAGCTGATCGACAGCAGTCCGCACGCCGCCTACTTCGCCGACGCTGCCGAGCTTGAGGTAGAGGCCGTCACCATCAGCGAGTACGCCCCCACGCTCGTGCCGGGCCTGTTGCAGACCGAGGAGTACGTACGGGCACTGATGGCGCCTTCCGCACCACTCCTGCTGGACAGCACGCTGGTGGAGACGCGGGTCAGGGCGCGAACAGACCGTGCGGCGCTGCTCGACAATCCCACAACACCGGTGTTGTGGGCCGTGCTGCACGAAACCGTGCTCCGGGTGCCCGTGGGTGGAGAAGCCCTCATGGCACGGCAGTTGACGCACATCGGCCGCCTCGCGCACGACGAACGGATCCTGGTCCAGGTGCTCCCCTTCAGCGCCAATGCGCACGCCGCGAGTGGCAGCATGTTCGCCCTCATGACGTTCGCGGAGGCACCGCCGGTCGCATACTCGGAAGGGCAGTACTCGGGACAGCTGTTGGACACTCCCGCCATGGTGGCCAAGTACCGGCTGTCCTACGATCTGATCCGGGCCGCCGCGCTGTCCCCGGAGGCGTCCCTGTCCCTGATCGAATCGGTGGCGGAGGACTACAAAGCATGAGCAGAGCCCACGACCTGTGCGCCGCCGCATGGCGCAAGTCGTCCTACAGCAACGCGGACGGCGGGAGCTGCGTCGAGGTCGCCGACGGTCTGCCCGGTGTCATGCCGGTGCGGGACAGCAAGATCCCCGGCGGCCCCGCACTCACCTTCGGCACGGCCGCCTGGTCGTCCTTCGTCACCGCCGTGAAGGACGACCGACTGCCGCGCGGCTGAGTGCTCACCGCCAAGCGGTGAGCACTCATACTGCGGGGCTCGTCAGGAATTCGGTGCGACCTTCGCCAGGCCGTTGATGATGCGGTCCATCGCGTCGCCGCCCGTCGGGTCGGTCAGGTTGGCCAGCATCTTCAGCGTGAACTTCATCAGCACCGGGTGCGTCAGGCCGCGCTGGGTGGCGAGCTTCATGACCTTCGGGTTGCCGATGAGCTTCACGAACGCGCGGCCCATCGTGTAGTAGCCGCCGTACGTCTCCTTGAGGACCTTCGGGTAGGACTGGAGGGCCAGTTCGCGCTGGGCGGGGGTCGCGCGGGCGGTCGCCTGGACGATGACGTCGGCGGCGATCTGGCCCGACTCCATGGCGTACGCGATGCCCTCGCCGTTGAACGGGTTGACCATGCCGCCCGCGTCGCCGACCAGCAGCAGGCCCTTGGTGTAGTGCGGCTGGCGGTTGAAGGCCATCGGGAGCGCCGCGCCACGGATCGGCATCGTCATGTTCTCCGGGGTGTAGCCCCAGTCCGCCGGCATGGACGCGCACCACGCCTTCAGCACCTCGCGCCAGTCCAGCTCCTTGAACGCCTTGGAGGAGTTCAAGATGCCCAGGCCGACGTTGGACGTACCGTCGCCCATGCCGAAGATCCAGCCGTAGCCGGGGAGCAGCCGGTCCTGCGGGCCGCGCCGGTCCCACAGCTCCAGCCACGACTCCAGGTAGTCGTCGTCGTGGCGCGGGGAGGTGAAGTACGTGCGTACGGCCACGCCCATCGGGCGGTCCTCGCGGCGGTGCAGGCCCATGGCGAGGGAGAGGCGGGTGGAGTTGCCGTCGGCGGCGACGACCAGCGGGGCGTGGAAGGTGACCGGGGTCTTCTCCTCGCCGAGCTTGGCGTTGACGCCGGTGATCCGGCCCGTGCGGGGGTCGACGATCGGCTCGCCGACGTTGCAGCGCTCGTAAAGGCGGGCGCCCGCCTTCTGGGCCTGGCGGGCGAGCTGCTCGTCGAAGTCGTCGCGCTTGCGGACGAGTCCGTAGTCGGGGTACGACGCGAGCTCCGGCCAGTCGAGCTGGAGGCGGACGCCGCCACCGATGATGCGCAGGCCCTTGTTGCGCAGCCAGCCCGCCTCTTCGGAGATGTCGATGCCCATCGAGACGAGCTGCTTGGTGGCGCGCGGCGTCAGACCGTCGCCGCAGACCTTCTCGCGGGGGAACGCGGTCTTTTCCAGCAGCAGGACGTCGAGTCCCGCCTTCGCCAGGTAGTAGGCGGTGGTGGAGCCGGCGGGTCCGGCCCCGACGACGATCACATCTGCGGTGTGCTCGGAGAGGGGCTCGGTCACGGCGGGATCTCCCGTAAGACTCGACATCGCGTACGTGCCCTGGGGGCACAGGTCAGAGGCAGTCTATTGGGGGGTGCGGACGGCGCTTCGGAAGGGTGGGCGTGGAGTCGGCGCGTGCCCCCGCCGGAGGTCGGTCGGGGGTCGGCCAGATGTCGGCCGGAGGCCGCCCGGAGGTCAGTCGGAGGTCAGTCGAGGCTCCAGGTGGCGAGTGCCGTTTCGAAGGTCCTTCGGGCGTACGGCCAGTCCCGGTCCCTGGCCTTGGTGTAGATCGAGTAGTCGGTGCCGTTCGCCGCGATGTAGCCCTGGTCGATGGCGTGCAGCGTCTCGCCCGTCTGCTTGTCCGTGAAGGTGTACTCCCAGATCGCTCCCGGACGGCCCTGGAAGGTGTTGTGTTCCAGGCGCAGGCGGCGGAAGTCCTTCTGGTTCGCCCGGGCCTTCCTCTCGATGGTGAGGAAGTTGTCGTACGACGAGGCGTACGGGGCGTTGCGGACGACGCCGATGAGCAGGTGCTCCATGCCGGTGGAGCCGGCGTAGGTGATCTGGCCCCGGTCGGCGCCCTGGCGGGACCAGACGTCGGGGACGGCGAGGGAGAAGCCGGCGGGGTCGGACACCCGGCGGTAGCCGGCAGGGGCTTCGGGGGCGGGAGGGGGCGCCGTGGTCTCGCGGACTTCGGGGGGGTCGGGGATCTCCTGCCCGGGCGTCGCGGTGGTGGCTGGCGGCGACGCGGGAGCGTCGGAGGCCGGCGGGGTCGCCGCTTCCTCCGTGGGGGCGTCGCTCGTGACCACGAGGGGCTTGTCGTCCCGCGACTGGGACGGCCCGGCGCCGTCGTCGTCGCTCAGCAGCATCACCCCGGCGGTCGCGCCGCCGCCGATGAGGAAGGCGGCCGTGAGCGTGACCGCCCAGACCCGCACCGGACTCCTGCGCGACGCGGGCGCGGGCACGGGCGACGGCGCGGGCAGGGGTACTGGCGGGGGCGTGTGGTGCACCGGCGGGGGCGTGTGAGGCACCGGCGGGGGCGTGTGAGGCACCGGGTGGGGCGGCGCGGGGGCGGCCGTCGCGGTCTCCATCGCCTCCAGCGGTACGGGAGGGACGTACTGCGGCTGTGGCCGTTCGCGGCCGCACCTCAGGCAGTAACGGGCGTCGTCGGAGACCTCGGTCCCGCAGTGCGGGCAGTGCAGCGGCATGGCCCCATCTTGCCCGGCGGGCGACCGGCGTCAACCACGTTCGCGCGAGCGCCCGTTGGCCGCGCAGCACCGCCCACTCCGGTCCGGCGTCGCCCGGCGCCCCTTCAGAAGACCGACAGGCCCGTCAGGGTCGTGAAGCGGTCCAGCGCCGCCACCCCCGCCACGGAGTTCCCGCGCGCGTCCAGCCCCGGGCTCCACACGCACAGCGTGCACCGCCCCGGCACCACCGCGACGATCCCGCCGCCCACACCGCTCTTGCCCGGCAGCCCGACCCGGTGGGCGAACTCGCCGGCCGCGTCGTACGTCCCGCACGTCAGCATCACCGCGTTGATCTGCTTCGCCTCGCTGCGCGTCAGCAGGCGCGAGCCGTCCGCCCGTATCCCGTGGCGGGCCAGGAAGCGGGCTGCCAGCGCCAGGTCCGCACAGCTCATCTCGATCGCGCACTGCCAGAAGTAGTGGTCGAGGAGGGTGGGGACGGGGTTGGTGATGTTGCCGTACGACGCCATGAAGTGGGCCAGGGCCGCGTTGCGGTCGCCGTGCGCGGACTCCGACTCCGCGACCTTCGGGTCGAAGGCCAGGTCCGGATTGCCGCTCTCCTGGCGGAGGAAGCCGAGGAGTTCGCTGCTCGCGTCGCCCGTCAGGGTCTGGAGGCGGTCCGTCACGACGAGCGCCCCGGCGTTGATGAACGGATTGCGCGGGATCCCGTTCTCGTACTCCAGCTGGACCAGGGAGTTGAACGGGTTCCCCGACGGCTCGCGGCCCACGTGCGCCCACAGGTCGTCGCCGCCCGTGGCCAGGACCAGCGCGAGCGTGAAGACCTTGGTGATCGACTGGGTGGAGAAGGGGCGCTGCCAGTCGCCCACGCCGTACACCCGGCCGTCGATGTCCGCCGCGGCCATGCCGAAGTGGCGCCGGTCGACGGCGGCGAGCGCCGGGATGTACTCGGCGGGCCGGCCGCGGCCGATCTGGGGCGCGACGTCGTTCGCGATCCGCTCCAGGACGGACTGGTAGTCCACGGGGAGCTCTTACTGCGGCTTCGTGCCGCGGTGCAGCGCCACGACGCCGCCCGTCAGGTCGCGCCAGGCGACCTTCGACCAGCCGGCCTGCTGGAGCCGGGACGCCAGCGCCGGCTGGTCGGGCCAGGCGCGGATGGACTCGGCGAGGTAGACGTACGCGTCCGGGTTGCTGGAGACCGCCCGCGCGACCGGCGGCAGCGCGCGCATCAGGTACTCGGTGTAGACCGTGCGGAACGGGGCCCAGGTCGGGTGCGAGAACTCGCAGATCACGACCCGCCCGCCGGGCTTGGTCACCCGGTACATCTCGCGCAGCGCCGCGTCCGTGTCCTGCACGTTGCGCAGGCCGAACGAGATGGTCACCGCGTCGAAGACGTCGTCGCGGAACGGCAGCTTCGTCGCGTCACCGGCCGTCAGCGGCAGGTGCGGGTGGCGCTTCTTGCCCTCGCGCAGCATGCCGAGCGAGAAGTCGCACGGGACGACGTACGCACCGGTGGCGGCGAACGGGAGCGAGGAGGTGGCCGTGCCCGCGGCGAGGTCGAGGACCTTCTGCGCGGGGCGGGCGTTCACGGCCCTGGCGACCTCCTTGCGCCACACCCGGTCTTGCCCGAGCGAGAGGACGTCGTTGGTGAGGTCGTAGTTCGCCGCCACGTCGTCGAACATCGACGCGACTTCGTGCGGCTGCTTGTTCAGGGATGCGCGGGTCATGCTCCGTATTCAAGCAGTACGTCCCGAAGCGGCCGTCAGCGGAATCGGCCTTCGCCGCGTGCCCCGGCCGTACCGCGCGGACGGGGTCACACCCGCCCGCGGTACACCAGCCGCCCGTCGAGCACGGTGACCAGGCACGGCCCGTCGCCGCTCTCCCCCGCGAACACGGCGAAGTCGGCGGCACCGGACGGAGCGAGCGTCCGTGGCGGCGCCGTGTCCGGGGCCTGCTCGTACCACCGGATGCCGGACCGCTCCACGGCGTTGCGGACCTCCGGCCGGGTGAACGGGCCGGCTAGTACGGTCGTGCCGCGCGCCAGCAGCCGCTGCACCCCGCGCCGGGCGCTGGCACCCCAGCGGGCGCCGGTCAGGTCCAGCGCGTCGAGAGCGGCGCCGGTCAGGGGCTCGGTACCCAGGGCGTCGGCCTCGCGCGGGTCGGGCCAGTAGGCGGCCCCGAGGAGCGCGGCGGCGTCCGGCTCGTACCGGCCGGGGGTGAGCAGGCCGTCCCACTCGCGGACGCGGGCCCGGTCGCCGTACGCGGCGTACAGCTCCTCGTACGGCCCGACGGCGGCGAGGCGCCGCCCGTCCACGACGACCGCGTGCCCGGTGTCCGTCCGCTCCTGCCCCGGGTGATCCGCGGCGGGCCGGACGCCTCCGAGCGGGCGGTGGATCGTCAGCACGGCGCCCGGCTCCTAGTTGGTGCTGAGGATCTTCAGCTCGGGGTGCGCCGTGCCGCCCTCGATGGCCGTGGAGGAGAGGTGGGAGACGACGTGGTCGTCGACCGGGTCGTTCGCCGGGTCGTCGTGCACGACGATGTGCTCGTACGTCGTCGTGCGCTGCGCGGGCACGCGACCGGACTTGCGGATGAGATCGATGATCTCCATCCGGTTCGACCGGTGCTTGGCCCCCGCCGAGGACACGACGTTCTCCTCCAGCATGATCGACCCGAGGTCGTCCGCGCCGTAGTGCAGCGAGAGCTGGCCGACCTCCTTGCCGACCGTCAGCCAGGAGCCCTGGATGTGCGCGACGTTGTCGAGGAAGAGACGCGCGACGGCGATCAGGCGCAGGTACTCGAAGAGGGTGGCCTGCGTGCGGCCCTTCAGCGCGTTGTTCTGCGGCTGGTAGGTGTACGGGATGAAGGCGCGGAAGCCGCCCGTCCGGTCCTGTACGTCGCGGATCATCCGCAGGTGCTCGATGCGCTCGGCGTTGGTCTCGCCCGTACCCATGAGCATGGTCGAGGTCGACTCGACGCCCAGGCGGTGCGCGAGCTCCATGATCTCCAGCCAGCGCTCGCCGGACTCCTTGAGCGGCGCGATGGCCTTGCGCGGCCGCTCGGGCAGCAGCTCGGCGCCGGCGCCCGCGAACGAGTCGAGACCGGCGGCGTGGATGCGGCGGATCGCGTCCTCGGCGCTCACGCCGGAGATGCGGGCCATGTGCTCGACCTCGGACGCGCCGAGGGAGTGGATGACGAGCTGGGGGTACGCCGCCTTGATCGCGGCGAAGTGCTCCTCGTAGTACTCGACGCCGTAGTCCGGGTGGTGACCGCCCTGGAACATGATCTGCGTACCGCCGAGCTCGACGGTCTCCGCGCAGCGGCGCAGGATGTCGTCGAGGTCGCGGGTCCACACCTTGTCGCTCTTGGGCGCGGCGTAGAAGGCACAGAACTTGCACGCCGTGACGCACGAGTTCGTGTAATTGATGTTCCGCTCGATGATGTACGTCGCGATGTGCTCGGTACCGGCGTAGCGGCGGCGGCGCACCGCGTCGGCGGCCTGGCCCAGCGCGTGCAGCGGCGCGTGGCGGTAGAGCTCCAGCGCCTCTTCCGGGGTGATCCGCCCACCCTCAGCGGCGCGGTCGAGGACGGCTGTGAGGTCGGCCTTCTCAGTCACCGGAGTGTCCCTTTCGGCAGGGTGTGGACGGACCGGCCCAGCCTACGCCAGCCCTTGGAGCCGGCAGCGGGCGCCCGGTCGTCGCGCCCGGCCCTCCAGTAGTGTGGCCCGCTCATGCTGGGGGGCGGAGCGGATGGCACAGGTCGGACAACGGGCACGGCCGGTGGCCGCGCCGGAGGCTGTTCGGGGGCGGCGGGCGGTCACCGCGCGAGGGGCCGTGCTGGTGCCCGCGCTGCTCACGCTCGTCATGGGCCTGTGGGGCATACGGCGCCAGGGCTCCATGTGGCGCGACGAGTCGGTGACGTACCAGGTCGCGCACCGCACCCCGGCCGAGATCCGGGACCTGCTGGACGCCGCCGACGCCGTGCACGGCCTCTACTACTTCGTCATGCACGGCCTCTTCGCCGTCTGGGACGGCGGGCTGATCGCGCTGCGGCTCCCCTCCGTCCTCGCGATGGCGGTGGCCGCCGGTCTGGTCGGGCTGACCGCGTGCCGCCTGGCCGGCCCGCGAGCGGGCCTCCTGAGCGGTTCGGCGTTCGCGGTGACTCCCGAGGTGCAGATGTACGCGCAGGAGGGGCGCTCGTACGCGATGGTGTGCGCGCTGGTCGCCTTCGCGACGTATCTGCTCGCGCGCTCGTCCGCCCGGCCGTCCCGCGCCTCCTGGGTGGCCTACGCCGTTTCGCTGTCGGTCGCGGGCTGGCTCCACGAGTTCGCCGTGCTCGTCCTCCTGGCGCACGGGATCACCGTGGCGCTCTCGCCGTGGGCCGCACGGGCGAAGCGGGCGTGGGCCGTGGCCGCCGGGTGCGTGACGCTCGGGCTCCTGCCCCTGGTGGTGTTCAGTACGGGCCAGTCCGGCCAGGTCTCCTGGATCGGCGGTCCAACGGCTCTGGAGTGGCTGGAGATCGCGGGTGTCGCGGTGCTGGTGGGGGTGTGTGCCGCGTACCCGCCGGCCGGCGCGGGGCCGCGCGCCCTGAACCTCCTCGCCCTGCCCCTGGCGATCGTCCCGACGGCCGCGCTCCTGCTCGCCTCGCTGCACCGGCCGATGTACGTGGACCGGTACGTCCTGTACTGCGACATCGGCCTCGCCGTGCTGGCCGGGACGGCCCTGGACCGGGCCCTCGGCCACGCCCGCAAGCGGGTCCGGGTGGCGGGAGCGGCCGTGAGCGCCGGGCTGGTGCTCGCACTGCTGCCGGTGACGTTTCACCTGCGTACCCCCGACAGCCGCAAGGACGACGTGGCGGCCATCGCGAACGCGGTGCGGGAGGTGGCCGGGGAGGGCGACGGAGTGGTCTTCGCTCCGTCCCGCCGGCGCGAGTGGATGCTCTCCTACCCCGGCCACTTCGACGGCCTCGTCGATCTGGCGCTGGAGGAGGCCCCCGCCGCCTCCGGGACCTTGCAGGGGCGGGAGTCGTCCCCCGAACGGATCCGCGCCCGGATGCTGTCCGCCGGCCGCATCGTCGTACTGAGCGATCCCGCCGGGCAGCCGGAGGACACCGTCGCGGCGGAGGCCGTCAAGCGCGAGACGCTGCGGCGGCACTTCGACGCGTGCTCCCGGGCCCGGGTGAAGGGCGCCCAGGTCACTCTCTACGCCCGCCGGGGAGCCTGCGGGCGCTGAACGGCGACCGGCTCAGCCGAGCAGTTCGACCGTGACATCGGCCGGGAAACCGGTCGTCGGACCGACCCTTCGCGCGAATTCCCGTACGCCCGCCAGCTGGTCGGGGCCGAACCGGAAGTCGAGGGTCGTGAAGTAGCGCTCCAGCAGCTCCGCGTCGAAGACCTCCCAGCGCGCTGCCTGCTCCGCGACCTTGCCGACCTCTTCCAGGGACAGGTCGCGCGAGGTCAGGAACGCCTCGTGCACCTTCTTCACGACGCCCGGCTCACGCGCGAGGTAGTCCTTGCGCGCCGCCCACACGGCGAAGACGAACGGCAGCCCCGTCCAGTCCTTCCACATCTGCCCCAGGTCGTGGACCTCCAGGCCGAGTCGGGGCGCGTCGTGCAGCGCGGCCCGCAGCGCCGCGTCGCCGATCAGTACGGCCGCGTCCGCCTCCTGCATCATCACGCCGAGGTCGGGCGGACACGCGTAGTAGTCGGGCCGTACGCCGTACTGCTCGGCCAGCAGCAGCTGCGCCAGCCGCACCGACGTGCGCGAGGTCGAACCGAGCGCGACCCGCGCCCTGTCGAGCTGCGCCAGCGGCACCTGGGACACGATCACGCACGACATGACCGGGCCGTCGCAGCCGACCGCGAGGTCGGGGAAGGCCACCAGATCGTCGGCGTTGCGCAGGAACTCCACGAGGGTGACGGGCGCGATGTCGAGATCGCCGCGCACGAGTTGCTCGCTGAGCCGCTCAGGGGTGTCCTTCGACAGCTCGAAATCGAGAAGCGCTCCGGTACGGGCCAGCCCCCAGTAAAGGGGCAGGCAGTTCAGGAACTGGATGTGGCCGACACGTGGCCGGCTGCGACGGTGGTCGACAGCAGTTGAATTGTCCACATCGCGAGGCTAGACCTGTCCGCCGCCGCGCCCGACGGCGGGGCTGTCGGGGCGACTCGGCGACTCGGCGACTTCCGAACGACCTGCGGGAAGACGCCGTCAAACTTCCGGGTGACGTGATCTTTCCCTCTTCCACTCTCCTCGAAGTGCGTGCTACGCTCGCCGCAAGTTGCAGTTTGGTTTCCCTTGCAGTACAGAGCCTGCGGAGCATGTGACCCGCAGGCTTTTGTAGTTTTCAGACTTCTTTGCAGGTTCTGGAGCAGGGCAACCCTTTGGCCCATAGGAGGGCTTATGGCTACCGGAACCGTCAAGTGGTTCAACGCTGAAAAGGGCTTCGGCTTCATCGCCCAGGACGGCGGCGGCCCGGATGTCTTCGTCCACTACTCCGCGATCAACGCGTCTGGTTTCCGCTCCCTCGAGGAGAACCAGCAGGTGAACTTCGACGTCACGCAGGGCCCCAAGGGCCCGCAGGCGGAGAACGTCACCCCGGTCTAGTTGCCCGGGCCGACCTGATCGCGGTCGGAGTATGCAGTACCCAAGGAGCCCCGTTCCGCGAGGAACGGGGCTCCTGCCTGTCCGGGGTACGGGACTCCCCTGTCCGGGTACGGGGCTCCTCCTGGCCGGGGTACGGGGCTCGTGCCTGCCGCGTGGTGACGGGCGCTGTCAGCCGGTGTCGGCGCCCGCCGCGTACAGCGCCTCTATCTCGGCGGCGTACCGGGCGGCGACCGCCCGCCGCCGGACCTTCAGCGTCGGCGTCAGCACGCCGGCCGCCACCGTGAAGTCCTCGTCGAGCACGGCGAAGGCGCGGAGCCGTGCCGGCCGCGACACCTGCGCGTTCGCCGCGTCGACCGCCGCCCGCACCACCGCCCGCAGGGCCTCCCCGTCGCCCGGGTCGCGGCCCTCGCGAGCCGCCCAGGCGGCGACCTCCTCCGGGTCGAGGGTGATCAGCGCGACGGGGTACGGGCGACGGTCGCCCACCATCACCACGTGGGCCACGAGCGGCGACTGCTGCTGGACGGCCGTCTCGACCAGTGACGGGGTGAGGTTCTTGCCGGCGGACGTGATGATCAGGTCCTTCTTGCGGCCGGTGATCGTCAGGTAGCCGTCCGCGTCCAGCGCGCCGAGGTCCCCCGTGTGCAGCCAGCCGTCGGCGTCGACGGTCTCGCGGGTGGCCTCCTCGTTCCCGTGATAACCGGGGAAGACCATCGGCCCGCGCGCCAGTACCTCGCCGTCGTCCGCGATCCGCACCTCGCAGCCGGCGACGGGCCGGCCGACCGTCCCGTAACGGACCGCGCCGGGGTGGTTCAGCGAGATGACACCGCCCGACTCGGTCATCCCGTACCCCTCGAAGACCTCGATGCCGCAGGCCCGCAGGAAGTCCATGGTCTGGGGCGCGATGGGGGCGGCCCCCGTCAGCGCCCACCGCAGCCGCCCGCCGAAGGCGGCCCTGACCAGGCTGTAGAGCTGCTGGTCGGCTTCCTCGTAGGAGGCCCGCAACGCGTCCGGAAGCCGCCCCCGCGCCGCGAGCAGCCCGATGCGTACCGCCTCCTCGAACCGCTCGCGTCCGCCGTCCCGCGACTCGGCGAGCGACCGCACCACCGCGTGCACCTTCTCGAAGAGCCGGGGCACGGACGGCAGATGCGTCGGCCGCACCTCGGCCAGCTCGCTCACCACGTCCTCGACGCGTCCGCCGAAATAGCAGAGCTCGCCGCCGTACAGGAGAGTCGTGAACTCGATGAGCTGGGCGAGGAGGTGGGCGAGCGGGAGATAGAGGTACGTGCGGTCTCCCGGCCCGCCGCCGATCAGATCGAGGTTGGCGTCGAGGACGGCCCCCAGGTTGCCGTGGGTGAGGCGGCAGCCCTTCGGCGGTCCCGTGGTGCCCGACGTGTAGACGATCGCAGACAGGTCACCGTCCGCGACGGCGGTGGCCCGGGCGGCGAGTTCGTCCGTGCTCGCGGCCGGACCGGGCAGCGCGCGCAGTTCGTCCATCAGCAGGACGTGCCGCACCGCCGGGGCCTTGGCGCGTACGCCCTCCACGCGCGCCGCCCGCTCGGCGTTCTCGCAGATCACGACTGTGGCGCCGGAATCCCCGAGCACCCACGCCAGCTCCTGGTCGCCCGCCGTCGGATACACGGGCACGACGACCGCGCCCGCCGCGAGGACGGCGAAGTGCGCGTACGTCCACTCGGCGCGGGTCTCGGAGAGGATCGCCACGCGGTCGCCCGCCCGGACCCCGGTGCCCGGACCGATCAGTCCGCGGGCGATCGCCCGGACCGTGTCGCGCAGTTCAGCGTACGAGACGGGTGGCCGTCCCTTCGCCCGCAACGCCGGATGGTCCCCGTACCGCGCACCCGTCCACTCGGTGAACACCGCGAGCGTCTTGGGCCGTCGAGTTCGACTCATGCGTCCGACGGTAGGTACGGCCGGGGGTCACGGGGGATGACGGGAAACGTCACCACCACTGACCTTGCCGCTCATCCCCGCTACCGTCGTTCACCATGGCGACCACGGCCAAGCGGACGATCACCGTGCACCACGTACGGGCCGTGCTGCGCGGCGCCGAGCGCCGTGGCCTCGACACCGTGCCGCTGCTCCAGGCGGGCAACATCCCGCCGCTGCTGCTCGGCGACGACCGGGCGCGCGTCACGGCCGCGCAGTTCGCCGGCCTCTTCCGGGCGCTGTACCGGGCCACGCAGGACGAGTTCCTGGGGCTGGCCTCCGTGCCGAGCAGACCGGGCACGTTCGCGATGATGTGTTACGCCGCGCTGGGCTGCCGGGACCTGGGGGCGGCGATCGAGCGCGGTACGGCCTTCTACGGGCTGTTCCCGGGCGGCCCGGACCTCGAACTGCGACGGGCGGGAAGCGGGGCGGCGTTCACCGTCCGGGGCGCTCCGGACCGCGACGAGGACCGGTTCCTCACCGAGTGCCTGCTGATCATCTGGCACCGGCTGTGCAGTTGGCTGATAGGCCGCCGCATCCCGCTGTGCTGGGCCGACTTCGACTATCCGCCACCGCCGCACGAGGACGAGTACGCCACCCTCTTCAGCTGCCCCGTCCGCTTCGGCGCCGGGCGCACGGGCGCCGGTTTCGACGCGCACTGGCTCGGCGCCCCGCTCGTACGGGACGAGTCGGAGCTGCACGTGATGCTGAGCCGCGCTCCCTTCGAGCTTCTCAGCCGCCGCGCGTACGGCACCACGGTGGCCGAACAGGTCCGTCACGCCCTGGCCCAGGCCCTGCGGGTGTCCCCCCGGCTCCCCTCCCTCGGCGAGACGGCGGCACGGCTGGCGGTCAGCCCGGCGACGCTGCGGCGCCGTCTCCAGCGGGAGTCGACGTCCTTCCAGCAGCTCAAGGACGCGGTGCGCCGGGACGCCGCGATCGCGGGGCTGGCGGAAGGCCGCGAGCCGATCGCGGAGCTGGCGGCCAGGCTCGGCTTCTCCGAGGACACGTCCTTCCACCGCGCGTTCCGCCGCTGGACGGGGACGACGCCGGGGGCGTACCGGGTGGGCGGTTGCCCGGCCGGGGAGGGCCACGCGGGGGGAGGGGACCGTACGGGTGAGCTCCGGGATCGGCACGGGCGGCCGGACGGGAGGTAACCGTCCGCGGTCGCGTCGGACCGCTCGCGGCCGTGACTCACTCGGCTTCCCCGCCTCCGGGTCAGGGGGTCGCGCGATGTCCGCGGGTGCGCGTGCGTGTCTGTGCGCCGGAAGGCGCAGGGCGTACCAACGGCCAGGGGGGGCCAGGTGGCCGGGTGGCCGGGTGGCCACTGAAAGTACCTGCACGTCTCCCCCGGTCCCTGCTTCACCCCTGCGTCGTTGATATCCGGGGTCAGCAAAGCTGAGCTTCCCGGTCAGCTCCGTACCTACCGGTCAGTCACTACCGTCTCGGCAACGACCCCAGCCCCCCGTCGGAACGTTGGGAGAGCCGTATGAGTCACACGAGCCGCACCCGCACCTCCATCCGCACCCGCCTCCCCCTCCGGGCGAGAACGGCAGCCGTCCTCACCGCCCTCGCCTTCACCGCCGCCGCCCCCGCCGCCCTCGCCACCGAGCCGTCGCGCATCGCCCCCGGCGACCTCGTCAGCTCCGCCCCCACCTCCTTCCACCCACTCCCCAACCAGCCCACCCACACCAACGCCTGGCACATCACCTACCGCTCCACCACGGCCAAGGGCGCCCCCAACGTCGTGTCCGGCACCGTCATCGTGCCCAAGGACGGGCGCACCGGGCCGCGCCCTCTCGTCACGTACGCCGTCGGGACCGTCGGGCTCGCCGACCAGTGCGCGCCGAGTGCCGGGTTCCCCAAGGGCACCACCGTCGAGGCCAACCTCATCAACCAGGCGGTCCAGCGCGGCTGGGCCGTCGTGGTCACCGACTACGAGGGCCTGGGCACCCCGGGCGACCACACGTACACCGTCGGCCGTGCCGAGGGCCACGCCGTCCTCGACGCCGCCCGCGCCGCCCTCCGTCACCCGGAAGCCGGGCGGAGCGGTCTCGCCGACGACTCGCCCATCGGCATCATGGGCTACTCCCAGGGCGGCCAGGCATCGAGCTGGGCCGCCGAACTGCACGACTCGTACGCCCCCGAACTCAACGTCAAGGGAACGGCGACCGGCGGCGTACCGGCCGATCTCCTCGAAGTCGCCGACTTCAACGACGGCAACATCGGCGCGGGACTGATCCTGATGGCCGCCACCGGGCAGCAGGCGGCGTTCCCCGAGCTGGATCTGGACAAGTACCTCAACACCAAGGGACGCGTCTACGTCGACTTCATGAAGAAGAACTGCGTCGCCGTCGACACCGTCGCGGGTCTCTTCCAGCGCATCTCCGAAGTCACCGTCACGAACCCGCTGGAGCAGCCCGACTGGCAGCAGCGGCTCAGCGAGTCGAACGTCGGCACCCGCGCCCCCGGCCACCCCGTCTACCTCTACCACGGCGGACTCGACGAGCTGATCCCGTACTCCGTCGGAAAGCGGCTCCGCGCCGACTGGTGCGGGCGCGGCGCGAACGTCCACTGGCGCTCGCACCCGCTCCTCGGCCACATCGGCGCGGTGACCGCGGGCGCCTTCCCGGCGATGGACTGGCTGGGCGAACGCTTCGCGGGCAAGCCCACCCCGGGCAACTGCCAGTAGCGGCAGGGACAGTGCGGTAGAGGTACGGAAGTGCACCGAGGGGCGCCCGCAGCCGGGCGCCCCTCTGTCATGCGTCGCCCGGCCGCGCGTACGGCGACGCCGGCGTCTCGACCTGTTCCTGACCTCTGAGTAACCTTACTCCGGAGTAAATCCACGACCGTGCAGGGAGCCCGGACCATGACCTCGCTCGCACCGCTCCTCGCCCTCGGCGCCCTCACCTCCCCCCTCAAGCGCGGCGTCTCCTCCACCGCGCACCTCCCCGCGACCCGCCTCACGGTCCCCGAAGTCCGCTTCGACCTCGGCCGGCTGGCGGCGTACGCACGTATCTGCGGCTTCCCCTGCACCGATCCGCTGCCGCTCACCTATCCGCATGTCACCGGCTTCCCGCTCGCCCTGCGCCTGATGACCCGGCGCGCGTTCCCGCTCCCGCTGACCGGGCTCGTCCACACCGCCGTCTCGATCACCCGCCATCACGCGCTGCGCCCGGACGACCGCCCCGGACTGACCGTGTACGCCGCGCGACTGACACCCCACCGGCGCGGCACCGAGGTCACCATGGTCACGGAGGCGCGGCTCGCGGGAGTCCTGGTCTGGGAGTCGCACAGTACGTATCTGGCCCGCCACCGCACGCCCGGGAGCGGCGCCCCCGCCCCCGCGCCCGCCCGGCCCCCCGCCCGGCTGCCCGCCGCCGCTACCTGGGACCTGCCCGGCAACCTGGGCCGTCGCTACGGCGTGGCCTCCGGCGACCTCAACCCCATCCACCTGCATCCGCTGCCGGCGCGGCTCTTCGGCTTCCCGCGCGCGATCGCCCACGGCATGTGGACGTTCGCGCGCTGCGTGGCCGAGCTGAACCCCGCCGAGGTGACGACCGTACGGGCGGACTTCAGGGCGCCGGTCCTGCTCCCGGCCACCGTCACCTACGCGGCGGCGGGCGAGGCGTTCCAGGTGCGCGGCGTGAACGGCCGCGTCCACCTCACCGGAACCCGCGCGCGCTCACGCACGGGGTGAGGGCGCCCACCGCTGACCGCTCATGAGGTTCTCCAGGCCCGCCCAGGCGAAGTTCATGAGCGTCGCGGCCGTCTCCTTCGCGGAGACACCGGGCGTACCGTTCCCCCACGCCGCGAGCGACTCGGCGGCCCCCACGAGCGCGTGGGCGAGGCCCGCGACCTCCCGGTCGGCCAGCTCCGAGTCGCAGTCCGCCTCGCGCGCCGCGGCCCCGATCAGATACGTGACGAAGCTGACGATCTCCTCGCGCATCACCGCGACCTCGGCGGCGAACGGCTCTCCGTGCGTACGGGCCTGACTGTGCAGCACCGCCCAGCCGTCCGGGTTCTCGGCGGCGTGCGTGAAGAACGCGCGCAGTCCGGCCCACAGCTGACGGTCCGCCGGTTCGCCGGGCTCGACACCGGCCCGTACCGCCTCGACCAGAGCGCTCGCCTCACGCCGGATACAGGCCGTGAACAGCTCTTCCTTCGAGTTCAGATAAAGGTAGACGAGCGGCTTCGACACCCCGGCCAGCTCGGCGATCTCGTCCATCGACGCGGCCCGGTAGCCCCGCTGTCCGAAGGTCTGCACGGCGGCGTCCATCATCTGCCGCTCACGCACGGCACGCGGCATCCGCTTGCCCTTCACAGCACCACCCACGTCCCGGATCCTCTCCCCACCCCAACGGCTGCCCCGCGGCAAGCCTACGGCGCCCCCGCGCCCCGAAGCCCAAGTGCCCCTGGGCGCAAGGCGTCCAGGGGCACTTCGAGGGGTCCGCGCTCGGGGCGCGGAGGTCACGCGGTGACCGGCACGGCGACCTTCTCGTCGGCGTCACGCACGTCGTCACGCCCGGCGTCACGCCCGTCCTCGTACGCGTCGACCGGCGAAGCCGAAGCCGAGTTGTACGCGTCGTGGTCGAGGATCTTCTCCCGCGCCGAGACGATGACCGGCACGAGAGCCTGGCCCGCGACGTTCGTCGCCGTCCGCATCATGTCCAGGATCGGGTCGATCGCCATCAGCAGGCCCACGCCCTCCAGCGGCAGACCCAGCGTCGAGAGGGTCAGCGTCAGCATGACCGTCGCGCCCGTCAGGCCGGCCGTGGCGGCCGAGCCGATGACGGAGACGAAGGCGATCAGCAGGTAGTCCTGGATGCCGAGCTGCACATCGAAGATCTGCGCGATGAAGATCGCTGCGAGCGCCGGGTAGATCGCGGCGCAGCCGTCCATCTTGGTCGTCGCGCCGAACGGCACGGCGAAGGACGCGTACTCCTTCGGCACACCGAGGCGCTCGGTGACGCGCTGGGTGACCGGCATGGTGCCGACCGAGGAGCGGGAGACGAAGGCGAGCTGGATCGCGGGCCAGGCACCCTTGAAGAACTGGACCGGGTTGACCTTGGCGACCGTCGCGAGGAGCAGCGGGTAGACACCGAACAGCACGATGGCGCAGCCGATGTAGACGTCGGCGGTGAAGGTCGCGTACTTGCTGATCAGGTTCCAGCCGTAGTCGGCGATGGCGAAGCCGATGAGGCCGACCGTACCGATGGGCGCGAGGCGGATGACCCACCACAGGGCCTTCTGGAGCAGCTCCAGGACCGAGTTGCTGAGCTTGAGGATCGGCTCGGCCTTCTCACCGAGCTGGAGGGCGGCGATTCCGGCGACGGCGGCCATGAAGACGATCTGGAGCACGTTCAGTTCGGTGAACGGCGTGATGACGTCGGTCGGCACGATGCCGGTCAGGAAGTCGATCCAGGAGCCGGAGCCCTCGGGCTTCTGGCCGTCCTTCGGGGTGAGACCCGTACCGGCGCCCGGGTTGGTGACCAGGCCGATCGCGATGCCGATGGCGACCGCGATCAGCGACGTGATCATGAACCAGAGCAGTGTGCGCGAGGCCAGCCGGGCGGCGTTGTTGACCTTGCGGAGGTTGGTGATCGACACCAGGATCGCGAAGAAGACGAGCGGCGCGACGGCCAGCTTGAGGAGCTGGACGAAGATGCCGCCGACCTGCTCCAGCGTCGTCTTGAGCCAACTGACGTCCTGGCTGCGCGCGAGCCAGCCGAGGAGGACGCCCAGGACCAGACCGGCGATGATCTGGGCCCAGAAGGGGAACTTGTCGGATATCCGGAAGCGGGTCTTCTGCTTCTGGGGCGCGCTGTCGGGCGCGGTCGCGGAGTTCGCGGACACGGACACACTCCGTTGATGACGTACGGCGATACGGGGACGGGGGTGCGGCGGCCGTGAGCTGCACGGGACGTGCTGGAGCCGTGGGCGGTCGCCGCTGCGTGATGTCGCTTCTGATGTCAGATGTGGCGGCGACAGGCCGCGGACATGCAGCGGCAGAGATCGACATGGAGGCGCGCCACCAGCACGAGCGGGACGCTCGTGTCAGGGGAGTGCGCGGCTGCTGTCGTCATGCCGAGAACGTTAACACTTGTACTTTGAGAACATCAAAGTTATTCTTTGGGTACGCGCCCCCGCGCACCGCCCCGCTCCACCCCGCACACGCCAACACCCCGGCCCCGGACGGGTGTCCGGGACCGGGGTGCCGGTCGGGCTGCTGAGTGTGACGTACCTTACGCGGCGCCTACTGCGTCAGGCCGTCCTCCTGGTTGCGGTTGGACTCCAGCCGGGCCTTCGCGCTGTCCACGCGCTCGACGATCCGCTCGGACATCGCGTCCCGCTGCTTGCGCAGCAGCACGAAGCTGAGCGGCGCGGAGACCACGATGGCGAGCATCAGGACCCACAGGAGGTTGGAGTCGCCGAGGCCGGCCGGGACCACGCCGAAGTGGACCAGGCCCCAGATGACGAAGAAGCAGGCGACGAAGACGCCCAGGCGCATGGCGGTGTAGCGGATCGTTGCGTGCTTGGTGCTCACGGGGGACCTTCTTCTCAACGGCACCTAAAGGGTCCCTACCAGTCAAGCACAGGCCCTCGGCAAGCCTGCCGGGCCCCCGGTCATTCCAGCGGCAGCAGCATGACGATGTCGTCGCGGTCGTCCCCCGGGGCGACCCGGATCGCGCCGGGCACCCGCCCGACCTCCTTGTAGCCGCAGCAGCCGTAGAAGCGGTCGACCCCGGTGCCGCCGCGGCAGGTCAGCCGTATCGCGTCGATGCCCTCGAAGCCGCGCACCGCCGCCTCCACCGCCGCCATCAGGTCACGTCCGTACCCCTTGCCCTGGTGGGCGGGGTGGACCATGACCGTGTAGAGCCACACCCAGTGCCGCATCAGCCGGTGCGTGTTGTGCGTGATGAAGGCCGTCGCCGCGACCGCGCCGTCCTCGTCGTACCCGACGAGCAGCCGCGTGCGGCCGTCGCTCATCGCCGTCAGGTGCTTGACCCACTCGGGCCGGATGTCGTCGGGCGTCACGGGCGGTACGAATCCGACGGCGCCGCCCGCGTTGGAGACGTCCGCCCACAGGGCGAGGACGCCGTCGCGCAGTCCGGGGCCGGTCCGCGGGTCGAGTTCGAAGGTCAGCGGCATGCGTTCGACGATAAACGGGTCAGCCGATCGCCCGCGCCGCTATCCGCAGATCGGACACCAGGCCCTCGTACGCCGCCTCGCGGTCGTCGGCGCGCAGCACGGCGGAGGGGTGGATGGTGGCCAGCACGCTCTCCCCGCGCCCCTCGAAGGGGAGCAGCATCCCGCGCTGCTCGGTGACCCGGAAGGAGGAGCCGAGCAGCGCCTTCCCGGCGGTCGCGCCCAGGACGACGATGATCTCCGGGTCGACCACGCGCAGTTCGGCGTCGAGCCACGGCTTGCAGGCGGTCATCTCGCGCAGGTTGGGGGCCTTGTGGATGCGGCGCTTGCCGCGCTCCGGGACGACCTCGAACTTGAAGTGCTTGACGGCGTTGGTGACGTACGTGTCGTCCGGGTCGATCCCCGCCTCGTCCAGGGCCCGCGTCAGCACCTTGCCCGCGGGGCCGACGAACGGCCGGCCCTGCCGGTCCTCCTGGTCCCCGGGCTGCTCGCCGAGCAGCAGGACCCGGGCGTGGGCGTTGCCGGCGCCGAAGACGGTCCGGGTCGCGTCCCGGTGCAGCGGGCAGCCGCGGCAGCCGGCCGCGGCCTCGCGCAGTCCGGGGAGACCGGCACGGCCGCCGGGGAGGAAGGGCTCGGCGGTGTACGCGTCCTCGGGCGCCCCGCTGCCGCTTCCGGCAGGACCCGCGCTGCGACTGGCCATGCGGCCCGGGTACCCGCCGGACCGCCGGCCCACACCCCACAAATCACCACAAACGGACGCAGGGGCGCCCGTGCGGTGTCAGACGCGCATCGCCTGCGGCGACTCGCGGCGGTCGGCCTCCGGGCCCGGGTACTCGCGGATGATCTCGTACCGGGTATTGCGCTCCACCGGGCGGAACCCTGCGTCCCGGATCAGCTCCAGCAGGTCCTCGCGGCCCAGCTTGTTCGGCGTGCCGTAGTTGTCCGCGTCGTGCGTGATCTTGTACTCGACGACCGAGCCGTCCATGTCGTCCGCGCCGTGCTGGAGCGCGAGCTGCGAGGTCTGCACGCCGTGCATGACCCAGAAGACCTTGACGTGCGGCACGTTGTCGAACAGCAGCCGCGAGACCGCGAACGTCTTCAGCACGTCGACGCCGCTCGCCATCGTCGTACGGGCCTGAAGGCGGTTGCGGATCTTGCCGTCCTTCATGTCCTCGAAGTCGTGCTGGTAGCGCAGCGGGATGAAGACCTGGAAACCGCCGGTCTCGTCCTGGAGCTCGCGCAGCCGCAGCACGTGGTCCACGCGGTGGCGCGGCTCCTCGATGTGCCCGTACAGCATGGTCGAGGGGGTCTTGAGGCCCTTCTCGTGCGCCAGGCGGTGGATCCGCGACCAGTCCTCCCAGTGGGTGCGGTGGTCCACGATGTGCTGGCGGACCTCCCAGTCGAAGATCTCCGCGCCGCCGCCGGTCAGCGACTCCAGACCGGCCTCGATCAGCTCGTCCAGGATCTCGGAGGCCGGCATGCCGGAGATCGTCTCGAAGTGGTGGATCTCGGTCGCCGTGAACGCCTTCAGCGAGACGTTCGGCAGCGCCTTCTTCAGCTCGCTCAGCGACCGCGGGTAGTAGCGCCACGGGAGGCTGGGGTGCAGGCCGTTGACGATGTGCAGCTCGGTGAGGTTCTCGTTCTCCATCGCCTTGGCGAGCTTGACGGCTTCCTCGATGCGCATCGTGTACGCGTCCTTCTCGCCCGGCTTGCGCTGGAACGAGCAGTACGCGCACGACGCGGTGCACACGTTCGTCATGTTGAGGTGACGGTTGACGTTGAAGTGGACGACGTCGCCGTTCTTGCGCGTACGCACCTCATGGGCGAGGCCGCCCAGCCAGGCCAGGTCGTCGGACTCGTAGAGGGCGATGCCGTCCTCGCGGGTCAGCCGCTCCCCGGCCCGGACCTTCTGCTCCAGCTCGCGCTTCAGCCCCGCGTCCATGTACGGCCGCCTCCCATATGTCTACGTAAAACAGGCTCCACCCAAGGTACGCCTAGCCCTCTTCGGGCAGTTCCCCGACCCGGTTCTCCCACTTCGTGGAGAGCACGATCGTCGTCCGCGTCCGCGAGACGCCCCGCGTGCCGGACAGCCGGCGGATCGTCTTCTCCAGGCCGTCGACGTCACCCGCCCGGATCTTGAGCATGTACGAGTCGTCGCCCGCGATGAACCAGCAGTCCTCGATCTCCGCCAGATCGCGCAGCCTGCGGGCCACGTCCTCGTGGTCCGCCGCGTCCGACAGCGAGATGCCGATCAGGGCGGTGACGCCGAGACCCAGCGACTTGGCGTCGACCGTGGCGCGGTAGCCGGTGATGACACCCGCCGCCTCCAGACGGTTGATGCGGTCGGTGACGCTGGGGCCCGAGAGGCCGACGAGCCGCCCGAGTTCGGCGTACGACGCCCTGCCGTTCTCCCTGAGAGCCTGGATGAGCTGCCTGTCCACGGCGTCCATATGCCTGAAGCCTTCCATTGTTCAGCGATACCGCGAGTTTATGTGTGCCATCAAAGGCGCGCAGGGCTCAACGCCCCGCGAAGTCTTGCAGACGATCAAGGTCGGCGTACGGGCCCGCCCGCTAGTCCTCGCGGGAGCCGCCGATCTCTCCCTCCCAGCGGCGGTACAGGCGGTGCGGCACCCCGGCCGCGTCCAGCACCCGCCCGGCGACGAAGTCCACCAGATCCTGGATGTGCGTCGCCCCCGCGTAGAACGCCGGGGAGGCCGGCAGCACCACGGCGCCCGCCTCGTCCAGCGCCACCATGTGCCTGAGGGTCTGGCCGCTCAGCGGCGTCTCGCGCACGGCCACCACGAGCGGGCGCCGCTCCTTGAGCGTCACGCTCGCCACCCGTTGCAGCAGGTCCTTCGACAGCCCCAGCGCGACCCCGGCCACGCTCGCCGTCGACGCCGGGACGATCAGCATCCCCTTGGCCGGGTACGAGCCCGAGGACGGCCCGGCGGCGAGATCCCCGGCCGCCCAGTACCGCACGTCGCCGACGTCGGCCGTGAACGTGCCGGGCTTCCCGTCCGCGCCGCGCGCCAGCCAGGTGCGCAGGTCCTCCTGCCAGTGCGCGTCCCGGAACGCGATCCCGGTCTCGTCCAGCAGAGTCAGCCGCGAGGCCCGGCTGACCACCAGGTCCACGCTCTCCCCCGCGTCCCGCAGGCCGCGCAGCACGGCGGCGGCGTACGGCGTGCCGGACGCGCCGGAGACACCGACGACCCAGGGGCGGCGCGGCGACTGCGGCTGCCGCCCCGGCTGCTGACTGCGTGCATGTCCTGACTCCACGTGCCCGACCTTATCCGGGCGGCCGGGAGCGGAACCGAGTCAGGTGCCCGGGACGTTCCACTGACAGGCCGTATACCGGCCGTACGCACCGCAGGGGGATGCCATGCCACCGACCGACGTGGACCAGGGCCGCGGCCGGAGCCGTCCGGCCCGGACCGCCGCCGTACTGATGCTCGGCTGGGTCGCGCTGCTGTGGGTGCTGGAGGCGCTGGACACCGCGACCGGAGCGCTGCACACGTACGGGCTGAGCCCGCGCGAGGTGGGCGAGCTGCGCGACGTGCTGCCGATGTCGTTCCTGCACCACGGCTTCGACCACCTCGCCTCGAACACCGTGCCGCTGCTGATCCTCGGCTTCCTGGCCGCCCTGGGCGGGATACGCCGCTTCGCGGGCGTGGTCCTCACGATCATGCTCGTGGGCGGTCTCGGGGTCTGGCTCACCGCCCCCGAGTACTCCGTCACGGCGGGCGCGTCGGTCGTCGTGTTCGGCCTGCTCGGCTACCTGCTGGTCCGCGGCTTCGTCGACCGCAGCACGCGCGACATCGTGATCGGCCTGCTGGTCGCGGTGTTCTACGGCTCGCTGCTGTGGGGCGTCCTGCCGACGAACACCGCCGTCAGCTGGCAGGGCCACCTGTTCGGACTGATCGGCGGCGTGCTCGCCGCCTTCCTCTTCCGGCGCCGGGCACCCGTCCTCACACCGTGAGGCCGCGCACCAGCAGGTCCATCAGCGCGCACGCGAACAGCGCTATCCCGATGAAGCCGTTCGTCGAGAAGAACGCCCGGTTGAGGCGGGACAGGTCGTGCGGCTTCACGATCGTGTGCTCGTAGAGGAAGGCCACGGTCACGACCACCAGACCGGCCCAGAAGAACACCCCCGCGCCGGTGGCCAGCGCGTACCAGACCAGCAGCGCCGTCGTCACCGCGTGGCACGCCCGCGCGCCGTACAGCGCGGCCGGGACGCCGAAGCGCGCCGGCACGGACTTCACGCCGTGCGCGCGGTCCGCCTCGACGTCCTGGCTGCCGAAGATCAGGTCGAAGCCGCCGATCCAGATACCGACCGCGAGGCCGAGGATCACCGCGTCCCAGGACCACTCCCCCGTGATCGCCAGCCAGGCGCCGACGGGGCCCATGGCCTGGGCGAGGCCCAGAATCGCGTGCGGGAAGTTCGTGAAGCGCTTCCCGTACGGGTAGACCACCATCGGGACGACGGCGATCGGCGCCAGCGCCAGGCACAGCGGGTTCAGCGCGGCCGCCGCGCCGAGGAATATGACGACGGCGATCAGCGCGCCGGTCCACGCCGACCTGACCGAGACCGCGCCGGTGACGAGCTCGCGGTTGGCGGTGCGGGGGTTACGGGCGTCGAGCTCGCGGTCGATGATCCGGTTGCACGCCATGGCGAACGTACGCAGCCCGACCATGGCGACCGTGACGAGCAGCAGCTTGCCCCAGTGGATGTTCCGGTCCAGCTGGAACATGGCGGTGAGCGCGGCGATGTACGCGAAGGGCAGCGCGAAGACCGAGTGCTCGATCATCACGAGCCGCAGGAACGCCTTCGTCCTGCCGGGCCGGGGGAACGCGGCGGAAGCGCTGCTCACAGGCCGTACTCCTTCCAGCGGCGGTCGACCTTCGCCGCCGTAGCCGGGTCGGACTCGACCATGTCCGGCCAGCCGCCGTCCCGGGTGTAGCCCTCCTCGGGCAGCTTCTTCGTGGCGTCGATGCCCGCCTTGCCGCCCCAGAACTGCTGGTACGACGCGTGGTCGAGGTGGTCGACGGGCCCCTCGACGACCGTCAGGTCGCGGGAGTAGTCGGTGTTGCCGAGCGCCCGCCACGACACCTCGTGCAGGTCGTGGACGTCGCAGTCCTTGTCGACCACGATGATCAGTTTGGTCAGCGACATCATGTGCGCGCCCCAGACGGCGTGCATGACCTTCTGGGCGTGCTTCGGGTACTTCTTGTCGATCGAGACGATCGCGCAGTTGTGGAAGCCGCCGGACTCGGGCAGGTGGTAGTCCACGATGTCCGGGACGATGATCTTCAGCAGCGGCAGGAAGAAGCGCTCCGTGGCCCGCCCCAGCGGCCCGTCCTCCGTCGGCGGACGGCCGACGACGATCGACTGGAGCAGCGGGCGCTTGCGCATGGTCACGCAGTCGACGGTCAGCGCGGGGAACGGTTCCTGCGGGGTGTAGAAGCCGGTGTGGTCGCCGAAGGGGCCCTCCGGCAGCGTCTCGCCCGGCTCCAGCCAGCCCTCGACGACGACCTCGGCGTTCGCCGGGACCTGGAGCGGCACGGTCTTGCAGTCGACCATCTCGACCCGCTTGCCCTGCACGAAGCCGGCGAAGAGGTACTCGTCGATGTCGCCGGGCAGCGGGGCGGTGGAGGCGTACGTCACGGCCGGCGGGCAGCCGAAGGCGATCGCGACCGGCAGCCGCTCGCCCCGCTGCGCGGCGACGGCGTAGTGGTTGCGGCTGTCCTTGTGGATCTGCCAGTGCATGCCGATGGTGCGCTTGTCGTGGCGCTGGAGGCGGTAGAGGCCGAGGTTGCGGACCCCGGTCTCCGGGTGCTTGGTGTGGGTCAGGCCGAGGTTGAAGAACGACCCGCCGTCCTTGGGCCAGGTGAACAGGGCAGGCAGCATGTCGAGGTCGACGTCGTCGCCCGTCAGGACGACCTCCTGCACGGGGGCGCTGTCGCCCTTGACCTTCTTGGGCGGCACGTGGGCCATCGCCCCGAGTTTGCCGAACGCCTCCCGCACGCCGACGAAACCCTGCGGCAGCTCGGGCTTGAGAAGGCCGCCGATCTTGTCGCTGATCTCGGCGTACGACTTCAGCCCGAGGGCCTTGAGCAGCCGGCGGTCCGTCCCGAAGACATTCATCGCCAGGGGCATGGCGGAGCCCTTGACGTTCTCGAAGAGAAGCGCCGGGCCCCCCGCCTTGTTCACCCGGTCGACGATCTCCCCGACCTCCAGGTAGGGATCGACTTCGGCCTTGATGCGCTTGAGGTCGCCCTCGCGCTCCAGCGCCCGGAGCAGGGAGCGAAGATCGTCGTAAGCCATGCGGTCCAGTATCCGGTACGCACTACGCTTGGCCCGTCACCGGGGCCGCCCACCGCGCCCCGCGGTCCGCGCTCTGGGAGCTTGCCCTCATGCTCAGGTATCTGCCGTTCCTGCTGGTTCTGGCGCTGTGGATCTACGCTTTCATCGACTGCCTGAACACCCCGGAGGAAGAGGTCCGCCATCTTCCCAAGGTGGTCTGGGTGATCATCGTGCTGCTCTTCGGCGAGGTGCTGATCGGCCCTGTCGCCTGGCTGGCGGTCGGCAAGGTGCGCAAGGGCGCACGGGGTGGGAGCACGCCCTCCGAATGGCACCGCAAGCACAAGCGGGAGTGGGTGGCCCCGGACGACAACCCCGACTTCCTCAAGTCCCTCAAGGACGAGAACGCCCGGGACGAGTCGGTGATGAAGGACTGGGAAGCGGACCTGCGCCGCCGCGAGGAGGAGCTCAAGCGGCGCGAGGACGGCAACCCCGAGGACCCGACGCCTCCCAAGTCCTGACCCGCCGCTTCGAGGGTTGTCTGCTCAGGGAGGCCGCCGGGTCGCCGTGCGTCAGCGGGCGAAGACGTCGGCGAACTTGCGTCCCTCGACGACCGGGTAGCCGAAGTCCGTCGCGTTGAAGGAGGCCGCGTCCGTCGCGGTCAGGCCCGAGGCCGTACCGCGCAGCACCCATGCCGCCCCGTCGTCGTAACCGTTGGGCAGGACGTCCTCCCCGAACGCGCCGACCGCCAGATCGGCGCGGCCGTTGCCGTTGATGTCGCGCAGGCGCAGCGAGGACCCGAAGTGGTCGCCCGCCTCGGCGGCGCCGGGCACGCCGGTCGTGGCCTGGTGGAAGGACTGGGCGCCGCTCGTGGAAAGACCGCTCGCGCTGCCCTTCAGGAGCACCACGTTGCCGACGTTGCGGCGGTCGTTCACGTCCTCGTACGAGGCGCCGACCGCGAGGTCCGCGTAGCCGTCGCCGGTCGCGTCGCCCACCGCGACGGCGGCGCCGAAGGAGTCGAACTCCTCGTTGGCGCCGGGCACGCCGGGACTGTTCTGGGTGTAGGTGGTGCCGGCGGCGGGCAGGCCCGCTGCCCTGCCGTACCGCACGGTGAACGAACCGCCCAGCCCGACAGCGGTGTTGCCGGTGACCAGGTCGTCGAATCCGTCGCCGTTGATGTCGCCCCGCGAGACGGCTGGCTCCCAGGCGGTGCTGCCCGCGGTGGCGCCTTCGGCGAGAACCGAGTAGGCGGAGCCGAGGTCGCCGGAACCGCCGCGCAGCAGGCCCACATAGCTGGTGGTGCTGTTCGTGTCGATGCGCTGGCCGTGCAGGACGTAGTCGCTGCTGCCGGTGCTGGAGAAGTTGCCGCCGACGACCCCGTAGAGGCGCACGTTGGCGGGGAGGAGGTTCACCTTCGGCGCGAGCGCGCCGTCCTGGGTGACGTTCCCGTCCTCGTACCACCAGAAGGAGTTGCTGCCGACGACCACGAGGTTGGCGTCGCCGTCGCCGTCGAGGTCGGTGAAGGAGGTGCCCTCCCCGAACGCGTGGGCCTCGGCGGTGGGCGCGGTGAGCATCTGAGCGCCGGTGGCGAACGGCTTGGCCCCGCCCCGGACGATGGTCACGGAGCCGGTCGGCCTGTCCGTGATCCGCTCCCCGGGTGCGCCGATGATCAGGTCGGCGTAGCCGTCGCCGTCGACGTCGCCGCTGGTGACGTTGTCACCGAACTTGTCCTCGGACTCCGAGGTCCCGGGGATGCCCGGCGTGTTCTGGGTGATGCTCACCGAGCGGGCGGGGCTGACGCCCGAGGCCGAGCCGAAGACGACGGTGACCGTGCCGCCGCTCGCCTTCGGCGTGCCTATCGCGAGGTCTCGGTAGCCGTCCCCGTTGAAGTCGTCCGGCAGACCGGACGGAGCCGCGGCGGCGGGCACGCCCAGCCCGGCGACTGCGAGGACGGCGGCTGTGACGACGGCCAGGGTACGTACGCGCAAGGTGGTGCTCCTGTCTGGGGAACCGACGCCGGTTCGCAGCTTCGGTGTCATATGACACGCGTGGTGGACGAAGGGTTGTACGCGGTGGAAGACCAGGTGAACGGCCTCGGCGGGGGGTGGGCACGGGGCATGGGCGGCCTGTCCCGTACCTCTGGAAAGCTCCCCACGACGTCTTGGGGAACAACGCCGGGCCGGGGGCCCGCCGCCCCGGCCGGCAAAACAACCCGCCCGGGAGTCGAATACCCGTGCACATATCAACTCACGTTAAGTAAGCTGGAGTTGACGTAGCGACACATGTTGCTGGTGCGGGGGGCACTGTGGACAGAGAGCTGTTCGGCCGCGAGGCAGTCCTCGACGGTCTCGCGCCACGGCTCATCGGCCTGCCTCCGCGCGGATTCCAGAAGGTGCCCTTCGAGCACCGCGACGACCTGCCCGCCGTGGTCCTCGCGGGCGGCCGCGGAATGGGCAAGACCGCCGTACTCAAGCGCCTGCACACCGGCTACAAGCAGCGCACGCCCGTCGCCCTCATCGACTGCGAGCGCCCGCAGTTCGCGGAACGCCCCGCCCAGCACGCGCCGTCCTGGTCGCCCGTCACCGAGGCCCTCGCCGAGCTCGGCGAACAGCTCGCGCCGCCCGTGCACGGCGCCGGGGCCGTGGAGTTCCCGCGGCTGGCCGCCGGCCTCCTCGCCGTGGCGAGCCTCGGCTGGCAGCCGCACGATGACGAGAACATCCTCGCCGAGGGCCTCCGGCTCGGCCTGCTGGTCGAGCCCGGCTCCCGCTGGCGCAACCAGACCCGCACCTGGCTAACGAAGGTCGTCGCCAAGTTCGCCGCCATGGCCTCGGGTGTGGGGCCGGGGCTCGACGTGGTCGTCGAGACCACCGTGGAGTCCCTGCTGGACGACCTGTTCAACCGGAGCCAGCGCTCCTCCGCCGACTGGTACGGGAACTACCCCGGCGCGGGCGGCAAGGCCAAGCGCGGCCTGACGCTGCTGGCGCTGCACTTCCGGCGCGGCAGTGAGCACCGGGTACGGGCCGAGCGTCACCTCGTCGGCGCGCTGCGGGCCGACCTGGACGCCGCCTACCAGGGAATGGGGCGGCTGCGCCGGGTGGGCCGCCCCGTACTCCTGATCGACAACGCGCAGGCGCCGCTCGGCCGCCGGCTCGTCGAGCCCGTACTCCGCGACCGCGCCGACGGCAAGCACGACCACGTGGTGCTCATCGCCGCCCTGCGCGGCCACGACCACCCCGCGCTGCGTCACGCCGTACGCCGGGCCCTCCCCGAGGTCCGGCACGAACTGGGCTGGCGGCGCGGCGGGGAGATCGCCTCCGGCGCCGTGATCGTCGGACTGACCCCGCTCGAACCCGAACACGTCCGCCAGTTCTTCGACCTGACCGACCCCCGCCAGCGCACCCGGCCCCGGCTGGCCCGCGCCGTGCACCGGCTGACCGGCGGGAGACCCGTGGGCGTCGACCTCCTCGCGCGGGCGGCCGGCCAGGACGAGCACCCGGAACGGTTCACGCCCGCCTCGCTGCTCGCCGCGCCCGTCACCCTCCGCGAGGACCGGGAGGGACAGGAGGTGGCGGCGGAGCTGCTCGCGCGGCTGGTGCCGCCGTCCCGGCTCGACTGGCTCACCGTGCTCGCCCCCGCGCACGACGTGCCGTCGGCGGAGGCACTGGCCGCATCACGGCTGCCGGGCGAGGAGGGGCGTACGGGACTGGCCGCCGTACGCGACGTACGTACGCTGCTCGCCGACGAGCACTGGCCCTCGGACCCGGCTCACCTGGTGGGCGACCCCTTCCTGCGCACGCTGCTGCTGCACCGGCTGCGCCACGGCGACCACGATGCGGGCCGGTGGCGGGCGGTGCACGAGACGCTGCGCGGCTATTACGCGGACCGCAGCGCCCCCCGCCGCCTCCACCACGAGCTGGCGCTGGGCGTCACCGAGGGCGCGGTGACGTATCTGCGGGAGACCTTCGCGCTCGCGGACGCCCGCGTCTGGCTGGACGAGCTGCGTTTCATCGCGTCGGCGCCGCACTTCGACGATCCGGACGTACGGCGCCAGGTGGCCCTCGGCGGCGGCGACCCGTCGGCCGCGCCGCCCGGCGTGGACACCGCGCTCCACCTGCGCATCCGCCGACTGCTGTTCGCGGTGTGGCAGCTGACCGATCCGCTGGCCCTTCCGGACGACGAGGTGACCGAGAAGATGGGGTACGAGCTCGGGCTTCTTTCGGAGCTGCACAGCTCCGGCAACGAAGTCCTCTGGCAGGCTTCCCGCTCCTGGCCGCAGGCCGTGCGCGAGTGGCGCGATCCGGGCCACCGGAGCGGGGGCGGGTCATGACGGACTGGTGGAGACGGGTCTTCTGGTTCACGCCCCTGCGCAAAGGACTCACCGTGCTGCTGGCGGTCGCGGTGGTCGCCGGTCTCACGTACGGGGGCTACCGCGCAGCCAATCCGGACCTGTCCTGCGCGGACGGCGTGGCCCGCCCCGAGGAGGGCGCGGAGTGCGTGGGGGTCTCCGGGGACGGCTACGCCTTCGAGGTCGCGGCACTGAAGGACGTCGCCCGTGCCATCGACCGGGAGAACGACAGTCTGAAGGCCGGCGAGTACGCGACCGTGGCGGTGATGCTGCCGATCACCTCGACCGACAGCGGGATGAGCACCAAGGTCCTCCACGAGCTCCAGGGTGCGTTCGTGCAGCAGTACGCGGCCAATCACGACTCCAACGAGCAGGTGCCCAAGATCCGGCTCGTGCTCGCCAACACCGGCAAGGGCAACCAGCACTGGCGCACGACCGTGGGGCGGCTCAAGGAGATGGTGGACGGGCCCGACCACCTGCGGGCCGTCTCCGGGGTCGCCACCAGCAGCGCCGAGACCAAGGCCGCCGTCAAGGAGCTGACCGGCGCCGGCATACCCGTGATCGGGACCACGATCACCGCCGACGACATCGCCAACGGGCCCGGCGCGGACCCGTACCCCGGTCTCGCCCGCGTCTCGCCGACCAACCGCGACGAGGCCCGGGCCATCGCCCACTTCGGCGAGGTCGAGGCCAGGAAGGCCGTACTGGTCCAGGACACGCGACCCGGCGACCACTACACGGCCACCCTCAAGAAGGCTTTCGCCGACCTGCTCGACGACGCCCCGTACGAGCCGCAGCTGTTCACCTCCCCGCCCGACCCCACGGAGGAAGGCACCACCGCCAACACCTTCCGCCAGATCGCCCTGCTGCTGTGCGGCACCCGCGACGCGGACACGGTGTTCTTCGCCGGACGCCACACCCAGCTCCGGCAGTTCGTGAACGCGCTGGGCAAACGGGCTTGCCAGCACCGGAAGTTCACCGTACTGACCGGCGACGAGGGCTCCTACCTCGGCGCGGACGAACGGCTCGACAAGAGCGCGTTGGGCCGCAAGGTCGGCGTGCGGTACGCCTCGCTCGCCCACCCCGACGCGTGGAAGGAGCCCGGTGCCCCCAGGACGGGCGGCTCCCCGGCGGCGTACAAGGTGTTCACGGATCTGCTGGACAAGGCCGCCGACCCGGACATCGGGCCCATCGGCAGGACGTCGCTGCGGGACGGGCAGGCGATCATCGCGTACGACGCCATGGCCACGGCCGTGCGGGGCATCCGGGAGGCGACCGTCGAGAAGCTGCCGGAGATCGGCGACGTCGTCACGCAGTGGCCGCAGATGAAGGGGCCGCTGAAGGTGGAGGGCGCGAGCGGCTGGATCTGTCTGGACAACCACGGCAACCCGTACAACAAGGCGGTGCCGATCGTGGAGCTCGCGCGGGACGGCAGCCAGCGGTTCGTACAGATCGCGTGGCCCGAGGGGAAGGCCCCGGCTCAGGACTGTCTGCCGCCGGGTGACTCGTAGGCGGCGTACAGCTCCCGGTAGCGGTCCAGGGTCCAGGCCGACCAGTCCTGGCGGCCGTCGAGGAACTCGACGAGGTACTCCAGGTGCTGGTGCCAGCCCGCGAGGCGGCTCAGCCGCTCGGCCTCGCCGGACACGGCCACCTCGTTGGTGAAGCGCAGCACCGTGCCGTTCGTCTGCCCGTCCGGCGCCAGGTGGAAGCGGATCCGGTCGTGGACGGTGACGGTGTACTCGGCGACGTGCTCGACGTCCCAGGCGGTGACCGTGCCCTCGGCGACCGTGCCCTCGCCGCCCGTGGTCCCGTCGGCCGTGCTCTCGCCGCTGTCGTCGCTGTTGAGCCACCGCAGGGTGACGGCCCCGCCCAGCCGCGGCTCCAGCGGCTCGGCGGCCGCGAGCCACCCGCGCAGACCTGCGGGGGTGGCGACGGCGGGCCAGACGCGGTGCACCGGGTGCGCCAGGTGCAGCGTGAACCGGAGCACGTCCGTGTGTGCGTGGTGCTCGCAGGTGCCGGGACCGATCACATCCGCCATGGGTCCAGCCTCACCCCGCGGGCGGGCTCCCGCACCCGCTGGGGCGGGAGCCCGCGGTGCGGTCAGACTCCGGCGTACGAGTGCTTGCCGGACAGGAAGATGTTCACGCCGTAGTAGTTCCACAGCCAGCAGCCGAACGCGAAGAGCGCCAGGTACGCGGCCTTGCGGCCCTTCCAGCCGGCCGTCGCGCGGGCGTGCAGGTAGCAGGCGTACGCGACCCACGTGATGAAGGACCAGACCTCCTTGGGGTCCCAGCCCCAGTACCGGCCCCAGGCGTCGCCCGCCCAGATCGCTCCCGCGATGATCGTGAACGTCCACAGCGGGAAGACGGCGGCGTTCACGCGGTACGCGAACTTGTCGAGCGAGGCGGCCGACGGGAGGCGCTCCAGGACCGAGGCCGCGAAGGCGCCCGGCTCGCCGCCGCGCGCGAGCTTCGCCTCGTACGCGTCGCGGAAGAGGTAGAGCAGGGTGCCGACCGCGCCGAGGTAGAACACCGCGCCGCAGAAGATCGCGGTGGAGACGTGGATCCACAGCCAGTACGAGTCGAGGGCCGGGACGAGCTGGTCGCTGTCGGTGTAGAGCCACTTGGTGGCGATGCCGAGGTCCAGCAGGACGGTGGTGACCAGCGGCAGACCGGCCCAGCGGACGTTCTTCCCCGCGGCCAGGATCGCGAGGAACACGCCGACGACCACCGTGGAGAAGGTGATCGAGAACTCGTACATGTTGCCCCACGGCGCACGCTGCACCGACAGTGCGCGGGCGACCACGCCACCGGCCTCGACGAGGAAGGCGAGCGAGGTGAGGGAGATGGCGATGCGTCCGTACAGGTCGCCCTTCTCGGTGCCGCCCGACGCGCCGGGGCCGTCCGGCACGTCACGCGTCCCGGCCGCGGAGCGGGTGACGACCTTCGGCTTGTCGAGGACCGTCGTGGAGCCGCCGGAGCGGACCGTGACCGCGGGAGCCGCGGCGGACGTGTCCCGCGCGGTCAGCGCGGCGGCCGTGCGGCCGACCTTGCTGCGGCTGCCGAAGACCCATTCGGCGATGAACGCGAGGAAGGCCAGTGTGTAGACGGCCATCGACGAATAGATCAGCACATTGCTGATGTTGGCGAGGTTCTCGTTGGTTGCGGCCGCGAGATTCACGCGCGGACTCCTTCGACAGGTTCAGCGGGATCAGGTGCCGTCGGCGCCTGTGAATTGAGCGTTGCGGCCAGGTCGGCCAGTTCCTCGGGGAGCTTCGAGGATTCGCTGCGGCCGAGTCCGGCCATCTCGACGACGGTGACGCCGTCCTCGCCCCGTACGGCCCGGACCCAGATCCGGCGGCGCTGGATGAACAGCGATCCGGCGAGGCCCGCGATCGCGGCGATGGCGCCCAAGAGCGCGGGCACGTTGCCCGGCTGCTGCGAGATCTGGAAAGTCGCCCACTCCTGCACGCCCTTCTCGAACGTGATGGAGCCCGCGCCGTCCGGCAGCTTCATGGTCTCGCCGGGCAGAAGCCGCTGCTTGAGCAGGGCGCCCTTGTCGTCCTTGAACTCCTTCAGCTTGCGCTTGTCGAGCTGGTAGACGTTCTGCGGCAGGCCGGCGTTCACGCCCAGGCTGCCGTGGTACGCGTTGAGCGCCAGGACGGGGAAGTCGAGACCCGGGTACTGCGAGAGCATCGTTCCCTTGCCCGCGCCCGCGAACGTCGGCACGAAGAACGCCTGGAATCCCAGCTGGTCCTTCTTGCCGTTCTTGTCGCGGTAGCCGTCCATGACCTTGATCGCGCCGGACGAGGTGACGTTGGAGTCCATGGGCAGCAGCGGCACGGCGTCCTTGAAGACCACCTTGCCCCTGCCGTCCCTGACCGTGACCACCGGTGCGTAGCCGTGCCCGATGAGGTAGACCTTCGAGCCGTCGACCTCCAGCGGCCGGTTGACCTCGATCACGGTCTTCTTCTCGGCGCCGTCCGCCCCCTTGGCGTAGGTCACATGAGCCTCGTACGTACGGGGCGTGCCGCGCTGCGGCCCGCTGCGCTCGTACGTCCCGACGAACTTGTCGAGCTTGAAGCTGAAGGGCGCCAGGTCGTGGTCCCGGTCGAAGAGCGACCCGGACTTGAAGTCGTCGTACTGCGTGAGCGTGTTGGCGAAGCCGCCGCCCTCTACGACCAGCTTGCCGCCCTCGGACTTGAAGAGCTGCCCGGTGGCGAAGGACACCAGCATCACGATGAGCGCGATGTGGAACATCAGGTTCCCGGCCTCGCGCAGATAGCCCTTCTCGGCGGCGACCGCGTCCCCCGCGGTGTGCGACCGGAAGCGGCGCTGCTTCAGCATCGCCAGCGCGGCCTCGCGGACCTGCTCGGGGTCCGTCTCCGTACGCCAGGTCGTGTACGCCGGGAGCCGTGTCAGGCGGCCGGGCGCGCCCGGCGGGCGGCTGCGGAGCTGGCCGACGAACTGCCACGTGCGGGGCACGATGCAGCCGATGAGCGAGACGAACAGCAAGATGTAGATCGCGGAGAACCACACCGAGCTGTAGACGTCGAAGAGCCCGAGGTCGTCGTAGATCGGCGCGAGCGTCTCGTGCGCCGCCCTGAACTCCTCGACCTTCGTCTCGTCGACGCCGGTCTGCGGGACGAGAGACCCGGGGATCGCGCCCAGGGACAACAGGAAGAGGAGGATCAGCGCGACCCGCATCGACGTGAGCTGCCGCCAGAACCAGCGCGACCAGCCCGTCGTCTCGCGCCAGACCCAGGTGATCCGCCCGGCCGCGCCGGGCCGCATCACGCCGCCGAAGGAGCCGGGGACCGCCCGCTCCTGGGGGGCGGTGGAGAGCTGGGCGCCGGCTGCGCCGAGCTCCTGCTCGTCAGTCTCGGCGGCCGCGTCCGCCGCGGCCGCCTCGTCGGTCGTCTCCGTCTTGCTCATGGAACTCAGATCCCCACCGTGAAGCCTTGGGTCCAGCCCTGCATGTCCTGAATGATGCCGTTCCAGATGCCTGTCACGAGCAGGATGCCGGTCGCGATCATCATCATTCCGCCGATGCGCATCACCCAGACGTAGCGCTTCTTGACCCAGGCGAACGCGCCGAGCGCCCGCCGGAACGCCATGGCGGCGACCACGAAGGGCACACCCAGGCCGAGGCAGTACGCGACGGTCAGTACGGCCCCGCGCCCCGCGCTCCCGTCATTGAGGGCGAGCGTCTGGACGGCGCCGAGCGTCGGACCGGTGCAGGGCGCCCAGCCGATGCCGAAGAGAGCGCCGAGTACGGGCGCTCCCGCCAGTCCGGCCGCCGGCCGCTTGTGGAAGCGGAACTCGCGCTGCGTGATCCAGGGCATCAGCCCCATGAAGAAGGCGCCCATGAGGATCATCAGCCCGCCGAGCACCATGGAGAGCGTCTCCTGGTGCTCCTGGAGCGTCGAACCGAAGTAACCGAAGAGCGCCCCGGTCGACGTGAAGACGGCCGTGAAACCCAGCACGAAGAGTGACGCGCCCGCGACCATGCGGCCACGCTTGGCGTCCGCGAGGTCGGTGCCGCTGATTCCGGTGACGTACGACAGGTAGCCGGGTACGAGCGGGAGCACGCAGGGCGAGAAGAACGAGACGAGACCTGCGGCGAGGGCGATCGGCAGAGCGAGTATCAGGGCACCGCTCAGAACCGTCGGGTTGTGGTCGGCGACCGCGGCGGCGAGAAGACTCACGCGATCACTTCTCCGTGATCAACGGGTCGATCATCTGGCGCAGCTTCTTGTCGTTGACGCCGCCCACATAGCGCGCCGCGAGCTTGCCTTCACGGTCGATCACGATCGTCGACGGAACGAGCGTCGGATTCAGGCTGCCCTTGGGAAAACGGAGAAGCAGCTTGCCGATCGGATCGTAGAGGCTGGGATAGTCGACGCCCCACTCCTCTTCGAACTCGAGCGCGGGACCCCTGGAGTTGTCACGGGTGTTGATCCCGACGAACTCCACTCCCTTGTCCTTGGTCTCCTTGGCGACCTTCGCGAAATGCGGCGCCTCCGCCCGGCAGGGCGTGCACCACGATCCCCAGACGTTCATGACGACGACCTTGCCCTTGAGGTCCCGGACGTCGAGCTTCTTGCCTTCGAGGGTCTTGCCGTCGAGCTTGGGAGCCGGTTGGCGTTCCGCCCTGGCGACCGTGGAGATGCCACTGTCACCGGTCACGAAGTTGGCACCGCCCGAGCCCGACGACGTACCGCCGTCGCCCCCGCACGCCGAGAGCGCGAGTGCGCCCGCGATCGCGACGGCGCCCGCCGACATGGCGCGGCGGGTGCGGTTCGAGCGGCGGCGGGGGGCACGGCTGAGGCTCATGTGAAAAGTTTCGCATGGGCGTTCCAGTGATCTTCCGCGCCCCCCATGGTGCCCGTAAAGCCCCTTGTCAAGACGCCTTAAGGAAAGACTTCCAGCCACCTGCCGGGGACTGTCCGACTTCGAGCGACCGGAGCTTCGCGAGCACCTGCGGGTCCTGTACGTCGAGCCAGTCGCAGAACTGCCGGAACGACACCAGGCGAACGTCTTTCTTGCCCGCCATGCCCTTGAGCGCTTCCTCGACGGCGTCCATGTAGATTCCGCCGTTCCACTGCTCAAAGTGGTTGCCTATGTAGAAGGGCGCGCGATTGCTTTCGTACGCCCGGTGGAAACCCGCGAGATAAGCCTCGGTGGCCTGTTTCTTCCAGCCGGGGTAGCGCGAGGGAACGCCCTGGGTGGAATTCTTCGACTGGTTGGCGAGGATGTTGTAGTCCATCGACAGCACCTCGAAGGAATGACCGGGGAACGGCATGGCCTGGAGCGGCAGGTCCCACAGGCCGCCCCGCTTGACGGGCCACATCTGGCGGCCGCCGGGCGAGCTGGCGTCGTAGCGCCAGCCGAGCTTCTTCGCCGTCGGGAGCAGATTGTCCTGGCCGAGGAGGCACGGGGTGCGGCCGCCGACGAGTTCCTTCTCGTAGTCGAAGGGCAGCGGGTCGAGGTCGGTCCAGCCGCTGTTGGTCTTCCACTGCGTGACGAACGACTTGGCCTGCGCGGTCTCGTTCTCCCACTGGGCGGGGGTCCAGTTGCCCACGGTGCCGGAGCCGGCGCAGAAGTGGCCGTTGAAGTGGGTGCCTATCTCGTGGCCCTCCAGCCACGCCTGACGGACGTACTTCAGCGTGTCCTTGATGTGGTCGTCGGTCAGGTAGCCGATGTCGGAGGCGCCGACGGGATTGTTCGGCGGCTTGTAGAGGCTCTTCTTCGACTCGGGCAGGAGGTAGAGCCCGGAGAGGAAGAACGTCATCGCCGCGTCGTGGTCCTCGGCGAGCTTGAGGAAGCGCGGGAACAGGCCGTTGCCGACCTCGCCGGCCCCGTCCCAGGAGAAGATCACGAACTGTGGCGGGGTCTCGCTCGGCTCGAGGGGGACGGGCTTGTCCGGCTGGTTCGGCTGCTTGCCGGTGTCGGCCGTCGAGCCGTCGCCTATCAGCCGTACGTCGTCACCGCTCTTGGCGGGCGACGGCGTTCCGGCGCCACCGCCCTTGCCACCGGAGCCCGGCCCCGTGGAACCGGGAAGGCCGCAGCCGGCCAGGCCGACCGCGGCCGCCGCTCCCAGTCCCAGTCCGAGCAGACCCCTTCGACTCATGTCCCGCATACCGTCGCCCCATCCGCGCTTGTCGTCCCCGTTGACGTCCGCCGGTCATACAAACGGACATCGGGTAAGAGGCGGTGGTGCGGAACCGGGTTGCGGCGAACCGGCACATTTTTGCCGGCTGTGGCCGGATCGGGACAGAGATTTACGCGCCGAATGCCTTCGCTTTGCCCTTCACGGGCTTGGCACCGGCCAGCAGGTGTGCCGGCACGAGATCGCGGGCCGGCTCGCTGTAGCCGACGGACACGATCTTGTCGCCCTCGAAGGTGAACGACGTGAGCGAGGCGAGCGTGCACTGCCGCTTGCGCGGGTCGTGCCACAGCCGCCGCCGCTCGACGAAGCTGCGCAGCGTCCAGATCGGCAGCTGATGGCTGACGGCGACCGCCTCGTGCCCGCGCGCGGCGTCGCGCGCGGCGTTCAGCGCGCTCATCATCCGTACGACCTGCTCGATGTACGGCTCACCCCACGACGGCTGGAAGGGGTTCGTCAGGTGCTTCCAGTTCGAGGGCCTGCGCAGCGCGCCGTCGCCGACCCCGAACGTCTTGCCCTCGAAGACGTTGCCCGCCTCGATCAGCCGCTCGTCGGTGGCCAGATCGAGGCCGTGCGCCTTGGCGATCGGCGTCGCGGTCTCCTGGGCGCGCTCCAGCGGCGAGGAGACGACGTACGCGATGTCGCGCCCGGCGAGGTGCTCGGCGACCCGGTCGGCCATCTGCCGGCCCAGCTCCGAGAGGTGGTACCCGGAGCGGCGCCCGTACAGCACCCCGTCCGGATTGTGCACCTCGCCGTGGCGCACCACGTGGACGACGGTGGTCTCGCTGCTCATGCGGTCGCCTCCGCTGCGGCGCGGGCGGCGGCGGGCAGTGCGGCGGCGATGCGCTCGACGGCCCGCGCGTCGTGGGCGGTGGAGACGAACCAGGACTCGAAGGCGGACGGCGGGAGGTAGACGCCGTCGGCGAGCATCGAGTGGAAGAAGGCGTTGTAGCGGAAAGCTTCCTGCTTCCGCGCGTCGTCGTAGTCCCGTACCTCGTCGGCCGTGAAGAAGACGGAGAACATGTTGCTGGCCGACTGGAGCCGGTGCGCGACGCCTTCCTTGGTGAGCGCCCCGGTGACCAGCTCCTGGATCTCCCGCGACACCGCGTCGAGCAGGGCGTACGCCGGGTCGTCGAGCAGTCGCAGCTGCGCGAGGCCGGCGGCGGTCGCGACCGGGTTTCCGGACAGGGTGCCCGCCTGGTAGACGGGACCGGCCGGCGCGAGGTGCGCCATGACGTCCTTGCGGCCGCCGAACGCCGCGGCCGGGAAGCCGCCGCCCATGACCTTGCCGAAGGTCATGAGGTCGGGGGCGACGCCGTCGACGCCGTACCAGCCGGCCTTCGACGTACGGAAACCGGTCATCACCTCGTCGGAGATGTAGAGCGCGCCGTCGGCCCGGCACAGGGCCTTGAGCCCGGCGTTGAAGCCGTCGGCCGGCGGGACGACGCCCATGTTGCCCGGCGACGCCTCGGTGATCACGCACGCGATCTCGCCGGGGTGCGCGGCGAAGGCGGCCCGTACGGCGTCGAGGTCGTTGTACGGCAGGACGATCGTGTCGCCGGCCTGCGCGCCGGTCACGCCGGGCGTGTCGGGCAGCGCGAAGGTCGCGAGGCCCGATCCGGCGGCGGCGAGGAGCGCGTCCACGTGGCCGTGGTAGCAGCCGGCGAACTTCACGACCTTCGCGCGGCCGGTGAAACCGCGGGCGAGGCGGATGGCCGACATGGTCGCCTCGGTGCCGCTGGAGACGAGGCGTACCTGCTCGACCGGCGCGATGCGCGCGACGATCTCCTCGGCGAGCGCGACCTCGCCCTCGCCGGGCGTGCCGAAGGACGTGCCGCGGGCGACGGCCTCCTGAACAGCGGCGACGACCTCGGGGTGGGAGTGGCCGAGGATCATCGGCCCCCACGAGCACACGAGGTCGACGTACTCACGGCCGTCGGCATCGGTGAGGTACGGACCGGTACCGGACACCATGAACCGGGGCGTACCGCCCACGGCTCGGAATGCGCGGACCGGAGAGTTCACGCCGCCGGGCGTCACGAGGGACGCGCGGTCGAAAAGCGTCTGCGAAACTGGGGCGTCATAGGGGAAGCTCACACAAGCCATGGTGTCAGAGGCTCCGACGGTCTTGCGGACTGGTGTTTCACCGCACGGGCGTGGGGGAGGTCACTGACACGATGATCGGGTTGCGCGGCCGTGGCCGCGAGTGGTCGGGTGGAGATATGCATCGCGGTGGCGGAGTGGGCGAGGGGACCGACGACCTGGGTCCCGAGCGGGCCCAGCGCGGCCGGCATCGGCGTGAGCGCGAGCGGGAACGCGAGGCGAGGGCGGCGGACAAGCGCGAGGCGAACGCGAGCGCGAAGGCGGACACGGGAAACAGGAGTGGCCGGGTGGGGGTGACCTACAAGTACTTCGGCGCTCCGAATGGAGCCACCGCGGCCCGCGTGCCCATCTCGATGCGCCCGGAGGAGCTGGGCGGCGACGAGCTCGGCATGGGCGGCATGTTCACGAAGATCAAGCCGGAAACGGTGGCCGCGATGGTCCTGACCGGCATCGAGGGCATACCCCTGCACAAGGTCCCGCCGCTCGAACTGGTCGTACTCCACCCCGACTACGCGGTGGTCAAGCTCCCCATGACGGTCGTCGACCCGCTGCGCGGCATCGGCGAGGAGTCGGTGGGCGCGGCGGCCTTCATCTGGTCCACGGTCCCGGACCGCGGCGGCCCGCGCGACGCGTTCAACGTCTACCAGTTGCTGCACGAATGGCAGGACTTCAGCCACCGCCTGCACGAGGCGGGACATCAGCCGTACTGCTTGGTGTGGCCCTGACCCGCGCAGGACGGACCCGCCGCGCAGGGACCCGCCGGTCGGGACGGGAGTAGCCGGGCCGGTCATCGGGCGGGTGACTCCTCGATCAAAGGTCGGCCCGGCCGCGATCCGCATACGATCTTCAGAATTTACTTCGGCGTGCCGATGCAACGGGCATCGACGCTGAAGGAGGCCCGCCGTGGGCGACGTTCTGACGGCCCTCGCCATACCTGTCCTGTTGTGCGCGACCGGCATCTACGCGGCCTGTTCCCGCTGGTGGCGGCGGACGCATCCGGCCCCGCCGCCGTACGCGCCAAGCGCCGGCCGGTCGGCGGAACTCGACCTGATGGCGGTCACCGAGGGCATCATCCGCGAGTCCTGGGCCGAGCCGGACGCCCTCTACTACGCCGCGTCGGCGTCGCCGGACCGTCGGGTCGGATCGCGCCCATGACGCCGCATCGAACACGCCGGGCCTTCACCGGCCGGAAAGCCCTGGATGCGGCGTACGCCCCGATGGCATGCTGGCGGCGTGAACGGACCGGAGATCCACCTCAGCGTCGCCCCCGAACTGCACCTCTTCGTCGCGGCGGACCGGCGCGGCGGGCCCAAGGCTCTGACCACCGACGGAGCCTCGACGCTGGGCCATGTCGTCGAGTCGCTCGGCATCCCGCTCACCGAGGCGGGACGCCTGCTCGTCGACGGCCGCGAGGTCGCGGCGGCGCACATCCCGGCGGCGGGCGAGAGCGTCGAGGTGCTCGCCGTGCGACGCCCGCAGGAGGTCCCGGGAGCGCCGCTGCGCTTCCTCCTCGACGTCCACCTGGGCACGCTGGCGCGGCGGCTGCGGCTGCTGGGCATCGACGCGGCGTACTTCAGCGAGGACGTCGGCGACCCGGCCCTCGCCGCCTACTCCGCCCGCGACCGGCGGGTGCTGCTGTCCCGGGACCGGGGGCTGCTGCGGCGACGGGAGCTGTGGGCCGGCGCGTACGTCTACAGCGACCGGCCGAAGGAGCAGCTCGACGACGTGCTGAGCCGGTTCGCGCCCGCGCTCTCTCCGTGGACGCGGTGTGTCGCCTGCAACGGCGACCTCAAGGACGCCACCAAGGAGTCGGTGAGCGGTTTCCTGGAGGACGGCACGGAGCGCTCGTACGACGTATTCGCCCAGTGCACGGCGTGCCAACGCGTCTACTGGAACGGCGCGCACCACTCCAGCCTTCAGACGATCGTCGACGACGCCATGCGCACGCACGGCGGCGCGGAAGCACGTCAGCGGGCATCCTGACCGCCGGCCCGAGGGCGTACGGCAGGGTGCGACGCGGGCGGGCGTCCGTGACCGCCGGCCCTATGGCCGCTCCGCCGTCAGATACCGCCGCACGGTCGGTGCGAGCCAGTCGACCACTTCCTGCCGCGTCATCCCGGCGGCCGGCGGCAGCCGCAGCACGTATCTCGCCATCGCCATGCCGAGTATCTGCGAGGCGACCAGCACGGCCCGCATCGGCGCCTCCCCGGGGTCCGGGCTGAGGCCGGCGGCCACGGGGCCGAGCTGCTCCTCGAAAATCGCCCGCATCCGCTCGGCCCCGGCGGCATTGGTGACGCCGACCCGCAGCAGGGCCGTCAGCACCTCGTCCGCCTCCCAGCGGTCGAGGAAGTGCTCGACGAGGACGGTGCCGACGTGCCTGCCCGGCAGCGCGCCCAGTTCGGCGATCCGTCCCAGATCCGGCATGCGCAGGTCGAACTCCGAAGCAGCCGCGAACAGCCCTTCCTTGTTGCCGTAGTAGCGCATCACCATCGACGGATCGATCCCGGCGTCGCGGGCGATGGCGCGGATGGTCGCGCGCTCGTACCCGTCGGCGGCGAACCGCTCGCGGGCGGCGTCGAGGATCGCCGCCTTCGTGGCGTCGGACCGGCGCGGCGGCGGAGCGTCGGGAGCGGGCGGGGCAGGCGTGGCACTCATGTCAACAAATGTAGGCCAACATGCGTTGACGCGCCAGAGGTCAGAAGAAGTAGCCGTCCCCGGTCGCCGGCACCAGCACCTCGTGCTCGTTGTTCCGCGGATTGCGGTCCGTCGCGCCGCCGTTCCACGCCGTACTGATCCGCACCACCGCCTCCGACGGATCGCCCGACGCCCGCAGGTGGAACGCGAACTGCCGTCCGGCCGCCCTCACCCGCAGCCCTCCGGTCCGGCACAGCACCTCGCGCTCCCCGCCCCAGAGGCAGTGCGGCGGCAGCTCCCGCTCTCCCGCCAGGGGCACCGAGAAGCGCAGCCGCACGGTCGCGTCCCGCAGTACCGAAGGGCCGCGGTTCGCCGTCTCCAGCCAGACCCCGAGCCGCCCTCCGTCCAGCACGGCGTGGCCGCGGTACGACACATCGGCCTCCGGCGCGACCCGGAAACCTCCCGCACCCGTCGCCACCACCGCCACAGCGGCCCCCACCACCACAACCCTGCGCATCCGCATCGCAACCATGCCCAGAACATACCGATTTCTTCCCCCCGGCCCGCCTCTCGCCGCATGACACGCTGAACGCATGACCGTCGCCCGCTCCGCCGCTCTCTTCGTCCTCGCCGCCCTCTTCGAGATCGGCGGCGCCTGGCTCGTCTGGCAGGGCGTACGGGGCGGGGCCCACGGCCAGGGGCGCGGCCTGCTGTGGACCGGCGCCGGCGTCGTCGCCCTCGGCGCGTACGGCTTCGTCGCCACGCTCCAGCCCGACGCCGAGTTCGGCCGCATCCTCGCCGCGTACGGCGGAGTCTTCGTCGCCGGCTCCATCGCCTGGGGCATGGTCGCCGACGGCTACCGCCCCGACCGCTGGGACATCGTCGGCGCCCTCGTCTGCCTGGCCGGGATGGCCGTCATCATGTACGCACCACGCGCTCGCTAGCCTGTCCCCATGTCTACGCCTATCGCCGTCATCACCGGAGCGAGCAGCGGAATCGGCGCCGCCACCGCCCGCCGACTGGCCGCCGCCGGCTACCGCGTCGTCCTCACCGCCCGCCGCAAGGACCGCATCGAGGCGCTGGAGGCCGAACTCACCGCCGCCGGCCACCAGGCGACGGCGTACGCGCTGGACGTCACCGACCGCGCGGCGGTCGATGAGTTCGCCACCGCCTTCCGCACCCTCGCCGTCCTGGTCAACAACGCCGGCGGCGCGCTCGGCGCCGACCCCGTCGCCACCAGCGACCCCGCCGACTGGCGCCAGATGTACGAGACCAACGTCATCGGCACCCTCAACCTCACCCAGGCCCTGCTCCCCGCCCTCACCGCGAGCGGCGACGGAACGGTGGTCGTCGTCTCCTCCACCGCCGGCCACGGCACGTACGAGAACGGCGGCGGTTACGTCGCGGCCAAGCACGGCGCCCACGTCCTCGCGGAGACCCTCCGCCTGGAGATCGTCGGCACCCCGGTCCGCGTGATCGAGATCGCGCCGGGCATGGTCAAGACCGAGGAGTTCGCCACCACCCGCTTCCGGGGCGACACCGACAAGGCCGCCAAGGTCTACGCGGGCGTGGCCGAACCCCTCAGCGCCGACGACGTGGCCGAGACCATCACCTGGGCGGTCACCCGCCCCAGCCACGTCAACATCGACCTCCTGGTCGTCCGCCCCCGCGCCCAGGCGTCCAACACCAAGGTCCACCGCGAGCTGTGACCCCACGGCCGCCGGCGCGGCGGTCGGCGCCGGGGCAGCCCGGCAGCCGGGCACGGAGCACATACGAACGGCGGCCCGCACCGGGAAGTGATCCCGGTGCGGGCCGCCCTCGTGAGGGGACTCCGCCGCCCGCTATGTCCCGCCGGTCGGGCCGGGCGGGATGCCGCCGCTCCGGCCGCCGGCCGCGGTGTCCGGTCCGCCACCGCCCTGATCGCGGGCCTCGCCCGCCACCGTCCGGCCCGACTCCCGAGCCTGCTCGGTGACCTCGCCGGCCTTCTCGCGCGCCTGCTCCTGCGTCGTACGCGCCGCGTCGGCGGCCGTCTCCTTGACCCCTTGCACCGCCTGCTGAGCGGCCTGCGTCGCGTCCTCCTTCAGATGCTGCGCGGACTCCACGGCAGCCTGCTTCACCGGCTCGACGGCCCCACCGGCCCGGTCCGCGAGCTGCGCGGCCGCCTGCTGCTCGGCCTGCGTACTCGGCAGCATGGAGCCGGCCAGCAGACCCGCGCCGAACGTGACCAGACCGGCCGCCAGCGGGTTGCCCTCGGCCTGGCGCATCGCCTGCTCGGGCGCCTTCCTGACCGCGTCGCCCGCCTGCCCCGCCGTCTGGCGCACGGTGTCGGCGGCCTGCCCGGCACCCTCCTGCACCGACTGCGCGGCCTGCTGCGTACGGTCCTGAGCCATGTCCGTGGTGTGCGAGGCGGTACCCATGACCCGCCTGCGCACGCCGGACACCGCGCCGCGCACCCGCCGGCTGCGCCGACGAGCCATCCGGCGGGGGCTCGTACGGTCGGCCAGCCGGTCGACGTCGGCGGACAGCCGTTCCCGCGTCGTCTCGATGTCGGCCCTTACTTGGTCGGGTGACGTGCCCATTGCGCGTCCTCCTTCAGTGTCTGCACGGTCCGTTCCGGCTTCGGGCTGACGCTGCGCATGCGCGAGCGGCCCATCACGAACAGGACGGCGCCGACCAGCGCCCACACCCCGGTGACGATCAGCGCGGCCCACCCGGTGTCCATCACGTTCGCCAGGCCGAACACGGCCGCCAGTGAAGCGAAGAGCGCCGCCATGTACCCGGCGAACCCGGCCCCGCCGAACATCCCGGCGGCCTTGCCCGCCTTGGTGGCCTCCTCCCGGATTTCGAGCTTGGCCAGCTCCATCTCCTGCCGGAAGAGCAGCTGTACGTCCGAGGTGACGTCCGACAGCAGCTCACCCACCGAGCTGCTCCGCGCCGGCCTGCCCTGCACCCGCTCGGCGAGCTGCGCCCGCTCGTAGGGGGCCCGCTCGTACGCGGCACGGTCGTACCCGGCACGCGGCGTATGCGTCGACATCACTCACACCTCCGGTGCACCCGGCAGCCCGGCCCACCCGGGAGCCCGAGCCGCGCTGCTGTCGGTCTCGGGCGGCGGCACCTGCACCGGCGGGTCCTGCGGGAACGTGGCGGCGTCGCCGCCGGCCCTGCTCCCGCCGTCGCCCGCACGGCTGCCACCGTTGCTCCCCGACTGCGCCTTGCCGGCCTTCGCCAGCCGGCCGACCGCCAGGCCCGCCAGTGCCGCGCCGCCGAGGAACACCCCGGGCTTGCGCCGCGCGAAACCGCGCACGTCGTCCACGACCCCGCCCAGACCGTTCTTGTCCAGGTAATCGGCGGCGCGGTGGCCACCGTCGGCCGCCTGCGCCACGAGGCCGCGCACCGGGGAGTCACCGGGTGCGTTCTGGGCCATGCCGTCGAGATCGTCCGCCCACTTGCGCAGCGTGCCCGCCGCCCGCTCGGCCTGCCCCTGCACCTCGTCGTTCACGCGTCCCCGCAGGTCACGCACTGCCGTACCGGCCTGCTGCCGGGCCTCACCCGTGACGGCCTTCGCCTGCTCCGCCACCGAACCGGCGACCTCACCCGCCGCCTGCTTCGCCTGACCGGCTGTGACCGATGCTTCCTCCTTCGCTTTCTGCCCGGCCTGCTGGACTCCCCCCGCACCGCCGTTCGCGGACACACCACTCATGGATTCCACCTTCTTCGGGACTGCGCGAACCCGGCCGGTGTGCCGGGGGCCTCACGCCGGCCCCGTGTCTCTCGTGCTGGCTGGGACACCCTCCGAGTAACCCCCCATAGACCCCCGAAACGGGATAAATCCACATTCCGGGTTCACCCCCGTACACCCAGGTCAGCCGCACCCCGGGCACGCGAGAAGGCCCCGGCAACCACAGCCGGGGCCTTCCGTGAGCAACCCTTGACGCGCTCCGGCGCGTCCAGCCCCGAGGCACCCGCCCCCGCCGCCCACCGGGGCCGTCGGGCCTCGTACGCCTCAGCCCTTGACGCAGATGACCTGCTTCAGCTTCGCGACCACCTCGACGAGGTCCCGCTGCTGCTCGATGACCTGCTCGATCGGCTTGTACGCCGCCGGGATCTCGTCCACGACACCGGAGTCCTTGCGGCACTCCACTCCCCGCGTCTGCTCCGCCAGGTCCCGCGCCGAGAAGCGGCGCTTCGCCGCGCTGCGGCTCATCCGGCGGCCGGCGCCGTGCGAGGCCGAGTTGAACGACTTCTCGTTGCCCAGCCCCTTCACGATGTACGACCCCGTACCCATCGAGCCCGGGATGATCCCGAAGTCGCCGGAGCCCGCCCGGATCGCCCCCTTGCGGGTGACCAGCAGGTCCATGCCCTCGTAGCGCTCTTCACTGACGTAATTGTGGTGGCAGGAGATGACCGGGTCGAAGGTCACCCTGGCCTTCTTGAACTCCCGGCGGACCACGTCCTGGTAGAGCCCCATCATGATCGCGCGGTTGTACTTCGCGTACTCCTGCGCCCAGAAGAGGTCGTTCCGGTACGCCGCCATCTGCGGGGTGTCCGCGATGAAGACCGCCAGGTCACGGTCGATCAGACCCTGGTTGTGCGGGAGCTTCTGCGCCTGGCCGATGTGGTACTCGGCCAGCTCCTTGCCGATGTTCCGCGACCCGGAGTGCAGCATCAGCCAAACGGAATCGTCCGTGTCGAGACAGAACTCCACGAAATGATTTCCCGATCCGAGCGTTCCCATCTGCTTCGTGGCGCGCTCCTGACGGAATTTGACCGCATCGGCCACTCCGTCGAACCGTCCCCAGAAGTCGTCCCACCCCGCCGTCGGGAACCCGTGCAGCCGGCCCGGGTCGACCGGGCCGTCGTGCATCCCCCGGCCCACCGGGATCGCCTGCTCGATCTTCGTACGGAGCCGGGAAAGATCACCCGGAAGGTCGTTCGCCGTGAGTGATGTTTTCACCGCCGACATTCCGCAGCCGATGTCGACCCCGACCGCCGCCGGACAGACCGCGCCGTGCATCGCGATCACCGAGCCGACCGTGGCGCCCTTGCCGTAGTGGACGTCCGGCATGACGGCGAGACCCTTGATCCACGGCAGCGTGGCGACGTTCTGGAGCTGCTGCATCGCGCCGCCCTCGACCGTCGCCGGGTCGGCCCACATCCGGATCGGAACCTTCGCCCCCGGTACCTCTACATACGACATAACCCCTCAACTCCCCCGAAACTCCGAAAACGCAAAACTGGCACCAACTACCGCCAATGAGACAGCGGACCGGCGTTCCGCCCAGTGCGTGCGATACACATTGTGTCCACCGGCCGCCATCGCGCGGCAACCGCATTTCTGATCGAAGGGAGCCTGGGACCGTGCAGCGAAAGGTGTACGTAACCGGCGTCGCGCTCCTCGCGGCGCTTACCGCCGGCTGCACCGGCGGCTCCGGGACCGACGGCTCCACCGCCGACGCGAAGGCGGGCGAGGCCAACACGTCGGTCGCCGCCCCCGGCAAGTACCGCACGCTCCGCGAGCCCTGCGGCTCCGTCGACCGCGGCATCCTGCGCGACCTCCTGCCCGGCGCCGCCACGCTCCCCGAAGAGCAGCAGGAGAAGGCGTACGACGGCACCGCGGCCGTGACGTACGACACGGACCGGCGGGTCGGCTGCAAGTGGAAGGTGGACTCCCCGGCCGCCACGCACCACCTCCTGGTCGACTTCGAGCGGGTCGTCTCGTACGACGCCGACGTCAGCGACGACGACCGCGCCGAGGAGGTCTTCGCGAAGCAGGAGACCGCGGCCGACCTCCCGGCACCCACCCGCAGCCCGGACGCGGACCCCGACGAGGGCGCGGACCCGGACGACGGCGGCGCCACGGAGGACGGCGAGGGCGACAGCAGCGCCTCCCCCGGCAGCGGCTCCAGCGACGACCCCCCGACCGCCCCGCCCTCCAAGGCGGCCGGCAAGCCCGGCGGCGACTCCACCACCGCGACGCCCGACAGCTCGGCGGACAGCGCCACCGAAGGCCCGACGGGCGGCGCGTCCGACAGCGCGACCGGCGCCGGCGGCAACAGCGGCGCCGTCGCCCAGGCTCCGGAGGGCCTCGAACCGCGTACCCTCGCCGGTCTCGGCGACGCCGCCTTCCTGGACGACGCCCTGGTCCGCTCGGGCTCGACGGCTCAGCGTCGTACCGTGAGCGTGGTGTTCCGTACGTCGAACGTCATCGTGACCGTCCAGTACAGCGAGCAGCCGACCACGACCAACGATCTCCCCGACAGCAAGGAACTCCAGGAGAAGACGCAGGCCCTCGCCCGCCGACTCGCCGAGCAGTTCAGTGACTAGCAGTCGATCAGCCTCCATGAGTGAAGGAACCATGCACCGATCAGCCCCGCGACTCTCTCGCATACTCGCCTGCGCAGCCGTCCCGGTGATGCTCGTCGCCGCCGGCTGCTCCTCGGACTCGGGAGGCGACAAGGACGCGTCCCCCTCCGCCAGCGCCTCGCCCTCGGCGTCGGCCAAGCCGACGGTCGCGCCCGCAGCGTTCTCCGAACTGCCCGACGCCTGCAAGTCGGTCAAGAAGAAGACGGTCGGCTCGCTGGTACCCGAGGCGAAGGACAAGTCCGGCACGGCCGACAAGTCGAACGACGTGTCCGCCCGCGGCGGCTGCTCCTGGAACGGGCTGGACAACAAGGGCGTCGACGGCTCGCAGTACCGCTGGCTGTCCGTGTCCTTCATGCGGTACGAGTCCGACCAGACCCGCGGCCCCGGCGACAAGCTCGCCGGTGAGTACTACGCGAAGCAGGTCGCGGCCGTGAAGGCGACGAACGGTGCGAAGAAGGTCAAGGACGAGCCCTCCGCGGGCATCGGCGACCAGGCGACGACGGTCACGTACGACCTGCGGAAGACGGACGCGGACTTCAAGTACGCAACGGTCGTGACACGTACCGAGAACGTCGTCGCCACCGTCATCTACAACGGTGCCGGCTACCAGGGTGCCAAGTCCCCGAAGGCCGCGGACCTGCTGAAGGACGCCCAGAAGGCGGCGAAGGAGGCCGTGGCCTCGGTCGCCGCGGCCAACAAGTAGCGGCCAGCGGGAAGTAGTACGTACCGGCCTTTTCCAGGCACTTACCGGAGCCCGACCTTCCCCTTGAAGGCCGGGCTCCGCCCATACCCCCGCAACGCGACCCGCACACATGTGCCAGGCTGACCCCCGCCAAGTCCGTCGTAACGGGAGGGGATCGCGGGTGGCCGCGATGCAGTTGACACGCACACACCGGATATTGATCGGTGTCGTCGTCGCCGGAGCGGTGGTCATCGCCGCGATCGGATTCGCCGGTTCGTACGCCGCCGTGCGCGAGCTCGCGGAGGAGAAGGGCTTCGGGGACTTCTCGCTGGTCTTCCCGATCGGCATCGACGCGGGTATCTGCGTCCTGCTGGCCCTGGACCTCCTGCTGACCTGGATGCGCATCCCGTTCCCGCTGCTGCGCCAGACGGCGTGGCTGCTGACGGCGGCGACGATCGCCTTCAACGGCGCGGCGTCGTGGCCCGACCCGCTCGGCGTCGGCATGCACGCCGTCATCCCGGTCCTCTTCGTCGTCTCCGTCGAGGCGGCCAGGCACGCGGTCGGCCGGATCGCCGACATCACGGCCGACAAGCACATGGAGGGCGTGCGCCTGACCCGCTGGCTGCTGTCGCCGCTGCCGACGTTCAAGCTGTGGCGGCGGATGAAGCTGTGGGAACTGCGCTCGTACGAGCAGGTGATCAAGCTGGAGCAGGACCGCCTGATCTACCAGGCGCGGCTCCAGGCCCGCTTCGGGCGCGGCTGGCGCCGCAAGGCGCCGGTCGAGTCGCTGATGCCGCTGCGCCTGGCGAAGTACGGCGTCCCGCTCGCCCAGACCGGCCCCGCCGGCCTGGCAGCGGCGGGCATCGAGCCGGCGCTGCTGCCCCCGGCGCCGGAGACCGAGGCGCAGACGCAGGCGCAGCTTCAGGAGGTGCGAGCCCTGCCGGCCCAGCTTCCGGCACAGGCGCAGCAGCGGCCGGAGTCGCAGGCCGGGGTGGACCGCGATCAGCGGCAGAACGAGGGCCGCGGCCGGACCCAGGGCCGGGACCCGGGTCAGGGCCTGCCGTACCCCGACGAGGAGTGGCCCGACGAGGCCCCGGACGCCGACCTGGACCACCAGGACACCGAGGACGCCCACGCCCCGGAGCAGGGCCCCGGCTCCCACTCCAGCCCCTGGTTCGCCGCGCCGCAGGTCCCCCAGGTCCCCCAGGCTCCCCAGGCCCCCCAGGCCCCCCACGCCCCGGAGCAGGGCCCCGGCTCCCACTCCAGCCCCTGGTTCGCCGCGCCGCAGGTCCCCCAGGTCCCCAGGCTCCCCAGGCCCCCAGGCCCCCCAGGCCCCCAGGCTGCCCAGGAGGCGGCGTACGACAACGGGTACGTCCCCGCGTACGCCGAGGGCCCCGAGCCCGCCCCCGTGATGGTCCCGTCGGGTCCCGGCCGCACCCGCCCCCTCGGCGGCATCCCGGGCCCGCGCCACGAGCAGGACCCGGCCGAGTACCAGGAACAGGGGAGCCAGCTCCCCGCGGAGTACGTGGAGCAGCAGTACGAGGAGCAGCAGTACGGGGAGCAGTACGAGGAGGCCAGCGAACCCGAGGAGTGGTACTACGGCGCGTTCCGCAAGTACGTCGGCGAGAACAGAACCGTCCCCACCGCCCGCGAGTTCGGCTCGTACCTCCGGGACCTGGGGGCCGAGCCGCCGACCCCCGGCGAGCTGTCCGACTACGCCAAGCGCTTCGAGATCCGCTACCAGCGGGAACTGGACGCCGAGCACATCGCCTAGGCCACGCCCGGGCCCGCTTCCGCCCCGCGATGCGTCCCGGCCCCGCCCCTCGTACGCGAAAGGCCGCCACCCCCGGATTCCCGGAAGTGGCGGCCTTCGCACGACCCGCGAGCCGCAAACCGCAGCCCGCAGCTCCCAGCTCGCAGGGATCAGGCCCCGAGCAGCTTCCGCACCCGGTCCGCCCCCACCGCGAGCAGCAGCGTGGGCAGGCGCGGGCCCGTGTCCCGGCCGACCAGAAGCTGGTAGAGCAGCGCGAAGAACGACCGCTGGGCGACCTTCAGCTCCGGCGTGGGCTTCGCGTCCGGCTCCAGCCCCGCCATCACCTTCGGTACGCCGTAGACGAGCGTCGTGAGCCCGTCCAGCGACCAGTGCGAGTCGAGCCCCTCCAGCAGCAGCCGCAGCGACTCCCGTCCGGCCTCGTCCAGCGAACCCAGAATCTCCGCGTCCGGCTCACTGCGCACCACCGTCCGCTGCTCGGCCGGCACCTGCGTGGTGATCCAGTTCTCGGCGCGGTCGAACCTCGGCCGCACCTCGTCCAGCGACGTGACCGGATTCGCCGGGTCCAGCTCGCTCAGGATCCGCAGCGCCTGGTCCTCGTGCCCGGCCGTGATGTCCGCCACCGAGGCGAGCGTCCGGTACGGGAGCGGGCGCGGCGTGCGCGGCAGTTCACCGGCAGCCGTCCTGATCGCCCGCGAGTGCGCCGCCGCGTCGGCCGGCAGCACGGTTCCCTCGGCGACCTTCTTCTCCAGCGAGTCCCACTCGTCGTACAGCCGCTGGATCTCCTGGTCGAAGGCGATCTTGAACGACTGGTTCGGCCGGCGGCGCGCGTACAGCCACCGGAGCAGCGGCGCCTCCATGATCTTCAGCGCGTCGGCGGGCGTGGGCACGCCGCCCTTGCTGCTGGACATCTTCGCCATGCCGCTGATGCCGACGAACGCGTACATCGGCCCGATCGGCTGCACGCCGCCGAAGACCTCACGCACGATCTGCCCGCCGACGACGAACGACGACCCGGGCGACGAGTGGTCGACACCGCTCGGCTCGAAGATCACGCCCTCGTACGCCCAGCGCATCGGCCAGTCGACCTTCCAGACCAGCTTGCCGCCGTTGAACTCGCTCAGCAGCACGGTCTCGGAGTGCCCGCAGGTGCACACGTACGACAGCGCGGTGCTGTCGTCGTCGTACGCCGTCACCGTCGTGAGGTCCTTGCCGCAGGCGGTGCAGTACGGCTTGTACGGGAAGTACCCCGCGCCGCCGCCACTGCCATCGTCCTCGGAGGCCGCCCCGGAGCCCTCGGCGGCTTCCAGCTCGGCTTCGTCGACCGGCTTCTGGCCCTGCTTCTGGCCCTGCTTCGGCCCCTGCTGCTTGGGGTCCTTCTTCGTCCGGTACCGGTCGAGTACGGCGTCGATGTCGGCCCGGTGCTTCATCGCGTGCAGGATCTGCTCGCGGTAGGCACCGGCCGTGTACTGCTCGGTCTGGCTGATGCCGTCGTACTCGACACCGAGCTCGTCGAGCGCCTGCGTCATGGCCGCCTTGAAGTGCTCGGCCCAGTTCGGGTACGCCGACCCGGCCGGTGCGGGCACCGACGTCAGCGGCTTGCCGATGTGCTCGGCCCACGACTCGTCGACCCCCGCGACGCCGGCCGGCACCTTGCGGTACCGGTCGTAGTCGTCCCACGAGATCAGGTGCCGGACCTCGTACCCGCGCCGCCGGATCTCGTCCGCGACCAGGTGCGGGGTCATGACCTCGCGCAGGTTGCCCAGGTGGATCGGCCCGGACGGCGAGAGGCCGGACGCGACGACGACCACCGGGGAGGCAGCACCATCGTGTTTCGCCCCAGGGGCACGTCGCTCCGACTCGGCGATGACCTCGTCCGCGAACCGGGAGACCCAGTCGGTCTCTGTGCTGCTCTGAGCCACGATCGGCACGTCCTCTTTCCCTCATAGCTCTCGATGGCTGACGTCAGCCATTCTCCCAGACGAACCACGGGCATCCGGGGCCTGCCACCGGCGTCCAGGAGCCTGCCGCCGGTGTCCCGGAGCCTGTCACCCGTGTCCAGGAGCCCTGCCGCCCGTGTCACGGGACCTGCCGCCGGTATTCCGGGCTGCTGCCTTTATACGAGACGACGGCCGCACACCCCCCATGAAATACTCGTCTGCACATTCAACTTTCCTCTCGACAGGAACGGCAGCTCATGGCCTCGGTCCATTCCCTCGCTTCGACCGTCAACCAGCGCGTCGCGGACGCCCTCTCGGCAGCCCTGCCGGAGGCCGGAGCCGCCGACCCGCTGCTGCGACGAAGCGACCGGGCCGACTTCCAGGCGAACGGCATCCTTGCCCTCGCCAAGAAGGCCAAGGCCAACCCGCGTGAGCTGGCCACGCAGGTCGTCGCCGGGCTCCCCGCCGGTGACGTGATCAAGGAGATCGAGGTCTCGGGCCCCGGCTTCCTGAACATCACGGTCACCGACCGGGCGATCGTCGAGACCCTCGCGGCCCGCGCCGCCGACGCGCGTCTCGGCGTACCGCTGGCCGAGAACCCGGGCACCACGGTCATCGACTACGCGCAGCCGAACGTGGCCAAGGAGATGCACGTCGGCCACCTCAGGTCCGCCGTGATCGGCGCCGCGATGGTCGAGATCCTCGAATTCACGGGCGAGAAGGTCGTACGCCGCCACCACATCGGCGACTGGGGCACCCAGTTCGGCATGCTCATCCAGTACCTCACCGAGCACCCGCACGAGCTGGACCACCAGCACGGGGGCCCGGAGGAGGGTGAGGCGGCGATGTCGTCCCTGAACCGCCTCTACAAGGCGTCGCGCGTGCTCTTCGACTCCGACGAGGAGTTCAAGGCGCGCTCGCGCGACCGGGTGGTCGCCCTCCAGGCCGGCGACCCGGAGACCCTCGCCCTGTGGCAGCGGTTCGTCGACGAGTCGAAGATCTACTTCTACTCGGTCTTCAACAAGCTCGACATGGAGATCAACGACGCGGACGTGGTCGGCGAGTCCGGCTACAACGCCATGCTCGAAGAGACCTGCCAGATCCTGGAGGACTCGGGCGTCGCGGTCCGCTCCGACGGCGCGCTGTGCGTCTTCTTCGACGACGTGAAGGGCCCGGACGGCAAGCCGTCGCCTCTCATCGTGAAGAAGTCGAACGGCGGCTACGGGTACGCGGCCACCGACCTCTCCGCGATCCGCGACCGCGTGCAGAACCTCGGCGCGAGCACGCTGGTGTACGTGGTGGACGCCCGCCAGTCCCTGCACTTCAGGATGGTCTTCGAGACCGCCCGCCGGGCCGGCTGGCTGAACGAGGACGTCCACGCGGTCCAGCTCGCCTTCGGCACCGTCCTCGGCAAGGACGGCAAGCCGTTCAAGACCCGTGAGGGCGAGACGGTCCGGCTGGTGGACCTGCTGGACGAGGCCGTCGAGCGCGCGGCCGTGGTCGTCCGCGAGAAGGACAAGCAGGGCCGGCTGACCGAGGAGGAGATCGCCGAGCGCGCCACCCAGGTGGGCATCGGCGCGATCAAGTACGCCGACCTGTCGACGTCCGCGGCGCGCGACTACAAGTTCGACCTGGACCAGATGGTGTCGCTGAACGGCGACACGTCCGTGTACCTCCAGTACGCGTACGCCCGTATCCAGTCGATCCTCCGCAACGCCGGCGAGCGCACGGCGGCGGCTCACCCGGAGCTCGAACTGGCCCCGGCCGAGCGCGCGCTGGGCCTGCACCTGGACCAGTTCGGGGAGACGCTGGCCGAGGTCGCCTCGGCGTACGAGCCGCACAAGCTGACCGCGTACCTCTACCAGCTCGCGTCGCTCTACACGACGTTCTACGACCAGTGCCCGGTCATCAAGCCCGAGCCCGCGCCCGACGTCGCGGAGAACCGCCTCTTCCTCTGCGACCTGACCGCCCGCACGCTCCACCAGGGCATGGCCCTGCTCGGCATCCGCACGCCCGAGCGCCTCTGATCACGCGATACGGCGATGCCCCCACCGGGACCGGTCCGGTGGGGGCATCGCCGTTCTTCGGCCGCTTTCGGCCGTCGTTCCCGTCAGCTCGCCGGCTCGTCAGCTCGTCAGCGGATACGACGGCCGTCCGGCAGCCTCATCGATCTCGCCGTGGGCCTTGCCCAGCAGCTGAGACGCGAGGTCCATGAGCGCACGCGCCGCCGCGATCTCCTCGCCGACCCGCAGCTGCTCGACATCCGTCGGGTGCCGTTTGGCGTACCCGTGGGCCCGCAGCTCCGTGCCGTCGCCGAGCCGCACCATCGCGGCAGCCCTGGTCCTGCCGTCGTGCTCCTCGAACTCCATCTCGATGTGCCATCCGACGAGTGTGTGCATGGCCGATCACCTCCAGCATTGCCGCTGCCCCCTTCCAGGGTGCGCCGCCGTGCCCCGGATCACCACTCCCCACTAACCAAAAGGTGAGTACCTGACGAAATAGTCGGTACTTGTCGCCAACTCAGCGCCCGGCAAGGATCGAAGGGCCCCGGAAACGTCGGAAACTTCCCTCCACCCAGGAGCCTCCATGTCCAAGCCCTTCCCTGCGTCTCCCGTCTCCGTCCTCGGCCTCGGCATGATGGGCAGCGCCCTCGCCGCCGCCCTCCTGGACGCCGGCCACCCGGTCACCGTCTGGAACCGTTCCGCCGCCAAGACCGGCCCCCTCGTGGCGCAGGGGGCGACCCCGGCCGAGACGGTCACGGACGCCGTGGCGGCGAGCCCCCTGGTGATCGTCTGCTTCACGACCAACGACAACGTCGGCGAGACCCTCGCCGCCGTCGACCTCACCGGCAAGACGCTGGTGAACCTCACCAACGGCACCCCCGCCCAGGCCCGCGCGCTCGCCCTGCGGGCGCGGAAGCAGGGCGCGTCGTACCTCGACGGCGGGATCATGGCGGTCCCGCAGATGATCGCGACCCCGGGGGCGTACGTCCTCTACAGCGGTGACGAGCAGGCGTACGAGACCCACCGGCCCACCCTCGCCGCCCTGGGCGGCACCCAGTGGGTCGGCACCGACCCGGGCCGCGCGGCCCTCCACGACATCGCCCTGCTCACCGGCATGTACGGCATGTTCATCGGCGTGGCGCAGGCGTTCGCCCTGGTCCGTACGGAGAACATCACGGCCGCGGAGTTCGCCGAGCCGCTGCACGCGTGGGTCTCGGCCATGCTCGGCGGAGTGGTCCCGGGCGTGGCGGCGGCAGTCGATTCCGGGCAGCACCTGACGGACGTGTCCAGCCTCGGCATCAACCAGGCGGCGTTCTCCAACTTCATCGAAACGTACGACGACCAGGGCGTCAGCCCCGAGCTGTTCGTACCGTTCCAGAAGCTGCTCGACCGGTCGGTGGCGGAGGGCCACGCGGCGGACGGGCTGTCCCGCCTGGTGGACCTGCTCAAGAAGTAACGCAGCGGGAAGGTACGCCGCCCTCCACGACGGCGAACTCGCACCACACGATCTTCCCCGGCTCCCGCTCCCCGACCCCCCACTTGTCGGCCAGCGCCGCAACGAGCAACAACCCCCGCCCCGACTCCCCGTCCGGCTCCCGGACCCGGGGAAGCCCGCTGCCGCTGTCGTGGACCTCGACACGCAGAACGTCTCCGCAGAGCCACAACCGGAGCCGGTATCCACGCCCCGGCGGAACTCCGTGCACCAGGGCATTGGTGGCCAGCTCGCTCACACACAGCAGTACGTCGTCCAGGCACACTCCGAGCTGCCATTCGGCAAGGGCGGTGCGCGCGAAGTCCCTGGCAGCGGCCACGGACCGACGTTCCCGGCGGTAGAACCGCTCGCGCAGCACCGGGTGTTGCATCGTCTCGTTCATGAGGCGAGCGTCACGCAGTGTGACTACGGTGATGCAGTGCGCGGACCCGTACAAGAATTCCGTACGGGTCGTTCAGGCGTGACGTACGGACGACGGTGGGGAGTTGGACAGTCATGCACCCCAGGAAGCGGCAGCGGAAGAACGCCTCGGCGATGAAGCTCGTGGGCGCGCTGGTGGCCCGGTTCCGGGAGGACGCCGGGTTCACACAGCGGGAGCTGGCGGAACGGATCTGCGCGGGCGAGGAGACGGTCGCTTCCGTCGAGCAGGGCAGACGACCGCTCAAGCCGGACCTGGCGAGGCTGCTGGACCGCCTGCTGGACACCAAACACGCACTGGAGACGGCGGTCGACAACATGCCGGAGATCGACCTGATCCCGGCATGGGCGGAGCAGTACATGGACTTGGAGCGTGACGCGATCGCGCTGTCGTGGTTCGAGAACCAGGTGCTGCCGGGTCTGCTCCAGACGGAAGGCTATGCCCGTGCAGTCTTCCGTACAGACGTACCCGCGCTCCGCGCTGAGGAAATCGAGCAGCGCGTCGCAGCCCGGCTGGCACGGCAGGACATCCTGCGGCGCGCGGAGCCCGCCACCGCGAGCTTCATTGTCTCCGAAGCGGTCCTGGTCGACCGCCTGGGCGGCGATGGCGTGCACGCCGGAACACTGCGCCACCTTCGATCATGTGCCGATCTCCCGGGCATCGCCCTACAGGTCATGCCGCTCGGGCGACAGACTCACGCAGGGCTCTCGGGCCCCTTCATCGTGCTGGAATCACCGGACCACCAACACCTCGGGTACGCCGAGACTCAACGCGGCAGCCAGCTCATTTCTCATCCCGACGAGGTGAGCATCCTGGAGCGCAAATATGCGATGCTGCGAACGCAGGCCCTCAACTCCGAAGAAACGAAGGGCCTGTTGGACCGGCTGCTAGGAGAGCAATGAGCACCGCACTGGAGTGGTTCAAGTCCAGCTACAGCAGCGAGCAAGGCGGGGCCTGCCTCGAAGTCGCCTACGCCTGGCGCAAGTCCACCCACAGCCACGACGAGGGCGGCGCCTGCGTCGAGATCGCCGCTTGCCCCACCGCAGTCCACGTCCGGGACTCCAAGGTGCCCGACGGCCCGAGCCTCACTCTCACCCCCGCCACCTGGTCGCACTTCGCGAGGTACGCCGGCGCGTCGCACGGGGGCTGAACGGGGGTCAACTGGCCGCCACTCCCGCTCCCGTGCCGATGAACAGCACTCCGGTGGTCCGCTCCCAGCGGCGGCGGAACACCGGCCGGGCCAGCAGGCCGCGCAGCTTGGCGGCCACGACGACCACCCAGGGCCAGTACAGGATACCGATCAGCACATCGAGCACGCCGAGCAGCAGGATCTGGCTGGTCACGGAGCCGGAGCCGCCGCCGTCGACGAACTGGGGCAGGACGCTCAGGAAGAACAGCGCGGCCTTCGGATTGAGCACGTTGGGTCAGGAAGCCTTCGGCGAAGCTGCCTCGCTTCGTCCCGTCGTGCGGAGCGGCCCGTTCCGGTGTGCTCGCCGCCGTCGCTCCGGACCTCCGGGCCACCAGGATGGCCCGTACGCCCAGGAAGACGAGATAGGCCGCGCCCGCCAGTTTGATCGCGGTGAAGACCACGGCCGACTGCGCGGCCACCACCGAAAGGCCCAGCGCCGCCTGGCCGCCGCCCGGACGATGACGAGGAAATCCGGCCCGGGAACGACGTAGGCGAGCAGTACGACTCCCAGGAAACCCACTAAGTTGACCGACATCAGTGCCTCCCGTGCAACGCCTTCCACGTTTCAGGCGTTCTGCACCACCCGGGACGGCATCAGTTGGCCGCACGGCGGGGGACGCGTCTAAGGGCTCGCAGAAAATCAACATGCGTGTTTGATGTTGTCTTGGGGCTCGGTGCCGTAGGCGTCGAGGTAGGCGGCCACGTCGGTGGGGGTGGTGAATCGTGCGGTGGAGCGGGGGACGTTGCAGCCGTGCTGGTCCAGGAGGGGCTGGGTGTCCTGGATCGTGCGGGTGATGGTCTGCGAGCTGGTTCCGAAGAGTTCGCCGAGGAGGGCGTGGGTGAAGCACCCGCGCTGGTAGAGGATCGTGGCCAGGACCCGGTCGGGGTCGGTGAACGCCTGCCGGGGGCCGGCGCCGGGGGCTCGCTGTCGTTCGCGACCGCGTCGGTGGCGGCGCTGTTCCTCTCGCCGGGCACCCTGGAGGGCCGCCAACTCGCTGATGAGGGTGTTCAGTTGTGAGCGGGCGATGCCGGTGAGTTCCGGGTCGGTGAGGCGGGTGTGCTGCCGGGCGTCCCACAGCCGTGGTTCCGCGCCGTGTGGAGTGCTGGTGGCTGTGGGCGCGCGCTGGGCATGGTGTGCGTGGTGAAGTCGGCCCGAAGCGCGGTCTCGTCTTTCGATCGAGCCGTTTCTTCGGGCCGCTTCCCGCACCCGGCGTGCCACTCTCATGGCACCGGGCGCTCCACAAGTCCCGCTTTGCTGTCGATGATCGTCCTCATGCCGTGGTCGGCCAGGGGGAAGGGATGGCCGCGCCCCGGTAGCGGTAGCGCGTTGTGCGCACCTTTCCGGGGTCGAACAGCGTCCGTTCCTCTCCAACTGGCCGCCAACCTCCCTCGCAATAGCGGCGGCGGAGGTCCTTCCAGGTGATCCGGCGGTGCTTGCGGCGCAGCCATTTCATGACCTGGCTCCATGTGTACGAGCTCAGGTATTGGAATGTCGCGCTGGACACGCCGGGTCGGAAGTAGGCGCACCAGCCCGGCAGCATCCGGTTGAGCTGGATGAGCAGGGTGTCGAGCGGTTGGTTCGTGGCCATCTTCCGGCACGCCGTTTTGACCTTGGCCATCACAGCCGCGAGGGCCTTGCGTGAGGGGTAGGTGTAGACGTAGTACCGGCTGGTTCCTCGTTTGCGGTGGCGCTGGATGTGCCACCCGAGGAAGTCCAGTCCCTCATCGATGTGGGTGATCAGGGTCTTCTCCGGGGATAGGCGCAGGCCCATCGTGGACAAGACCCCTGTGATCTCCTCGCGCAGGGCTGTGGCATCGCCTTCGGTGCCGTGGACCATCAGGCACCAGTCGTCCGCATACCTGGAAATACGGTAGTTGGGAAGACCTTGACGGCGACGCTGTTCCCGCCCCAGCTTGCTGCTTCCGGGTCCTCCCGGTCCCTGGGCTACGTACTCGTCCAGGACCGACAGGGCCACGTTGCTGAGCAACGGCGACAAGATCGAACCCTGCGGGGTTCCGGCGCTGGTTTCTCGCAGCACGCGATCCTCACCGAGGATGCCCGCTTTGAGGAATGCCTTCACCAGGTCAAGAACGCGTTTGTCCCCGATCCGAAGCCGCACCCGGTCGAGCAAGTCGGGATGCGAAATCTCGTCGAAGCAGGCTTTGATGTCACCTTCCACGATCCACTCATACCCGTGGGACGTGAAGTGGCGGACCTCGGCCACCGCGTCGTGAGCCCGGTGGTTCGGACGGAACCCGTAGGAGCACGGGAGGAAATCCGCCTCGAAAATCGGCTCCAGCACCAGCTTCAAGGACGCCTGCACCACCCGGTCGGCGATTGTCGCGATCCCCAGGCGGCGCAGCTTGCCGCCTGTCTTGGGGATCATCCGCTCCCGCACCGGCAGCGGACGGAAACTACGATCCTTGATCGAGCCTCGTAGTGCGTCGAGGAACTCCTCAACGCCCGTCTGCTCCGCGATGGACGCCGCTGTGCGGCCGTCCACCCCGGCGGTCTTGGCACCCTTGTTACCCCGCACCCGATCCCACGCGACCAGCAAGAACGCGGGATCGGCACAGAGGTTGAAGAGGTCATCGACCTGCGATGAGGATCATCACGGGCCCAACGGTGCAGCTTGGCCTGGATCTCCCGTACCCGGCGCTCCGCCTCATACGTGGCGTGCTCCAGTTCGTCGGTATTCACCGATGACCTCCCGGTCTTCCAGTTCCTCGACTGCTGAGTTGCTGGCCCCCTTCGCCATGTGCGCGCCATTAACGCGCTCGGACTACTACGGGGCCTCCGCCACGTCCTGGCGTCGTCAGCCGACGACGGGCCTTGCCCTCCACCTGACTGGCTGCCAGACGGGAAGGGCGACACCAGGACGCTTCCCACGTTCACCACCAACCGGTCGACGAGTGAGCCGCCCAGCTCTACCCCGACAGCATCGCCACGCCTACGCCGCAGGCTTTCAACGTGGCCTCCCCACCGGCACCTTCAAATCGGCTTCGGAGTCGCCACCCGGAGGTGGCGTGCGCTGCACCCGGCCCGCATCTTCCAGATTGGAGCCGGTGGAACTCTTACGGGGCGTCAGACACTGGTTCCTCTCGTACGGCGTCTCGTCTTGCTTGCCGGACCCGCGCCGTCTGGAAGTACCGACGCGTCCCGTCGTTGTCAGGGCTGCTCCCACCTCCGCGTGCATCTCCACGCATCGGCTGCCCTCAGCTTCACCAGCCTGCTGCGACAGGCCGGCGGTAGGGGTCTTTCACCCCTACCCGGTATCAAGTGGCGCCTCGTGGCGCACGAGGGTGTAGTTCCAGTCGCCGTGGAAGCGGTGGCGGGTCATCGTCAGCGCGTCGACCTGGGCGTCGTCGACTTTCACGCCGGTGGGGTAGGCGCCGGTGTCGAGTTCGGCGCGGACCTTCAGTCCGGTGCGGGTGGTGGTCGCCGCGATGGACTGCACGATGACTTCATGGCTGGTCAGGGGCCTGCCGCGCCAGTTCATGGAGATGTGGGAGAACAGCCGGTGCTCAATCCGGTTCCATTTCGATGTGCCCGGCGGTAGGTGACTCACCGTGATCTCAAGGCCAGTCTCGGCGGCTAGAGCGGCGAGTTCGGTCTTCCATGCCCGGGTGCGGTAGCCGTTGGAGCCCCCGGCGTCGGCGGTGATCAGCAGCCGACGGGCGCGGGGGTAGTCGCCCTGTCCGGCCCCGTGCCACCAGCGGCGGATCGAGGCGACCGCGAAAGCGGCGGTGTCGTGGTCGGTGCCGACACTGACCCAGCCGGCGTTCGCGGCAATGTCGTAGATGCCGTACGGGATCGCCTTGCCGGGCCCCTCCCGGTCCAGGAAGTCATGCGTCTTGACCTGCACCGGCTCACCCGTGGGCTGCCATTCACGCCCCGCGTTCTTGTACTGGCCGACCAGTTCCTTCTTCTTGCTGTCCACGCTGACCACCGGGTCCCCGGCGCCGATGTGGTCCTTGGCCTGCTCGTTGATGTAGCGGAACTGGGCGTCCCGGTCCGGGTGCTGCTTGCCTTCGATGGTCTTGGAGTTGGCCTGCAGACTGAAACCCTCCTCCCGCAGCAGGTCACCGACCGTGTCGGCACTGACCTTGTGTCCCTGGCGGGTCAGCTCGCCGGCCAGGTTCCGGGTCGACTTAGTCGTCCAGCGCAGCGGCGACATCGGGTCTCCGCGCATGTCCGGCTCGACCAGGGCGAGCAGCGCGGGCCGCAGTCCCGCATCCAGGTCGGCGGCCTTCTTCCGGCCGCCTCCGGGCCGGCGGACCCGCCCCAAAGGCGCCTCGCCCGCCTCCAGCTCATCCGCCCCCTTGCGGACCGTCGCCTCGCTGGCCCCGGCGGCCCGCGCGACGGCCCGGATCCCGCCGTGCCCCAGGACGCGGGCCTCTCCTCCCATCAGCAGACGCTGCTGCCGCTCGTCCAGGTGTGGGAACAACACCCCGAACTTGGCAGTCAGTTGATCTCGAACCTCTTGCGGTATGCCCATACCACGTCAACGAGCCACATCACCGGAAGCAACACGTTGATTCTCTGCGAGCCCTAACGACGTGGTGTACGAAACCAAGTGCTGATCAGGCCGTGACATGCAGTGAGCCGTACGGGTTGGGAAAGTTGTGAAGCGATCCTTGGCCCGTACGGCTCTCTCGCATCCTATCTGCACTGGTATCTCGCGGAATCAACTCGGCAAGCTCATCGCCGAGTTGGCCGCGCTCTGGATGGCACGGGAGGACGCCCGGCTGCGCGAACGTCGAGGTCACGACCGTCTACGGGCCGAGGGCGGAGGTCCGGTCCATCAGCTGGTTTTCACCGATCGGGTGATCGCCACCCTGGTGATCCTGCGGTTCCAGCTCCCGCACGCCGCCCTCGCCCTTTTCTACGGCGTTGACCGCTCCACCATCACCCGGGCGGTCCATGAGATCCGTCCGCTTCTCGCCGCGCGTGGCTTTGCGGTCCCTGGCGAGGAGGGACTGCGCCTGCACACCCTGGCCGACGTCTTCGCCTACGCCGCCGCGAAGGGCGTTGAGCTGCGGCTGGACGACACCGAGGTACGCGTCCGGCGCCCGAAGGCGAACCGGCCCGGCCGCCGGGCGTTCGTCTCGGGCAAGATGCGGCAGAACACGAAGAAGGCCACCGTCGTCACCGATGAGAAGGGCCGCACCCTGTGGGCCGGCGCGATTCGGCCGGGCCGTATGCATGACCAGACCGCGGTCAAGAGCGAGGGAATCGAGGACCTCCTCGAGCAGTACCCGCAGGTCAAGGCCAAGGTGGATGCCGGATATCGGGGCCTGGCCAAACGGTTTCCCGGCCAGGTCCAGGCGCCGCCGAAGAAGCCCGGCAAGGACGCATCGGCGGAGGAGACCGCCGCGTGGGAGACAGCCCGCAAGCGACAGTCCTCCGAACGGATCTGCGTCGAGCACGCCAACGCTGAGCACAAGCAATGGCGTCCCCTTCAGCGGTACATCGGACGCCGTGAGCACTACGACGAAACACACCTGGCGATCGCCGGACTCGTCTCCGACCGCACCGCCGAGCGGTAATCACCCATCAGCCGAACCGCCAAGCCGACACGTCCCGACCTCAGTCGCACACAACGTCGTAACCTTGGCGGCCGATCCACCGCGCGACCTCGGTGGCCCAGTAGGTAAGGATCATGTTCGCGCCGGCGCGCTTGATGCCCGTGAGGCTCTCCATGATCGCCTTGTCGCGGTCGATCCAGCCCCGCTCCGCCGCCGCCTCGATCATCGCGTACTCGCCGCTGATCTGGTACGCCGCGACCGGTACGTCCACGGCCTCCGCGACCTTCGCCAGCACGTCCAGGTACGGTCCGGCGGGCTTGACCATCACCATGTCGGCGCCCTCGTGCAGATCCAGCGCCAGCTCGCGCATGGACTCCCGCAGGTTCGCCGGGTCCTGCTGGTACGTCTTGCGGTCGCCCCGCAGCGAGGAGCCGACCGCCTCCCGGAACGGACCGTAGAAGGCGGAGGAGTACTTCGCCGTGTACGCGAGGACGGACACGTCCTCCCTGCCGATGCTGTCCAGCGCGTCCCGGATGACGCCGACCTGGCCGTCCATCATTCCGCTGGGGCCCACCACGTGCGCGCCCGCGTCCGCCTGGACCTGCGCCATCTCGGCGTACCGCTCCAGCGTCGCGTCGTTGTCGACCCGCCCGTCCGCGTCCAGGACGCCGCAGTGCCCGTGATCGGTGTACTCGTCCAGGCACAGGTCGGACATGATCACGAGGTCGTCGCCCACCTCGGCCCGCACCTCGCGCAGCGCGACCTGGAGAATCCCGTCGGGGTCGGTGCCGGCGGTCCCCGCGCCGTCCTTCTTCTCGTCGGCCGGCACGCCGAACAGCATGATCCCGGCGACCCCCGCCTCGACCGCCTCCACGGCCGCCTTGCGCAGCGTCTCCAGCGTGTGCTGCCGGACGCCGGGCATGGCCGAGATGGCCACGGGCTCGCTGATGCCTTCCCGTACGAACGCCGGAAGGATCAGGTCGGCCGGGTGCACACGGGTCTCGGCGACCATCCGCCGCATCGCGGGGGTGGTACGCAGCCGACGGGGCCGGGCCCCGGGAAAGGATCCATACACAGTCATGCCAAACACGCTACGCCGCCGGAACGACCGCTTTTACCGTCACCCCGTCGGCACGATCGACGTGTGGGGGCCCGGGGCGACGCCCCGGACCCCCACACCTCTCACCACACCTCAGGTGGTCCGGCGCCGCCGGGACCCGGGACGCCGCTCGCTCGGCCGCGTCACGTGCTCACCGGCCTCGACAGCCGCCTCGCGCCGCGCCGTACCGAACGCGGCGAGCGCCTCGGCCAGCTTGTGCACCGACGGCTCGGGCGACAGCACGTCGACCCGCAGCCCGTGCTCCTCCGCCGTCTTGGCGGTGGCGGGACCGATGCACGCGATCACGGTCACGTTGTGCGGCTTGCCGGCGATGCCGACCAGGTTGCGCACGGTGCTCGACGACGTGAACAGAACGGCGTCGAACCCACCGCCCTTGATCGCCTCACGCGTGTCCGCCGGCGGCGGCGAAGCGCGCACCGTCCGGTACGCCGTGACGTCGTCGACCTCCCACCCGAGCTCGATCAGCCCCGCGACCAGCGTCTCGGTGGCGATGTCCGCCCTCGGCAGGAACACCCGGTCGATCGGGTCGAAGACCGGGTCGTACGGCGGCCAGTCCTCCAGCAGCCCGGCCGCCGACTGCTCCCCGCTCGGCACGAGATCCGGCTTCACACCGAACTCGACCAGCGAGGCAGCCGTCTGCTCCCCCACCGCGGCGACCTTGATCCCCGCGAACGCACGGGCGTCGAGCCCGTACTCCTCGAACTTCTCCCGGACGGCCTTCACCGCGTTCACCGAGGTGAAGGCGATCCACTCGTAGCGCCCCGTGACGAGGCCCTTGACGGCCCGCTCCATCTGCTGCGGGGTCCGGGGCGGCTCGACGGCGATCGTCGGCACCTCGTGCGGAACGGCTCCGTAGGACCGAAGCTGGTCGGAGAGCGACGCCGCCTGCTCCTTCGTACGCGGAACGAGCACCCGCCACCCGAAGAGCGGCTTCGACTCGAACCACGACAGCTGCTCGCGCTGAGCAGCGGCGCTGCGCTCGCCGACCACGGCTATGACGGGCTGGTGACCGTCCGGCGAAGGCAGCACCTTGGCCTGCTTCAGGACCTGGGCGACCGTACCGAGCGTCGCGTTCCACGTCCGCTGCCGCGTCGTCGTACCGGCGATGGTGACGCTCATCGGCGTGTCGGGCTTGCGCCCGGCCGAGACGAGCTCGCCGGCGGCCGACGCGACCGCGTCCAGCGTCGTCGAGACGACAGCCGTGGCGTCGCTCTGACCGATCTCGGACCAGCATCTGTCGTCGGCGCTGCGGGCGTCGACGAACCGCACGTCCGCCCCCCGCCCGTCGCGCAGCGGCACACCGGCGTACGCCGGCACGCCGACGGCCGACGCGACACCGGGAACGACCTCGAAGGGAATGCCCTCGGCGGCGCAGGCGAGCATCTCCTCGCCGGCGTTGCCGTCGAGGCCGGGGTCGCCGGAGATCGCACGGACGACCCGCTTGCCGCCCCGCGCGGCCTCCATGACAAGATTGACCGCATCCCTGATCGCGGGGATACCGGCGGCAGTTGACACATCGTCAACGACCGTCAGCTGTGGCGTGCTCACACCCGCCCTGACATGCGTACGTACGACATCGAGCACATGCGGCTCGGCGATCAGCACATCCGCGCTCGCGAGCGCCTCGACGGCGCGCAGCGTCAGCAGACCGGGGTCACCTGGCCCTGCCCCGAGAAATGTGACGTGCCCCGACACGGGGAACACGGAAGGTACTGGCGTAGAGGTGGTGGTGGGGCTCATTGTGCTCGCTCCCCCATAAGACCGGCCGCACCCTTCGCGAGCATCTCGTCCGCGAGTTCGCGTCCGAGAGTGATCGCGTCGTTGTGCGACGTGGGTACGGGACCGGTAGTGGACAGCTGCACCAGCTCGGAGCCGTCGGGGGTACCGACGACACCGCGCAGGCGCATTTCGTTGACAACCTGTCCGTCGGCCAGCAGGTCGGCCAACGCACCCACAGGTGCGCTGCAACCGGCCTCCAGGGCGGCGAGCAGGGATCGCTCGGCGGTCACGGCGGCCCGCGTGTGCGGGTCGTCGAGCTCGGCGAGCGCGGCAGCGAGTTCGACGCGCGTGGCGGCGCACTCGACTGCCAGGGCCCCCTGGCCGGGGGCGGGCAGGACGACGTCGACCGGGAGGAACTCGGTCACCTCGTCGGTCCTGCCGATGCGGTTGAGGCCGGCGGCGGCCAGAACCACCGCATCCAGTTCCCCGCTCCGTACATATCCGACACGAGTGTCGATGTTGCCGCGGATCGGCACGGTCTCGATGTCGAGACCGTGCGCCCGCGCGTACGCGTTGAGCTGCGCCATGCGGCGCGGCGATCCGGTTCCCACCCGGGAACCGGCAGGCAGCCGGGCCAGCGTCAGGCCGTCCCGCGCGACCAGTACGTCACGCGGGTCCTCCCGCCGGGGCACGGCCGCCAGCGTCAGGTCGTCCGGCTGAGCGGTCGGCAGGTCCTTCAGGGAGTGGACCGCGAAGTCCACCTCACCCCTCAGCAGTGCGTCCCGCAGGGCGGTCACGAAGACGCCCGTGCCGCCGATCTGCGCGAGCTGCTCGCGCGAGACGTCCCCGTACGTGGTGATCTCCACCAGCTCGACGGGGCGCCCGGTGATCCGGCGCACCGCCTCGGCGACGTGTCCCGACTGGGCCATGGCGAGCTTGCTGCGCCTGGTCCCCAGCTTCAAGGCATCCGTAGTCATGCCCGCCCTCTATTCCCACCGTCAGGGGTGTCGTTCAGGTCGGCCCTGCTGACGGCGGCGACCGTCTGCGGGTCGAGGTCGAAGAGTTCGCGCAGCGCGTCCGCGTACCCGGCGCCGCCGGGCTCGCTGGCGAGCTGCTTGACCCGCACGGTGGGCGCGTGCAGGAGCTTGTCGACGACACGGCGCACGGTCTGCGTGATCTCCGCGCGCTGCTTGTCGTCCAGTCCGGGGAGCCGCCCTTCGAGCCGGGCGACCTCGTTGCTCACCACATCGGCGGCCATGCTGCGCAGGGCGACGACGGTGGGCGTGATCTGTGCGGCGCGCTGGGCGGCGCCGAAGGCCGCGACCTCGTCGGACACGATGGTCCGCACCTGGTCCACATCGGCGGCCATCGGCGCGTCGGCGGATGCCTCGGCCAGCGACTCGATGTCCACCAGCCGTACGCCGTCGAGCCGGTGCACGCCGCCGTCGATGTCGCGGGGCATGGCGAGGTCGAGCAGCGCGAGCCGCACCGGCGAGCCGGTGCGCACCCCGGCCTGCCCGCGGGTACGCACCTGGGCGACGGCCGTGCCGTTGTCCGCCCAGGCGCCGTGCTGCTCCACGGAGCCGGCGTCGGCGGCCTGCCGGGCGGCGGGCACGGCGGCCTCGGGGCAGCCCGCGGGCGCACCCGCGTCCGCGCCGCGTCCCGCCGCGGTGGCGGCGTCCGTGGCGTGGTCCACCGTCAGCCCGAGCGCACCGGCGACGTTCTCCGCCGTGAGCACCAGGCCGGTCGCGCCCGTGCAGGAGACGACCACGTCGACTCGTGTCAGTTCACGCGCCACATCGGCCATCGGCACGGCGCGCGCCACACCCCCGGCCTCGCCCAGGATCTCCGCCAGCCGCTCCGCCCGCGCCTGCGTGCGGTTCGCGACGACGACCTCGGCCACTCCGGTGCGTACGAGCGTGGCGGCGGCCAGCGAGGACATCGAGCCCGCGCCGATCACCAGCGCCCGCTTGCCCGCGGCCCACTCGCCGACCGGCTCACCCGTGCCGGCGGCGAGCTGTTCGAGGCCGAAGGTGACCAGCGACTGCCCGGCCCGGTCGATGCCGGTCTCCGAGTGCGCCCGCTTGCCGACGCGCAGCGCCTGCTGGAAGAGGTCGTTGAGGAGCCGGCCCGCGGTGTGGAGCTCCTGCCCCAGCGCGAGCGCGTCCTTGATCTGGCCGAGGATCTGTCCCTCGCCGACGACCATTGAATCGAGCCCGCACGCCACCGACAGCAGGTGGTGGACGGCCCGGTCCTCGTAGTGCACGTAGAGATACGGAGTGAGCTCTTCGAGCCCCACGCCGCTGTGCTGCGCGAGCAGCGTGGACAGCTCGGCGACACCGGCGTGGAACTTGTCCACGTCGGCGTACAGCTCGATGCGGTTGCACGTCGCGAGCACGGCGGCCTCGACCGCCGGCTCGGAGGCGAGCGTGTCCTGGAGCAGCTTGGCCTGCGCCTCAGCGGTCAGCGACGCCCGCTCCAGCACACTGACCGGAGCGCTGCGGTGACTCAGTCCGACTACCAGAAGACTCATGCCGGCATCACGGCGGGAACGTCCCCGTCGGGTCCCTTCCGGCTCGCGGCCGCGGCCGCCCGCAGCGGCGGGGGCGTCACGACGTCGCCCGCCGCGCCGGCCACGGCGGCGGCTTCCTCGCCGGCCTTGCGCTGCTCGTGGAAGGCGAGGATCTGGAGCTCGATGGAGAGGTCGACCTTGCGTACGTCGACCCCGTCCGGCACCGACAGGACCGTCGGCGCGAAGTTGAGGATCGAGGTCACACCGGCGGCGATGAGCCGCTCGCTGACCTGCTGGGCGGCACCGGCGGGGGTGGCGATCACGCCGATGTGGACGCCGTTGTCACTGATGATCTTTTCGAGATCGTCGGTGTGCTGGACGGGGATCCCGGCGACCGGCTTGCCCGCCATGGCGGGGTCGGCGTCTATGAGCGCGGCGACGCGGAAGCCACGGGAGGCGAACCCGCCGTAGTTGGCGAGGGCGGCGCCCAGGTTACCGATGCCGACGATGACGACCGGCCAGTCCTGGGTCAGCCCGAGCTCGCGCGAGATCTGGTAGACGAGGTACTCGACGTCGTACCCGACGCCGCGCGTCCCGTAGGACCCGAGGTACGAGAAGTCCTTGCGCAGCTTCGCGGAGTTGACCCCGGCCGCGGCGGCGAGCTCCTCGGAGGAAACCGTGGGGACCGAACGCTCGGAGAGCGCGGTCAGCGCGCGCAGATACAGCGGAAGTCGGGCGACGGTGGCCTCGGGAATGCCTCGGCTACGGGTCGCCGGTCGGTGAGTTCGGCCAGTTGCCACGGTGCTCCTGCGGGATGAGCGGGGCTGTAGGCGGCCGTATGTACCAGGACCGCCCCGTCGCAAGCAGGCTATGCCTTTGTGAACGCGTGCACAAAGATGGTGTCCGTTTTGTCCGCCCAAAGTGACCGGGGTCACGCGTGCCGGGCGCCCGGTCCTGGAACCACGGACCGTTCGAGCTCGTTGAAGATCCGAAGGGGGCAAAACCGTACACACTCCTCACGACTACGCCCCCGAGACCGCTCAAATCGCCCATGAGCCTAGCTCTCTTTCGGTCACCCGCCGGCCGCTCGGCCGCTCAGCCCCCGAGCGCCTTGCGCAGCCTGCCCGCGTCCACCCGCCAGAAGGTGTGCTGCTCACCGTCGACGAGCACAACCGGAATCTGCTCCCAGTACGCCCGGTTCAGTTCCTCGTCCCGTGTGATGTCCTTCTCCTCCCACGGCACGCCGAGCGCCCCGCACACCTCCTCGACCACGGCCCTCGCGTCGTCACAGAGATGACAGCCCGGCTTCCCGATCAGCGTGACCAGTCGCTCTTCGGGCTTCCTCTTCGCATGCGTACGTCGCAACAGGGGACTCATACCGCCATTCTCGCCCGACCGCCGCGTAACACCGGCGCCCCGGAGAGTTCACGCCGACGCATCCCGGCAGGTCCGGAAGTACCGAACAGACTGGCTATGCTCACGACATGGCCGCACTGGGATGGCTCACCCCCCGCAGGCGCTCGGCGACAGCCCGGAGCGTACTGGCGGGAGAGGCAGCAGCCGAGGCAGCACGCAAGACGTCGCAGGAACAGCAGGAGCTTGAAGAACTGCACGGCCTCCTCGCGACGCCGTCCGGCGAGCCCGCGGAACCGGAACCGCCGTTCCCCGTCGTCGGTGACGACCGGGCCGCCGCGTTCTTCGACCTCGACAACACCGTCATGCAGGGTGCCGCGATCTTCCACTTCGGCCGCGGCCTCTACAAGCGGAAGTTCTTCCAGCGCCAGGAGCTGGCCCGCTTCGCGTGGCAGCAGGCATGGTTCCGCCTCGTCGGCGTCGAGGACCCCGAGCACATGCAGGACGCACGCGAAAGCGCGCTGTCCATCGTGAAGGGCCACCGCGTCTCCGAGCTGATGTCGATCGGCGAGGAGATCTACGACGAGTACATGGCCGAGCGCATCTGGCCCGGCACCCGCGCCCTCGCCCAGGCCCACCTCGACGCGGGCCAGAAGGTCTGGCTGGTCACCGCCGCCCCCGTCGAGACGGCCACGATCATCGCCCGCCGCCTCGGCCTGACCGGCGCCCTGGGCACCGTCGCCGAGTCCGTCGACGGCGTATATACGGGCAAGCTCGTCGGCGAGCCCCTGCACGGCCCGGCGAAGGCCGAGGCGGTCCGCGCCCTCGCCGCCGCCGAGGGCCTCGATCTGGCCCGCTGCGCGGCGTACAGCGACTCCCACAACGACATCCCGATGCTGTCGCTCGTCGGACATCCGTACGCGATCAATCCCGACGCGAAACTGCGCAGGTACGCCCGCGAACGCGAGTGGCGGCTGCGCGACTACCGCACCGGCCGCAAGGCCGCCAAGGTCGGCATCCCGGCCGCCGCCGGGGTCGGCGCGATCGCCGGCGGCACCGCGGCGGCCATGGCCCTGCACCGCCGCCGCCGCTGACGGCACGCCCAGAGCACGCCCCCGGACACGCCTCCGAACACGCCCCCCGGAACGACCGGGGGCACCGGCCGGGGCGCGTCGGCCCGCCGCTGCGCAATCCGGGGTCCCTACCCCCTCCTGGCTCCCGCCAGTCCCGTCACTTTCACTCGGGCACAACACATCCAGCAATCACGCAGATTACGAAGTGATCCGATCAACAACTGATCACCAACTGCTACTGGAACCGTCGTCTAGACGTAACAGAAGCGACGGAATCGATGATTTTAGCAACTGGGTGTAGCGCTGCCTGTACGAAGCGTTATTCTCCTCAGACGCATACCGGACCCCACCCGTCAGCACGACGAGTGACCGGTCTAGCACTGAACGTGTTGGAAGCTCTGCCTCTGGGAGTCCCGTGTACCCACACGTCGGGGTTGACGCCTCGGGCCTGGCTACGCTGCGCGCAACGGTCGTGGACCGCTTGCGCGGCTTCGTCCCCACCGCGTACGCCGTCCCCGCCCTTGCCACCCCTGCACTTGTCGGCCCCTGCTATGCCCTGGCCGACGGCGGTGCGGCGGTCGGCAGACGCAGCCGCGGCGCCGGCTCGGGCACCGGCACGTCCACCGCCCGTCGGCCCAGCGCCGACAGCGACAGCGCACGCATGATGGACCTCGTCGAACGCGCTCAGGCCGGCGAGGCCGATGCGTTCGGCCGCCTCTACGACCAGTACAGCGACACGGTCTACCGCTACATCTACTACCGCGTCGGCGGAAAGGCGACCGCGGAGGACCTGACGAGCGAGACGTTCCTGCGCGCCCTGCGCCGGATCTCGACGTTCACCTGGCAGGGCCGCGACTTCGGCGCCTGGCTGGTCACGATCGCCCGCAACCTGGTCGCCGACCACTTCAAATCGAGCCGATTCCGTCTCGAAGTGACCACCGGCGAAATGCTCGACGCCAACGAGGTCGAGCGCAGCCCGGAGGACTCCGTCCTCGAATCCCTCTCCAACGCGGCTCTCCTGGAAGCCGTCCGCAAGCTCAACCCGCAGCAGCAGGAGTGCGTGACCCTGCGCTTCCTCCAGGGCCTCTCGGTCGCCGAGACGGCTCGCGTCATGGGCAAGAACGAGGGGGCGATCAAGACCCTCCAGTACCGGGCCGTCCGTACGCTCGCCCGCCTCCTCCCCGACGACGCCCGCTGAAATCGCCGACCCATCCACCCGCCCGCGCCCACCTCACCCACCGACCACCGACACGCGCCCGAGCGCGCCCGCCGATCAGCCGACACGGTCACCGTCGGTCACGTCGCCATGACCCTCCATGACGTTGTGGTCGGATCATCCGTCGCGCGTAACCCAAGTGCCGACACGCTCGTTGTGCGGGATGCAGGCTCCCTGCGGTCACGCCATGTCCGCAGCCACTCACTCGATCGTGTGGATGTGCTCATGGCGTGCAACCTTCCGGACCCCCAGGGGAGTCGATCGTCATGACGAGAGGAGGTGCCGCCAGTGATCGCGAACGTATCGGCGCACCGGCGGGCGAACGCCTTCGCCCAAGCGCTGGAGGCACAGACGCCCCAGGGCACGGCGGCAGATCAGCCCGAAGAAACGGCCGAAGGGCCAGAGCCCGCACGGCTTTTGGCCCTGGCGAACGGTCTCGGCGCACTGCCGTCACCGGAGTTGGACCCCGAGGTCAAGGTCGTCCAGCGGGCCCAGCTCATCGCCGCCATGGAAGCGATGGTCGCCGAAGGCGGCGTGCCGACGGGCCCTACGGTGCCCGAGCAGCGGACCGGACGGGGCAGCCACCGGGCCTCCCCGCTCCGGAAACTGCGCCCGCGCTCCCGCTGGTCGAAGGGCATCGCTGCGGGCGGACTCACCGTCGGTGTGGCCGCGGGAGCCTTCAGCGGAGTGGCCGCTGCGAGTTCCGACGCCCTGCCGGGTGATTCGCTGTACGGGCTGAAGCGAGGCATGGAAGACGTCAAGCTCGGCATGGCCGGCGACGACGCCGACCGTGGCGAGATCTATCTCGACCAGGCTTCGACCCGCCTCATGGAGGCGCGCCGCCTCATGGAGCGCGGCCGGGCCGCCGACCTGGACCACGAACAGCTGGGGGAGGTCCGGCGCACGCTGAGCGGTATGACGCACGACGCCGGCGAGGGCCACCGCCTTCTCACCCGGGCCTACGAGCGTGACGGCTCGATCGGTTCCATCCAGGCGCTGTCGTCGTTCGCCAAGTCGCACCGCCAAGCGTGGAGCAGCCTGCGCGAGAGGCTGCCCGTACAGCTGGCCGACGTGGGCGACCAGGTGAGCTCCGTCTTCGACGCCATAGACGAAGAGGTGGCCCCGCTCCAGTCGCTCCTGCCGCGCGCCCCGAAGTCGCCCGAGAACCACGACCGCCCCAGCGGCTCCACCCAGGACCGCACGGGCACCCCGGGAACGGACCGTCCCGCCCCCTCCACCAGCACCTCCGCGGGCGGCCGGACGGGCGACGACGCCAAGCCGAAACCGTCGTCCCCCCGCAGCACCGCCAAGGAGGAGGGCCTCCTCCCGGGCGCCCCGGGCGACCTCCTGGACCCGCCGTCCGCCGACACCCCGGCCCCGTCGTCACCGTCCTCCAGGGACAAGGGCGGCCCGAACACCCCGCCGGTCCCCGACGTCACGGTTCCGCCGCTGCTCCCCGGCATCCTCCCGGGCCTCGGCATCGAGGAGGAGAACGCGCCGTAACCCGCCGCGACCCGAACCAGGCAACACCGTGGGCCCGCTCTCCACCGGAGACCGGGCCCACACCTTTGCCTTCCGCTGTCCGTACTCGACGCTCAGAAGAAGACGGACCGCCGCTGCACCAGCAGCTTGTACAGCGTGTGCTGGATCTGCTCCCGCACCTGATCCGTCAGGTTGAACATCAGCATCGGATCCTCCGCCGCCTCCGCCGGATACCCGTCCGTCGGAATCGGCTCACCGAACTGGATCGTCCACTTCGTGGGCAGCGGCACGGCTCCCAGCGGCCCGAGCCACGGGAACGTGGGCGTGAGCGGGAAGTACGGGATGCCCAGCACCCGCGCGACCGTCCGCGCGTTCCCGATCATCGGGTAGATCTCCTCGGCCCCCACGATCGAACAGGGCACGATCGGCGCCCCCGCGCGCAGAGCCGTGGAGACGAACCCGCCGCGCCCGAACCGCTGGAGCTTGTACCGCTCGCTGAACGGCTTCCCGATCCCCTTGAAGCCCTCCGGCATCACCCCGACGACCTCACCGCGCCGCAGCAGCTCCTCCGCGTCCTCGGCACAGGCCAGGGTGTGCCCGGCCTTGCGCGCCAGCTCGTTCACGACCGGCAGCATGAACACCAGATCCGCCGCCAGCAGCCGCAGATGCCGCCCGGCCGGGTGGTTGTCGTGCACGGCGGCCTGGAGCATCAGCCCGTCGAGCGGCAGCGTCCCCGAGTGGTTGGCGACGATCAGCGCCCCGCCCTCGGACGGGATGTTCTCGATGCCCTTGACCTCGACCCGGAAGTACTTCTCGTACAGGGGCCTGATCATCGACATCAGGACCTTGTCGGTGAGCTCCTCGTCGTACCCGAACTCGTCGACCTCGTAGTCACCGGTGAGCCGCCGCCGCAGGAACGCCAGCCCGCCGGCGATCCGCCGGTCCCAGCCGCCCCCGCCGCCCGGGTTCGCCGTGGGCTCCTCCGGCGCCACCGGAGCCGGCTGCGCGAGCGCCGCGTCCTCGGGCGCCGCCTGCTGCTCGGGTACGGGCGCCAGCGGGCCGCCCTTGCGCCCGGGAGGCCGCTTCCCCCTGGACTCCTTGGCGGCAGCCCCGGCACCGGCGCCACCGGCACCGGCGTCCTTGGACTTGGGCCGGACCCGCCGGGTCCGCGGATCATCACCGAACGGGATGACCTTGGCATCGGCCATGTCAGGTGCGCTCCTTGCTAACGAGAGTGGAGAGCCGGTCGACGGTACGGGCAAGCCGCTCGGGCGGCAGCAGCCCCGCGCCCCGGCTGCGCGCGAAGTCCGCGAACGCCTCCGCGGTCGTGTACTTGGGCTCGAAGCCCAGCGTCTCGCGCATCTGGGTGGTCCTGACGACCCGTCCGTGCGTCAGCAGCCGGATCTGCTCGGGCGAGAAGTCGGTCACCCCGACCGTCCGCAGCGCGGAGCCGACCCAGGTGACGGCGGGCAGCAGCACCGGTACCGTCGGCCGGCCGAGCCGCCGCGAGCACTGAGAGAGCGTCACCACACCGTCGCCGGCGACATTGAACGTCCCGCTGTTCATGGTGCCGCGCCGCGGATCGTGCGAGGCGATGCGCAGTACGTCGATGACGTCGTCCTCGTGCAGGAACTGCAACCGGGGGTCGTACCCGAACACCGTGGGCAGCACGGGCAGCGAGAAGTAGTCGGCCAGCGGCGAATCCGCACAGGGCCCGAGAATATTGGCGAACCGGAGCACGCACACGGCCACGTCCGGCCGCCGGCGCGCGAAGCCGCGTACGTACCCCTCGACCTCGACCGCGTCCTTCGCGAAGCCTCCGCTCGGCAGCGACTTCGGCGGCGTGGTCTCGGTGAAGACGGCCGGGTCGCGCGGCGCGGACCCGTAGACGCTCGTACTGGACTTCACGACGAGCCGCTGCACGGTCGGCGACTTCTGGCAGGCCCCGAGGAGCTGCATGGTGCCGATGACGTTGGTCTCTTTCACCGACGTACGGCTGCCACCGGTGCCCAGCGGCGTTCCGGTGACGTCCAGGTGCACGACCGTGTCGACACCGTGCTCGGCGAGAACGCGAGCGACAGCGGGCTGGCGGATGTCCGCCTGAACGAAATCGGCGCCTCCCAGGTGGTGCTCGGGCGGGATCGCGTCGACGCCGACCACCCGGTCCACATCGGGATCACGCTGGATACGCCGTACGAAACGGCCGCCCAGCTGCCGGGCCACACCTGTGACGAGCACGACCTTGCCCAAGATCAGCGCCTTCCCTCGGTCTCCCCTAGCGCCACCGTAGCGGTTGGACGTTGCGCTGTGATGACCGCGCGGCGCCCGAAGTGACAGCAGACACACATGGGCTACACGAACCGCCCGCGCCGTACGGGTCACCCGGCCCCGGACAGGCGCCACAACGCACCACAGCCCTCCCACCATGACGGTGGAAGGGCTGCGGATACACGTACAGCGGCCGCTTACTTCTTGTTGCGACGCTGAACGCGGGTGCGCTTGAGCAGCTTGCGGTGCTTCTTCTTGGCCATCCGCTTGCGCCGCTTCTTGATAACAGAGCCCACGACTACCCTCGCTCACTTCTCTTCACTCGGTGCGGGGCGTCTGGGCCCACACGACCTACGAGGGCCTAGCCTACCCGCCACCGGGAGAGGGACGTAATCCGAGGCCGCCGTCAGGCCGATTCCACCCCCACAAAGGACTCTCGGAGGTACTCGTGAACCGCTTGCTCCGGAACCCGGAAGGACCTGCCCACCCGGATCGCCGGCAGATGACCGCTGTGCACCAATCGGTACACGGTCATCTTCGACACTCGCATCACCGAGGCGACTTCCGCCACGGTCAGAAACTTGACCTCGTTGAGAGGCCTCTCGCTGCCAGCAGCCATGACCCACCTGTACCTTCCGCACCCGACGCGCACCGGCTTCCCCTCCGGTGACTCTTCGTCGTTGTGCGCTCACTCCCAGACTAGGGGCGGGTGATACGAGTGGGGAAGAGGAGCAGCGATCCGACGCCTACCGTGACAGACACGCTCGATTGAGTACATAGCGAGTAAGCGGTCGGTAGTAATCGGACCGCACGGCATCATCAAGCGGAACGGCGACGGACACCCGCCCCTCGGCTTCTCCGACGAACAGCGCGGGATCGTCCGTATCGGCCAGTCCAATGGCCTCGAACCCCAACTGACCTGCACCGCAGACCCATCCGTGGTCCCCCACGACGAGCCCCGGAAGGGGCCCGTCACCCTCCCCGGCAGCGGCGAGCGCGACCCTGACCGGGAGGGGCGAATGACTGTGTGCGCCGGTATCACTCACGGCGCCACGCGCGCCGGGTTCTCGCACCAGCGCGACTCCTCGTACGTAGTCAAGATTGTGCGTACGTACTCCGAACCGGGTCGTTATGTCGACACATCGCCCCTGCGCCGGGGTGAGGACAAGGCATCCCGCCGCCGACAAGGCGTCTGCGAGATCGGCGTAGAACCCGAGTAACCGATGGGGATGTCCGGTCCCGAAGAGCACCGGAACCCCCCGTGCGGCGGCTTCCCCGAGCCGCCCCGCGAACTCCTCCAGGCCGGCCAGCGTCCGATCGGGGTCGATCACATCCGCCCCACTGACACACCCGGGGTCGCCGGACACCCCGCACCTGTCGGCCATCAGGGCCATCACGTCGAGTTCGTCCCAGGCCCGTTCGGGGTCGAGCCCGAGCAGCACCCCGGGGTCCCGCGCGGCGAACAGCCGGTAGCTCCGCAGGCTCGCCTCCCGGGAGGTGGCCACGGTCCCGGCGAGCCGGGCCGCCAACAGATGCGCACGCAGAGCGCCGGTACTCAACACCCTGCCGATGCTCCCTCACCCCCACCCCCCTTTCCCCCAAAACCCGCGACAGACCCCACACTTGGCGTAACCCACCCCCGACCGCGCACCCACAGCACCGGGAACGGACGCACCGCCCCCACCCCCGGGCCTCGCACCCCACAGCACCGGGCAGCCGCACCGTCCCCGCCCCTGGCCGCGCACCCCACGCACGTGGCGGCCGCACCGTCCCCACCCCTGGCCGCGCACCCCACGCACCGGGCGGCCGTCGCCGTCCCCACCCCCGGCTTCGCGGGCCACGGTGCCGGGAGGGGACGCACCGGGGCGCTCCCCGCAGGGTGTCGAACGCAACCGCCCAGAAGCACGCCGAGTACCCGAATTGTTGGGCACCCGAGGAGACGCCACGGGGCGTCACCGACCCCCGACCCCCGCACCCCGGGCCGACGCCGGCCCCCAGCCCCCGCCGCCCCCGCCGCCCCGCCGCCCGCTAAGCCAACAACCCCCGCAAGGGAAACGTCGCCCGCCGAGCCGCCAGCACCGCCTGGTCCAGCCGGTCCGCCGGGTCGTACCCCGCGTCCCACGCCTCCCACGTCGGCGTCACTCCGTCGGTCATCCGCCCCGGCCCCAACTGCCGCGTACGCGCGTACACTTCATCCCGCCAAGACGCCGGAATCACAGACTCCGGATCAACCGGCCGATGCGCCGCGATCCCCACCAGATGCGTCCACGACCGCGGGACGACGTCCACCACCGCGTATCCCCCGCCGCCCAGCGCGACCCACGCCCCACGGTCCACGTACGCGTGCGCCAGGTCATGACACGCCGTCTGCACCGCCCGCTGCGCATCCAGCGAGACCGCCAGGTGCGCCAGCGGATCCTCGAAATGCGTGTCCGCCCCGTGCTGCGTCACGAGCACCTGCGGCCGGAAATCCGCCAACAGCTCCGGCACGATCGCGTGGAACGCCCGCAGCCACCCCGCGTCCCCCGTACCCGCCGGCAGCGCCACATTCACGGCCGAGCCCTCGCCCGCACCGCTCCCGCCCGTCTCCTCCGGCCACCCGGTCCCGGGAAAGAGCGTCCGCGGATGCTCGTGGAGCGACACCGTCAGTACCCGGGGATCGTCCCAGAACGCCGCCTGCACCCCGTCCCCGTGGTGCACGTCCACGTCCACGTACGCGACCCGCTCCGCCCCCAGCTCCAACAGCCGCGCGATCGCCAGCGACGCGTCGTTGTAGATGCAGAACCCCGCCGCGGTCCCCGGCATCGCATGGTGCAGCCCGCCCGCGAAGTTCACGGCGTGCGCGGCCTCACCCCGCCAGACCGCCTCCGCCGCCCCCACCGACTGCCCGGCGATCAGCGCCGAAGCCTCGTGCATCCCGGCGAAGGCGGGATCGTCGGCGGTCCCCAGCCCGTACGCCTGGTCCGCCCCCCGCGGGTCCGCCGAAGCCGCTCGTACGGCCGCCACATAGTCCTCGCGGTGCACAAGCCGCAGCGTCGAGTCCCCCGCGGCCCGCGCGGCGACGACATCGACCGCCCGGTCGAGCCCGTAAGCCCGTACGAGCCCCATGGTCAGGTCGAGCCTGACGGGGTCCATCGGGTGGCTCGCCCCGAAGTCGTAACCCGTTACCGCGTCATCCCACATCAACCGCGCGCGCCCGCTCATGCCCGCCACCGTATCGGTCGGTCCCGGACGCGAACGACCGGGCGTACACCAGCGTCACCAGCACCAGAACCATCGGCACCAGCATCGCCCCGCGGTAACTCCACGCGTCCCCGAGAGCCCCCACCAACGGCGCGCCCACCAGGAATCCGACGTAATTGAAGACGTTCAGCCGAGCCACGGCCGCGTCGCTCGACGCCCCGGGAAAGATCCGCCCCGCCGCCGCGAACGTCTGCGGCACGATCACGCACAGCCCGAACCCGAGCATCGTGAATCCGAGCATCCCCACGCCGACCCCCGGCGCCCCCGCCACCACCGCGAAGCCGCCCGCAGCCAGCAGCGCCCCGGCCCGCACCACCGCCACCGCCCCGAAGCGCCGCACTCCGAAGTCCCCGACGGCCCGCCCCACCAGCGTCGTCACCATGTAGACGTTGTACGGAAGAGTCGCCGTCTGCTCCGACGATCCGAGTACGTCCTCCAGATACTTGGCACTCCAATTGGAGACCGTCGAGTCCCCGATGTACGCGAACGTCATGACCAGACACAGCGGCAGCAACAACGTGAACCCGACCCCGGACCCGGCCGCCTTCCCTTCCCCGCCTCCCCCTACCGCGACGCCGGCCTCGGCCACGGCGTCGGCATACCACCGGCTACCGGCGAACGCCGCGGGCAGCAGCACAGCCACGACCGGCAGATACGAGACGAGCAGCGTCAGATCCCAGTGCGCCCCCACCCACGCGAGCGACGCCCCCGCGATCCCGCCAAGGCTGTACGCCGCGTGGAAACCAAGCATGATGCTGCGCCCGTACGCCCGCTGAAGGTTCACGCCCAGCATGTTCATCGACGCGTCCAGCGCGCCGACCGCCACCCCGAACACCCCGAGACAGACGGCCACTTGCCACATTTCACTACCGGCGGCCACTCCGAGAAGCGCCAGCATGACCACCGGCTGCGACCACCGCAGGACGAGGCTCGGCCGGACCCGCTTCACGCACTGCTCGGTGGCGACGCTGCCCACGCCGGCCAGGATCGGCACGGCGGCGAGAAAGAGGGGCAGCAGCCCGTCGGATATCCCGTACCGGTCCTGGATGGCAGGCAGCCGCGTCACCAGCAGCGCGAACGCCACACCCTGCGCGAAGAAGCTCAACCCCAGGGAAGCCCTGCCGTGCCGTAGGCGCGCGTCTGTCATGGCCGCACAGCGTAGGCCCGTCACCTACTCTGGGGTAGATCGATCAGGCCAGCAATTCCCGCAGTCGCCCCAGCTCCGAGAAGCAACCAGTCGCCCCCGCGAGTCTGTCGGCCGGAGTCATGGCGGTGAAGCCGTACACGTCCATCCCCGCCGCCCTGGCCGCTTCGACCCCGAGCGGACTGTCCTCGACCACGACACACCGCTCCGCCGGCACGCCCATCCGTTCGGCGGCGTGCAGGAAGAGGTCCGGCGCCGGTTTGCCACGGCCGACGTCCTGGGAACTGAAGATCCAGCTGTCCTCGAACCACTCGTCCAGCCCAGTCACCAGATGCCCGACCCTGATCCGCTCGTGGCTGCCGGAGGACGCGAGACAGTACGAGACCCCGTCCTCCACCAGCTGCCCGAGCATCTCCTCCGCCCCGGCGACGGGCTTCAGCTCCCGCTCGAAGGCGGCGAAGATGCGGGCGTGGAGGGTCTTGTCGAAGTCCTCGGGCAGACGCTGGCCCGTCCGCTCCAGCACGAGATCGTGAATCCGGTGCACGGCGGAACCCATGTAGTCGCGGATCGAATCCTCGTACGAGGTGGGGTGCCCCAGCTCGCTCAGGTAGGCGGCGAGGATCGTGTTGGAGATCGGCTCGCTGTCCACGAGGACGCCGTCGTTGTCGAAGATGATGAGGTCGTAGCGCATGACTTGACCTTAAACGCAAAAAAGCCCCGGCCCCCGGACATAAGTCCGGGGGCCGGGGCGTAAAAATTGTTCGGCGGCGTCCTACTCTCCCACAGGGTCCCCCCTGCAGTACCATCGGCGCTGAAAGGCTTAGCTTCCGGGTTCGGAATGTAACCGGGCGTTTCCCTAACGCTATGACCACCGAAACTCTATGAAGTTGAACAAACCGGAAACGGCACAGTTCGTTACTTCAGAACTAACACAGTGGACGCGAGCAACTGAGGACAAGCCCTCGGCCTATTAGTACCAGTCAGCTCCACCCGTTACCGGGCTTCCACATCTGGCCTATCAACCCAGTCGTCTACTGGGAGCCTTAACCCCTCAAAGGGGGTGGGAATACTCATCTCGAAGCAGGCTTCCCGCTTAGATGCTTTCAGCGGTTATCCTTTCCGAACGTAGCCAACCAGCCATGCCCTTGGCAGGACAACTGGCACACCAGAGGTTCGTCCGTCCCGGTCCTCTCGTACTAGGGACAGCCCTTCTCAATATTCCTACGCGCGCAGAGGATAGGGACCGAACTGTCTCACGACGTTCTAAACCCAGCTCGCGTACCGCTTTAATGGGCGAACAGCCCAACCCTTGGGACCGACTCCAGCCCCAGGATGCGACGAGCCGACATCGAGGTGCCAAACCATCCCGTCGATATGGACTCTTGGGGAAGATCAGCCTGTTATCCCCGGGGTACCTTTTATCCGTTGAGCGACAGCGCTTCCACAAGCCACTGCCGGATCACTAGTCCCGACTTTCGTCCCTGCTCGACCCGTCGGTCTCACAGTCAAGCTCCCTTGTGCACTTACACTCAACACCTGATTGCCAACCAGGCTGAGGGAACCTTTGGGCGCCTCCGTTACTCTTTAGGAGGCAACCGCCCCAGTTAAACTACCCATCAGACACTGTCCCTGATCCGGATCACGGACCGAGGTTAGACATCCAGCACGACCAGAGTGGTATTTCAAGATTGACTCCACACACACTGGCGTGCATGCTTCAAAGTCTCCCACCTATCCTACACAAGCCGAACCGAACACCAATATCAAACTGTAGTAAAGGTCCCGGGGTCTTTCCGTCCTTCTGCGCGAAACGAGCATCTTTACTCGTAGTGCAATTTCACCGGGCCTATGGTTGAGACAGTCGAGAAGTCGTTACGCCATTCGTGCAGGTCGGAACTTACCCGACAAGGAATTTCGCTACCTTAGGATGGTTATAGTTACCACCGCCGTTTACTGGCGCTTAAGTTCTCAGCTTCGCACGCCCGAAAGCGCACTAACCGGTCCCCTTAACGTTCCAGCACCGGGCAGGCGTCAGTCCGTATACATCGCCTTACGGCTTCGCACGGACCTGTGTTTTTAGTAAACAGTCGCTTCTCGCTGGTCTCTGCGGCCACCCCCAGCTCACGGAGTAAATCCGATCACCAGTGATGGCCCCCCTTCTCCCGAAGTTACGGGGGCATTTTGCCGAGTTCCTTAACCATAGTTCACCCGAACGCCTCGGTATTCTCTACCTGACCACCTGAGTCGGTTTAGGGTACGGGCCGCCATGAAACTCGCTAGAGGCTTTTCTCGACAGCATAGGATCATCCACTTCACCACAATCGGCTCGGCATCAGGTCTCAGCCTTAACGAGGGACGGATTTACCTACCCCTCGGCCTACACCCTTACCCCGGGACAACCACCGCCCGGGCTGGACTACCTTCCTGCGTCACCCCATCGCTTACCTACTACCACCTTGGACCGGCGGCTCCACCACTTCCCTTTGCCCGAAGGCTCCAGGACGGCTTCACGGCCTTAGCATCAATGGATTCGATACTGGGCGTTTCAAAGCGGGTACCGGAATATCAACCGGTTGTCCATCGACTACGCCTGTCGGCCTCGCCTTAGGTCCCGACTTACCCTGGGCAGATCAGCTTGACCCAGGAACCCTTAGTCAATCGGCGCACACGTTTCTCACGTGTGTATCGCTACTCATGCCTGCATTCTCACTCGTGAACCGTCCACAACTCGCTTCCGCGGCTGCTTCACCCGGCACACGACGCTCCCCTACCCATCCACACTCCCGTTGGGGATATATGTGTGAATGACACGACTTCGGCGGTACGCTTGAGCCCCGCTACATTGTCGGCGCGGAATCACTTGACCAGTGAGCTATTACGCACTCTTTCAAGGGTGGCTGCTTCTAAGCCAACCTCCTGGTTGTCTCTGCGACTCCACATCCTTTCCCACTTAGCGTACGCTTAGGGGCCTTAGTCGATGCTCTGGGCTGTTTCCCTCTCGACCATGGAGCTTATCCCCCACAGTCTCACTGCCGTGCTCTCACTTACCGGCATTCGGAGTTTGGCTAAGGTCAGTAACCCGGTAGGGCCCATCGCCTATCCAGTGCTCTACCTCCGGCAAGAAACACACGACGCTGCACCTAAATGCATTTCGGGGAGAACCAGCTATCACGGAGTTTGATTGGCCTTTCACCCCTAACCACAGGTCATCCCCCAGGTTTTCAACCCTGGTGGGTTCGGTCCTCCACGAAGTCTTACCTCCGCTTCAACCTGCCCATGGCTAGATCACTCCGCTTCGGGTCTAGAGCGTGCAACTCAATCGCCCTATTCGGACTCGCTTTCGCTACGGCTTCCCCACACGGGTTAACCTCGCTACACACCGCTAACTCGCAGGCTCATTCTTCAAAAGGCACGCAGTCACGACGCATTGAGTAAACTCAATGCGCGACGCTCCCACGGCTTGTAGGCACACGGTTTCAGGTACTATTTCACTCCGCTCCCGCGGTACTTTTCACCATTCCCTCACGGTACTATCCGCTATCGGTCACCAGGGAATATTTAGGCTTAACGGGTGGTCCCGCCAGATTCACACGGGATTTCTCGGGCCCCGTGCTACTTGGGTGTTGCACAAGCAAGCCGTTGATGTTTCAGCTACGGGGGTCTTACCCTCTACGCCGGACCTTTCGCATGTCCTTCGCCTACACCAACGGTTTCTGACTTGCCCAACAGCCGGCAGACTGTTGAAGTGCAATCCCACAACCCCGTATGCGCAACCCCTGCCGGGTATCACACGCATACGGTTTGGCCTCATCCGGTTTCGCTCGCCACTACTCCCGGAATCACGGTTGTTTTCTCTTCCTGCGGGTACTGAGATGTTTCACTTCCCCGCGTTCCCTCCACATACCCTATGTGTTCAGGTATGGGTGACAGCCCATGACGACTGCCGGGTTTCCCCATTCGGAAACCCCCGGATCAAAGCCTGGTTGACGGCTCCCCGGGGACTATCGTGGCCTCCCACGTCCTTCATCGGTTCCTGGTGCCAAGGCATCCACCGTGCGCCCTTAAAAACTTGGCCACAGATGCTCGCGTCCACTGTGCAGTTCTCAAGCAACGACCAGCCACCCATCACCCCGCCCTTACGGACGAGTGCACTGGGGCCGGCATCGCGAAGATATAGACCAAATGGTCCGTACCCTCAGATACCCAACAGCGTGCCCGACCCGGTCAATCCGAACTGTTTTCCACGCCGAAGCAGTACTAACAGTTCCAACCAACCGTGCCGAGTAGTCAACGTTCCACCCATGAGCAACCAGCACCGGACGTTCGCCGATGAACTGGCCTCTGACCAACCGTGGTTGGTAAGAAGTGCTCCTTAGAAAGGAGGTGATCCAGCCGCACCTTCCGGTACGGCTACCTTGTTACGACTTCGTCCCAATCGCCAGTCCCACCTTCGACAGCTCCCTCCCACAAGGGGTTGGGCCACCGGCTTCGGGTGTTACCGACTTTCGTGACGTGACGGGCGGTGTGTACAAGGCCCGGGAACGTATTCACCGCAGCAATGCTGATCTGCGATTACTAGCAACTCCGACTTCATGGGGTCGAGTTGCAGACCCCAATCCGAACTGAGACCGGCTTTTTGAGATTCGCTCCGCCTCGCGGCATCGCAGCTCATTGTACCGGCCATTGTAGCACGTGTGCAGCCCAAGACATAAGGGGCATGATGACTTGACGTCGTCCCCACCTTCCTCCGAGTTGACCCCGGCGGTCTCCTGTGAGTCCCCATCACCCCGAAGGGCATGCTGGCAACACAGGACAAGGGTTGCGCTCGTTGCGGGACTTAACCCAACATCTCACGACACGAGCTGACGACAGCCATGCACCACCTGTATACCGACCACAAGGGGGCACCTATCTCTAGGTGTTTCCGGTATATGTCAAGCCTTGGTAAGGTTCTTCGCGTTGCGTCGAATTAAGCCACATGCTCCGCTGCTTGTGCGGGCCCCCGTCAATTCCTTTGAGTTTTAGCCTTGCGGCCGTACTCCCCAGGCGGGGAACTTAATGCGTTAGCTGCGGCACCGACGACGTGGAATGTCGCCAACACCTAGTTCCCAACGTTTACGGCGTGGACTACCAGGGTATCTAATCCTGTTCGCTCCCCACGCTTTCGCTCCTCAGCGTCAGTAATGGCCCAGAGATCCGCCTTCGCCACCGGTGTTCCTCCTGATATCTGCGCATTTCACCGCTACACCAGGAATTCCGATCTCCCCTACCACACTCTAGCCTGCCCGTATCGAATGCAGACCCGGGGTTAAGCCCCGGGCTTTCACATCCGACGTGACAAGCCGCCTACGAGCTCTTTACGCCCAATAATTCCGGACAACGCTTGCGCCCTACGTATTACCGCGGCTGCTGGCACGTAGTTAGCCGGCGCTTCTTCTGCAGGTACCGTCACTTTCGCTTCTTCCCTGCTGAAAGAGGTTTACAACCCGAAGGCCGTCATCCCTCACGCGGCGTCGCTGCATCAGGCTTTCGCCCATTGTGCAATATTCCCCACTGCTGCCTCCCGTAGGAGTCTGGGCCGTGTCTCAGTCCCAGTGTGGCCGGTCGCCCTCTCAGGCCGGCTACCCGTCGTCGCCTTGGTAGGCCATTACCCCACCAACAAGCTGATAGGCCGCGGGCTCATCCTTCACCGCCGGAGCTTTTAACCTCTTCAGATGCCTGAAGAAGTGTTATCCGGTATTAGACCCCGTTTCCAGGGCTTGTCCCAGAGTGAAGGGCAGATTGCCCACGTGTTACTCACCCGTTCGCCACTAATCCACCCCGAAGGGCTTCATCGTTCGACTTGCATGTGTTAAGCACGCCGCCAGCGTTCGTCCTGAGCCAGGATCAAACTCTCCATGAATGTTTTCCCGTAATCGGGATCACACACACGAAAGAGCGGAACAGGTCGGGCCGGAATATGGCCCGCTGTTCTCAGCGTCCTCGCTGTGTTCGCCTGGACTGTCACAAGGACAGCCAGGACTTTTCAAAGGAACCACCAACCCACCGAAGTGGGCCGGGGTATCAACATATCTGGCGTTGACTTTTGGCACGCTGTTGAGTTCTCAAGGAACGGACGCTTCCTTTGTACTCACCCTCTCGGGCTTTCCTCCGGGCTTTCGTTCGGTATTTCGTGTTTCCGACTCTATCAGACTCTTTCGTGTCCGACTTCCTCGGTGCTTTCCAGTTCTTCGCTTTCGCGTTTCCCTTTCCGGCGGTTCCGACTCTATCAGGTCCTTTCGGTCCTGACTGCCAGTCAGCGGCGACCCGGCGAAGCCGGATGTTTATGCAGTGTCTTTCGGGCTGTGAGGCCGTTCCGACGAGTGAGACATTAGCGGAATCCTGGCTCCCGAGCTAATCGGGGGCGTTCCTTCGAACACGGATTCCTCATTTCGCAAACACGCACAAAAACGGGACGACAACAGTCGTTCGCTCAGTGGTTGCTGCGGAATGGCTGTCCGGGGCCGGCCGGGGCCGGTGCTCACGTCGGACAACTCGGAGAACACTACGTAGGCGTCAATCCCCTGTCAACCGGGGGTCGCGCCGCTAGAGTGGGGGTCATGACTTCGCGTACGCGCATCCAGGGCTGGCGGGCCGCCTGACGGCGGCCGCCCACACACGTACGCACCCAACGGCCGCCGCTCCGGCGGCCGTTCGCGTTTCCCCTCCGGGGAGGCCGGCCGCTGATGGCGGCGGCTCCTACCAGGAGGCAAGAGAGATGACGCGGATCTTCAGTGGGGTCAAGCCGACCGGACACCTGACGCTGGGCAACTACCTCGGTGCCGTACGGCGGTGGGCCGCGACCGATCAGCACCGGGCCGACGCGTTGTTCTGTGTCGTCGACCTGCACGCGCTGACCGTCGAGCACGATCCGGCGCGGGTACGGCGGCTCAGTAGGCAGGCGGCGACGCTGCTGCTGGCGGCCGGGCTGGATCCGGCGCTGTGCACTGTGTTCGTACAGAGCCATGTGGATGAGCACGCGCGACTGTCGTACGTACTCGAATGCACCGCCACGGACGGCGAGCTGCGGCGGATGATCCAGTACAAGGAGAAGAGCGTTCGGGCGCGGGCGGCCGGGGAGAGCGTGCGGCTGTCGCTGCTGACCTATCCGGTGCTGATGGCCGCGGACATTCTGGCCTACGGGACGGACGAGGTGCCTGTGGGTGACGACCAGACGCAGCACGTCGAGCTGACCCGGGATCTGGCGGTGCGGTTCAACCAGCGGTACGGGCACACCTTCGTGGTGCCGAAGGCGACGCGTCCGGCGGTGGCAGCCCGGGTCATGGATCTCCAGGAGCCGACTTCCAAGATGGGGAAGTCGCACGGGGCGACCGCGGGGATCGTCTATTTGCTCGACGAGCCGGAGGTCGTGCGGAAGAAGATCATGCGGGCCGTGACGGACAGCGGGCGCGAGGTGGAGTACGACCGGGAGGAGAAGCCCGGGGTAGCGAATCTGCTCGATGTGCTCGCGGCTTGTGAAGACGGGAACCCCGAGGAGCTGGCCGGTGTATATGAGTCGTACGGGGCGCTGAAGAAGGACACCGCTGAGGCTGTCGTCGAGCTGTTGCGGCCGGTACGGGAACGGCATGCGGAGCTGGCTGCCGATCCCGGTTATGTGGACCAGGTGCTGAAGGAGGGGGCTGAGCGGGCTCGGGGGATGGCACGGCCGACGGTGGACGCGGCGTATCGGGCCATTGGGTTGCTGCCCGCCGGGTGAAGTGAGTGGCGAGGGGCGAATTGGCGCGCGGCAGGTGGTCACCTGCTGTCCATTACCTGCGGAAGGGCGGGCGCTGGGGTGAATGAGCTTGTGGTTCGGGCCGTTGGCGTGTCGCTGCCGGCAGGGCGCGCGAGGTGACGCGTTCGTACGAAGGCGGGAGGGTGCGGGGGCGGCGGTGACCGTGTTGGAGGGACGGCTGGGCCTGGCCTGCCCGGGGTTTGCGGTCCCGGGGCAGGCCGTGGGGGTCAGCCGTTGCCGGAGGCCAGTTCGCGGCTGCGGTCGCGGGCTGCTTCCAGGGCGGCGATGAGGGCGGCTCGTACACCGTGGTTCTCGAGCTCGCGGATCGCGTTGATGGTGGTGCCCGCCGGGGAGGTGACCGCCTCGCGGAGCTTCACCGGGTGTTCGCCGCTGTCGCGGAGCATCACGGCCGCGCCGATGGCCGCCTGCACGATCAGGTCGTGGGCCTGGGCTCGGGGCAGGCCGAGGAGGATGCCGGCGTCGGTCATCGCCTCGACGAGGTAGTAGAAGTACGCCGGGCCCGAGCCGGAGAGGGCGGTGGCCGCGTCCTGCTGGGTCTCCGGGACGCGGAGCGTCTTGCCGACGCCGCCGAAGATCTCCTCGGTGTGGAGAAGGTGCTCCGCGGTGGCGTGCGTGCCTGCGGAGATGACGGACATGGCCTCGTCCACCAGGGCGGGGGTGTTCGTCATGACGCGGACGACGGGGGTGTTGGGGGCGAGGCGCTCTTCGAAGTACGAGGTGGGGATACCGGCGGCGCCGCTGATGACCAGGCGGTCGGCCGGGACGTGCGGGGCGAGCTCGTCGAGGAGCTTGCCCATGTCCTGGGGCTTGACCGTGAGGATGAGGGTGTCGGCGCGCTTCGCGGCTTCGGCGTTGGTCACCGGCTCGACGCCGTAGCGGGTGCGGAGCTCTTCGGCGCGCTCGGGGCGGCGGGCGGTGACCAGGAGGTCGGCCGGGCGCCAGCCGGCGCGGATCATTCCGCTGAGCAGGGCCTCGCCGATTTTTCCGGTGCCGAGGACTGCGACTGTCTGGGTCATGCGGTTCACCTCGCCGGTGGGGCTGCGTGTGCGTGCTTGCGTGCGTGTGACGCGCGTCTGCGTGGGTCGCTGCCGTTGCTCGGGCGTCTCGGGGACATCTTCGCACCGGGGGTGGGGGGTGGGCCGGGGCGTCCGGTGGGCGGAATGCCGCAGGAGTGGGCGTGGCGATGGAGGCGGGCGTGGCTGAGGCGGGGTCAGGCTGTGCGGCGGCGGAGGGTCGCTGCTCCGAGGATGAGGACCAGGACGGCGCAGAAGGCCACGATCCCGGCGTCGCGGATGAAGGTGGCCGTGACGTCCGTATGGCGCAGGACCTCGTTCATTCCGTCCACGGCGTACGACATGGGCAGGACGTTCGAGATCGCTTCCAGGGCCGGCTGCATCGTGTCGCGCGGGGTGAACAGGCCGCACAGGAGCAGTTGCGGGAAGATCACCGCCGGCATGAACTGGACCGCCTGGAACTCCGACGCCGCGAAGGCGGAGACGAACAGACCCAGCGCTGTGCCGAGCAGCGCGTCCAGCAGCGCGATCAGGAGCAGCAGCCACGGGGAGCCGACGACGTCGAGGCCCAGCAGCCAGAGGGACATCGCCGTGGCCAGGGCGGACTGGACCACGGCGAGGGCGCCGAAGGCCAGGGCGTAGCCCGCGATCAGGTCGGCCTTGGCCAGGGGCATGGCGAGCAGGCGTTCGAGGGTGCCCGAGGTGCGTTCGCGCAGGGTGGCGATCGACGTCACCAGGAACATCGTGATGAGCGGGAAGATCCCGAGCAGGGACGCGCCGATGGAGTCGAAGGTCCGCGGCGAGGCGTCGAAGACGAAGCGCAGCAGCGTGATCATCGCCACCGGGATGAGGAGCAGGAGGGCGATCGTGCGCCGGTCGTGGCGCAGCTGGGCGAGGACGCGGGCTGCGGTGGCGAGGGTGCGGGATGCGTTCATCGGTCGGTCTCCTGACGGGAGTCGGCCTCGTCGACCAGGCGGAGGAAGGCGTCTTCGACGGTGGCGGACCGGGTACGGGCGCGGAGGGCGTCGGGGGTGTCCTCAGCCAGGATTTCGCCCTCGCGCATCAGGAGGAGGCGGTGGCAGCGCTCGGCCTCGTCCATGACGTGCGAGGAGACGAGGAGGGTGGCGCCGCGGTCCGCGAGGGTGTGGAAGAGGTTCCAGAGGTCGCGGCGCAGGACCGGGTCGAGGCCGACGGTCGGCTCGTCGAGGACGAGGAGTTCGGGCGTGTTGAGCAGGGCTACCGCCAGGGACACCCGGCTGCGCTGGCCGCCGGAGAGGTTGCCGGCCAGGACGGCTTCGTGCGAGGCGAGGTCGACGTCGGCGATGGCGCGGGTGACGGCGTCGTGGCGGGCCTCGCGGTGGTCGCGGCCCGGCTGGAGGACGGCTGCGAAGTAGTCCAGGTTCTGGCGGACGGTCAGGTCCGTGTAGACGGAAGGGGCCTGGGTGACGTAGCCGATGCGGGAGCGCAGCGCGGCGTCACCCGCCGGGCGGCCCAGGACGTCGAGCGTGCCGGTGACTTTGGCCTGGGTGCCGACGACGGCGCGCATGAGGGTCGACTTGCCGCAGCCGGAGGGGCCCAGAAGGCCGGTGATCGCCCCTCGGGGGACGGTGAAGTCGAGGGCGCGGAGGACGGTGCGGGGGCCGCGTACGACCGTGAGGTCCCGGGCTGTCACCGCTGTTCCGGTCGTGGTGTCCGCGGTGGGCGGGGGGACGAGGGGACCGGGAGGTCCGGGCAAGTAATTCATCATGCGTTGAATATCCTCCCGGTGGTCCGCCGCGTCAAGCGATGGGGGCGCGTGCGGTGGGCGGAGGCGGCGTGCGGGCGTGCGGCGGCGGCGCAGGCGGGCGGCGGCGCGATCGGAAGCGGAGCATCCGCCTCCTTCGCGCTTCGGTGGGAACCGCTGCGTGACGGAAAGTCCTGTGTTGTCCAACTCCTCTACCGGACAATGAGTTTCGTCGCATTTCGACGTCCAGACGGAGGTTCCCCTTGCGTGGTCTGTCGTTGTGCCGAAGCGACTTCACCGCTTCTCTCGTGGTCTTCCTGGTCGCTGTTCCCCTGTGCGTGGGCGTCGCCGTCGCCTCCGGCGTACCGGCCGAGCTCGGTCTGATCACCGGCATCGTCGGCGGGCTCGTCGCGGGAGCGCTCCCCGGGAGCAGCCTGCACGTCAGCGGTCCGGCGGCGGGGCTCACCGTGCTCGTGTACGAAGCCGTACAGCGGTACGGCGTCGGGACGCTCGGAGTGCTCGTGCTGACGGCCGGACTGGTGCAGGTGGCCATGGGGCTGCTGGGGCTCGGGCGGTGGTTCCGGGCCATCTCGGTCTCCGTCGTACAGGGAATGCTCGCGGGGATCGGGCTGGTGCTGGTGACCGGGCAGGTGTACGCGATGGCCGACGCCCCGGCTCCGGCGGGCGGGGTGGCCAAGGTGCTGGGGCTGCCGGGGCTGGCCGGTGGGCTCGGTGGGGCGGGCGAGTCGGGTCCGGGTGCCGGGTCCGGCGGGGCGGGGCTCGTGGCGGTGGCGCTGGGGGTGGGGACCGTCGCCGTGCTCGTGTGGTGGCCCCGGTGGCGGGCGGCGGCGCGGGTGGCGCCGGCTCCCCTCGTCGCGGTGGGGCTGGCGGCGGGGGCGACGGCCGCGCTGGATCTGCCGGTGCGGCGTGTGGAGGTGCACGGGCTGCTGGACGCCGTACAGCCGCCGGGGGCCGATGCGTTCGCGCGGCTCGCGGAGGTCGGGGTCGTCGGGACGGTGCTGGCGTTCGCGCTGATCGCCTCCGCCGAGTCGCTGTTCAGCGCGACCGCCGTCGACCGGCTGCACGACGGGCCGCGTACCCATTACGACAAGGAACTGATCGCGCAGGGCACGGGCAACACGGTCTGCGGGGCGCTCGGGGCGCTCCCGATGACCGCCGTCGTCGTGCGCAGCGCGGCCAATGTGCGGGCGGGGGCGCGCACGAAGGCCTCGCGCGTGCTGCACGGCGTGTGGCTGCTGGTCTTCGCGGCTGCCGTGCCCGCGGCGCTCGGGGTCATTCCGGTGGCGGCGCTGGCCGGGGTGCTCGTGCACGCGGGCTGGAAGCTCATTCCCGTACGGGAGGTGGTGCCGCTGTGGCGGGAGCATCGGGGCGAGGCGGTCGTGCTGGTGGTGACCACCGGGGCGATCGTGGTGACGAACCTCTTCGAGGGAGTGCTGGTGGGGTTGCTGCTGGCGGTGGCGAAGACGGCCTGGGACACCAGTCATGTGCAGGTGGACACGGAGGATCTGGGTGCGGCGGAGGGGGTTCGGGTGCGGGTGCGTGGCAATGCGACGTTCCTGCGGCTGCCCAAGTTGCTCGACGCGCTGGAGGCAGTGCCGCGGGACCGGCCGGTCCGGCTGGACCTGGGTGGGCTGCGGCACGTCGACCATGCGTGCGCGGCGGCGCTGGAGGGGTGGGCGGAGCGGAGTGGGGTGGCGGTGAGGGGGTCCGCCCGCGAGGGGGTTCCGGGGGTTCGTTCCGGGGCGGACGACGAGGACGACGGGGTGGCGCGGGCGCCGCTCGTGGCCTGACCCGGCGGCTCGGGGCGCCGCTTGCCGCCCGACCGGCGGAGAGTGGGGGCGCCGCTCGTCGCCCGGCCCGGCGAGAGTGGGGTGCCCGGTGGGGCTTGCCCGTCCACCGCCTCTTTGCGGGAGCCGGGATCACTCACCGGCCCCCCGGTCCTCAGAGCCGGGCCGGCTGCGTTCGGCGGCGGCTCCGGTGCCTCTGGGGGGTCAACTGCGGCGGCGGTTGGAGGGCTTCTTGCGGGCGGCGGGATTGCCCGTGCGGGAGCCGCGGCGGCGTTCGTACTGTTTGAGGGCCGTCTCGTATTCGGTGCGGCGCAGCTTCTCGCCCGGCGCCTCGGTGAGTGAGCGGAAGAAGTACGCGAGGAGCGAGCCGATGAAGCCGATGCCCTTCAGGCTGCGCAGCTGGGCCTCGGTGGTGGGGTCGGGGCGGCGTGCGTACCCCTGCCAGGTCTGGCGGAAGGCGATCGCGCCGCAGATCGCGAACATGGCGACGACCAGGATGTTCACGAAGCCGCCGACGTCGGCGACCGCGAGGCCCTGGTAGGCGAAGCGCAGGATGAGGCATCCGGCGGCCGCGGCCGCCAGGGAGCCGGCCGCGACCCCGGCCCGGCGCAGCCCGTAGCCGCCGGTGTGGTTCAGCCAGGTCGTGCCGAAGAAGCGGATCGGCTCGGGCCGGGGACCCCCGCCGGTGGCGGGGGCGGCGGGGGCCGAAGTGCTGTCGGTGGTTTCGCTCACGGGGTCCATTGTCCCCGGTCCGGGCGGTCGGCGGATCAGACGGAGCAGCGCACCGCGACGTAGCCGTCGCTGCCGGTGTTGATGTACGCGTCGGAGACGAACTGGCCGTTCGCGATGTTGGACCAGAGGTTCGTCGTGCCGTACGGCCCGGACACCGTCGTCCCGGGGCACTGGCAGTTGATCGGCACGCGCGCGCCGTACGGCAGGACCTTGACTATTCCGTACTGGGTACCGGGGCCGCTGCGCACGTTCACCCGGTAGCCCGGAGCGACGGAGTACCGGGTCGCCAGCGTCTCCGCCGTGGTGAGCGTGGCGACGGTGTCAGGGGCGTCGGCGGTCCCGGATGCCCCGGTCCCGGCTGCCTCCCCGACGGCGCTCTCCACGTTGTCTTCGACTTCTCCTACGGCCATGAGGCCCTCCCCCGTCGGTGTTCGTCTTCCGTACGCCGCGCAGGCTAGCAACCCCCACCGGTTTCGCACGCATCATCGACTAGGCTCCGTGCGTCTCGCTTGCGGACGATTCACACGGGGGTGGACGATGCCGCCGCTGCGCAGCACCGGGACGGGCCCGGAAGCGGAGCATCCGGACTATGCCGGGCAGTACCGGCTCGAAGCCGTGCTCGGCTCCGGAGGCATGGGAGTGGTCCATCTGGCCACCTCCGGCTCCGGGCTGCGCCTCGCCGTCAAGGTGGTGCACGCCGACTTCGCCGCGGATCCCGAGTTCAGGGCACGTTTCCGGCAGGAGGTCTCGGCCGCCCGACGGGTGAGCGGGGCCTTCACCGCGCCCGTCGTGGACGCCGACACGGACGCCGAACGGCCTTGGATGGCGACCTTGTTCATCGAGGGGCCCACTCTCGCCGAACGCGTCAAACGGAACGGCCCGCTGGGTGCGGACGAGTTGCTGCGGCTGGGCGCCGGCCTTGCCGAGTCACTGCGCGACATCCACCGCGCCGGCGTGGTGCACCGTGATCTCAAGCCGAGCAACGTGCTGTTGGCGGCCGACGGGCCCAAGGTCATCGACTTCGGCATCTCGCGGCCGTCCGACAGTGACCTGCGGACGGAGACCGGCAAACTGATCGGTACGCCGCCCTTCATGGCGCCCGAGCAGTTCCAGCGCCCGCGCGAAGTCGGTCCCGCTGCGGACGTGTTCGCGATGGGGTCCGTACTGGTCCACGCGGCGACCGGGCGCGGCCCGTTCGACTCCGACAGTCCGTACATCGTCGCGTACCAGGTGGTGCACGACGAGCCGGATCTGGCGGGCGTACCGCAGGAACTGGTCCCGCTGTTCCGGCGCTGCCTCGCCAAGGACCCCGACGACCGGCCGACACCGGACGCGCTGATGGCCGCGCTGCGGTCCGCCGCCTACCGGACCTCCGACGACACCCAGGCGTTCATACCGGTGCAGCGGACCGGGGAACGGGTGGAAGGGGCGGATGGCCTTCCTTCGCCGGGGATGCCCTCGGTGAAGGACGAGGAGGAGGAGGCGGAGGCGGAGTGTTCCGTTCCCGGCGGGCCGGGGGCGCCGGGCAGAGCCGCCGCTCCGGTGTTCACGCGCGGCGTCCGGCGTGCGGTGGTCGCGGTGGCCGTGGGCTCGCTGGCCGTCGCGGGCGTTCTGGGCGTTCGCGCCCTGGTGGACGACGGCGGCCGTAGCGGGCCGGGGGCCGCCGTTCAGCGGACGGGCACGGGTACGGAGGCCGGGCGGGCCGCCCGTCCCTGGAACATCTCGCTGTGGTCGGGCCCGGGGAGCAGCAACGCACCTGCCTGCTCGTACGCGAGCGGCGCCCTCTATTGCGGTGCGGGCGGCGTCAAGGCCGCGCGCCTGAGTCCGGCGGACGGCAAGGCCGCCTGGTCGAAGGAGAAGACCGGCGCCTCCCGGTCCGCCTCGGGCGCCGGCGCTCCCGTCCTCGCCGGTGGTCTCCTGCATGTCGTCCTGCCCGGCGCGGACCGGCTGGAGGCGCTCGATCCCCGTACGGGGGAACGCCGTTGGAGTGTCGGCGTCCCCGCCGGTTCCTTCGTCCTCCATACGGCGAAGTCGGTGCTTCTCGTGCGCGCCGACGCGACCGTCCAGGCCGTCGACAGCGCCACCGGCGCGACCCGCTGGACCCGCCGGCACGGCGGCACCGGAGGGCGGTGGGTGGCTTCGCCCGGCGGCGAGGGACCGGTCTACGCGGCCACGCCGTCACCGGACGGTACGTCGACCACGCTCGTGGCCGTCGATCCGGACAGCGGCGCCGCGCTGTGGGAACAGCGGCTCAGCGGCATGCTCAGCCCGGTCGGCGCCTCGGGCGGCGCAGTGTTCCTGCTGGCCGACGACACCGACGGCGTGACCCGGGCCGTGGTCCGCCTCGACACCACGACCCGCGCGGCCCGCCGGATCCCGCTGGTCACGCCGCTCGACCAGGCGCAGGCCACCGTGCGGGGGAACACGGCGTACCTCTTCGGCGTCAACGGCTCCCTGGTGGCCGTCGATCTGAGCGGTACGGGCGACGCGAAGCGCGCGCAGCGGTGGCGGCTGGAGACGTCGGTGAGCCGGGCGTCACGGCCGGTCGCGGCCGGCGACCGCGTCTACCTGTCGGCGGCCGACGGGCGGCTGCTGGCGGTCGGCGCCGCCGACGGCAGGCTGCTGGGCCAGACCGAACCCCGGATGGGCAAAGGGCCGTACACCTTCGCGCCCACTCTCCCCGCGCCCGTCCCCGCCGCCGGAAAGGTCTTCGCCACCGCTCCCGACGGGTCGGTGTTCGCGGTGGCGGACGGGGATCCGGCGCGCTGGTGAAACGGCGGCGGGCGGGACCGGGCCTGTGCCCCGTCCCGCCCGCCGCGAAGACCGGCAGCGCTCAGCCGAGCTTGCTGACGTCGCGCACCGCGCCCTTGTCGGCGCTGGTCGCCATCGCGGCGTACGCGCGCAGGGCCTGCGAGACCTTGCGCTCGCGGTTCTTCGGCGCGTACACGCCGCCCAGGGCCTCGCGGCGGGCCGCCAGTTCCTCGTCCCCGACGAGGAGTTCGATGCCGCGGTTGGGGATGTCGATACGGATGCGGTCGCCGTCCTCGACGAGCGCGATCGTGCCGCCGGACGCCGCCTCGGGGGAGGCGTGGCCGATGGACAGGCCCGACGTACCGCCCGAGAAGCGACCGTCCGTGACGAGCGCGCAGGTCTTGCCGAGGCCGCGGCCCTTGAGGAACGACGTCGGGTAGAGCATCTCCTGCATGCCGGGGCCGCCGCGCGGGCCCTCATAGCGGATGACGACGACGTCACCCGGCTTGATCTCCTTGCGGAGGATCTTGTCGACGGCCTCGTCCTGCGACTCGCAGACGACCGCCGGGCCCTCGAAGGTCCAGATCGACTCGTCGACACCGGCGGTCTTCACGACACACCCGTCGACGGCGAGGTTGCCCTTGAGGACGGCCAGGCCGCCGTCCTTGGAGTACGCGTGCTCGACCGACCGGATGCAGCCGCCCTCGGCGTCCGTGTCCAGGGTGTCCCAGCGCTCGGACTGCGAGAAGGCGGTCGCGGAACGGACGCAGCCGGGCGCCGCGTGCCACAGCTCGACGGCCTCGTCGGACGGGGAGCCGCCGCGCACGTCCCAGGTCTTCAGCCACTCGGCGAGGGTGGCGGAGTGGACGGTGTGCACGTCCTCGTTCAGCAGGCCGCCGCGGTAGAGCTCACCGAGGATGGCGGGGATGCCGCCGGCCCTGTGGACGTCCTCCATGTAGTACGTACCGCCGGGCGCCACGTTCGGCGCGACCTTCGCCAGGCACGGGACGCGGCGCGAGACCTGGTCCATGTGGTCGAGGCCGAAGTCCAGCTCCGCCTCCTGGGCGGCGGCCAGCAGGTGCAGGATCGTGTTGGTGGAGCCGCCCATCGCGATGTCGAGCGCCATGGCGTTCTCGAAGGCGGCGCGGGTGGCGATGTTGCGGGGCAGGACGGTCAGGTCGTCCTGCTCGTAGTGGCGCTTGGTGATCTCGACGATCGTGCGGCCGGCGTTCTCGTACAGCGCCTTGCGGGCCGTGTGCGTGGCGAGGACCGAGCCGTTGCCGGGCAGGGCCAGGCCGATGGCCTCGGCGAGGCAGTTCATCGAGTTGGCGGTGAACATGCCGGAACAGGAGCCGCAGGTCGGACAGGCGTTCTCCTCGATACGGAGGATGTCCTCGTCCGAGATCTTGTCGTTGACCGCGTCCGAGATAGCGTCGACCAGGTCGAGCTTGCGGACGGTGCCGTCGACCAGCGTGGCCTTGCCGGCCTCCATCGGGCCGCCGGAGACGAAGATCGTGGGGATGTTGAGGCGCAGCGCGGCCATCAGCATGCCCGGCGTGATCTTGTCGCAGTTCGAGATGCAGATCAGCGCGTCCGCGCAGTGCGCCTCGACCATGTACTCGACCGAGTCGGCGATCAGGTCGCGGGACGGCAGGGAGTACAGCATTCCGCCGTGGCCCATCGCGATGCCGTCGTCGACGGCGATCGTGTTGAACTCTCGCGGGACGGCGCCCGCCGCCAGGATGGCGTCGGAGACGATCCGGCCGACCGGGGCGAGGTGCGTGTGCCCCGGAACGAACTCGGTGAAGGAGTTCGCGACCGCGATGATCGGCTTGCCGATGTCCGCGCTCGCTACGCCCGACGCCCGCATAAGGGCGCGCGCGCCCGCCATGTTGCGGCCGTGGGTGACTGTGCGGGACCTCAGCTCGGGCATCGTCGCTCGCTCCTTAGGCAGTGGGACGCAGATGGGACGTACGAGGCTTACTCACCAGAGTAACTTCGAGCGTACGCCCCGGATCCACGATCCGGACAAGTCGTCCGGTATTCGGGACGGCGTGGTCCGCCTCCGGTCACGGTCCGGCCAGGACGCGCGGATCTGGCGCCCGCGTCCGCTCCGACCGTGCCCGGCGTCACGGCTGCGTCAGGTACCGCTGGAGCGTCGGGGCCACCAGCTCGATGATCCGCTCGGGATCCGCCGAAGCCAGCGGCTCGGCCTTGATCACGTACCGGAGAATCGCGATCCCGACCATGTGCGAGGCCGCCAGCTCCGCGCGGAAGGTCGGGTCCGGTACGTCGAGCTCCGCCGCCACCCGCTCCAGCAGCCGCCGCAGCACGAACGTACGCAGCACCTTCGCCGCCGTCTCGTTCGTCAGCGCCGACCGTACGACGGCGAGCAGGGGGGCCCGGGTCGCCGGGTTCTCCCACACGCCGATGAAATAGCGGGCCAGCCGCTCGCCGATGCCCTCGGTGCCGCCCCGGCCGATGACCGCCGACACCGCGAGGACCGGCTCGAAGGACACCTCGATGGCGGCCGCGAAGACGTCGTCCTTCGTGCCGAAGTAGTGGTGGACGAGCGCCGCGTCGACGCCCGCCGCCTTCGCGATGCCGCGCATCGACGCCTTGTCGTAGCCGCGCTCCGCGAATTCGTCGCGGGCGGCCTGGAGGATCCGCTCGCGGGTGCCGGGGCCCGCGTCCTGGGGCGAGCGGCGCGGGCGGCCCCGGCGGCGGGGCTGGGGGCCGGGCGCCGTGGCGCCGTCGTCCGCGCCGCTGCCGGAACCGCTCACTGCTGCGACACCCGGGACGCCAGGTGCAGGCGGGTGAAGGCGAGCGCCTCCGCGAGGTCGGCCTCGCGTTCGGCGGACGACATGGCCCGGCGGGTGTTGACCTCGATGACGACATGGCCGTCGTACCCGCTCCGGGCCAGGCGCTCCAGCAGCTCGGCGCACGGCTGGTTGCCGCGCCCCGGGACGAGGTGCTCGTCCTTCGCCGAACCCCTGCCGTCCGCGAGGTGGACGTGCCCGAGCCGGTCGCCCATCCGGTCGACCATGGCCATGGTGTCGGTGCGGGCGGTCGCGGTGTGCGACAGGTCGACGGTGAAGTGCCGGTAGTCGTCCTTGGTCACGTCCCACTCGGGGGCGTACGCCAGCATCTCCCGGTCCTTGTAGCGCCACGGGTACATGTTCTCGACGGCGAACCGGACGTCCGTCTCGTCCGCCATCCGCCAGATCCCGTTGACGAAGTCGCGGGCGTACTGCCGCTGCCAGCGAAAGGGCGGGTGTACGACCACGGCCGACGCGCCGAGTTTCTCGGCGGCCGCCTGCGCGCGGCGCAGCTTCGTCCACGGGTCGGTGGTCCACACCCGCTGGGTGATCAGCAGGCAGGGGGCGTGGACGGCCAGTACGGGCACGCCGTGGTAGTCGGAGAGTCTGCGCAGCGCTTCGATGTCCTGGCTGACGGGGTCCGTCCACACCATGACCTCGACACCGTCGTAGCCGAGGCGTGCGGCGATCTCGAAGGCCGTCGCCGTCGACTCCGGGTACACCGACGCCGTGGACAGCGCGACCTTCGCATCAGGGATGCGCACCACTGGTTCTGCCACGAGGGACAGCGTACGGGCCCTCCCCCGGTGGGCGTCAGGCGGTCGGCAAGTGATCCAGACGACGCAGAATGACGCCTTCGCGCAGCGCCCACGGGCAGACCTCCAGCGTGTCGACGCCGAAAAGGTCCATCGCACCCTCCGCGACCAGGGCTCCTGCGAGGAGTTGCGCGGCTCGGCTGTCCGAGACTCCGGGGAGGCCGGCGCGCTGGGCCGCCGGCATCGCGGTGAGCTTGGGCACCCACTCCTCCAGCGACTTGCGACTCAGCTCACGCTGTACGTACAGCCCTTCGGCGGAGCGGGCCGCGCCCGCGATCCTCGCCAGCTGGCGGAAGGTCTTGGAGGTCGCGACGACGTGGTCGGGGCTGCCGAAGCGGGCGAATTCGCCGACCGTACGGGCTATCCGGGCCCGTACGTGGCGGCGCAGCGCCTTCACGTCCTGCGCGTCCGGCGGGTCGCCGGGCAGCCAGGCGGCGGTGAGCCGGCCCGCGCCTAGAGGGAGCGAGACCGCCGCGTCGGGCTCCTCGTCCATGCCGTACGCGATCTCCAGGGAACCGCCGCCGATGTCGAGGACGAGCAGCTTGCCCGCCGACCAGCCGAACCAGCGGCGGACGGCGAGGAAGGTGAGCCGGGCCTCCTCGGAGCCGCTCAGCACCTGGAGATCGACGCCGGTCTCGCTCTTGACCCGGGCCAGCACCTCGTCGGCGTTGGTCGCCTCGCGCACGGCGGAGGTCGCGAAGGGCAGGACGTCCTCGCACCCCTTGTCCTCGGCGGCCTGGAGCGCGTCGGCGATCGTCGCCACCAGCCGGTCGACGCCGTCGGCGCCTATGGCTCCGTCCCCGTCGAGGAGCTCGGCGAGCCGGAGCTCGGCCTTGTGCGAGTGGGCGGGCAGGGGGCGGGCGCCGGGGTGCGCGTCCACCACCAGCAGATGAACCGTGTTCGAACCCACGTCGAGGACTCCGAGTCTCATAGGCGGAACGCTACTGCGGCGGCGCGCTTACCCTTGGCCCCGTGTCGAAGACGAAAAAGGCGAAGCCGGGCAAAGCCACAAAGCAGCCGAAGATCAACCCTCCCGCCGTTCCTCCCGTGGCGCCGGTGGAGGACGAGAAGGGCGGGCTCGATTTCGCCCGCGCCTGGGTGGAGTTCCCCGACCCCGCGGACGACGAGCAGGTCTTCCGCTGCGACCTGACGTGGCTCACATCACGCTGGAGCTGCATCTTCGGCAGCGGCTGCCAGGGGATCCAGGCGGGGCGCGCGGACGACGGGTGCTGCACGCTGGGGGCGCACTTCTCCGACGAGGACGACGAGAAGCGTGTCGCCGGGCATGTCGCGCGGCTCACGCCGGATGTGTGGCAGTTCCACGACGTCGGTACGGAGTCGGGCTGGACCCAGACCGACGAGGACGGCGAGCGCCAGACGCGCCGCTGGGAGGGCTCCTGCATCTTCCAGAACCGGCCCGGGTTCGCGGGCGGCATGGGGTGCTCGCTGCACATCCTGGCGCTCAGGGAGGGCAAGGAGCCGCTGGAGACCAAGCCGGACGTCTGCTGGCAGCTGCCGGTGCGGCGTACGTACGACTGGATCGAGCGGCCCGACGACACGCGCGTCCTTCAGATCTCGATCGGTGAGTACGACCGGCGTGGGTGGGGGCCGGGCGGTCACGACCTGCACTGGTGGTGCACGTCGGCCACGTCCGCGCACGGGGCGGGGGATCCGGTGTACGTGACGTACCGGCCGGAGCTGACGGAGTTGATGGGGAAGCCGGCGTACGAGCGGCTGGTGGAGCTGTGCGAGGAGCGGCTTGCGTCGCTGCTGCCGATGGCTCCGCATCCGGCGGACCCGCCCACGCCGACGGACCCGCCGACGCCGACGGCGTGACGGGACGGCGTGACGGCGTGACGGGGCCGGGGACATGACGGGCCCGGCGGCGTGACGGGCCCGGGGCGGGCTGCTGGGTTCCGCCCCGGGCCCGCTGCTCACGCGCCGGAGGGGCTGGACGTGGTTGCGGATGTGGTTGCGGTCGAGGCCCCGCTCACGGCGTCGGTGACGCCGGCTCCGTCGCCGGTGGGTCCGACGGGGTCGGCGGAGGTGTCGATTCGGTCGGCACCGGGTCCGACGGGGTCGGCGGGGGTGTCGACTCGGTCGGCGTCGGGTCCGGAGGCGTGGGTGTGGGCGTCGGGTCGGCGGAGGTGGGCGGCCGGGGTGTCGACGGGCGCGGGTCCGGGTTCGCCGGGGGCGGGGCGGTGCGGCCGTGGCCGCGCACCGCGATCACCGCACCGGTCGGGTCGATCCCGATCCGCGCACGCCACGGCCCCGCCGGCTCACGCTCGTGATCGACCGACACGTAGAGGGTGAGCGACCGGCCCGGCTCCAGCGTGCCCGAGGTCTGGCTCAGGTAGAGCCAGGGCGCGTTCGTCCACGCCGACCAGGACACCGGCCCGTCGCCGGTCGCCCGCAGCGTGACGACCGTGGTGCTGCCGGCGGACCGCGCCTCGACCGACAGCCGCCCCGAGCCCTCCTCCCCGGGCCGGCCCGGCATCGACGTACCGCCGCTGACGACCTCGACCGACACGTCCGGTGAGGGGCCGCCCGCCGTGAAGTCGGGGTGAGGGGTGGTGCGGGCGTTGCCCGTGTTCTCGTACGCGGGTCCGCCGGCGCCGCCGGGACCCTGGTACGCGCCGGCGCCGGGCCCGTCGGTACTGTCCGCCTCGCTCGCCGTGACCGACGCGCCGCTGTGGCTCTCGCCGGTGAGCGGTGCGCCCCGGTACGCCGCCCAGAGCGCGAACACGGGGGCGGCGACGACGGTCGCCACGACCGTCGTGGTGACCGCGCGGGTCCGCAGCCGGTCGCGCCGCGCCGCGTGGTCCTTCGGATCGAGCGGGAAGCCGTCGCGGCCGAAGCGCGGCGCGGACACCCGCGCCCGCGGCACGTGCGTCATCGCCGCGTACGCCGCCGCCCGCGGGGCCCGGACCACCGGCAGCGCGGCGGGCGAGGCCGCGACCGTGCCCGGCCAGGGCCCGCCGGCCCCCGCCCGCTCGGCGGAGCGCCGGCAGCGCGGGCAGTCGTCGACGTGGCGGACGAGCTCCTGGCGCAGGGCCGCGCCGAGCAGCACCTGGTTGTCACCGGTCAGCCGGGCGACGATCGGGCAGCTGCCGCTCTCGACGACGGCGAGCGCGGCCCGGGTCCGCTCCACCTCGCAGGCCGCGGCGGCCAGCAGTTCGCGGGCGGCGGGATAGTCCAGGCCGAGGACGGCGGCCACTTCGCGCGGGCCGAGCCCGTGGCGCACCGCCAGCTCCAGTGCTTCGCGCTGCTCGGGGTGGTGCCGGCGGCCTCGGGCCACGCCAGCAGTGCCAGCTCGCGCTGTCGTCGTACGGCGGTCTCGTCCGGTACGGCCGCGACGCCGGACTGCTCGGGGGCGGCGTGCGCGCGATGGCCGCCGTGCGCCCCCTGCCTGCGCCGCTTCTGCTCCGCGACCCGGCGCAGACAGGCCCATCGCGCCAGCGCGTACAGCCATGCCTTGCGCTCCGGCTCGCGCGACGGGCAGCGTCCGTGCTGCCTTTCGGCGACGGCGAGTACGTCGCCGAGCACCGCGATCGCCGCGTCGTGGTCGCAGAGCACCGACAGGCAGTACGTGAACAGGCCGTCGAGATACGGCTCGTACCGGGGCGGGGGGGCCTGCGCGAGCGCCGGCCGGGGCGCACGGCTCTGCGCCCGGTGTGCGCCGGTGGTGTGCGTAGGGGGCTCCAGCCTGCTGCTTGTCACCCGGCGACCGTAGGCAACGGAGACAGCCCCCTTAGTACCCCTTGAGCACTTTTAACCCGTACGGGTGAACACTTCGCTCAAAAGGGGACAGGAATGCCGGATTCCGGCCGCAGCGGGCGTACGCCGAACGAGTGTCGGCGTGCGGCGACGACTGTCGTAGCCGACCTGTACGGTCACCCCATGGCTGCCCGCACCTCTCGTTCATCCGCCAAGGACCGGCCGTCCTACCGCTGCGCCGAATGCGGATGGACGACCGCCAAATGGCTCGGCCGCTGCCCCGAATGCCAGGCATGGGGGACGATCGAGGAGACCGGTGCGCCCGCCGTACGGACGACGGCCGCCGGCCGCGTGAGTACCGCCGCGCTCCCCATCGGCCAGGTCGACGGCCGCACCGCCACCGCCCGCTCGACCGGCGTCGCCGAGCTGGACCGCGTCCTCGGCGGCGGCCTCGTCCCCGGCGCCGTGGTGCTGCTGGCCGGTGAACCGGGCGTGGGCAAGTCGACGCTGCTGCTCGACGTGGCGGCGAAGGCGGCGAGCGACGACCACCGCACGCTGTACGTCACGGCCGAGGAGTCCGCCAGCCAGGTGCGCCTGCGCGCCGACCGGATCGGCGCGCTCAACGACCACCTCTATCTCACCGCCGAGACCGATCTGTCCGCCGTGCTCGGCCACCTCGACGCGGTCAAGCCGTCCCTCCTCGTCCTCGACTCGGTCCAGACGGTCGCCTCGCCCGAGATCGACGGCGCGCCGGGCGGCATGGCGCAGGTCCGCGAGGTCGCGGGCGCGCTGATCCGGGCCTCGAAGGAGCGCGCGATGTCGACGCTCCTCGTCGGGCACGTGACGAAGGACGGCGCCATCGCCGGGCCTCGGCTGCTGGAGCACCTCGTCGACGTCGTGCTGTCCTTCGAGGGCGACCGGCACGCACGGCTGCGGCTCGTACGCGGGGTCAAGAACCGGTACGGGGCGACCGACGAGGTCGGCTGCTTCGAGCTGCACGACGAGGGCATCACCGGCCTCGCCGACCCCTCGGGCCTCTTCCTCACGCGGCGCGCCGAGGCCGTCCCGGGCACCTGCCTGACGGTCACGCTCGAAGGGCGCCGCCCGCTGGTCGCCGAAGTCCAGGCGCTGACCGTCGACTCGCAGATCCCCTCCCCCCGCCGCACCACCTCGGGCCTGGAGACCTCGCGCGTGTCGATGATGCTCGCCGTGCTGGAGCAGCGCGGCCGCATCACCGCCCTCGGCAAGCGCGACATCTACAGCGCGACGGTGGGCGGCGTGAAGCTCACCGAGCCCGCCGCCGACCTCGCGATCGCCCTCGCGCTCGCCAGCGCGGCCAGCGACACCCCGCTGCCGAAGAACCTCGTCGCGATCGGCGAGGTGGGCCTCGCGGGGGAGGTCAGGAGGGTCACCGGCGTCCAGCGCAGACTGGCCGAGGCGCACCGCCTGGGCTTCACGCACGCCCTGGTCCCGAGCGACCCGGGGAAGGTCCCGGCGGGCATGAAGGTCGTGGAAGTCGCCGACATGGGAGACGCTCTCAGGGTCCTTCCCCGGCGCTCTCGCGCACAGGCCCCACAAGGCGAGGAACAGCGCCGGTAGACTTTGCCCTGGTCTCGCCCACCCGTACGAGTACGCGAGGCGAAGTTCAGTGCCTCAAGGGCACCGCAACCGTGTGACCGGAGGAGTGCAGTGGCAGCCATCGACCGGGCAGCAGCATCCGGGAAGTCCGGCGGAGGCTCGGGCACCGAAGCGCTGATGCGCGCCTCGCTGAGCGCCGTCGCGCCCGGCAAGGGACTGCGCGACGGCCTGGAGCGCATCCTCCGTGGCAACACCGGCGGTCTCATCGTCCTCGGTATGGACAAGACCGTCGAATCCATGTGTACCGGTGGATTCGTCCTGGATGTGGAGTTCACCGCGACGAGACTCCGCGAGCTGTGCAAGCTCGACGGCGCGCTGATCCTCGACAAGGACATCACCAAGATCCTGCGGGCCGGCGTCCAGCTCGTACCGGACGCGTCGATCCCGACCGAGGAGACCGGCACCCGCCACCGCACGGCGGACCGCGTCTCCAAGCAGTGCAACTTCCCGGTGGTGTCGGTTTCCCAGTCGATGCGGCTGATCGCGCTGTACGTCGACGGGGAGCGCCGCGTCCTGGAGGAGTCGGCGACGATCCTGTCCCGCGCGAACCAGGCGCTGGCCACCCTGGAGCGCTACAAGCTCCGCCTCGACGAGGTCGCCGGCACGCTGTCCGCGCTGGAGATCGAGGACCTGGTGACGGTCCGCGACGTGACGGCGGTGGCGCAGCGTCTGGAGATGGTGCGCCGCATCGCGACCGAGATCGCCGAGTACGTGGTGGAGCTGGGCACCGACGGGCGTCTTCTCTCGCTCCAGTTGGACGAGTTGATCGCGGGCGTCGAGCCGGAGCGCGAGCTGGTCGTACGGGACTACGTTCCGGAGCCGACGGCGAAGCGTTCCCGCACCGTCGACGAGGCACTGACCGAGCTCGACGCGCTGCCCCACTCCGAGCTGCTCGAACTGCCCGTCGTGGCGCGAGCGCTGGGGTACAGCGGCTCGCCCGAGACGCTGGACGCGGCGGTCTCGCCGCGCGGGTACCGGCTGCTGGCCAAGGTGCCCCGGCTGCCCGGCGCGATCATCGAGCGGCTCGTCGAGCACTTCGGCGGCCTCCAGAAGCTGCTCGCCGCGAGCGTCGACGACCTCCAGACGGTCGACGGGGTCGGCGAGGCGCGGGCGCGCTCGGTGCGCGAGGGACTGTCCCGGCTGGCGGAGTCGTCGATCCTGGAGCGCTACGTCTGAGCGGAGGGCCGCCGCTCGCGGCAGCCTTCCGCCCGGCCGGCGCGCGCCGGTCCTGGCCTAGTCCTTCTTCAGTGTGAACGTCGCCGGGGACTTCGCTCCCGGCAGCTCCAGCAGGTAGGTCCCGTCGTCGACCGTCGCGGCGGACGGTGTCGCGCACTTCGGGGCGCTCTTCCTGAGGTCCCAGTCGACGGTGTGCGTGACGGTGCTGTGGGCGGGGACGCGGAGCAGCAGGCTGCCGGGTCCCTCCGGGCAGTCCTTCGAGGTCCACACCGTCTTGTTGTCGTCGTCGGTGATCGTGAGTACGGCGGCCTTCGGGCCGAAGTCCATCTTGCAGGCCGCGCCCGAGGTGTTCTCGGCGATCAGCTCGAACGTGGGCTTCTCGCCCTGCTCGTACTCGTTCTTGACGCTGCGCAGGGACAACTCCACTGTGGACGCGTTGCAGTTGGGGATGCTGGAGTCGGCCGGTACGCGCTGACCGCCGCCGGTGCCGACGCCACTGCCGGCGCCCGCGCCGGCGCCGCCGTTCCCACCGGAACCCGAACCCGAACCGGAACCGGACCCTGACCCGCCGTCGCCCGCGCCGTCGCTGCCGGCGTCACCGCCGCCGCCGGCGTCCGCACCGGCTCCGCCGTCCTCGCCGCCACCGCCGCCGTCCTCGCCGCCGCTGCCGCCGCCCGTGCCGCCCGGTTCGTCACGGCCGCCCGGGTCCTCGCTGATGGCGGGGCCCGACGAGCCCGGTCCGGGGGTGATGGTGGAGGGCGCGGGGGTGGCGCCGCCGCGGGCGCCGTCGTTCTTGCCGTCCTTGCCGCCCGAGGACATGACGACCCATAGGATCACCAGTGCGAGCAGCACCAGCAGGGACAGCGCGACTGCCCTCCGGCGCCAGTAAATGGAGGAGGGAAGCGGCCCGACTGGATTGCGCATAGATCCCACGGCGCAAACTGTACGAGAGATCGTGCCCAACTCCTGCCCCACCCGCCGCCTGTGGCCAACTTTTCACGATCATCATTCCGGGCCGCCGCAGATCGTCCGGTCTGTCCGTACCGAGCCTCGTCCGGCCGTGGGCCGAAACGTGTCAGGATCGGTGGTGCCATGACTGCGACAAGTGAAATCAACTCGAACGCCACCGCCGCCGCCACCGCCCTCCACACCCCCGTCATCGCGTGGTTCGACGCCAACGCCCGCGATCTGCCCTGGCGCCGCCCCGACGCCGGCGCCTGGGCCGTGATGGTCAGCGAGTTCATGCTCCAGCAGACTCCGGTCAGCCGTGTGCTCCCGGTGTACGAACAGTGGATGGAACGCTGGCCCCGACCCGCCGACCTGGCCGCCGACGCCCCGGGCGAAGCGGTCCGCGCGTGGGGCCGGCTCGGCTACCCGCGCCGGGCGCTGCGCCTGCACGGCGCGGCCGTGGCGATAAGGGACCGGCACAACGGCGACGTACCGAGCGACCACGCCCAGCTGCTGGCGCTGCCCGGGATCGGCGAGTACACGGCCGCCGCCGTCGCCTCCTTCGCGTACGGGCAGCGGCACCCGGTCCTCGACACGAACGTCCGCCGCGTGTTCGCCCGTACGGTCACGGGCGTCCAGTACCCGCCGAACGCCACAACCGCCGCCGAACGCAAGCTCGCCCGCGCCCTGCTGCCCGGCCAGGAGGCGAGGGCCGCCCGGTGGGCCGCCGCCTCGATGGAGCTCGGCGCGCTGGTGTGCACCGCGAAGAGCCCGGACTGCGGTGCCTGCCCCGTCGCACAGCAGTGCGCGTGGCGGCTCGCGGGCAAGCCGGCGCACGTGGGGCCGCCCCGGCGCGGTCAGACATACGCCGGTACGGACCGCCAGGTGCGGGGCAAGCTCCTCGCCGTACTGCGGGAAGCGGCCGAACCGGTTCCGCAGGCCGCGCTCGACGCGGTGTGGCACGAACCGGTGCAGCGGGCCCGTGCGCTCGACGGGCTCGTCGCCGACGGGCTCGTCGAACCGCTGGGAAACGGCGCCTACCGGCTCCCCGCGAGCTGAGCACAGCCTGAGCACATCTCCGTTACACAACCGATGGACAGCCGTGCGTCCGCCGAGGGCTGGCCCGCACAGTGCCGTGACAACCCCTCCGTAGCGTCTCCGCCGTAAGCAAGCAGGTCACGGGGTCTGTTTGTCAGTGGGACGGAGGCGGTTCTGACATGGCGCACGGCGAGGTGCTCGAATTCGAAGAGTACGTACGCACTCGGCAGGATGCTCTGCTGCGGAGCGCCAGGCGTCTGGTCCCGGACCCGGTGGACGCCCAGGACCTTCTCCAGACCGCCCTCGTGCGTACGTACGGCCGCTGGGACGGCATAGCGGACAAGTCGCTGGCCGACGCGTACCTGCGCCGCGTCATGATCAACACGCGGACCGAGTGGTGGCGGGCCCGCAAGCTCGAAGAGGTCCCGACCGAGCAGCTGCCGGACGCGAGCGTCGAGGACGGCACGGAACAGCGCGCGGACCGCGCCCTGCTGATGGACATACTCGGCGTACTGGCTCCCAAGCAGCGCAGCGTGGTCGTGCTGCGACACTGGGAGCAGATGAGCACCGAGGAGACGGCCGCCGCGCTGGGCATGTCGGCGGGTACGGTCAAGAGCACGCTGCACCGGGCGCTGGCCCGTCTCCGGCAGGAGCTGGAGAGCCGCGAACTGGACGCGCACGCCCTGGAGCGTGCGGAGCAGGGTGACGAACGGGGGATGGAGCGTTGCGCGGCCTAGACGGGGGCGGCAGGTTCTCATGGGCGGCGGGGGGCACGGCGGTGGCCGGGGTCGCCGCCGTCGGCCTGTTCGTGGTGGCGTGCAACGCCGGGGGGACGGGCGCGCGCGACGCGGGTCCGGCGCGTACGGACACAGTGGCGCGGGCGACTCCTTCACTGGGCGAGCCGTCGTCGGCCACCGCGAAGCGGGTGAACCCGGTGGCGCTCCTCCAGGGCGATCCGAAGGTCAGCGACACGGTGAAGCGGGACCTGAAGCCGTGCGTGCGGGACGAGTACCCGGTCGACACGTCGTACGGGAAGCTGACCGGCGGGCCGGCCAACGACGTGGTGGTGAATGTGATGACGTGCGGGGACGCTGTGGGCATCGGGACGTATGTGTACCGCGAGAACGGGGACGCGTACGAGAATGTCTTCGCGGCCGAGGCCCCCGCGGTCTACGCCGAGATCGACCGCGGTGACCTAGTGCTGACGAAGCCGGTGTACGGGAAAGACGACCCGATGGCGTATCCGTCCGGGGAAGAAGTGATCACGTACCGCTGGGCCGGGAGCAGGTTCACCGTGCGCGACCAGGTGCACAACGACTTCAGCCGGGCGGTCGGCGGGGACCGCGACCTGGAGGACTCGGAGCCCGCCATGACCGCTCCGTCGGACAACTGAGAGACCCGCGACCGCACGACCGGACGACTGCGGGACCGCAGGGGACCGCACGACCGCACGACCGCACGACCGCACGACCGCACGACCGCAGGGAACTGCACGACCGCAGGACCGCTAGAACCCCGCAACGAGACCCGAGGGAACAGAGAGCAGCGGATGGCCGAGACCCATGTCCTGTTCGTGGAGGACGACGACGTCATCCGCGAGGCGACCCAGCTCGCGCTGGAGCGCGACGGCTTCGTGGTCACCGCCATGCCCGACGGGCTTTCCGGTCTGGAGGCGTTCCGCCGCGACCAGCCGGACATCGCGCTGCTCGACGTCATGGTCCCGGGGCTGGACGGCGTGAGCCTGTGCCGGCGGATCAGGGACGAGTCGACGGTGCCGGTGATCATGCTGTCGGCGCGTGCCGACTCGATCGACGTCGTACTGGGCCTGGAGGCCGGGGCCGACGACTACGTGACGAAACCTTTCGACGGCGCGGTGCTCGTGGCCCGTATCCGGGCGGTGCTGCGGCGCTTCGGGCACGCGGGCGGTCCGGCGGGCGGTACGTACGACGACGGGGTCTCGCCCGACGGCGGGCTGCTCGTCTTCGGCGACCTGGAGGTCGACACCGAGGGCATGGAGGTCCGGCGGGGCGGGGTGCCGGTCGGTCTGACGCCGACGGAGATGCGCCTGCTGCTGGAGTTCTCGTCCGCGCCGGGCACCGTGCTGTCGCGCGACAAGCTGCTGGAGCGGGTCTGGGACTACGGGTGGGGCGGGGACACCCGGGTCGTGGACGTCCACGTGCAGCGCCTGCGCACCAAGATCGGCCAGGACCGGATCGAGACGGTCCGGGGCTTCGGCTACAAGTTGAAGGCATGACGTTCGCCCGCGTCCGCACACAGATCGGGGCCACCGCACCATGCGTCTAGCCCTGCGCACCGGCGTCCGCTGGAAGATCAGCCTCGCCATCGCCGCCGTCGGCGCACTCATCGCCGTCGCGCTCAGCCTCGTCGTGCACAACGCGGCCCGCGTCTCGATGCTGGACAACGCCCGCGACGTACAGGTCGAGCGCCTCCAGTTCGCCCAGCGCTGGTACGAGTCCTCGCGCGAGCCCAGGTTCGGCACCAAGCTCAACGACCCGGCGCTGCCCGAAGAGCTGAAGGACAGCATGGCGAACGGGCGCCGGGCCACGTACGTCTCGGAGCACCGGGGCGGCGTGCCCGACGTATGGGCCGCCGCGCCCCTCGGCAACGGTGACGTGCTGTCGCTGCACACCCGGTTCACCGACCGCAGCGCCGCGATCATGGACGAGGTCGACCGCGCGCTGGTCATCGGGTCGGTCTCGGTCGTCTTCGGCGGCTGCGCGCTCGGCGTCCTGATCGGCGGCCAGCTCTCGCGCCGCCTGCGCAAGGCGGCCGCGGCCGCGGGCAAGGTCGCGCAGGGCAATACGGAGGTGCGTGTGCGGGACGCGGTCGGCGGCGTCGTGCGCGACGAGACCGACGAGCTCGCGCGCGCCGTCGACGCCATGACCGACGCGCTCCAGGAGCGGCTCGAAGCGGAGCGGCGCGTCACGGCGGACATCGCCCATGAGCTGCGTACTCCGGTGACCGGCCTGCTCACGGCGGCCGAGCTGCTGCCGCCGGGCCGCCCCTCGGAACTCGTACGCGACCGGGCGCAGGCGATGCGCACGCTCGTCGAGGACGTACTGGAGGTGGCGCGGCTCGACAGCGCGGCGGAGCGGGCGGAGCTCCAGGAGATCGCGCTCGGCGAGTTCGTCAGCCGGCGGGTGGCGCTCCTGCACCCGGACGCGGTGGTGCGTGTGGTGCACGAGTCGTGGGTGAACACCGATCCGCGCCGCCTGGAGCGCATCCTCGGCAATCTGCTGGGCAACGCCGCCAAGCACGGCAGGGCGCCGTTCGAGGTCACGGTCGAGGGCCGGGTCGTACGGGTGCGGGACCACGGGCCGGGGTTCCCCGAGGCGCTGCTGAAGGAGGGGCCGAGCCGGTTCCGTACGGGCAGCAGCGACCGGGCGGGGCGCGGGCACGGCCTGGGGCTGACCATCGCCGCCGGCCAGGCGCGGGTCCTGGGGGCGCGCCTCACGTTCCGCAACGCGCACCAGGACGGCGGCGCCATCGCGGTGCTGTGGCTGCCGGAGCACGCGCCGACCGCCACCGGCAGCTTCCCGGTCGTCCAGCTGCCCGACGTCGGGGCGCGGCCGGTGCCGCGGTCGCGCTCCCGCCGCTAGCGACCTCGCGGCACTGACCGACTACCTCGCGGCACCCGCTACCTCGCGGTGCGTCCGGCGACGGCCGCACCGACCACTCCCCCGGCGGCACATGTTCGACCGCTCACGCACCATGGCCCCCGCACGAAGGGCCACGCGCGAAGGCCCCCGGCGCGAGCGCCGGGGGCCGTGACGTGTGCCGGTCCGCTCACCGGCTCAGGCGATTTCCTTCACCCTCGACCGGGCGGAGGCTGCGCCGTCGGCACCGGCACCGGGCTCGCCTTCCGGGTCCGGCTGCGGTCCCGCCCCGCGCAGCGGCACCTCCTTCACGAAGAACGCCGCCACGAAACCGATCACCGCGATGATCCCGCCCAGCAGGAACGCCGCCTGCGTCCCGGAAGCCACCGCGAACTGGTACGCCTCCCGCACGTGCTCCGGCAGCTTCGCCAGGCTCGCCGCGTCGAGCTGCGCCGACTGCGAGGTGGCGGCCGACCCGCCGCGC